>JAATFV010000215.1 GCA_015655015.1 Chitinophagales bacterium | reverse complement strand
GAGAAGAGGAAGGGCAGCTGTTCGTGGAAGGGCGTAGTGATCGTTATTTGGGCGCCCGGTAAAAGAGGCCGGGGCAGGATTATTTTTATGATATCGATATACCGGGGATGGTCTTCCATTTTTGCGAGGATCCCATCTACCCTGAAATCCAGGTGGTTGATATAGCCTTTTTTGTCTTTGTCTGAAAAGTAGAAATCTGTTCTTCCGTTGTCTAATAATTGCTCACTGAAAGCGGTCTGGTCATTTTTGTAAGCGTTGGGCCACAGATGGATCCAGATAAAGGACAGGGTGTCGGGGGAGCAGTTTTTATATAAAATTTTGACAAAGCCGTCAAGGGTGTGTTCCGTATTGTTCAGGGAGACATCGATGGTATAGTTCAGCTCCTGCTGCCAGTATTTTGGAGCTGTTAGCTGTCGCTGAGGGGGTAGCTGTCGTTGAGTGGGAAGCTGTCGCTGAGGGGTTAGCTTTCGCTGAGGGGTTAGCTGCAGGCTGTCAGCTGCAAACCTTTCCTGAGCTGCGGACAGGGAAGGAGTGGAAGCCTGAGAGCGGGCTGAAAGCTGCGCGCTGAAAGCTGCCAGTAGAAGGATACCTATTCTTTTAAGTACGTTCATTTTAGTCTTTCCGGATGAAGTTGGTCGAAATTACAGCATTCCCGTCTTATTCAGCAGGTCGAAGAGCTTGTCCAGGTTCAAATCCGTGCTTTGTTCCAGGCAGGCCCGCAGGTCTTCCGGGTAAGGGTGCCGGAATTTCCACCAGGAGAAATAGGTCTTCATGCCTTTTTCGAAGCTGTCTTTTCCCATGGCCTTTTCGAGGATATGCATCCATACAGCTGTTTTCGCGTATACGACGATGCCATAGTCAAATTCGGAGGGGAAGGCTGTTGCGGGTGATTCGATGGGTTCGGTCGTTTTCAGCTGGTTGAGCACATCATAGACAGCGTTCAGAAATTCTTCTACTCCTGATTTTTGCAATTTTTCCGGTATCATGGAGCCCAGCACGGAATTGCTGCGGTATTTTTCTGCTTCATACTGAAATTCATAAAAAGTGTTGATGCCTTCATCCATCCAGGGGTGTTCCCGTTCGTTGCTGCCCAGCATTCCATAGAACCAGTTATGTCCTACTTCATGGGCGATCACGCCGTCCAGGTCTTCCCTGCCTGCTTTGGGGCTGGTGATCAGGGTGATCATAGGGTATTCCATTCCGCCGGATGAAGTGTTGCCGGGGCCTTCCAGGGCGCTTACCACGGGATAGTCGTATTCGCCTATCCATTTTGAATAGTGGAGGACAGCGTCTTTGATGTAGGATATGCTATGTCTCCACTCTTTGTTGCCGTTAGGGCGGTACCAGGAGAATACGTCGATGATCCTGCCGGAGGGCAGCTGCAGGGTATCATAATTGATCAGAAAGGTTTTATCAGCAAACCAGGCGAAGTCGTGTACGTTCTCAGCATGATAGTCCAATGTTTTTAGGGCGGCTGGGTCCTTTGCCCGATAGTGGAGGGGAGTGGAGGAACCTTTTATGGAGGCGCCGGACCCGGTCGGGGAAGATCCTGTTTCGGCCAGGTCGGTCCGGCCCAGCTGCCGGTACATTTCCAATTCCTCTTTTGTCTGTAATTGGCCTGTAGCTCCCACTACGTATGCGGCAGGGAGGGTGATATGTACGTCAAAGGAGCCATATTCGCTGTAAAATTCACCCTGGTCGAGGTAGGGCATTTCGTGCCAGCCCTTGCTGTCATAGACGGCGGGTTTAGGATACCATTGTGTGATCATATAACTCTTTCCCTCATGTCCCAGGCGGGAGAAATAGGAGGGTATCTTAACGAAAAAAGGAGTGGTGATGGAGATGGCGGCTCCGGGCAGGAGCTTCCCCGGCAGCATGAGCCGGAGGATATCGGCGTATTGAGGATGGGGTTGGGTAAGGGCCGGTATCCCATTGACCTTGAATGCCAGCTGGTTGATATAACCATTCTCCTTTATTTTTTTTAGTTTGCCTTTTCTTTCTTCGATCTTCGATAATTGCTGATAGAGAGCGGTAGTCTGATCTTTATAGGCGTTTGGCCAGCAGTGAATGAATAACCAGGTGAGCGTATCGGGGGAGTGATTGATATATTGGAATGTTTCGAAACCAATCAGGGAGTGATCGTTGTCATTGAGGGTGACGCGGATGTCGTAGTGGACTTCCTGTTGCCATTTGGGAGCTGCCAGCGGCAAGCTGTCAGCAGCAAGCTTTTTTTGAGCTGTTAGCGGTAAGCTATTGGCTGCAAGCAGAAAACAGTACGTAGTGAACAGGAATATTTTTTTACTCATGGAGCAATCGATTAAGTTAAACGAACTAATAATGCCTGTTTGCAGCACGATGCAGGATCTGGTGTTAATGGCTGAAAACCTGCTCAAGGCAGCTTACAGATTTTTCCTGCAGCTACTCTCTCACTTCCCTTTGGCCATAAAGAGAATGCGCAAGGTGTGCAGCATGATCTTAAGATCAAGGCCTAAAGAGACATTTTCTATGTAAATCAGATCGTATTTCATACGTTCGATCATTTCATCGACATTTTCCGCATATCCAAAGTGGACCATTCCCCAGGAGGTGAGGCCGGGTTTTACTTTTAGCAGGTAGCGGAAATAGGGGGTGCGATGGTATAGCTGATCGATATAAAATTGACGTTCGGGTCTGGGGCCGACTAAAGACATTTCCCCTTTCAGGACATTCCAGAGCTGCAGTAGTTCGTCGATGCGCCATTTGCGCATGGTCTTTCCCCAATTGGTAATTCGCTGGTCATTGTGAGAGGATAACGCCGGTCCGTTCTCTTCCGCATGGATGTACATGGAGCGGAGCTTGAAGATCAAAAATTTTTTTCCTTTATAGCCGATCCTTTCCTGCCGGTAAACAATGGGGCCCGGGGAGGAGAGCTTGACGCGTATCGCGGAGTAGAGGATCAGGGGCGACAGGAATATGAATCCCAGCACTGCAACCAGTACATCGATCAGCCGTTTGATATTCTGCTGCCATTCGGGCATGAGGCCGGTATGAATATCGGAAAGGAGGGCGCCCCATACATTGCTTGTCCTGACGGAGCCGGACAGGATGTCGAGGGTATTGGGCATGATCTTTATTTCCACGTCCTTGTCGCTGAGCTTTTCAAGGATCTTTTCTACTTCTTCTTTATCGGATCGTTCCAGGGCGACTACCACCAATTCAATATCATGGCGGTCGATGATCTGTTCTACCTCTTCGGAGGCGCCCAGCTGCGGGAGGTACCGGACGATGCCATTGTTGTGCTGGTTGTCATTGCTGGCATATCCGGCATATTGATAACCTGAGGACCGGAGGCCTTCCACCGATTCTTTATAGATCCTGGTGGCTACGGCGTTACTGCCTATCAAAAGCGCGTTGAATACGATCTTTCCTTCGTCCAGCTGTTTGCGTACCAGGTTAAGAATTGTAATTCTTCCCAACAATGTCAAAATAAAATGGGCGAACAGGAAGATGAAATAGGTTTTATAGAAGTAATGATAATCTTTTACGGGGTCATTGATGACGATCGAGAAGAATATGATCGTGCAGCCGGTGATGCTGTAAACAAAAGTGTTGGTGAGCTCGTTCAGCCGGGATTTTTTGTAGAGCGATGTATAGGACCCTACCGTTGCGTACAGGATGAGCCAGCAGAGGGGGATGGTGATCGTGCCCAGCCAGAAGCGGTTGGTCAGCAGCAGGTGATGGTTTACCACAATGGCTTCTGATAGCAACATTCTGCGACTGAAGTGAAATATAATGGAAGCTACCAGGGCCGTGAAGTAGTCGCTGAGCAGGTACCAGAGGACATCGATCTTATGTGGTTTTTTATGCGCTGGCATGACCAGGGTCAGGAGTTGATGGTATTGTGTTTTATTTTTTGTAAGATCTGGTGAGCAATATCCATTGCCCTGAATCCGTCTACTTCGGAGACCAGGGTGGGTGTATTATCCAGGATGGCGTCGCAGAATTTCTCCAGCTCGAGCCGGATGGCATTTACTTCCGGCACGGATGGATTGGAGAGCGCGATCGTCTTTTTTCCATTTGGTGTTTCGATATCGAAGGAAAATACATCCAGGTCCTGGGGTGTTTTTAATTTAATGACTTCGGCTTTTTTATTGAGAAAGTCGATACCGATATAGGCATCTTTTTGAAAAAGGCGCATTTTCCGCATTTTTTTCATGGATATGCGGCTGGAAGTGAGATTGGCTACACATCCGTTGTTGAATTCGATACGTACGCTGGCTATGTCAGGGGTATCGGTCATCACGGCTACGCCACTGGCGGAAATATTTTTCACCTCGCTCTTTACCAGGCTGAGGATAATGTCGATATCATGGATCATCAGGTCGAGGATCACGCTGACCTCGGTTCCCCTTGGATTGAACTGTGCGAGGCGGTGGACCTCGATGAACATGGGGGTCAATTGCATGGTTTTTACCGCCAGGTAGGCTGGATTGAAACGTTCTACATGGCCCACCTGCAATTTGATATTGGATTCTTTTACCAGTTTTACCAGTTCTCTGGCCTCTTCCATGGTGTTGGCGAGAGGTTTTTCAACAAATACATGTTTACCCTTACGGATGGCTTTTTCGCAAAGGGTGAAATGGAAGGGGGTAGGTGCGATGATGTCTACCAGATCGCAGGCATCCATCAGTTGTTCCGGATCGGGAAAGCGGGCCAGTTGGTATTTTTCTTCGACTTCCCGGGCAATTGCATCATTCGGGTCATAAAATCCTACTAATTCTGCTTTTTTGATCTCTTTCCAGTTATTAAGATGAAATTTCCCCAGGTGTCCAACTCCAAAAACCCCTACTTTAAGCATTTATTAAATTTTTATGGGCCAAACCTACATTAAAATGATGAATAGACAATCAACAGACTGTGGACCCTGTTATTGTGCTCATCAGGGTTTAATTGCCGTGTCAGGTTCAGGCGCGCCATCGATAACATAATTGATCTTGCGCTTAAACGTACATTAGAATGGTGAATACCGGTTCGGGATAAAAGACATTAATTGAAGATAAATATAGGCATTATGTTTCTTATCACATTTAGTGGATATACGAAGGGGAAGGTAGGAGAAAGCCCGGTAGTTATAAGCTCTGTATACGATTGGGGCCTGGTCTCAAATATTTTACAAGATTGCTGAAGGTGAGCGGAATATTCGGGTTCGGGAAAAGTTTTGTTTTAACGATCTTCCTGATCGTATAGAGGAGTATCGGGATACAAAGGAACAGGGCAATATAAAAGTAAATGGTGTATATTTTTAAAAAATAGCTCCGAATGGAGATCGTGTTGGCTCTTTCGGCGCCGAGCAGGATGTTTAATATTCCTTTAATAGCGGGTAATACAACGGGAATTTTAGTCCAGTTCGAATATCTGACGTCTTCATACCGGTAGCTGAGATCATATCCGGGCGGCACCTGTTTGGAATAATAGTTCCAGTTATGCTGTACATCCGCAAAACTGGCCAGTCGTGAATCGGGCCTGGTGAAAGCCGCATTGAAAGTGGGATCCAGCACTACCCAGCCATGAACCGTTTTTACTTCTACTATATTATGTGCCGCGAAAACGCCGTTGGATTTCATTTGGGCGATGCGTATGGGGTAATCATAGGTTTGCAGGATCCTGGCCAGCACCTCGGAATAGCTGCCGCAGGCTCCCCCGGCTGTCATCAGATCTACGGAAGCGGGGTGAAAGAAGTCGGCCTGGGGACCGAGCCTGACCCCGTTCTGAAAGGTAGCTGCTCTGTCAACCATCAGCGTATTACAGGTATTCATCGCTTTCAGCAGAATGGAGTCCTGGGTATCGTTGGCGTCTATTTTACTATCAATGCTGGTCTTTATAGAGAGGAACAGTCCATTCTCATAGGCTGCCTCCATTTTGAAATAGAAGAGGGAAGCGATTAAAAAACCATTCAGGAACATGAGAAAATACAGGTTTCCAAATGTTTTTTTCAAAAAATTTAATGGATTTTGAGAAGCCATATATTTTGAAAATGATTTAAACCAGGTTGATCGATGGATATTATTTACAATAAAAATACGACGCTTTTAGTAAAAAAGGGGAAAAAACATTAAATAAAACTCTTATTTGATCCGCAAATTCACTCTTAGATTGTGCAATTATTATTCCAATTACAGAAACAGGTTAGTGTGTAATTTATTGTAACAGGCTTCTATTTTTTTACTATATGAAATTATTTTACTATATAGGTTCTTTTGCCTGCCCCGATACCTGTCATTTTTAAAGAGCTCCATTGAGAGGGCAGGTGTGTTTTCAGCTGGGTGATACCGGCGGGGGTGATCTCCAATCCGCCGAAACCATTTAACATGGCTTGCAGCAAGCCGCCTGCGCCGGTAGCGAAATAGGGGTTGTTGCCACCGGCCGTCTCTGCTATAACGTTGAAAGGAGGCCGTAAATTGGGGATATAGCCGTTTTTGAAAGCCTGGTATGCTTTGGCGGGCAAGCCTAACCGTTCATACAGGATAGAGAAGATCGCATGGGTCATGGCAGGGCCTTCTCCAATACGTGGTTCGTAGTAGTCTAGGTCTTTACGGATCGCATCGGGGTTGCTGACCTCTTTCAGAGGATAGGCGAGGAGGTTGACGTCTGCCTGTTTGATCTTTTCTCCATTATAGGAGGCGTGCTCTTTTGTTGTTCCGTCCTGAAAGTGGAGAATAGGTATATTATTCCTCACCAATGTCCAGTCGGGATCGGGTGTCAGTCCCAGCAGCTTTGCCGCTTCGGCGGCATAGAAAAGGTTCGCCCGGGCGGCCGCGTTGGTAAAAGCATTGTTATCTACATTCTCCGCCCATTCATCGGCAGCTACCACGTTCCGGATATCATAATGGCCGGGGCCGTTCCTTTCTACGCGGCTGGTCCAGAAGTCCGCGGTTTCTTTCAGGATAGGATAACCTTTTTCACGCAGCCAGTTCCTGTCCTGTGTGACACAGTAATAATTCCAGGCGGCGATGGCTACATCGGCGGTGATATGATGTTCAAAGGGACCGCTGAGGGCCCATACGGGGGTCTCTTCATTGCCGCTGGCAGCGCTCTCCCAGGGGAACATGGCTCCTTTGCAGCCATGGGAAGCTGCATTACTGCGGGCAGCCTGCAGGCGCTGGTACCGGTAATCCATCAGGGAAGCGGCTATTTTGGGCTGTAACAGGAGCAGGGCCGGGAACATCCAGATCTCCGTGTCCCAGAAGGTGTGCCCGTTATAGCCAAGTCCGCTAAGGCCCATGGGGGATAGGCTGTAGGAAGTGCCTTCCCGGGCGAAGGAATAAAGGTGATAGATCATGGAGTGTATGTCCCGCTGGGTGCTGTCATCGCCTTCCAAAAGGATATCGCTCTTCCAAAGTTCGTCCCAGGCGCGATCGTGAAATGCTATCAGGCGGCGGCTTCCTTCCAGGGTGGCGAAAATGGTAAGGCGTTCGGCCTCGTTGAGCGGGTCTTCATTGTGTGCAGAGGTGACAGCTGAGCCTGTCAGGGCAAAATGGTAGGTGGAGCCGGCCTTTAGCTTCTTTTTAAATTTGAGCAAATGCATGCTGTTATCCCACATTTCATGAATGACGGCGGGCTCTGAGCCGTGCGGCTCATCGAAGAGGAAGCTATTGGAGGCGGCCATCAATAATTTCCCTGTGGGGCTTCTGGCGGTGGAGGTCAGCAAAGAGATACGGACATGGGGCCTGTCGATCTCATTATAGTAATTCTGTACGTCTTTCAGCATGTCGGGGGCTTCCATGACGCTGGCCGGGATGATCTCTATGTCTTTTTTGGCGGTGATGGTGATATCTACCAGGGCTGTGTAGGGCAAATTCCGTAAAGCGTACCAGGTATAGCTGACCGATGCCTTGTCAGCATAGTCAAAGCTGGTGGTCAGGTTGGCATGCCGCATGTCCAGGACCTGCTGTCCGTGGGTGACCCGGGCGAAGTTGTCGATACGGTCGCCGTCGATCTCCAGGTTCATATTTACGAAGCTGAAGGTCTTCAGGATATTGCTGACCCGTCCCCGGCCATAGAGATCGAAGGCGCCGTTGAGAACGACATCTTTTACTTTGAAGGGTTCGGGGGAGGAGACGAGGCCGATCATTCCATTGGCGACGGTGATGCCGGAGTAATTTGCGGGATCGATGGTATCGGTGCGGATGATCCAGGTGTCGGATGTTGCCGCCTGGCGGGCTGGTGAGGTCTGCGGGGAGCCGGATTGTGCAAGGGCCGGATGGCAGAAGAGAAGGGCGAGGCCTGCCATTGCAAGGAGAGCGGAGGCCGGATATATGGTTCGCATGGTGATATATATATAGTTTTTTACAATCGCTGGAGCTAATTTACATATTAATGCTTATTTGATAGCTTAAATGAAGGCGGATAAGCTATTGCTGGGAGAGGTTACCGGGAGAGGTGTCTGGAGGTATCTGGCGGGGGACGGGCGATATGGATCGGGCGCATGCGACGGGTCTGGCCTTTGATAGGGCTACAAGTTACAGGCGGTCTTTAATTAGTCTTTAATTATTTATCTGACCGGCTTTTTTGTTGTGCAGCATTTATCTGGAAAGATTTGTCTCCCTTAAGCATGAATGGATTTAACAACCTATTTTGTTAAATTCTGATAAAGTCTTATTTTCGGACCGTCATTAAACCATTTTCGTATGCCATTAAATCGATTGCTTGCAAAGCTTTCTTTGCTTATTATTTGCGTATTTTTTACACAACTAGCATTTTCTCAAACAAAAGTAGTTACCGGGAAGGTCGTGGATGACAGGGGAAATCCTTTGCCGGGGGCTACTATTGCCTTAAAAGGTTCTTCGTCCGGGGCATCTACGGATGCGGGCGGGTCTTTTTCGTTGAGCGTACCGGCATCCGGCGGGGTGTTGGTGATCAGTTCTGTCGGCTTTAGCCCGCAGGAAATCGATATAACCAATAAAACCACGGTGAACGTTACCTTGGTTCCATCCACGCAATCTTTGTCGGATGTAGTGGTGGTGGGTTATGGAACCGCCCGCAAAAGAGATTTGACGGGGGCGGTCTCCAGTGTTGCCTCGAAAGATTTTACGACGGGCAATCTGGCCAGTCCTCTTCAGCAGATACAGGGCAAGGTGCCGGGGCTGTCTATAACGGTGCCCGGGGGGGATCCTAACCAGGCGGTATCTATCCGGCTGAGGGGGCAGACTTCTCTGACGGGTGGTCAGACGCCGCTGATCGTATTGGATGGTGTTACGCTGGATGATCCCAACCAGATCGCCAATATTCCTCCCGGGGATATTGCTTCCTACGATGTGCTGAAGGATGCTTCCGCCACGGCCATTTTCGGGTCGAGGGGCGCCAATGGGGTCATTGTTATCAATACCAAAAAGGGGCGTTCGGGTTCTCCGCAGGTAGACTATAGCGGTTATATCGCTATCGACCGGCTGGCCAAGCAGTATCCGATGGCGAATGCGGCGGAGTGGAAGCAGGGAGCTGCTGCAGCGGGGGTAGATGCGGCAACGATCGCTGGCTTCGATCATGGAGGCAACACGAACTGGCAGGAGGCGCTGACCCGTACGGGGGTTACTCATAGTCATACTGTTTCCCTTTCCGGCGGCAGCGGCGGGTTTACGTACCGGGCGTCGGTCAATTATCTGAAACAGGAGGGAATCGTATTGAATACGGGCAGGGAGCAGGTGGGGCTCCGGTTCAGCGCCCAGCAGAAAGCGCTGCATGATAAATTAGATCTGCAGGTAGGGATCGTGAATACGCAGACGTCCCGGAAGTATGCGGATTATAATATTTTTTATGAGGCGTACAGCTCTCCTCCTACTTATCCCGTCAAGAATGCGGATGGCAGCTATTTTGCCTATTCGGACTTTGCCCTTCAGAACCCGGTAGCCCAGCAGATGGGGGAGACCAATAACGGGAAGGAGAACCTGACTATTACTTATGGAACTGCCAACTATGAACTGATATCCGGACTGAAGATAGGGGTAACGGGGTCGATCACTCATTTCAGCAATGATATGAATTTCTATCAACCGGTATTCCCCGTGGTGAACAATCTGAACGTAGGCGCTGTGGGTGGGGAAAATCGTAATTCCAATAAAGGAGATTTCCACATCAATTATCTGAAAGACTTTGGCAAGAGCAATCTGGCGGTTACTGCGGTATATGAGTACAATGATTTCATGTATAATAACCAGGCGTCCGTGGGGCAGGGTTTCCTGCTGGATCAGAACCAGGCGAACAATCTCCAGGGAGGGGTGCAATCTTATGCCCGTATTTTTTCCTACCAGGAAGATTATAAATTGATCTCCTTTTTGGGAAGGGTAGCTTATAATTATGACAGCAAGTATTATGTCACGGCCAGCTTGCGTCATGACGGTTCTTCCAAATTCGGGGTGAATCACCGCTGGGGTAATTTTCCATCGGCTTCCGTGGCATGGCGTATCAGTCATGAAGACTTCATGAAAGACGTGTCCTGGGTGAATGAGCTGAAGATCAATGCCGGTTTCGGGGTAGTAGGTAACCAGGATGCCATTACTCCTTATAACACGCAATTGACGTATGCTCCGGTAGGGAATTATTATAATGCCGCTACGGGTAGTTATGCACAGGCTTATGCGCCGAATCAAAATGCCAATCCCAATTTGCAATGGGAGGAAAGGCATGGCAAGAACATCGGGTTGGATTTCTCGCTGTTTCACAACCGGCTGAGCGGTAATCTGAATGTGTTCAATGATAAGACGGAAAAGCTGCTCTATAACTATAGCGTGCAGTATCCGAATGCCAGCCCTACGATCGTTTATCCTTCGATCCTGGCCAATGTAGGGACGTTGACCAACAAAGGGCAGGAATTCAGCCTGACGGGGGTGCTCATTAAAAGGCAGGATTTTACCTGGTCGGTGACCGGGCAGATGAGCTTTGTCAAGACGAAGGTGACCAGCCTTGCGGGGTCTTACAGCAATGGGGCCACCACTTTGAATGTGCGAACGGACAATATTCCCGGAGGCCAGGCGGAGGGGCGTGGTTTGAGCGCCAGTCCCATTACCTATCTGAAGGTAGGATATAGTCCCTATGTGTTTTACCTGGCGCACCAGGAGGGATTGGACCAGGCGGGCAATGAATTATACGATTCTGCGGGCAGGCAGACCAGTAACGTCAATAATGCCACTTTGCATTATATCGATCCTGCGCCCAAGTTCAATTATGGGATCACTTCCAATTTCACGTATGTCAACTGGGACCTGAGTTTTTTCCTTCGGGGAGTATCCGGGCAAAAGATATTTAACAATACGCGGCTGTTGCTGGACAATATCAGCCGGTTTGCAGGCAATAACGGAACAAAGGATGCGCTGACCAATGGCATTAAAAATTCTCCCCAGGTGTCCGATCACTGGTTGGAGAATGCCTCTTTTCTCCGGTTGGAGAATGTGACGCTGGGGTATAATTTTCATGTGAAGGGGCTTCAAAATTTAAGAGCCTATGTGGCGGCCAGCAACCTGTTCGTTGTCACGCATTACCGGGGTCTTGATCCGGAAGTACGGAATGCGACCACCAATGTTCCTTTCCTGTCCAATTATGTAGCTACTGCTACGGGTAATTCGAATCTTTTGGCGCAGGGCGGCAATAAAGGTGCGATCGCCAACCAGCCGCCATCACCCACAGAGGCCTATATCGATGCGGCTTACCAGGGGGATGGTTTTTATCCTAAGACACGGTCTTTTACTTTCGGCGTTAACGTCACCTTTAAATAAGAAAATACTATATATATGAAGAAGATACATAAATATATACGGGTTGCAGGGGCTCTGCTAATGATAGCGGGGGTGTCCTGTACCAAGCTGGATCAGAAATTATACAGTGTCGTCCCACAAAGTGAATTTTGGCAAACTCCTGCCCAGATTGCTGCGGGCGTGGCGCCGGCATATGCGCAGCTAACTAATATTGCCTGGGGGAATAACAATGTGTTTCCCATGCAGGAGTCTTCGTCGGATGAAATGATCGTGCCTTCCAGGGGAAATGACTGGGCGGATGCCGGGCACTGGGATGCCTTATGGAAACATACCTGGGCTCCTACCGGTAACTTCCTGGATCCAGCCTGGCAGGACATCTTCAATGGGATCAGTAAATGTAATTTTATCCTGAGCACGGTGAATTCTTTGTCTCCGGTGCCGGCTTCGCTGGCCAGCATTAATGCCGAGGTAAAGACCCTCCGGGCTTTTTATTATTTCCAGGCGATGGATCTGTTCGGGAATGTGCCGCTGACCGGGGGCGCGAATGTGAATCCGGATAGTGTTACCAATAGCAGCCGGAAGGATGTGTTCAATTTTATAGAGTCGGAGCTGAAGGCCAGCCTTCCGGGGCTGTCTTCGACGGGGGATAATACTACATATGGAAAGGTGACGAAATATTTTTCCTATGCTTTATTGGCCAGGATGTACCTGAATGCGCAGGTGTATACGGGGACGGTACGGTGGACGGATTGCATGCTCTATTGTGATTCAGTGCTGGCGGGGCCGTATAAGCTGATGACCAATTATTTTGATAATTTCTCGCCTAATAATGACGGCTCGACGGAGAATATTTTTGTGGTGCCTTTCGATCATACGAATATCGGCGGGATGAGCTGGGAGATGTTCACGCTGCATTATCAGAGTGTGCCGGCGTTCGGGTTGACGAGCACGCCTTATAATGGGTTCAGCAGCACGTCCGATTTTTACAATAATTTCGACACGAGCTCCACGTATACGACGACGGGTGCTAATACATACCGGACGTTTAAGGATATGCGTGCGGGGCAGTACCTGGTGGGGCAGCAGTTCACTACTCCTTTCACTTATCCGCAAAATCAGAATGTGTTGTTTTCCACTACGAATACCAGTATAGAGGCGGTGGATCAGCAGACGGGGTTATTGCTGGCATTTAATCCAACGTTCCCTGCCTTTTCCAGCGGGGCGGGTTCCTTCCGTCTGTGCGGGGCCCGGAATATCAAATATTTCCCTCAATCGGGTACGGCGGGCAATCAGAATAATGACATGGCGCTGCTGCGCCTGTCGGAGGTGATGTTAACGAAAGCGGAAGCGGAGCTAAGGGCCGGGCAGGTGACGGATGCCTTACAGCTTGTCAACCAGGTGCGGGAGCGTGCTTACAGCGGTGATGTCAGTCACGATTGGACTTCCGGGCAGCTGACTTTGCCGAATCTCCTGGCAGAAAGGGCGAGGGAGCTGGCGTGGGAAATGGTGAGAAGGCAGGATCTGATCCGCTATGAGGTAGCCAGCGGGATGCCTTATTTCAGCGCGGCCAGGAGTCCGGAAAAGTTGCAGGATGTTATGGATGGGCATTTGTATATTTTCCCCATACCAAGCCTGGAAATTACCGCCAATGCGAAACTGGTACAAAATCCGGGATACCACTAAAGCAGCTGGATGTGGATCGCCCCCCGAAACGGCGGGGCGTTTTCCGGACATAAGATACAGGGGAGGTGCTGTTTTAAAAGCAGCACCTCCCTTTTATTTGGGGGTGATTTTTGTCCTTCACCTGGTTACGTTAGCTCTATTAGCATTGACTAATCTTTGGAGATTGGTATTGCATTCGATTGGCATTGCACTTCGATTGGCATTGCATTCGGGAAAATTAAAATGTATTTGTCCTGATCCGGGCTTTTAACTGATCAAGGGAATAGAAAGAGGCTTCTTCTTCTGCTACTACCCAGTTCCTTCCCGGCGCGAGCTGGTAGTTTTGTCCCTGCAGGGGGGTAGATTTATTGAAGCTGGTATCATAATCGGCTTTGGCCAGGGTGAAGATGCAGAGATTGGCTTCAGGGTAAGATCGCAGGATGGCGTCGATGATCATTTTCATGGTGGTGCCGGTGGTGAGGATGTCGTCAATAATAAGGAAGGAAGGGGCGGTTTGCCTGAGGGATGGGATGGCGGGGGCGGGCAGGGTGGAAGCGGCGGGGCCGATGGGGGATGGACTGATGGGAGAGGGGCCGATGGGGGATGGGTGGAGGGAATAAAGTCCCTGAAGTTCGGCTTCACGTTGTTCTTTGGAAAGCTCTTTGATCTCCTGTGTGGGGAGGGATTTATGGAGCAGGGTGGGGCGGTAGTGGCCTTTGAAGCGGAGAGCCAGTGCTGATCCCAGCTTGTCCAGGGAGGTAGGAGGGGAGTCTTCCCGGAGGATAGTTTCCTCATGGTGCAGGGCGCGGACGATGATCCTGCCGGGGGGGAGGATGGGAGTGGTTGCCAGCATTTCCAGGGAGCAGTCGATCCATCCGTTGAGATCGGGCTGGCGGCCCCGTTTGAATTTAAGGAGGCTATGGGAAAGGGTGTCTTTTCCGACGGATACCGGCAGATAGTTGCAGAGGTAATAATGCAGATAGGAGGTGTTCTTATATGGTAGGGATGTTTGCTGCAGGCCCATGGGTCGGTCTTTTGTTCCTGTTATTAAAATTACCGGGAAAAGTTTAGATCGTCTTCATGATTCCGGAACGGTTAAATAAGAATTTTCAAGACGGTGCCGGGGGCTTTAGCGGGAAAGGGCAAATAATTTAAAATAAGTGTAAACTCTTATTATTTTTATAGTGTTTGTTCTAATATGGTTTTTTGTGAATATGTAATTTAGTGTTATACTTGCGAAGTTTACTTTATCTGAAGACCTTAAACCCCTCCTATCTAATGTCAATGCTCAACAGTGTGGACATCGTGCCTGAATTAAAAAGAGGCAGTACGCATGCTTTGCATGCCGTCCATGATCTTTATTATTCTTCTCTTCGGACTTTTGCCATTGGTTTGTTGGGAGACATACCTGCGGCAGAAGATATTGTCACGGAAGTATTCGTTACGCTCTGGAGGAAGCATGGGGATTTTGAGACGTTGCCGAATATAAAGGCTTTTCTTTATATCAGTACCCGGAATGCCTGTATCAATTATGCGAAAAAGGCACAGCGGGATTCTCTGCTGAAGACGGGGCTGAGTAATTATCAGTCGGCGGATCATGAAGAGTTCGTATTGAATGAAATGATCCGGGCCGAGGTGCTGCAGCAGATCTATGATGCGATCGAGGCGTTGCCTTCTCAATGCAAGCGGGTTTTTAAAATGTGTTATATAGAAGGGTTGAATAATTATGAGATTGCCGGGAAGTTCAAGATCTCTGTCAATACTGTAAAAAATCACAAAGTAAGGGCGCTGGGGCTGCTGCGGCTTAAATTTCTCCAGCTGTGATGGCAGTGAGATTGATTACTACGATGAGGGTATGATTATTGCATTCAGGAGGTGCTGCCTGTAATGAGGTTGTTGTGACTGTAATGAAGGTGTTACTGCAGTGTGGGTGCGGCGGTCAGGTGGGGAAGGGGGATCAATATCGTGGATATATCGGCGTTTGACCACAACGGAAAGCCGAAGTATGTGCGGGTAGGGTGTTGAAAAATATTTTCATACTATCTTAAGCTTGTCACAATTAATTCTTTCCTACTTGCGTTAATAACATGGTTTTTCATAGGATATTGGATTTTAAAACGGGGCTGAATTTCTATTCTGGCCCTTTTTTTATTTTGCACCCCCTGGTAAACGGGTGGTCAACTTTTGTTGTATGTTTGGGCATGCAACATCATGATGCAGTCTATTGGGAAAAAATTTTTGTCGACTACCTGCGCCTCAACCTGGATTATAAAGACGGTTCCCATGACCTGGGGCATTTTCAAAGGGTCTGGAAGGCGGCACAATATATTAACCGGGAAGAGGGGGCTATTGCCGATCCGCTCATTTTACTCGCGGCCGCTTATTTTCACGACCTGGTCTCTTTACCTAAAAATCATCCGGAAAGAAGGTTGACCTCCCGGCTCAGTGCGGAAAGGACCGCTCAGCTTCTGGAAGCAACATTTACTGCGTTCCCCCGGGAGAAGATCGAGGGGGTCCGGCATGCTATTCATGCGCATAGTTTTTCGGCGAATGTGGATGCGCTTACGGCCGAGGCTAAGATCCTGCAGGATGCGGACCGGCTGGAGGCCCTTGGTGCTATCGGGCTGGCCAGGGTCTTTTATACGGCCGGGCAGCTCGGCCAAAAATTATTTGATGAGTCGGACCCGCTGGCTACTTTTCGCGAGCCTGATGACCAGGTATATGCGCTGGACCATTTTAAGCTCAAGCTATTGAAGCTGCCTGCCCGGATGAATACGGCAACCGGAAGACGGCTTGCGGAGCAAAATGCCCGGTATCTGCTCCATTTTATGAAAAAGATCAATGAAGAGATAGGAGGGGATTATGCGGCGGCGGATCACGCCGGCGATCCGGGAGAGGGGTAAGAGGAATATTTGTTGATAGTCAGTGTTTTATGAATTTCCCAAATCGTTGATCTACCGGAATTAAAAAATTAACTTTGAAACGGGTAAACTGTTAGGTCAATTCCCACGTATCGTATTATATTAAGGTGTCGGCCGATATTCATTTTTAATCACTGTTATTACAGCCTGATGAAATTTTTGTTACCTGTATTATTCCTTTTTATTAGTTCCTGTGCGTTTGCTCAGTCTCAGTCATGCCCGCTGAATAACAATTTTTCTTTAGGTAATCTTATGCATTGGGAAGCGTATACCGGGAACAATTCAGGGGGGAATGGGGTGATAACTACCAATCCCCCTAACCGGCTGTATTATGATTCGGGTGCGGTAGCGCCTTCGGGCACCATTGGTGCGAGCACGATCTATGAATTTCAGCTGCCTTCTGTTCCCGGCATCCAGGTGCTGAGCTCTTCCAGCACGGATTATTTCGGCGGATTTGCCACTGTTCCCAAGATTAACGGGTATCAATATACTAATTCGGTCTTATTGGGATCGACTTCCATTACACGTTCCAACTCTTCCGGGGTTCAGGGAGGTTATGTCCGTGGGATCAGCTACCTGATCAGCGTGCCCACCAGCGCGGTGCCGCAGCCTTATACGATGACGTATGCCTATGCCATGGTGCTGGAGAACGGGACGCATAATTCCAATCAGCAGCCTTTGTTCTCGGCTACCCTGTCGGCGCATGGCAGTGTCATCTCCTGCGCTTCTCCCAAGTATTTTCTTCCTACGCACGACAATGCCGATAACCGGGGGTCGGGGGCTGTATTGGATACTGCGCTGGCGGAGAGCCAGGGCATTTATCTAAGTCCTCATGTTTCCCCTAATTCGAATCCCAATTCCAATAGTCCCAATGCCGAACATCTGCGCGATGTCTGGTATAAGGGATGGACAGAGGTGACATTCGATCTCTCCCCATACCGGGGGCAACAGGTCACGCTGACCTTTGAAGCGGACAACTGTGTTCCGGGCGGGCATTTTGCGTATGCCTATGTCGCTCTCCGGAATGTTTGTGACGGGCTGATGATCAGCGGTCCTTCGGTGGCCTGTATCGGCAGTACGCTGACTTATTCTATTCCGGGATTGACAGGAGCCTCTTATCAGTGGAAGATCCCTGATGGGTGGTCGGTGGTCTCCGGCGCCGACAGTAATATTCTGAAGGTGAAAGTAGGGGCCACGGGAGGCAAGATCTCGGCACAGGAGGTCAACAGCTGCGCCAATCTGACGGATACGATCCCGGTTACGACCACGCTGCCTACTGTCGCCGGGCTTGTTCTTAATGATAAGGAAGTGTGTGCCGGGACGAATTCGACGCTTCTTTCTTTGACCGGGAACATGGGAGATATTCTAAACTGGCTGTCTTCTACTGATGATGGAGCTACCTGGAATCAGCTGCCTGTAACCGCTGCCAGCTATACGGCGCAAGACCTGGTTACTACCACCAGCTACCGGGTCCTGGTGCAAAACGGCGGCAGCTGTGATGTCGACAGCAGCGCGGCCGCTATCATTACGGTGGACCCAAAGACGGTGGGCGGGCAATTAAGTCCGGCGAGCATGTTCTTTTGTATGGGACAAAATAAGGATGCCCTTCTTACCTTAACCGGTCAGACAGGCACCGTACAGAACTGGCAGTCCTCACCTGACGGGGTCACCTGGAGTGATTTTAGCCCTGCCAATACCAATCCCGTATACAGTGTTCTCGGGATCACGCAGCCCACGTTATACCGGGCGCTGGTGCAGAGCGGCGTATGCCCGGCAGATATCAGCGCTCCTGCTGCTATAACGGTGGTGCCTGCTCTTTTTCCTCAGGCGACTATTGATCCTACGGACACCAGCATTTGTTACGGGTCCGTCGCGCCTTTAAATGCTGCGATCACTATCGGAACGAACTATACCTGGTCAAATACGGAGACACTGACCAATCCCGGCAATGGGAATATCGGGTCTACCCCTTATTTCATTCATGCGGTCGCCTCTCCATTGAAGACGACCGGTTATGTTCTGAGCATTGAAAATGCGGGCTGCCCTAATCCCCTGATAGACACTTTTCAAATTCATGTGATCCCTCCCATTATCGTCGATGCGGGCAGGGATACTTCTATCGTGATGGGTCAGCCTTTGCAGCTGCATGCAAGCTCCAATGATACGTCGGGAGATATTTTTACCTGGACACCCATTATCGGTCTGGATAATCCCAATACGCCTGATCCGGTGGCTACGCTGGGTGCCGAAACCGATTCTATCCGTTACCTGGTAAAGGCTACTTCGGAGATCGGTTGTTATGGGGTTGCGAGTATCCTGGTACGTGTATTCAAGACGCTCCCGGATATTTTTGTTCCCAATGCGTTTACACCGGGCAAGGCCAGCAATGGTATTTTCCGTCCCATTCCGGTGGGGATCTCCTCTATTGAATATTTCCGGGTTTATAACCGATGGGGGCAGCTGGTGTTTGGGACAACGGCTATTGGTCCGGGCTGGGATGGCCGTTTGAATGGCAAGCTCCAGGATCCGGGTACGTATGTCTGGATGGTCCAGGGAAAATCCTATACCGGGAAAACGATCTTCCGGAAGGGGACGATGGTGCTGGTGCGATGAATGATAAACTATTGGAAATAGTTTATATTATTGCATCTTAATACCCTGATCATGGCCCCTCAGTTATGGATAAAAATGGCTAATCTGGTCTTTGAGCTGGAAAAAAAACTAAGTCTTCAGCAACCTTCCACCGGTGTGCTGCGAAATATAGACCGAATGAAGGCGGTGCTGGAAGAAGCCGGTCTTTTATTGCTGAACCCGATGGGAGAGCTCTATACGGAGACACGCACGGACCTTGAAGCCAGCATTACCGGTTCCGCGAAAGGATCCCTCGAAATACTCGATGTAATAAAACCCATTGTTTACACTCACCAGGACGGGCATCGTTCCTTACTACAGAAGGGAGTGGTCATTGTCGGCAATAAGTAAGAAATAAACAGCTATGTCAGGAACAATCAATTTTGCCATCGATCTGGGCACCACCAATTCCCTGATCGCGCGGGCAAACAACGGGAACGTGGATATTTTCAGGAACCCGGCAGGTATGAAGGTCACTTTACCCAGTGTGGTGGCTTTCCGGAAAGACAGGATACTGATCGGGGATAAGGCAAGGGAATACGTGGAGAAAGATCCCTCCAACGTATTTGCGGCTTTTAAAAGGAAGATGGGCACCAGCGAAAGTTTTTTAGTGCCTAACAACGGTGTTTTTAAAACGCCGATTGAATTGAGCACGATCATTTTGCAGGAGCTGAAAAATTTCATTTTTACGGGAGAGATACCCGAAAGTGTCGTTATTACCATTCCCGCCAGCTTTGATACGATACAGAGCAATGCCACCAAGGAGGCCGGATATGCCGCAGGGTTCAGGGAAGTGCTGTTGCTTCAGGAGCCTATCGCGGCCAGTCTTGCATTTGCGAATAAAGAGGGCAGGTCCGGAATGAAAGGTCAATGGCTGGTATATGATCTCGGGGGCGGCACATTCGATGTGGCCCTGGTAAAAATAGAGGATGATGAAATGAAAGTGGTCGATCATGAAGGGGATAATTTCCTGGGCGGCCTGGACTTTGACCAGCTGATGATCACGCAGCTGTTCATTCCCTATCTTGAGAATAAGTACGGTATCCAGGATCTTTCCACGAAGATGCTGAGCGCCAATGGCAGGTATAATAAGCTGTATTTTCAGCTATTATATAAAGCGGAAGAAGCCAAGATCGGCCTGAGCAATTATCCCAGCGTCGATATCGAGTTTGATTTTACCGATGAAGAGGGGCATATCGATGAAGTTTATTTTTCCATCGATCGTTCCCAATTCAATGGTGTCATAACAGATAAGATCCTTTCTTCCATTTCCTTTATCCGGCAGCTGTTGCAACGGAATAATCTCAGCACGGAAGCCATCACGGAGGTCGTATTGGTGGGAGGGAGCACCTATATTCCCTTTGTACGTACTTTATTAGCGCAGGAATTGCATATCTCCGTGAATACATCGATCGATCCTACTACGGCGGTAGTAGAGGGGGCGGCCTATTATGCAGGCAGCAAGACAAGCAGGCTGCCGGAGAGGGGTCCGGAAGGATCTGAAATGCCTGAGCGCCGGTTGGGAGGGGGGCCTATCGAGGTGAAAACCGCCTATCAGAAAAATAGCCGGGAACAGGAAGAATATTTTGCGGCATCGATCAAAAATGCCCCTCCGGGAAGTCATTACCGTATTACCCGTGCAGACGGCGGTTTTGACAGCGGGTTAAAGCCGGTAGCGGAAAGGATCAGCGAAATGCTGCGGCTGCTTCCCAATACGCTGAATGCATTTCATTTGAAGATCTATGACGGGCGGCAAACACCTCTGGATGTGCCGGTTCCTGAGATCACCATCGTGCAGGGAAAATTCTCTATTCACGGGCAGCCGCTGCCTAATGATATCTGCCTGGAAGTGGACGATACGGAGAATAATATTACCCATCTGGAGGTCATTTTCGAGCGTAATGCCATTCTGCCTATCCGCAAGTCGGTCACCAAGACATTGAGCCGGACCATACTCAAAGGGAGTGATGATCAGCTGCTCATAAATGTACTGGAAGGCAGCCGGTATTCTTCGCCTCCTTCCAATCTTCCCATCGGGATCATCAGCATTACAGGTAAGGATCTTCGTTCGGATCTGATAAAAGGTTGTGATATCGATCTTTCTTTCGAGATCAGCGAAAGCCGGGATATTACCGTTACGGCTTATATCAGCATGATCGATGAGGAGTTCAAGCAAGCTTTCAGCCCGTCCTCCAGGACGGTGAATATCGTAAGGATGGAAGAAGAGGTGAATTACCTGCATCGAGTCGGGAACCGGCAGCTGGATAAGCTGTTGTTCAAGGAAATGTATGAAGAGAGCGCTGCTATTCAACAGGCCATTACCGAGCTGGAAGTAATACGGCAAAAACTTAAAAGGATCTCTTCCGATGATGTGACGGACGTCAAATATCAGTTGGATGATCAGAAACGAAGGTTGGCCCAGGTGATCGATTCGGCCGAGAAAGGGGACAGGAACCTGTTGCTGAAAGAAGAATATTACGCCAAAAGGGAAAGTTACCGGGAGCTGTTAGCGCAGTCCACGGACAGCGAGCTGATAAAACGACTGGAAGCGCTGGGGGCGGAGGAGAATGATTGGATCAATACCTGCAGCACACAATTCCTCCGGTGGAAGATCCGGGAAATGGACCGGCTGACATGGGGTGTCCGGCGAAAGGACGTAAGTTATGTCACCGGCCTTTATTTATATTATGCGATGAAGCCCAATGAAGCATACAGCAATCAACAGGAGATTAAGGCGTTAAAAAAGCGGGGGGATGAGGCGTTGACGAGGAAAAATGCAGATGAGATCCTGAGCATCATTTATAGAATGTATGATCTTCTGATCGACAAGGATAAAGAGGAGGCGATCAAGGGCACCGGATTGGGGGGATAGGACGTTATTGTCTGATGGAACGTCCTTGTCAGATAGAACGTCATTGTTGGATAGGACGTCCTCGTTGGATGGGACGTCCTTGTCAAGGTATAGTGTCTGTTGGCCGGATGCTGTCACTGAGCGGCGGCAATTTATGGACGAGAGGCGTTGGATGGATGCCTGTTGGCCGGGGACTGTCTCCCGGGGAGCCGGAACGTGGTAATCTGTTTGCCGGGATGTAGGGGTTCTCTCTGCCTACCGAATCCAGGAAGGGCCGGAGCAGTTTCCTGGCGCTATCTCCCTGTGGCAGGGTATAAACAGGCGTATTCTGGTAATGGTAGGTGTCGCTGTTATTGAAGTTGCAGGTGGCAGCCCGTCCAACGATAATTGCTATCCATATGATCCTGCCTATGAGGGCAAAATCACTTTTCCTGGAGGCTTTGTTCATTTCTTTCAGCTTGTCCGCAATCTCCGTTCTCGTCTCTTCCGACACGGCCAGGGATGCTGCGTTCTCCATCCACATCTTTGCCGAAGATCTGTTGCCTTTGTCATTATTGAATATATAGATACAGGCCTGCATCATCACAAAGGCGTATTTATCCCTTAATCCGCTAAATCTGTTTTCGGGAAGTAACTGGATGAGCCGGGTGTAGAAGTAATCCATCAAGGGCGAGACTTTATCAATAGAGACCGTATTGTTCCTGTCTTTTTTTTGATTTCGGTAATAATCGATCAACGCGATATTATTGGTCAGGATCTTAGCGATGAAAAGCCAGGATTGCTCGATGTCATGGTCAGTCATCAGCGGCCGGTTGGCAAGCAGGGCGCTTAGATTATCATACTGATCGGTGTATTGGGATGGGGATCGATCTGAATAAGAAAGGGACTGATTCGAATGGTGGGATGGGAATTGGCCCGAACTGGATGCGAATTGGCCCGAATAATTGGAGGAGGACTGATCCGATTGCCGGAAGCAGGAATTGGCGAAGGAGGTGAAGGCTGAAAAATAATAGGGGCTTATCCAATGAATAAAGGGCTCTTCGAGATAGAGAGGATTATCATTGAACCGATCGTTCCGGCCGATCGATGATTCTTCCAGAAAGCCCAGGAGCACTCTGTCTTCTTCAATGGTGTTGTAGTAATCCGCTATATTGTCTTTTTGCAGCTCCTCGAAGTAGTCAATTATTTCGCTCTTGCTGAATCGTATGCCGTGTAATTCAATGCTATCTCCTGTGCCAAGCTCCAATTCGGCCAGTAATTTTTTTCTTCCCAGCTGAATGGCTTTCTTGTCAAGGGGCCGTATTGTTTCGCCGAATAAAGAGCCGGGGGATATGAAACGCATCAGGTGATTATCCAATATTGATTAAGGCTCTAAAATAGGAGCAATATTCGAGACAGGCAAGGTTTGGGCGGATTAAATTACAGCGCTTTTCCATTTGGCCGGGAAGGATTGAAAGGCGTAGTTTTCAATGATTTCTGCCATTGATCCGGTTATGAAACGGGGAGGTCAGACCTGCTTTTTTGAGATGCCTGGTCTTTCCGTGTCCAGTGGGGGCGCCGGTGGATCTTTTTTCCTCCGATGAGATCTCCTAACGGTTGCAAACCTTCGACATTGTCGCATATTATTTTGAAGATCCCCAGGAAGGGGATGGCCAGGATCATTCCGGGTATGCCCCAGAGCAGCTCACCGGCGATCAGAATGAGGATGGTGAACAGGGGGTGTAAGCTCAGTTGAGTTTTCATTACCAGGGGGGAGATAATATAGAATTGCAGGAACTGGATGAATGCATAGGTGAGCAGCACTTCCATTACCATGGTCGTTCCGCCGCCCTGGGTAAGGGCCATCAGGCTGGTGAGGGCGCTGCCGGTGAGGTTGCCGACAAAGGGAATGATCTCCAGTACGCCGCACAGGATGGCGAAGAAGATAGCATTTTTAATGCCGATAACGGAAAAGCCGATGCTGTACATGATCCAGAGGCATCCGATGACATAGGACATGCCGATCAGGTACTGTTGAACGACGGATACGCAACGTGTGAGGATCATATGGGGGCAATGCCCTTTTGTTTCCGCGGGCCGATACCCAGGCTGTCATGAAGAAAGTGACCCCATCCATCTGTCATACGGGCAAGATTTTCCCTTATTTCCGAGAGGTCGTTGCCGATGTTCTTGATGTGCCAGGCCAGGAGGCTGCCGATACCTGCCATTAAAACGGCCAGGATAAAACCACAGAATAGGGCTGCCAGCCAGGTCCTGATCCCCTTTTTTTCCAGCCAGCTGCATAAAGGCATGAATACGAGGGCAAGGACGGCAGCGATGGCAAGGGGTTCGAGGACCGGTTTGGCCACATAGAGGATGGTCCCCGACAGGACGAGCAGCAGGAGGATCTGGACTGTCCGGGACAACAGCGGCTTTTGCATGGTTAGCTGACAGTAAAAATTATGCCAGGGGGGTAATTGGGTAGGGAGGGACGTAAATAGATAAAAAATAAACGAATGAATAAGGAGCAGCTTAACTTAGTTGCCCCTTTCCTTTTTATATGAAGAAATTTATTTTTATAGGGGGGCTGGTGGTTTTTACAGCTGCCGGTACCTTTTTTTCCTGCCGGCAAAAGGATCTGGCTCCGGCTCCTGAAAAGGCGATCGCGCAGGCGCTGCTGGTACAGGTGGACAGCTTTTCCGCTCTTTGCGGCCGGTTGCAGGCAGCTTGCGGGCGATTGCAGCCTGCAGTGAAGGTAGCTGCTGTTGATGAGCAGCAATTACAAGACCTTTTTCTTCAGGCGAGGCTGGCCTATAAACGTTTTGAATGGGCTGCCGAATATTTCGAGCCTGCCGCATCGAGGTCGGTGAACGGGCCTCCGGTACCGGAGGTGGAAATGTCGAGTCACCAGGTGTTCGAGCCTGCGGGGCTGCAGGTGATCGAAGGATATTTATTTCCGAAGGCAGACCCATCTATGACACCTTCGCTGATACGGCAGCTTGCGCTGTTGCAGACGGCTTGCAATAAATACAGAAAACACTTTGGCAATATTGATATTTTTGACTGGCAGGTATTCGATGCCGTGAAACTGGAGGTGTTCAGGATCGAAACGCTTGGCATCAGCGGTTTTGATAATCCGCTGACTTTAAGGAGCACGGCGGAGTCGGCGGCCGGACTGGAGAGTTTGATGGGAGTGATGGGTTATTATGGGGAGGATGATAAAGAAGGAGCTGGCGAAGAGGGGGCCGATAAAAGGGGTATTAGTAAAAAGGGGGTAGATAAAGGAGATGCCGGCAAGGAGGATTCCGGTCATTTGAAGGAGAGATTCGATGCGGCTATCGGGTATCTGAAGGACCATGCTGATTTCAATGCTTTCAACAGGGCGGAGTTCATTATTTCTTATTGTAATCCTCTTACTACTGATATCAGCGATCTGGTGGTGAGATTAAAGATCCACGTTATCCGGTATAACCGGCTGCTGAACCAGGATGCGAAAACCCTTTTCGAACCAAATGCCTTTAATATCAATGCGTATGCTCCCGATCCCTCTTCTTTTTTATCGGATGAGAAAATAGCGTTGGGAAAGGTGCTGTTCGCTGATCCGAGTTTGTCAGGGACCGGAACCAGGAGCTGCCAGTCCTGTCATCAGCCGGGAAGGGCATTTACCGACGGGCTGGTGAAGAACACGGTTATCGGCAATGATCGTCTGACGAAGAACACGGTTATCAGCAAGGATGGCCTGCTCAAAAGGAATACTCCTACCTTATTAAATGCCGCTCTGCAGCCATCGCAATTCTACGATATGCGGGTCAATACGCTGGAAGACCAGTCGCTGACGGTGGTGCAAAGCATTTTAGAGATGCATGGCTCCATGACGCTGTCTGTGGGAAGGCTGTGGAAGGACACGCAATACCGGGAATTGTTTTCGAAGGCTTTTCCCAGGAAGGACAGGACGGGGATCGATACGCTGGAGATCATGAATGCTATCGGCTCTTATGTGCGCAGCCTGGTAGCGCTCAACAGCCGGTTTGACGAATACATGCGGGGCAACCGGTCGGCTATGAATGCCGGCGAGATAAATGGGTTCAATCTGTTCATGGGCAAGGCGAAGTGCGCCACCTGTCATTATATGCCGCTGTTCAACGGAACTTTTCCTCCCCGGTATGTGAAAACGGAGAGTGAGGTGATCGGGGTGCCGGGAGACACCCTGCATAAGAAAATAGATGATGATATGGGAAGGTATGCTGTGATTGAGACGGAGTCCTTCCGGCACGCCTTTAAGATCCCGACGGTGCGCAATGCAGCCCGTACGGCGCCGTATATGCACAATGGGGTGTTTACAAGTCTGGAACAGGTGATGGATTTTTATAACAAGGGCGGGGGGGTGGGGATGGGGATGAGAATCGAAAATCAAACTCTACCTTTTGACAAGCTGGAGCTTACGGAGAAGGAGCGGGAGGATGTGATCCTGTTTATTAGGAGCCTGGATAGCCGGTGAGGGTGGTTCCGGGCCTTTTTTGTTGTGTGCCCGGCAATGGGAAGGCGGGCGTCTCCTGAAGAATTATTGGAAATAATTCACCGGAAATACATAATTTAGTCAGAACAATCGATTGCCGTCTTGCTAAATGAAGGTATTTATAATGAGCCGTTATTATTAAAAAACGCTTCTCAGGGAGATCAGCGGGCTTTCCGGCAATTGTTCAATTTCTACTGGGACCGTATTTATTCCAATGGGCTTCATTTCCTGAAATCTCCCGAACTTGCCCGTGAACTGGCGCAGGAAGTATTCATTCGTATATGGCTGAAGAAAGAGAAGCTGGCGGAAGTCAGGCAATTCGAGCCCTGGCTGTACCGTATTTCCAGGAACCTGTTCCTCGACTATCTCCGTAAAGAGCTGATCACGGCATCCCTGCAGGACCTTCAGCAGCTGGAGGTGCCCGCCGATGAGCCGAATGCCCTGGGACGAATGGAGCTGAATGAGCTGCAGCGGCTCGTCAACAATGCTATTGCCGGTCTGCCTGTGCAGATGCAGACTGCTTTTAAGCTCAGCCGCTTCCAGGGGCTTACCCACGACCAGATCGCCCGCAAAATGAATATCTCCAAGGCTACTTCTCAAAATTATATCGCCCGTTCGCTGGTCGTTCTGCGCAAGCAGCTGGTGCAATATCTGGGCGTTTTTCTTTTTTAGCTTTTTTCCCGGTCGGACTATGAGCATATTTTTCCGGTGTTATGGCCGAATCGGGGCCAATCGGGCGCCGGGGTAAAAAATATTTTCCTGTCTACGGATTAGGGGACTCTTTTTTTTCGTCTCTATTATAGGGATGTCTTTATTATACCGCATGTACTATAGTGCATAATTGCGTCGATATAACGTATGATTGTGTCAAAATAGAGATCTCTTATTTGAGAATGATTGCGTCCAACCTAAGCCAATGAAATATGTCTGTATACGATGAATTGAAATACCTGCTGGAACGACAGCTTGACCAGCGTCTTTCCGCTGCTGAAAGGGCCCGTTTCCTGGAGCTGCTCTCGACGGAAGAACACCGGGCGGTCATGGACCAGCTGATCGGGGAGATTCTCCTGCAACGCAGGCAATACGGGGACTCCGGAATGGACAAGGAACAGCTCTTCGATACGGTGATCAGCGAGGCCGCCAACAGGGTGGCCCAAACTGCGACCCCGGAGATCCCATCTTTATCAGACAGGTATAATGTTCGCCGTTTGAGCTTTGCCGCCGCTGCTGCGGTCCTTCTCCTGCTGGCCCTGGGCACCTGGCGGATCTTGCGGAAGCCGCCGCAAGAGAACGGGCAGATCGCTGTGCAGCCTGCTCCGAAGGTCAAGTCTACTCCTCTCCATTCTGATAATCATGTGCTGCTTACGTTGGCGGACGGGTCACAGGTTCCGCTGGATTCTATGAAGGATGGCGTGTTGGCGGCAGGGCAGAAAGCACCACAGGGGGTTAAGATCATTAAGAATGGTCAGGGGGAGATCACTTATCAGGCTGGTGGCGCTATTGCTTCCGGGGGGACTGTTCCTTCCGGAGATGTTATTGGTTCCGGAAGCGCTGGTCAATCCACGGGTGCGATGTCTTATAATACTATTTCTACTCCACGCGGCGGTCAATATCATATCGTATTGCCGGACGGTACCCAGGTATGGCTCAATGCTGCTTCGTCACTGACTTTCCCCCTTGCGTTTACCGGGCGTGACCGTGTGGTCAAATTGACGGGTGAGGGTTATTTCGAGGTGGCGAAAGACGTCAGCAAGCCTTTTGCGGTAACCGTGAATAAGATGACTGTCAACGTGCTCGGGACGCACTTTAATATTATGGCTTATGAGGATGAGAATGCCGTGAAGACCACGCTGCTGGAAGGGTCCGTTAAGCTGGTCAGCCATACGGCCGGTCTGCTGCTGAAGCCCGGGCAGCAGGGCAGTCTTTCTGCGAACAGCGATGATTTTCGAGTAACGGCGCCCAATATGGAAGAGGTGATCGCGTGGAAGAATGGGGAGTTCCGTTTCGAGAACACGCAGGTGACTACGATCATGCGCCAGATCGCCCGCTGGTATGATCTGGCCGTTTCCTATGAAGGCAGTACGGCGGACCTTGTTCTTTCCGGAGTGATCTCCCGGAAGGAGGATGTGAGCCAGCTGCTGGATATCCTGGAGGCGACGCACAAGGTCCATTTCAAGGTAGAAGGCAGCCGGGTGGTCGTTATGCCTTATGATCGTAAATAAAGTGCGGTGTTTAGGAAGATGCGATGACTGTAGTGAGGTGGACCTAAATAAAATGATGTACAGACGAAATATGTTAAACCAAGAATAAAGAAGGATGGATCGGGCCCCCATGAAAAACCGGAAGCGCTTGCAACACTTCCGGGGCTATCCGCTTTCGCGGAAATAGTTTGGGTAACGATCTTAGCCAAATCAAGACTTCTATCTTTTCACCCAAACCAATCAAATTTATGAATTGTCGATTGTTTTGCCAAGTCTCCTTTGCCCTTATCCTGCTGGGCTCTTTTTGCGACCGGTCTCCGGCTTCCTTACCGGGGTCCATGTCTTTGTCATCCGGTCCGCTGCCTGTTCAATCCGGGAGCGGTACTATCCCGGACCCGGTTCCTAAAAACCTTACCATCAAAGCTCATTCTTCCATCAACCGGAAGGAGTGGGCGAAACAGTATCGCCAGGACAAGGTCCTGTGGGATAAGGCCTATGAATTCCTGGGCCGGAAAGACCTGGCCGCTTTGAAGCCGGGTAAATATCCGATCGACGGAGAGAATGTATTTGCCACTATATCGGAGAACCCTTCGAAGGAATTCAAGGTCTCCGAGTGGGAGTCACACCGCAAATACCAGGATATCCATTATGTGATCACCGGCCGGCAGCAGCTGGGGATAACGTCCCCGGATCAGCTCACGGTGCGGGAGCCTTATGACGAAAAAAGGGATGTGATCTTTTATAATGATACCGGCAAGGGGAAGTATTATACAGCGGATCCGGGTGTGTTCTTTATTTGTTTTCCTACGGACGCGCACCGGCCCGATATCAGGGCGGAGGGATGTGAGAAAGCGAAGAAAGTGGTTATCAAGATCCGAACCAATTTTTTAAAATAAAAACATTTTATATGCACACGAACCGACGTAAATTCATTACTGCTTCCGTTACCGGCGGATTAGCCGCTGCCCTGCCTTTTACGGCCCGGTCCTCCGGCCGTTTGACGGAGGGATTGATAGACGATAAGACCGGCGGGGCTGTCCCGGACTATGGTAAGCTGGATCAGGCGGCAGCGATGCCGGTATTTAAAAAAGAATTGTTCACCAGCCCGGTGATCATTGAGTCGCTGGAGCTGCTGCGGCTGAAGGATACTTTTCTCTGCCGGGTGCGCTCGAAAGATGGCGCCGAAGGCATTTGCGTCTGCAATAGTTTGCAGATGAAGTCGCTGTATCCCATTTTCGTCAACCGGGTGCAGCCTTTTTTTATCGGAAAGGATGCGCGGGACCTGGAAACGATCATCGAGCAGCTGTATGTCTATGGCAGCAATTACAAATTACAGAACCTGGCTCTTTGGGTACCGGTGGCTTCGGCGGAGTTTGCTATTTTGGACATGATGGGGCGGATCGCCGGGAAATCCATCGGGGAGCTGATCGGGGAGATCCATAACAAACAGATCGCTGTTTACCAGGCCAACAGTGAGCGGGACATCACCGCTGAAGAGACGATCAGGCAATTGAAAGAGCAGCTGGCGCAGTCCGGGGCGAAGGCTATCAAGTTCAAGCTGGGAGGGCGTATGAACCACCCCGAATATCCTGCCGGAAGGTCGGAGAAGCTGATCCCGATGGTGCGTAAGACTTTTGGAGACCAGATGGTGATCTCCGCCGATGCCAACGGGTCCTATGGTGTGGAGGAGGCGATCAAGATCGGGAAGATCATGCAGGACTATAAATATGATTTCTATGAGGAGCCTGTTCCTTTCGACTGGTATGAAGAGACTTACCAGGTAGCGAAAGCGCTGAAGATCCCCGTGGCCGGCGGCGAGCAGGAGCCCAGCCTTCATAATTTCCGCTGGCTGATCGGTAATGGCGCGCTGAAAGTGCTGCAGCCTGACATGTTCTATTTCGGCGGGATGGTGCGTTCGATGAAGGTGGCCCGCATGGCCAGGGCGATGGATAAGCTGTGTATCCCGCATATTACCGGGGATGGATTCGGATATGTATACATGATGCATTTCGTCTCCGCTATTCCGAATGCCGGTCCTTTCCATGAGTTCAAGGCGCTGAGCGAGGATCTGCCATTCCAGTGCAAGACCTCTTCGCTGAAAAGCGAGAACGGGGTGGTGACTGTTCCCAGCGGGCCGGGACTGGGCGTGGAGATTGATCCTGATTATATTAAGAAGCATATTGTGGTGAAGGGGTAAGTAATGGCGAAGGGGATAAATGGTAAGGAAGGGTAAACGGTGGTGAAAGAGGAAGCGATTGTGAAGGTGGACCGAAACAAATTTTTTAAGGGAAGAATAACCTAATCCAGGGAAAGGGATTAATTATATAAAAAAACGAAATTTAAAAAGCCCATATGTCAACGTAACCAACTAACGAAAAAATTACCCGCTGCCGGAGGCGCTTGCAACAAATCCGGCTGTGAGCGGGTCGATCAGCCAAATCAGGACTTCTATCTTTTCATCCAAACGACAACTGGTATGTATCATTCATTGCTGTGCCATGTCTCCCGTAAGTGGGGACGAACGATTACCAAAATGCTGCTGATTATGAAGGTAGCCCTCATTATCACTCTTTTAGCCGTCACTACCGTCCATGCGCGGTCCTTTTCACAGGACATTACGATTTCCGGACGCAATATCACGCTGACGGCTGTTTTTGAAGCCATTCATTCCCAGGCCGGTTATTCTTTTGTCTATGAGCCCAAGCTCCTGAAGAAGACCTCTCCTGTCACGCTAAGCGTGAAAGGCGCTTCGGTGACCGATGTGCTGAATCTCTGCCTGAAGGGGCAGGGGCTTTCTTATGAGATCAAGTACAATACGATCGTCATCCGCGATGCCCAGGGTAACGCAATTGCGGAGAAGGATAATACTATCGCTCCGATGCCTCCGCCCCGGATCATCAGGGGGAAGGTGACGGATGACAACGGACAGCCGATGGTGGGTGTCACCGTGGCTATTAAGGGGAGCTCGAAGGCTGTTACGACGGATGGGAGCGGAGACTTTACGATCAGTGTTCCGGACTAAAAAGCTGTCCTGCAGTTCAGCTATGTGGGGTTTGCGACGATGGAGCGGGTAGTTGGGGGCAGTGCGGTGATCAATATGAAATTGTCCGGTGACGCCAAGAGCCTCAACCAGATGATCGTCGTGGGATATGGTACGCAGAAAAAGGCCAATATCACGGGGGCTGTCGCTTCCTATAATGCGAAGGATATCCAGGACCGGCCGCTTGCGAGGGCTGACCAGGCCCTGGTAGGTCAGATGGCGGGCGTGCAGGTAAAGGAAACTACCGGTGTTCCCGGCAAAGCGTTCAGCGTGCAGGTTCGGGGCAGCGGTTCTATCACGGCCGGCAACGAACCCTTATATGTCATTGACGGGTTCCCGTTGTCCCCTGCCAGTCCCAATGGCACCGGGGCCTTTACCACGGGCAATCCCCTGGATAATATCAATGCGAATGATATCGAGTCCATACAGGTGCTGAAGGATGCCTCGGCGGCGGCTATCTATGGTTCGAGGGCTGCCAATGGGGTCGTGCTGATCACTACCAAACAGGGTAAAAGCGGAAAGCCGCGACTGAGCCTGAATGTCTATGCGGGGAACAGTGAGGCGAGCCGCCGGCTGAATTTATTGACCCCTCAGCAATGGGTGGACCGGGCCGTCGAGATGATCAATACGGCCTGGGTAGGTTCGGGGCCTGGCAGGACGGCCGATCAGACATCCGATCAGCGCCGGCAGATACTGGGATTGGCGCCGGGCCAGGTCAATACGCTGCTGATGATCGATGACCGGTGGGTAGAGCCGGGTCATCCGGGCCTCAATTATATCGACTGGCAGGATGCGACCTTCCGGCAGGGGCTCAACCAGAATTATCAGCTATCGGCCAATGGGGGCAATGAGTTCGCCCGGTATTATATATCCGGTAATTATGCCAAACAAAAGGGGATCGTGAACGGGCTGGATTATACCAGCTATTCGGCGAGGGCCAATATCGAAGTGACGCCTTCGAAGAGCCTGAAGTTCGGTCTTAATATAACGCCTACCTATTCGATCTCGAACGATCCGGGCGTGGAAGGGATCGCAAAGGTAATGCAGGGTCTCAACTTCTCTCCGGTGCAGGAGGATACGATGGGCCTGTATGCCAATTCTTTCAACAACGGTCAATACAAATGGGGAACTTCGGCTAATAGTCCGACTGCGATCCTGCAATATAATATCGGTCAGACCCGGAGATTCCGCACCCTGTCCTCGATCTATGCAGAATACCGGATCCTGGACGGTCTTACGTTGCGGTCAACGCTGAACCTGGACAATACGGATAATAATCTGAAGAATTATACGCCGTATACGATCACGGGGCCGCTGACCTCGCGGCTTACCGCGCCCAATGTGGGGACTTCGGGATCCTTCAACAGTTTCCGGAAGCAAACCTTTGTGAATGAGAATACGCTGTCCTATAACAAGACGATCCACCAGCTGCATGCTATTTCGGCCGTGGCAGGGGCCAGCTACAATTCCGACAAGCTGGACAATGAGAGCATTTCTTCTTTGAACGGATATACCAGCAGTGTCATTACCACGCTGAATGCCGCTTCGGCGGTGATCGGGTCTACTACGGAGACCAAGGATGTGCTGTTATCTTATTTCGGGAGGGTGCAATACAGCTATGATAATAAATACCTGTTGTCCGGGAGTATCCGCCGGGATGGAAGCTCCCGTTTCGGGGCTAATACGAAATGGGGCTGGTTCCCTTCTGCTTCGGCGGGATGGAGAGCATCGGATGAAAAGTTCCTTAAGGATGTCAGCTGGCTGAATGACCTGAAGCTGCGGGTTAGCTGGGGGCAATCGGGCAACTACAATATCGGGGATTACAGCAGTCTGCCTTTGCTGGCGGCGAGCAACTATTCTTTCAACAGTACGCCGGCCTATGGGCAGGCTCCGGGCGGGATCATCAATCCGGACCTGAGCTGGGAGAAGTCTCAGACCTGGGACCTGGGATTTGATATCACAGTCCTGGACAGCCGGGTAACGGCCGCCTTTGACTATTATAATAAATTAAATACGAACCTGCTGCTGAACGTGCCGATCCCTGCCAATACCGGCTTTGCCACATATCTGAACAATGCGGGGCAGGTGCGGAACAAGGGATGGGAGATCGAGGTGAATACGCGGAACCTGACGGGCAAGCTGCAATGGACAACTTCTCTCAATATCAGCCACAATACGAATAAGGTCGTTGCGCTGGCGGGCGGGCAGAACCAGATCTTCGTGCCTTCTTTGTATGATGTTCCCCACAGTATCTTAAAGGTTGGGGCGCCGGTATATAGTATCAATGTGGTCAAACAGATCGGGATCCTGACGCAGGCGGATATCGATCATAATGTTCCGTTATTCGGATCTGAGACCGTTGGTGATCCCAAGTACCTGGATGCGAATAAGGATGGGACGATCGATGCGAATGACCGGGTAATCGTAGGTCATCCGTCTCCCGATTATACCTGGGGCATTACGAATACATTCCATTATAAACGATTTGACCTGAGTGTCCTGGTGCAGGGGCAGAATGGCGGTTCGATCTATTCCCTGCTGGGGCGTGCGATCGACAGGACGGGGCAGGATTACACGGCCAATGTGCTGGCTACTTATACCAAGCAGGGTAAATATTATTCTACGTTCGGAAGGATCGTCAATACGGACTGGCTGTATTCGTCCAATTATTTCCGGGTGCGGGATATCACGCTGGGATATGATCTTGGGAAGACGCTGAATACGGGGGTCATCAGCCATGCCCGTCTGTATGCGACGGCGGAGAACTGGTTCGGGAAGGACAAGTATTATGGCGGGTTCAACCCGGAGGCGGCCAATACGGACCTGAGCGGAAGCACCCAGTTCCCGGAAGCGGGTGATTATGGGAGTCTTCCTTTGCCCAGGTCGATCATAGTAGGTCTAAATCTTACTTTTTAATCATTACAAAAACGACGATATGCGAAAGATATTTTTTCTTTTACCGGCGGGGCTCTTTCTGCTGATGTCCTGCAGTAAGGATCTGAACCAGGTACCTATTTCGGCTGCCACCAGCCTTACGTTCTATGCATCGACCAATGATTTCATGCAGGGCATCAATGCGGTTTATTCCAATTTAAAGACCTATCCGGACAGGCTGATGAATTTGTCCGAGACGAGGGCGGATAATTTATATGCGATCTCGGATGGCGGTGTGCGGGACTGGCAGGGTATCACGACCTTTCAGAAAACGATCGCCAGCAATCCGTATGTTTCGGAGGCCTGGTCTACGAATTTCAATGGTATTTTCAAAGCCAATACGTTGCTGGATCAATTGAATAAGAATGGCAGCGTCATTACGGATGCTGGTTTACGGACGAGGCTGGAGGCGGAGGCGAAATTTTTAAGGGCCTTTTATTATTTCGACCTGGTAAGATGGTTTGGCAAGCTGCCAATCGTGGATCACCCGCTGACGGCCACGGAGGCATTGACGATCGGGAGAAGTCCTGTCAGCGATGTCTATACGATGATCCTCTCTGATCTTCAATTCGCCGCCGCGAACCTTCCGGCAAGTTATACCGGCACGGATATCGGGCGTGCGACCAGGTATGCGGCGGAAGGGATATTGGCGCTGGTGTATATGACCCGTTCGGGTGCTACTTATGATATCGAAGGTCCGGGGCTGGGGCTGAATGAATGGAGCCTGGCGCTTCCGTTACTGAATGATATCATTGCCAACACGAAGTTCTCCTTTTTGCCTTCTTATAACAGCATCTTTTCCTATACGAATGAGAATAATCCGGAAGTGATCTTCGATGTACAGTATAGTTCCGGCGCCAATCCGGTGCTGGGCGCCAGCTTTATCGGGCTGGTGGTGCCGAACAGCTATCTGCAGTCGCTGGGGATCAACGTCGATGGGACCAGCAATATCCGTCCTGTTTCTAAAAGCCTGCTGGCTTCTTATGAGAGCGGAGATACGAGGAAGGCGTTCACTATTCAGTCGGGTTATATTTATAATGGGGTGCCGGAGACGCGTTCATTCGAGAAAAAATACCTGGATATTACGAAGATCCCGGTCAATCAATTGGACTGGCCGATCAACTTCATCGTATTACGGTATACGGATGTGCTGTTGCTGAAGGCGGAGTGTGTGCTGCATGGGGCCAGCGGGTCGCAGGCGCTGGATGTGGATGCGGCGGTCAACCAGGTGCGTCAGCGGGCGGGTCTTTCGCCTGTTGCGAATGTAACGCTGCCGCAATTATTCGAAGAGCGGAGGAAGGAGTTCGCCGCGGAGGGAACGCGCTGGCATGATCTTGTCCGGTCGGGGATGATCAATACGATCGTGCCTGCCTATATCGCTTCAGAGGATGTGGCGCACCAGATACAGCCGTTCAATATCAATTTTGTTCTTTATCCGCTGCCGCAGTCCGAGCTGGATGTGAAACAGGGGCTTTACACACAAAATTTAGGATACTGATGCGGGGGATATTATTATTTGTGCTGATCGGATTGTCGGTCGGGCAGGGATATGCGCAGGTGGCGAGCGTGTTGACGTCGGGGACGAGTAGTGGGGGAAGAGTGCATGGAGCGAGTGAGGAGAGCGTTGTGCGGCAAGCTGGTGTAGCGGCGATAACGTGGGGAACGGGCGGGGGGATGGGCTCTGCGGACGGGGGACAGGCGGCCGGTGGCGGGAGGTGGCATGATCAGAAGAGGGTCCTGCATTATCGTCCGGAAGGCGGGGATTTTACGCTGGTGAACGGGGGCAGGCGTTTTAACAGGGCGTTGTATGGCACGAATACTGCGTTCCGGGTGGAGACCGGCGATCTTCCGGAGTTTGCGCTTTATATGCCGGGGATGGGAGGTAATCTGAAGTTCGGGCTGATTGCCGGCAATAAGAGCAAATGGATCATCGGGGCTGAGCGGATAAGGACACGTTACCGGCCGGGGAGCATGCTGTATGAGATCCGGGACCCGCTCCTGGGCAATGGGGTAATCCATTTGACGGTGCTGGCCCTGGCGGAAACGGAGGGGATGGTGGTCAAGGCCAGCTGTGAGAATATACCTTCCGGAGTTCAGCTCTGCTGGGCCTTCGGCGGGGCGACGGGGCTGCCTTTTAAAAGGGATGGTGATATCGGGGTGGATCCGGAGTCTTCTTTTTATCTGCAGCCGGAGTATTGCAGGGATGATACGTTTGTGCTGTCGAAAAATTCGTTTGTCCTGCAATATGGGACCGGCAGGCTGGCGCCGGAATCGGAACGTTATGAGATACAATATAAGCCGGTTAAGAGAACGGATACCGGGGGGACTTCCCGTCAACGGTTGATGGGGACTTTCCCGGCCGGGGCGGTGCTGCGGCTGGCGGATGCGGGGAAGCAGGGGAGTCCGCTGGACTTGCTGGGATCGAAGGCGGGGGCGATGCCGGTGGTGATGGGAAGGATGGAGGTGGGGGTTAGGAAGCGGGGGCTGTATGGCGGATCGGGTGGAGGCGGGGCGGGGCATACTTCGGGAGCGTTGTATTTCCTGATTGAGAATCCGAATAGCAGCATGGAAGATAGAACTGCCGGTCGGGTTAACCAGGGGCCGGTCTCTTATACCGATGTGCCGGGCTTGTATCAGCGGGCGGAAAAGGCGAGGGAAAATTTAGCAGGGCGGGTGGTGGTGAACACCCCTGATCCTTATATCAATACACTTGGGGGAGCCCTGAGCGTGGCGGCGGATGCCATCTGGGAAGATCCGTCTTATCTGCATGGGGCGATAGCGTGGCGGCAGCGGTTCAATGGCTGGCGCGGCGCCTATATTGCGGACCCGCTGGGATGGCATGACCGGGCGAGGCAGCATTTCAGCAGTTATGCGAAGTCGCAGGTGCTTACTCCTGCGACGGGTCCTGTGGTGGCGGATACGGCATTGAATATGGCCCGGCAGCTGGAAAAGCTGGGTACGAGTCTCTTCAGCGAAGGCTATATCAGCCGTTATCCCGATGGAAATATCATTGCACATCATTATGATATGAACCTGGTGTTCATCGATCAGCTGCTGACCCATTTTTACTGGACGGGGGATCTTTCCTACGTAAAAGAGATGTGGCCGCTGCTGAAACGTCACCTGGCCTGGGAGAAGCGGAATTTCGACGGGGACGGCGATGGGCTGTATGACGCCTATTGCTGCATCTGGGCGAGTGACGCCCTGCAATACAGCGGCGGCGGCGTTACACATTCTTCGGCTTACAATTACAGGGCTAACCAACTGGCGGCAAAGCTGGCTGTGCTGGCGGGGGAAGACCCTACTCCTTACCGGGAGGAGGCGGTCCGAATCCTTTCCGCTATCCGGGACAAGCTGTGGATGCCCGCTGCCGGTCATTATGCGGAATATGAAGATCAGCTGGGGTTGCGACTGTTACACCCGGCTGCGGGGTTATGGACGATCTATACGGCTCTCGATGAAGGGGTGGCAGACCCTTTTTCGGCGTATCAGTCCACGCGGTATGTGGATAGGGATATTCCGCATATTCCTGTCAGGGCGGAAGGACTGCCTGACGAGGGGTATTATACTTTATCGACTACTAACTGGCAGCCTTATACGTGGTCCCTTAATAATGTCGCGCTGGCGGAGACGCTGCATACTTCATTGGCTTACTGGCAGGCCGGTAGGTCAGATGATGCGTACCGGCTTTGGAAAAGTGCGTTGGTGGAGAGCCTGTACCTGAGCGCGAGCCCGGGCGGTTTCGAACAGCTGTCCTATTATGATGCGATGCGGGGGGAACTGTACCGGGACTTTGCCGATCCTATCGGGATGGCGGGGAGAACGCTGGTGGAAGGGCTCTTTGGGATCCATCCGAATGCCCTGGAGGGTGTGCTGACGATCCGACCCGGGTTGCCGGCGGGTTGGGATCATGCTTCGTTGAAAATCCCGGATCTGTCTTTTCAGTTCCAGCGCAAGGCCGATACGGATAATTATGTGCTGGCTCCATCTTTTTCCCGGTTGATGGGGCTTCGGCTGCAGGTGCAGGCCCGGGCGGCGGGGATACGATCCGTGACGGTCAATGGACGGGCGGTGGGTTGGAAGGCGATGGATGGAATGGTAGGGGCGCCGATGATGGAGGTGGATGCTGAGCCTGCGGACCGGTATGTGGTGCGGGTTGTATGGGAGGGGAAGGCCCCGGAAACGGCTATAGTGAACCGTGTTTATAGCGATGATGATACGATACTGGCTAATTTTAAAACGGCAAAGATCCTGGATGTAGCGGATCCGCAAAAGGCCTTGTGGGGGTGTAAAACAGGAGCGGGCAACCTGATGGCTTTTCCGAATGCCCGGTATGGGAGCAAAACGGTGTTTATAAAATTGAGCCAGGGGGCCTTTTCCTGGTGGCAGCCTTTCTGTTTTGAGGTCGGGCGGCATGTGGACATAAGTGCTGCTGCGAATGGGAACGGATGGGTCATCAACCTGAAAAACAATTCATTTCCTGTGGGGGGGAAGCTGATCGCAGGCGAGGGGGGAAGCGCTTATACGAAAGAGATATCCCTTCCTGCCCGTGCCGTAACCGGTGTAATGGTTCCGGGATCCTGTTTCGTCACCGGGAGTAACCGGGTGCGATTTGTATATACCGGGGGGGCTTCGGGCAAAACGAATACCCCTTCGACAGGCGCGGTCCACCGGCCGGAAGCCGGGATGATCGATAACTGGGGGGGCAATGCGGCGCCGGATACGAAATGGGAAACCGTGGATCTTTCGGGAGCTTTTAATGACCAGGTGATGAATATTTTCAAACAACGGTATCTGTCACCCCGAAGTCCTTTTCCCACGCTGCAGCTGCCGGTGAACGGGATCGGCAACTGGGTGCATTTAAAGATACAGGCGAATATCGACGATGGGGGGCTGCGCCGGCTGGCGGGAAACCGTAATGAGATCCGGCTGCCGCAGGGGATCCCTTTTGCGACTCCGGGGAGAGCGGGTGATAAGAATATCCTTTTTACCTCGCAGTGGGATAATTATCCGGATTCGGCGGTGGTGGCTCTGACGGGAAGGGCCGGGCATGTATATTTACTGATGGCCGGTTCGACGAATCCTATGCAAAGCAGGATGACGAATGGGGTGATCTATATAAAGTACAGGGATGGTTCGGAGGATTCGCTGGAGCTGAAGAACCCGGAGAACTGGTGGCCGATAGAGGAGGATTATTATTCTGACGGGTATGCGTTTACGACAGATGCTCCGAAACCGTACCGGCTTTATCTTAAGACGGGCGAGATTACCAGGGACTATCACCGCTTTATTACCATCGAGGGGGACCAGGATAAAAAGGGCATCACGAATTATGGGATTGACGGGGGAGCGGCGACGGTGCTGGACCTGCCGTTGGACGGGTCGAAAGAATTGAAGGAGCTGACTTTGAAAGCACTGGCAAATGATGTGGTCATCGGGCTGATGGGGTTGACGTTGGAGCGGTGACCGGCCGGCGGAGACTGGTTGGGTTAGGCGGACCGATCCGGATGGGTGGAGACTTTGAGGAAAGGGATTGCGGATAGAGGGCGGTATGCCGTCGTTGATTGCAGGTATGAAAAATTGATCAGGGTATGAATAAAATATTAGCAGGCATATGTCTTTGCTGTTTTGCAGTAAGCGGCCTGTTGGCGCAGCAGGCGGGGGATCCGGCATGGCCAGCGAATAAAGTATTGTCCGCGAATAAAATATTGTCTGCGGATAAAGTATGGCCGGCGATCAAAAAAGAGATGCGTCCCTGGGCGCGCTGGTGGTGGATGGGCAGTGCGGTGGATGACAGCAACCTGGACCGGCTGTTGGTGCAGTATCATGAAGCCGGATTTGGCGGGATGGAAATAACGCCTATTTATGGGGCGGTGGGGTATGAGCGGCGGTATGTCGATTTTTTGTCGCCGAAATGGATGGACCGGTTGTCCTTTGCCGTGAATAAAGCCGGGGCATTGGGTATGGGAATGGATATGAATACGGGGACCGGCTGGCCTTTCGGAGGTCCGCAGGTGAGCAGGGAGCATGCAGCCGCCAGGCTGGTGGTCCGCTCCTTTGTTCTATCTGCCGGTGATACGCTGGCGGATGGGGCGCTGCGCGGGAGGGAAGATCCTTTACAGGCGCTGACGGCTTATGGCGACAAAGGGGAGGTGCTGTCTTTGTTGGATAAGGTCGATGCCAGCGGAAAATTGAGCTGGTCACCTGTCGCCGGCAGGTGGACAGTGATGGCCGCGTGGTCCGGCAAGACGGGGCAGCAGGTAAAAAGAGCCGCACCCGGCGGGGAGGGGTATGTGATGGACCATTTTGATAAGGGGGCTGTGGAGGGCTATTTGCAGCGCTTTTCCGATGCTTTCGGTGGTAAGTCGCCGGGGGTGCGGGCTTTTTTCAACGATAGTTACGAAGTATATGGGGCTGACTGGACGCCGGGGCTGTTTGACTACTTTTTGCAGCGAAAGGGGTATGACCTGCGGGTGTATTTGCGGGAGCTGGTGGATAGCGGGGGCATCACTTCCGATAGGGATGCTGGTATCTCGGATAGAGTTGCTGGTATCTCGGATAGAGTTGCTGGTACCTCGGATAGAGTTGTTGGTACCTCGGATGGAGTTGCTGGTACCTCGGATGGAGTTGCTGGTACCTCGGACAGGGTCGCCCGGATCAAATCCGATTATCGGGAGGTATATGGAGAAATGCTGCTCCATAATTTTTCCGGGGTGTGGAATGACTGGGCGCATCGCAGCGGGGCGATCAGCAGGAATCAGGCGCATGGATCTCCTGCCAATATACTGGATCTTTATGGCCGCGCGGATATCCCGGAGTGTGAGGGGTTTTTCGGCGTTAGCGATTTTGCTATTCCGGGGCTTCGAAAGGATCCTGCGGATGTCCGCAACCAGGTTGTGCATAATCCTGTTATGTTCCAATTCGCTTCCTCTGCGGCTCATTTTTATGGCAAGCCGTTGGTTTCTTCCGAAACCTTTGTCTGGCTTACGGAGCATTTCAGAACGACGCCTGCCCGGTGTAAGCCGGAGGTGGAGCAACTTTTTTTAGCCGGGATCAACCATGTGTTTTTTCACGGCGCCACCTATTCGCCGAAGGATGTTCCCTGGCCGGGCTGGACTTTTTATGCGTCGTCGGAATTCAATCCTTCCAATAGTCTCTGGCCTCAGCTATCTGCGATGAACGGATACATCACCCGCTGTCAGTCTGTTCTGCAGGCGGGGAAACCGGATAATCAATTACTGGTTTATTGGCCGGTGTATGATGTGTGGAGTGATCCAAAGGGTATGGAGGTCCGGTTTGCCATGAATAATGTAGAAGAATGGCTCTATCCGACGGCGTTTAGCAGGTCGGTCACTGCTTTGCGGGCTGCGGGTTATTCGATGGATTTTGTTTCCGATAAGATGATCGGGGAAACCGGAGGCAAGGCCGATAAACGGATGATCCTCGTCGTTCCTGCCTGCCGGCTGATACCTGTGGGGACACTGAAAAATATTTTCGATATGGCGCGGAAGGGCGCATTGGTATTGTTTGAGGCTTTGCCGGGGGATGTGCCCGGGTGGGAAGATGTGGATAAGAAGAGGAAGGAATTCCGGGAGCTGCTATCGGGGCTGGCCTTTGTGCCGGTGAACGATAATATACAGGAGGCGCAGGTGGGATCGGGGCGGGTGGTGGTGGCGGCTGACCTGGCTGGAGCATTGGCTTATGAGCATGTAAAACGTGAGGATCTGGCGGATCTGGGGCTGCAATTTATTCGCCGGGATATGGGCGATGGCAAATATTATTATATCGTCAACCATACGGCTGGTGTTATCGATCGTTATGTTCCGCTGAATGTTCCTCCTGGTGAAGCTGTGCTAATGGATCCTCAGAGCGGGGATTATGGGATGGGAGAGACGTCTGGTGCCGGCGTTGTTAAGGACCGGCAGAATGGGAACAACGGGCTCGTGACAGTATCCGGTTACGATGGCCCCCGCATGAATGTTCATCTTCAGCACATGAATGTTCATCTCCAGCTGCAGCCGGGAGAAGCGATGATCGTTCGGACTTATTCCACCGGAAGAGGAGGGGCCGGAGCAGGAAGGTCTTTGCACAAAGATGGTCCGGCTGCGGGGGAAACACCTGTTGTCCGTCCCTGGGTGTACCTGGGGAGAGCGGGCAAGTCCCGATCTGTTGGCGGTCCCTGGTCGCTTTCGTTCGTCAGCGGCGGACCTGTCCTTCCGGCTGCGAGAAAGCTGGATTCCTTATCGTACTGGGATCTATTGCAGGATTCTGCTGCCGTTGCCTTTTCCGGTACAGGCGTTTATGCGGCATCGTTCCGCTGCCCGGATCTTTCCGCGGGAGAATACCTGCTGGAGCTGAAGGGGGTGCGGGAGAGTGCTCACGTTCAGATCAATGGGAAAGAGGCGGGGATACTCTGGAGTCATCCTTTCCGGATGAGAATAAAAAAATACCTGCGGCCGGGGATGAATACTATTCGTATCGAAGTAGTCAACCTGATGGCTAACCGTATCCGGGATATGGATCTGAAAAGGATCCCCTGGCGCAACTATCACGAGATCAATTTTGTAAATATTCAATATCAGCCGTTCGATGCGTCCGGCTGGAAGTCCCTGGAGTCGGGGTTATCAGGGCCGGTAACTATTACGCCTTATTTGGCCGGGGCTCGTTAAATTGCATGGCCGATAATAGTGCATTTCCATCATTTTTATTCTATACACATTATGAAGAAATTAGCGTCTCACCTTACGGTCCAGGTAATCGCGGCGATCATGCTGGGAGTGCTTGCCGGGTTGTTCTTTCCCCGTCTGGCGCCTGTGGCGAAGATGATCAGCCAGACTTTTATCAATATGATCAATATGCTGATCGCGCCCATTATATTTTTTACGCTGGTGTTGGGAATAGCGCGTATGGACAATATGAAGAAGGTGGGCCGGGTCGGGGGGAAGGCTTTGTTATATTTTGAGATCGTTACGACGTTTGCCCTGGCGATCGGGATGATCGTGGCGAATTTATTGAAACCCGGGGTGGGTATGACTATTGGGGCGGCTCCGGCTTCCCTGGCTCCGGCTATTGCCCAGGGGGCGAAGGGGTTTGACTGGCTGGAATTCGTGGCGCATATCGTTCCACATAATATTTTCGAGTCTTTTTCGAATGGGGAGATCGTACAGATCCTTTTTTTCGCTATCCTTTTCGGGTTTGGCTTAAGCAGGATGGGTGCGGCGGGATTGCCGCTGGTGAATACGTTTGAAAGAATCTCCAATGTGCTGTTCAATATGATGAAGATCGTCATGAAGCTGGCCCCGATAGGAGCATTTGGGGGGATGGCCTTCACCATTGGAAATTTCGGGATCGGGATCCTGCTGCCGATGGGAAAAACGATCCTGGCGGTCTATATCACCTGTTTGCTTTTTGTTTTCGGGGTGCTGGGGCTTATCTGTTACTTTAACCGGTTCAGCCTGCTAAAATATCTCCGGTATATACGGGAGGAGATCCTGATCGTGCTGGGTACGTCTTCGTCGGAGTCGGTGCTGCCCAGCATGATGCAGAAGATGGAAAAATTCGGGTGTTCCAAGCCGGTAGTAGGCCTGGTGATCCCTACGGGTTATTCTTTCAACCTGGACGGCACGTCCATTTATCTGTCGATCGCGCTGATCTTTCTGGCGCAGGTGTTCAAGGTAGAGATGACGGTCTGGCAGCAGCTGACAGCCCTGGGCATCCTGATGATCACGTCGAAGGGGGCCGCCGGTGTTACGGGAAGCGGCTTTATCGTTCTGAGCTCCACGCTCTCCGTGCTGAAAATAATGCCGGTGGAGAATGTCGCTATTTTACTGGGGGTGGACCGGTTCATGTCGGAAGCCCGCTCTATCACCAATCTTATCGGTAATGGGATTGCGACGGTGGTCATTGCCAAGAGTGAAAAAGAGTTCGATGAAGTGCAGTATCGGGCGGTGACGGATGTCGCTGGCTGAAAGATGTTCGCTGGCGTCAGCCAGCGAACATCGGGCAACAATTATTTTTTCCGGTCTCCACCGGTAAATTCCAGCATCCATCCGGGGTATTCCGGCGGCAGCTTGCTCACTTCATCCAGCTTTTGCAGCTCGTCGGGAGTGAACTGAACATCGACGGATTTCAGGTTATCATCCAATTGTTCCATTTTATTGGCGCCGATAATGACGGAGGTGACGACGTTCTGGTGAAGCAGCCAGGCAAGGGCCAGCTGGGGAACGGATGCGCCTTTGGCCTGAGCCATCGGGTGCAGGACGTCCAGTATGTTGAAAGCTCTTTCTTTATCGACGGGCGGGAAGTCAAAATTATCCCGGCGGGTGCCTATGGCCTCTTTCCCTTCTCTTTTGAATTTTCCGCTCAGAAATCCGCCGGCGAGGGGGCTCCAGATGAGGAGGCCAACCTGCTGGTCTTTCAGGAGGGGGACGATCTCCCGTTCCAGCTCCCGGCCTGCGATGGTGTAGTAGGCCTGCAGAGAGGCGAAGCTGGCGACCCGGTTGTATGCGGAGAAATCCAGCGCCTTCATCAATTGCCAGGCGGCCAGGTTACTGGCTCCGATATAACGAACCTTGCCGGATTTTACCAGATCATCGAGGGTCCAGAGGGTTTCCTGCCAGGGGGTCAGGGGGTCGAAGCTATGGATCTGATAGAGATCTATATAGTCCGTCTGTAATCTCTTCAGGCTGTCTTCTACCTGCCGGAGGATATGTTTGCGTGTCAGGCCGCTATTATTTGGTCCCGGTCCTCCCATTTGTCCCCGTACCTTGGTGGCGATGACGAGGTCGTCGCGGTGCAGGCCCAGGTTTTTGAGGGACTGGCCGGTCAGCTCTTCGGAGAGGCCTTCCGAATATACGTTGGCGGTATCGATGAAGTTGATGCCGCCGTCGATGGAGCGCTTGACGATCTGATCGACGGCCTGCTGGTCGAGACTGCCGATGGCTTTAGCCCATCCTTTTCCTCCGAATGTCATGGTACCGAGACAGATTTCTGAAACTTTGAGGCCGGTATTGCCCAGTAGATTATATTTCATATTAATTAATATTTATTCAGTTTGAATTTTGTTAGTAAGGTACATCTTTTGGAGTGAAGGCGATAAAAATTGTGCCGGGTTCACCGGACAACGATTAGCGTGGTTCACCGGATAAGGATCAGCGTGCCCGAACGGATCCTTTTCTTCCCATTGGAATCGATGTATTGAACGAACCATGCGTATGTCCCCGGCTGCTGCATCCGGCCGTTCGTCCTTCCATCCCAGCCGGTATTTACGTTCCTGGAAACAAAGAGCTCTTTCCCCCACCGATCATAGATAATCATGGAGAATTCTTTAATGTTACCGGGATGGAGCACTTTAAAGATGTCGTTATCTCCATCCTGGTTCGGGGTGAATGCATTCGGGAGCTCTACCAGGCAATTGACCTGTTTGATTTCGAGGGTATCCGACCGGGAGCCGCAGCTATTCGTTTCTGTCAATGAATAAATCCCCGGTACGGTGACGGTATAGGAAGGGGCGGCGCTTCCATCCTGCCAGGTATGGTTTATCCCCGGATCGGCTGGTAAGATCAGCCGTTCATCCGGGCAAAGTTCCCTATCCGGCCCCAGCTGAGGATTTGGTAAGGGTCGGATGCCCACCCGGATGGAATCGGCATAGGTACAGCCTTCGCGGGTGATGGATACTTTGATCCTGCCTGCGTGAGCGGTATGGTAAACGGGGCCTGTCGTGTTGTCCTCCCAGAGATAACTGTCTCCTGTACCGCTGATGTCCAGCGATAAAGAGCTGTTCTCACAGATAATGGTATCTTTTATGGGGAAGGCGGGCGGTTCATTTTTGAAAGACACCAGGAGCGTGTCACGGTACGTGCAGCCGTCTACGGTCATATCGACCCAATACCGGCCTTCGTTGCGGATCAGCAGCGTATCGGCCGAAGATCCGTCCTGCCAGCGTAAACTGACGCCGGCGAGGGGAACTTTTGCGGTCAGGCTGTCACCTTTGCAAATCGCGGTATCATTTCCGAGCACGGACAGCCAGGGGCTGCTGTTGTCGGTATACCCGACAGTAACGCTGGTGGCCTCACTGCAATCGCCGGCATCTTTTACAAAAGCCGAAAATGTGCCGGGAGCGGTAGTAAATGTGCCGGTACTTTTATAATTCTGCCCGTCGATGGAGTATTGGTAGGGAGGCGTTCCTCCGGAGGCAGACAGTTCGATGAGACCATTTGCGGCGTTGCTGCAGGTTGCAGGTTTTGCCGAAACGGAAAAGCGCATATTGTGCACCGTGACAGGAACATTGTTCGTAATCGTCTCTGTCGTACAAAGTCCTGTAGTTACGGTTAAAGCAATATTTTTTGTCCCGGTGGTATTCCAGTTCACGACAAAAGGGCCCATTCCGGAGCCGGAGACCACCGTACCGCCGTCCCAGTCCCATGCAAACGTGTAACCCGCTCCCGGCGGCGGAACGCTACCCGTATAAGTGACGGTAACGTTCTGATTCAGATGACAGGTGGAAGGCAGGGACACGGAGAAGTCGGAGACGCTGGTATTGGAGAGGGGACATATACTTTTGAATACCTTTTGCACGTCGGCCAGGGTGGAATATGTGTTGCCGAAGGACAGGTAAGCGAAGTTGGCTTCCCCGGATTCACAGGTTATGGCTTTGTCATCGCGGTAAATATAAATGGGAACGCCGGCGACACCTTTGTAAAGGCCTGCCGCATCGTTGTAAGAAGAGAACAAGACGCTGTTAACGTAGACATCAATTATACCTGTCGCGTTGTTACGGGTGAAGGTGAGCAGGTAGTAGGTAGTATCGTTGAAATAGGGGCAGGTCCCGACGGTAGAGTTGGGATAGAAATCCAGGCAGCGATCCACAGGCGCTGCGCTCCTTATAAAGTAGATACCGTTATCGGAAAGGCCGTTCGAGAAATCAATGATCCTCGCCCAGGTCTTGACCCCGAAATCGGTGGTCTTTGCATATAAATGGATGGTATAGGTGCCCGTGATCACGCCAGTGGTGTTGGGGTACTGCAATCCCCATGACATGCTGTTATGGTAGACGGTTTTTTTGGCGGCGCAGGCACTGATGGAATCCGTCAAAAAAAGACCGGGTGAAGAAGAGGGGCTGCAGCTTCCAAGGGCCTTCGCCTGTAACAGGGCGGGGCCGCAATGGAGGCCTGATTCGGACAGGCTGTTATTGAACTGGTAGATATGGGTGATCTCCTGCGCGAGACCTGTACAGCAGCGTTGGAATAATAATAACAGCAGGAGTCCGGTATATAAAACGGAAGGATGTTTCATGGTGTCTTTTTTAATGGCGGCAACGATCCTGTGTGAATTCCGGGGGATGCCGGATGGTTCAGGGAATGCGCGGATGGTCACAGCAGCAAATTCCTTAGTTTGTTCAATGCATCATTCCGGTAGCTGTCGCTGATGTCCATTCGTGTGGTATCGAGGAAATAAACGGTATCCGACTTACCCTTGTGCGTTATAAAACGGGCGTTCACGATGCTGGATTGATTAAACCTGACAAAGTGGTAGGGCAGGAAGGTCTCGATGTCCTGCAGGGCGCTCCTGTACAGGTAACCTCTGCTGTCCCGCTGGGTATAGAGCATGACATTATTGTGCGAAAGCTTGTTGTAGCTGGTGATATATTTTATATCGTCCCATTTGATGAAGGTTTCCAGCTCCACGGGGTCCTGGGGAGAAGTCGGCTCCGGCCGGTTCTTTTTCTCCAGCAGGGAGAGGTCGACCTCGCGGACCTTCAGAAATTTCCCTTCCCGCCGTTTCTTAATGCCTTCGCTGATCCTGGGCAACAGCATATTGATGCTGGCCCATAACTGCTTTTTATTGACGGGCTTGTCGATCTTGACGATGAAATTATCCGCTGCGATGGACTTGGCTCTTTCCAGGTTCTCATAGTTATCATGGGCGCTCAGGATAATAATAGGAATGTGGAAATGTTCCCGGATATAAGCGCCCAGCTCCAGGCCGTCGCGCTCGCCCCGGATGACGATGTCCAGGATGGCGAAGTCGGGTTCAAACCGGTGTAGCAGCGCGACTGCATCTTCATAATTGTCGACGGCCCTGTCTTCTTCTTTGTGGCGGATGACGATGAACCCCTGGTCTTCCAGGAATTCGGACAGCTGTTCGTATAAAGTGAATTCATCTTCTACCAGGAGCACTTTTCTGGGAGCGGCCATGTGGGTTGCTTTTATATTAGTGTTAGTTGCGGTCAGGTAAAACAAAACGCATCTGGAACCGGGTGCCTTTTTCATAGGTATAGGTCATGTCGGCATTCAGCTCATGGCCCAGCCCGGCGATCAGCTTGGACCCGTAGCCTTTTTTTGTTTTCGGCGGGGCGGATCCTGAGCCATCATCACTGACGGTGAGCAGTCGGGTGTCGCGGGCACTTTCCTGTATCCCGATCCGGATGATGCCTGCCTGTCCTTCGGCGAAAGCATATTTCAGGCTGTTGGTGACAAGCTCGTTGACGATGAGGCCCAGTTTCTCCGCTACTTTGCTTTCCAGCATGACGGCCGCGTCCAGCTCGAAACGAACCTCGCTGCCGGTGGGAAAACATTCCCGGATCTGTTCTACCAGCTCGCTGAAATAATCCTGCACGGAGATGAGCCCGATATGATCCTTTTGGTAGAGATGTCTGTGGAGGAGCTCCATGGCTGCAATGCGTGTTTTCAGGGATGTAAGCGAAAAAGCGTCCGATCTGTTGCGCTCGGCTATCTCGACGAAACGATTGACCACGCCGAGGTTGTTCCTGACGCGATGATGGATCTCTTTTTGAAGGAGCTGGATCTCGGCCTTGTCCCTTTCGGCGCGGCGGCGGCTCCGGTATTGCAGCCAGAGGCCCAGGCCCAGGATGGCGGCGATGACGCCTACACTGATAAGGCGGGCGCTCTGCTGTGCTGCTGCCTGCCGGGCTATCAGGGACCCTTGTCTTTCAATCTGCAGGCTGTCCCGGACCTGCTTGGTCTTGTAGTGTGCCTCGAGGTCCAGCACCTGCCGGCTGAAGGAGGCGGCCATGGAGCTGTCGTAAGCGCCGGTAGCCTGGGAAAAGGGGTTGAGCGCCTGCAGGCTATCCATGGGAAGGATTTGGGAGAGGCTTTTTTCCTTCAGCAGATCCCTTAGGACTTTAACGCCGCCGGGACGGTAGAGGAGGGCGAGTATCTTCAGGCTGTTGCTGTCCAGATTCCTGTTCTTGCTCCGGATCAGGTTCAATTCCCGGGCGATGGCCTCCGGCTCTTTCGAGCCGGCGATCCGCTGCGCATACTCATAGGTGAGGGAGTCGCCTGCTTTATAATTGCGGTAATGGTATTTATGGCGGGCCCAATACTTCTCGTTCTCTGTCTGCAGGTCCGGCAGGCTTTCCAGCCGCAGCATGGAGTCGGCCTTACGAAAGTTCTCTTCCGCCGGAACGGGCTGTCCTTTTTCAGAATAATACTGTCCGTACAGGGTGTATACCTTTATCCGGCCGTAAGAGTAGTGCATGGAAGTGAAGGTGCTATCGGCTTCCTGTAAATGTGCCAGTGCTCCCTGGTAATCTTTTTTAAACAGCAAGGCTCTGGCGATGTCCGGAATCGTCAGGGCCATCTCCACTTTATTATTGGACTGACGGAATAGCTGTTGGGCTTCGCCGTAATAATAGATGCCCTTATCGGCATCGCCGGTAGTAAGGAAGATATTGCCGAGGACCTGGTTGGCATAGGCCAGGCCGGGGATATTGTTATTCTTCTTATAGATCTCCATCGCGTCAAAGAGCAGGCCGGCCGTGGAGTCGGTCTGGCCGATCGCCAGCAGTGATTCCGCCAGGAAGACGCGGGCTTCGGCTGCCTTATAACTATTGCCGCTGGCTTCAAAAGCGGTGATGGCTTTTCTGAAATAGGGGATTGCCTGTTTGTGGCGGTTAGTCTCCCGGAAATAATAGGCCAGCGCATGATATATTTTGGCCTGTTGGTCGGTTTTGCCTGTCAGACCTGCCGTGATCTCCGCCTTTTGCAGCCAGGGATAGGCCTGCCCGCTCTTATTATCGTCCAGGTAATCGTGTGCGTACATAAGCTGGGCGTTGAAGATGGCGTCCCGGTTGCCTGACTGGAGAGCTGCGAGCATGGACAGGCTGTCATACGGATAGACGGCGGGATAATCCCTTTTCTTTCGTTCGCACCGGGCTAATGCCGTATAAGCGAGGAACTGCAGGACCGGGATATGGACGTTCTGTGCGTACTGAAGGGCAGAAACGGCATAGGCCCTGCTCTTTTCCTGGCTGATCTTGAACCAGGCATCGTGCAGATCCAGGCAGATGCGGGCCCGCAGGGAGTCCGTTGCCGCAGTGGTGAGCTGTTGCTCCAGGCGGGCGGCAACGTCGGCCTGCGCGCTGGCCGCCAGGCAGCAGCAGAGGCCGACGGAGAAAAATAACAGGCTGCGGAAAAGGTTCATAAATGTAAAGGGGGTTATCGGTTAGGGGATCTGAAAATAAGCGTTTTTTTATAATCAGTCAACTCCGAAGGCATAAACATCAACATTTGTCGTAGCTCCTGATCCGGCGGACCTGGATGCGAAGAAATATTCTCCTTTTTCCAGCGTGCCGTTGGGGATCAGCTCATACACGCCTGTTCCCAGTGGCCGCATGTCTACGGCCATGACGCCCTGGGAGCCTTTCATACCGGTCATACCGAATTTAGCTGTTATTCCCTGCCGGTTATTGCCTTTTACTTCAGCCTTGTATAAGGCAAAACCATCCGTACCGGAGCCCGTATTGACGATAAAGCTCCGGACGCTGTCCAGGCGGATGCGGACAGGGGAGTGGGAGGGGCTGATCTCCAGCACCATGTTGGTGCCGCCATAACCCATGAATTTGGATTTGGTCTTTAGAAGGGCTGTGGCCCTTTCCAGGGGGCGGACAGTCTGGCTTGCCTTATCGTAAAGATGCACCATGTTGATAAGATCCAGCTTTGGTTCGGCGGGTTTGGCAGGGGGGGGCGGAGCGGAGGAAGCCGCCGGGGTATGGGAGATCTGCTGAGTGTTGTCTTTCGCGATCGGCCGGCCATCGGTCTTGTCCATCATGGCCTGAAGCACAGCTGCCTCTACACCTGCCTTGCGAAGGGTTATCAGCGCATTGGTGGAGACATCGAAATGACAGGAAGAGGAGCCTATTTTGGTGAGGATAATGCCGGACTCCATTCCGGCCTTCGTAAGGCTGATAATGCCCTCATTGCTGAGGGTCTCTGTTTTTTTCTGGGCTAAGAGGCTGGTGCTGAGCAGTGTGTATACGGTCATGGCGTACAATAAGCGTTTCATAAATAATTGTGTTTATAGTGAAGGAATAAATAGTTGCCGGGATCAAAAGTCCCTGATTTTGGAGGGCGGGGGCTTTTCGCGGGATAAAAAGGGCATTTTGAGGGATATTATCCGGGAGGCGGAAGGAGGAATGTCAAGGGGCGGCCGGCGGGGGATGCGGGGAGAATCTTTTTGTCCCGGTTGTCGGATGATCTATCCCCCGGGAAGGGCATGTCAGTGGGGAAATGTGATTTTAGCGGTGTTGGAATCAAATTAACCTCACTTTTAAAGACTTCATCTATGTACAAGTCAATGACACCCGCCGCTGCTCTACCAGTAATTTTTATTTTTTTGGTACTGCTGGCTTCCTGCGGGAAATCCAATAATGGCGGGGAACAGGAGCAATATTATATCAGGTGTAAGATCGACGGGACCGCGCGGGTATTCAGCGGCAACTCCCTTGCCGGGCTAACGGACAATACGACGGCGGGCTCTTCCGGGTATAGCGCAGTTCTGGTAGCGCTGAAGACAGCGGGTAACGGGAGCTACAATTCGTTTGGGATCGTCCTTAATTCCAGGGCGCCTTTTGCGGTGAATGGCGTCTATACGCAGGATTTCCTGTCGGGTAGTTATGATGCCGGGGCCTCATTGGATTATACGGATGAGACGGGGAAGGTCTTTGCTTCCTATAACACGGTGCTGGCGCCGGATGTCCACGTATCCGTGCGATTGACGGGGCTGGACGGCCAATCTATCAGAGGAACTTTTTCCGGGACTTTGTATTCGTCGGACCTGGACTACGGGCATGCGGTAACGGAAGGGGAATTCAATGTAAAACGGAACTAAATGAGTTGAAAATGAAAAGGCCGCCCGGCAATCAGCCAGGCGGCCTTTTTCATTGATCTCTTATTGAAGGGAAGCGATCAGCTTCTCGTTGAGCGCAACGTAGTCATCATTTTTAGCTTGTCTGGACAGTTCGATGGATTTTTTCGCCGTAGCGATGGCGTCCTGTTTCTTGCCCATTTTGGCCTGGCAGCGGGCTTTCTGGTAGACGGCAAAGAAGGCGGTGGGGTCTTGTGAGATGGCTTTGTCAAACCATTCCAGGGCCTTGTTGAGGTCTTTCCCATTTTCCAGGTAGTAGAAAGCGGCTGTAAAGTAAGGGTGGTTATCCTTGGTCATGGCGTTGTCGATCTGGGCCATGACTTTGGAGTCCACATCCGTAGTGATGGGGAGGGTGACCATAGCATTTTCCCAAAACATTTGCATTTCACAGCTGCTGGTATTGACATTGGCGAAGATGATGGTGAAGGTCTCTACAGAGAAGGGGAGCTGGCGTGCTTCCACCTTTATCCGGGCAACATCCTGATCCGGTTTGTAAGCGGCAGGGCTGGTGACATCCAGCTGGCGGGTGATAATGATCGTCCACGAATCGGCTTCCGGGATGCTCAGCAGGCCGTATTTCCCGGCGGGGATCTTTGTGCCGCCGATAGTGACGGGGTCTCCGAATGTCAGGGTGGTGGCTCCGTTGGCGCCTGTGCGCCAGACTTTTCCGAAGGGGACCAGGTCGCCGAAGATCTTACGGCCTTTTACTCCCGGCCTGGAATAGGACAGCTCAATATTGGAGAGGCCGAAATCCTGTTTGACATATTGAGGGGTGGAAGGGGATGGGGTCCTGATAGTCTGCGCTTCGGAGGGCAGATAAATGGAACCTGCGATGGCTAACAATAGGAAAAACTTCTTCATTGTATGGTGGTTTTGAGGGCCGAATTTACAATAAGTACGAGAATGGCCGGAATATCACTGGATGAGCGGTAGGAGTGGCTGATTTAGTACTACGGTATCCTTTCAATTCGTCAATAAAGGTTTTTTTGCTTTTACCGGTAAGGGCATGGAAGAGATTGGCGATGGCTTCGAATTTGTTTGCTACCGTAATGGAATATCCGAAAGCTCATAGCGTAAGGTTTTATTTCAATTTGCAAAAAAGTTTTGTTAAGAAAGTGGTGCTGAATTTATTTCTTCAAACGTGAACCATTGATACACTTTTGTGTTACGGTCCGTAGTATTACGACCGGTGAAAATAATGTTTGAACGGTAGCCCAAAATGTGGTCATTTTGGCGGGCCCTGAAAAGGGAAAACCGGGTGAGATCTTTCACGGAAGCTTTTACGCCATTTACCGAGTTTTTTCCTCCGTTGGCAGTAATCCACTGAATAAGTAGAAAGGAGGAAAGTACATTTGCAGACTAAATATACTTTTTGTGAGAAAGCAACTTTTTATTTTGTCCTTAACCATTTTTACTTTTCTTTTTGCCCTGACGGGTATGGCGCAGACCCCTGCAGGACAAGGGGGCGCGGCCAAGCCAGGCGGTGCTGGTGCACAAGCGGGCCCGGGTGGTCCCGGCGGACAGGGTGGTCCCGGCGCTAAAGCGGGAGCTCCTCCCTCCATCGGGCGTGCTTATGGAAAAGTGACCGATTCGACCGGCCAGCCGATGGGCCAGGTGTCGGCGCTGGTGTTGAAGTCAACAGTCGATCCTGCCTCAAAGAAAAAGAAGCTCGTATTGATCAAGGGCGTAGATACCAAGGCCAACGGAGAATTTGATTTCGAAGACCTGCCTATCGCGTCCCCATTAGTGCTGAAATTATCGGCCACGGGTTATAAAGCCCAGGATATTTCTTTTATGATCATCCCGGCAGCGGCGGCGGCCAAACCCGGCGATCAGGCTAATCCATTAGGAAATTTACCATCTTTTAATAAAGACCTGGGCGCCATTAAACTGGCGGCCGATATGAAGGAGCTGAGCACGGTCACTGTCACGGCCAAAACGCCCACCATGCGATTGGACATGGACAAAAAAGTGTTCAATGTGGACAGGAATATCGTAAGCGCCGGCGGAACGGCGCAGGATGTCATGCGCAATGTGCCATCTGTCAATGTGGATATCGATGGAAATGTAAGTCTTCGGGGAGCGACGCCTACGATCTTCGTAGACGGGCGGCCAACTACGCTGTCCCTGGACCAGATCCCTGCAGATGCGATCGAGAGCGTGGAGGTCATGACGAACCCTTCCGCCAAGTACGATGCCTCGGGCGGAGGTTCCGGTATTCTCAATATCGTATTGAAGAAGAACCGGAAACAGGGATATAACGGCAGTATTTCGGCCGGGATGGATTCCCATGGGGCGCCTAATGCCCTGGTCGGATTAAATGCCCGTCAGGGAAAGGTGAACCTGAGCCTCAATGGCATGTATAACGGCATGAACGGGAAGACGGTGGGTACTACGGACCGTTATACCTATCTGAAGAGCGATACGACGCATCTGCTGCAGAATGATCTTCAACGTAACAAAGGGCATTTCATGTTCGGGCAGATCGGGGCGGACTATTTCGTCACGAACAAAACGACGCTGTCAGCCTCGTATATCAAGGTGCATGGGAACTTCGGCCCGACGGACATCTCGAATATACAAACGGACAGCCTGAGCAAGCTGGGTAATTCAACTTCATACTCTTTGCGAAATTCCAACTCTACCCGTGAGTTCGATGTCAATGGCGTGCAGGTAGGGATGAAACATCTTTTTGCCAAAGAGGGGGAGCAGCTAACGGCTGATGGCAGTTATTTCGGAGTGACCTCGCATTCTTCTTCGCTGTATACGACGGATTATTATACGACTACGCCCGGTACTCCCGTGATCGGCACTACCCGGCAGCAGGTGCTGGGGACGGCATCTCCGGCCTTTACGACGATACAAACGGATTATACGAATCCTCTCGGTAAAAAGTCAAAACTGGAAGCGGGTCTGCGGGCAAGTTTTCAGAAACTGAGCAACTACAATGATACCTATATCCTGGATGAGCAGGGCAATGCCACGCTGACACCCTATGGTACGAGTAATTATACGAGTATCAGCCGGGTCTTTGCCGCCTACGTAAACTTCAGCAGCACCATCGATAAATTCAGCTATTCCATTGGATTGAGAGGGGAGAGCTCCAATTATTCCGGAGACCTGCTGAACGTGGGACAGCATTTCCATAACAGCTATCCGACCAGCCTGTTCCCTTCCCTGTTCCTCAGCGAGAAGCTGGAACACGACCAGGAGATACAATTCAGCGCGACCCGCAAGGTCAACCGGCCGGGCTTCTTCCAGCTGATCCCGTATACGGATTATTCCGATTCCCTGAATATCACGCGTGGTAATCCCGACCTCGTGCCGGAATTCACCAATTCTTTCGAGCTGACTTATATGAAGACTTTTCCGCATAGCAATACGCTGCTGATCTCCGGTTACTACAAGTATACGTCGAATATGATGGTGCGTTACCAGGACAGCGGCGTGAACCCGATCGGGCAGCCGGTGCTGATCAATACCTACGAAAATGCCAAAAACGGATATACGGTGGGCGGTGAGATCACGTCTACGGATAATATCACCCCCTGGTGGGACATTTCGCTGAACCTGAATATCTACAATTCGCATATCAATACGGACAACCTGAAGCAGCCTTCGCAGGATGCGATCCTGAGCTGGTTTGGCAAGTTCAACAGTAATTTCAAGCTGCCTTATAACTTCAGCGTCCAGCTGACGGCGATCTATCAGTCGAAGACGAATCTGCCGGTGAACCTGAATACCAATAATTTCGGTCCTCCAGGCGCAACTACGCAAAGCTCTTCGCAGGGGTATATCAAGCCTTATTATGGATTCGATCTGGCTGTGAAGAAGACTTTTCTTAAGAATAATGCGGCTTCCGTTACTGCCAGCATGACCGATATCTTTCGTAACCGCTGGTCGAACCAGTACAGTCAAAGTGAGTTTTTCGCCCAGGAATATGACCGGCTTAAAGATCCGCAGCTGTTCCGGGTGGTGTTTGCTTACCGGTTTGGAAAGATGGACCTGAATTTGTTCAAGCGGAAGGATATGAATTCGCAAGGACCGCCGAGCTTAGGGAATTAGACTAAGATAGGATCAAACTGGTTGGGGAAAATCAGGTTGGTCAGGAAATTAAATTGTTTGGGCAACCAGGCTGATCGGAGAGGTCAGTCTGGTTTTTTAATTCTAATAATCAAATTTCAGCTGGAATCGTATGCCGTAGCGGGGCACCATCGGATGGTCCAGATAGGAGAAACGTTCGATGGCGTCGACCCGCAGCAATTTGAAGATATTGCCGATACCGACCCCTGCTTCGATATAGGGCTGGTTGCCCAATGTAAACGTGGCGGGCTGGCCGTTGATCATCGGCAGTTTTATCAAAGAGGGATCTTTTGCCGGATCATTTTCCGCTCTTACTCCTCCATATAATAGTTTCGCGGTAAGGATCTCCCGCCATTTGAGCCTTTTTAAAAAGGGGACTTTATTAAAGATAAAACCATTGAAGTGATGCTCGATATCCATACCTACGTAGTGGTCGCTGACAAATTCCAGGAAGTTCATCAGGTTATAGGAGTCGGGCTGATAGATATAGGTTTGATTGGCGGGCAGTACGTTCAACAGCGGAAAAGGTAGTTTTCCGATTATATAGGCGCCGGACAAGGTGACATCGGTGTATCCGAAAGCGGAAAGATAAAAACGTTTAAACATGTTCAGGCTGATGTTCTGGTAAGAATAATTGCCCCCGAACAGGCCTTTGAAACCTGCAATGTATTGCAGGGTAAAGATGGGGTATTGATTGGGAAAGGGTACGCGGTATACTCTTCCCTGGTAGAATTTTTCATGTGGCGCCCAGCGGAGCGTAGCGGAGAACTGGGAGGTGGCGATGTTCGTAACTGTATCGAGACCATCTCTTTTGGATTGGAGGTAATGGAGGCCGCCGGCAGGCTGCTGGGCCCAGTATTTGAAACCAAAACCATACGAGAGATGGCTGGGCAGCTCCCGCATATAATCAATCCGGAAAATATTATTGTACAGCCATATGCTGTCGGTACCTCTTTTGAAGGATGAGAGGAAACTGCTGTTCTGTGCGAACTGAAGTTCCTCGCCCGGTATTTTCAGATCATGCTGGAAGCTGACCTTGATATAATGAAGGGGATAACCATAAACCGGCACCTTGTTGAAGGAATAAGCAACGCCGGCGTTGTATTTCCACCGGTGATCGGTAAAACCATAGGCTCCATAACCATCCAGGTAGATATGTTTGTCGAAGGCGGGAGTGCTCCTGCCGCCGAATGCCAGCCGGAATCCTTCGACGGAATTGAAGCTATAAAAAGTGTTGGCGGGGCCTATCTCAAATTTCCCCGCGCTCTTATAACCGGCAACGACGAGGTTAATAAGGTCTTTGGTCCTGATGAAGGTCCGCAGATGCCGCAGGCTGTCGATATTAGCATATACGCGGGCTTCTCCGGCGGCTAAAGGCTCTGACCGGTGTTCGTTCCAAAACGATTCCGGTTTAGACGGCGCCGCCAGGGAGGGTGCCGCATCGGGGGCACTTTCTACGGGGCCGGTTATTACGGGGGGACCGGTCTTTGCCGTCTCTGCGGTCTTGCCGGTCTTTGTGAACACGCTATCCGCTATGGGCTGACCGGTCACGAGGTGGCTGTATGTGACCAGCTTGCGGCCATGGATGCCTTTTCCTTTTGCAGAAAGCGAGAAGTTGGCGGAAACGTCCGAGCTGATCCTGTAATAATGACCGCTGGAGGTCCTTTCAAATGCCTGCCGGATCTGCAGGTTCTTAACGAAGTTGAGGTTGATCTTTTTGCTGATGGTCATTCTTACCTGCTCTACGGCATAGTTGCCATCGAGTGTGACATATAACATTCCTCTGAATAAAAGGTCGTCGGGGTTGCGGGGGATAAAGTTCAGCCGGACCAGCTGCTGCCCGTTGCTGACGATCGTATCTCCCAGGGTGAATTCGTAAAAGGCCGGTGCGGCATTTGCGATCGGGCTCAGGAACTGGTTGGTAAAAAGCATGATATTGTTATCGTAGATATCAATATCTGTAAAGAGGGTGTTCATGTAATTGCTAACCCCTTTTGTATCTACCAGATCGCCGAAATCCACTTTTTTTTCAGCGATAACGATCTGTTTGGTCCGTGCCGGTTTTTTTTGTAAGTAATTATCCGATAATTTTTCTTCGAGATACACGGGATATAAACGGGAGGTATCTCCTGCCAGCGTATCGGGATGGTCGAAAAGGAAACGATAAGGTTTGAGCAGCCGTTTGCTTAGTTTTTTAGGATCCAGGTCCCGAAGGCTGATCTCAGCCTTGTCATATTCTTCATAGCTGGCATAGTCAACGGCTTCGGGGCGATTCTGCATTTTGTTTGCAATGACCTTCCGGATGAGCGCCACTGCTGGGTTGTCCCTATTGCGATATTTACCTCTTTTATTGGTGACTACGAACTGTTCCATTTTCTCTGCTTCCGGCACAAGGGCAATGGCGAGGGTATCACTACGCGGAATAATGGTTCTTGTGGTATAACCGATCATGGAAACGACCAGTGTAATCTTTCCTGTACCTATCGATATTGCAAATCTTCCCAGGGAATCCGACCGGACCCCTTTATTATTCGTCTTGTTATAAATACTGGCATTTCTCAGCGGCTCGTGAGTAGCGGTATCCGTAATAACGCCGGATAAAATACGGGTTTGACCCAAAACCTGACGGGAACAAAAGAGGATAACCAGTAAAGGAAGAATTTTAACCGGAGAATACATCATACTATTCATTGCCCGTTACGGGAAAATTGGTCAGTCAGTTGTTTTTACTTCCTTATTTTATGTGAAAGTCCGTAGCAAATCCGGCTTATTGCAAAGAGCCTGAAAAAATAACGAATTATTGACGTTTGTATTAATATCGGATTAAATGTAACGTTCTGCGGAAAACTTGATCAGTCTGAAACCAGGTTGGGAAAAATATTCCCCAACTTAGTTACTTTCCTTAATTTTTATGTTAAAGCTGCCTCTTTTTGAAACGTAAGTACTTCCAATAAAGTCATTGTTAATGAGTCTACCTATTATTAACATCAGCTCAACATTTTTTAAATGAAAAAAAGTCTATTGCTTTCTATTCTGAGCGTTTTATTTTTTACCGTTGTCGCCTCCGCGCAAATTGTGAATAAGGATTCCCTTAAGCTAACGGAGAGGATCCGGGAAGACCAGGAGAAGTTGACCAAGCTGCAGAATAGCGTATCCGACAAAACAAAGGAGAAAGAAGAGACTGCCGCGAAGGCCCAGGAGTCAGCTAGTGATAATCAAAAGGCGGCCAATAAATTAGGCGGCGATCCACAGGATAAGAAATTGGCCCGGAGGGCCGATCATGCGGCCAGCGATGCGCGGAGTGACGCTAAAAAAGCCCGAAGGGCATCTGACAAGCTGGAAGATCTGAATAAGGATATCCGTAACCTGACGGAAAAAATTGCCAAGGAACAAAGCAAATTGAACACTTACATTCAGGCGTACAAAAACAATATGGAAGCTGTGCCGGTACTAGTGCCGCAAACGGATTCAACAAAGAATTAAACAGGGGGATAGTTATGTATTGCAGGTTTAGGGAAGCTTATTTGTAGTAATTCAGTAAATTGAATGAAGATAAATAAGCGGACTTAAAAGGACGACATGAAAAACCTGCTTTGTTGTATTGCCTTGCTAATCTTAGCCGGTATAAAAATCGGGAACGCTCAGAAAACGGACCTGCGTTTCTCCATTGTTAAACGCACGGAGACGGCCGGGGCCAATGCCTATTATACGGGGAACAGACAGCCCCTAACGCCCCTGCATTTTATAAAACTTCCGGTCGGAAGCATTCGGCCGGGGGGCTGGATCCTGAAGTATCTCACCTTACAACGCGATGGCCTGACCGGGCAATTGGGAAACATCAGCGCCTGGCTCGATAAGGATAACAACGCCTGGTTCAGCGGTACCGGGAAGGGGGACCATGGCTGGGAGGAAGTGCCTTACTGGCTGAAAGGGTACGGAGATCTCGGGTATATTTTGAAGGATGAGAAAATAATTACCGAAACAAGACAATGGCTGGACAAGGTGTTTGAAAGCCAGACACCGGATGGCTATTTCGGACCGCGTGTGGTGGAGAATGAACACCAGGATAATAAAGGCAATACCCCCGACTTATGGCCGAACATGCTGATGTTGTGGTGTATGCAGTCTTACTTTGAGTACAGTCATGACAAGCGGGTGATCCCCTTTATGACAAAGTATTTCAAATGGCAAATGACGGTGCCGGATGACCGGCTGTTAAAGATCTATTGGGAGAACAGCCGGGGCGGGGACAACCTGTACAGCATTTATTGGCTCTATAATATTACGGGGGAAAAATGGCTGTTGGAGCTCGCCCGCAAGATCCACCGTAACACGGCCAACTGGGCACAGAAAAATGACCTGCCCAACTGGCACAATGTGAATATAGCGCAATGCTTCCGGGAGCCTGCCACCTATTTTATGCAGGCAAAAGATTCCTTTTATTTACAGGCTACGTATGCAGACTTTGCGCTGGTGAGACAATTATACGGCCAGGCGCCGGGGGGAATGTTCGGCGCGGATGAAAATGCGCGGAAGGGGTATTCCGATCCCCGGCAGGCGGTTGAAACCTGCGGTATGGTAGAGCAGATGGCTTCCGATGAAATCCTTACCGGTATTACAGGGGACCCTTCGTGGGCTGATAACTGCGAAGACGTCGCGTTCAACACTTATCCTGCAGCTGTCATGCCTGATTTTAAAGCGCTGCGGTATCTGACGGCCCCGAATATGGTGATGAGCGACAGCAAAAATCATGCGCCCGGTATTCAGAATGAGGGACCTTTCTTAATGATGAATCCTTTCAGCAGCCG
>JAATFV010000159.1 GCA_015655015.1 Chitinophagales bacterium | reverse complement strand
CAGCAAAAGCACCCGTACCGGCGCCGATATCCAGTAATTTTCCCTGCTTAATACGGGTAGTGGAAAGGATCAGGCGATGTTTATCCGATAAAGTCTGCTTACGCACCAGGTGGTACAGACTATTTACCAGGCCCTTCTTAGTATTGGTATGGGAGATGTAATCCTCCGAACGATAATAGTGCCCGATGGAAGCCGCATCCGGAACATCCTGGGTAAACCGCAACCCGCAATTCCCACATTGCCAGATCGCAAAATCCTTATGGGAAACAGTATGATCAGTAGCATTCAGCGCTGGCTTCAGGTCGGATGAATGGCAGGAAGGACAAGTATTGTAATGTATCAGGGTCTCTTGTTCCATAAATAATTTAGGGTCGGTCACAGTTTAATCTGATTGCCAATGGACCAGCCATTGGAGTAGAAATGCCAGCCGAGAGCAGCCAAAGCGAGAGCTCCCAGGATCAGGGCGATGATCCACCAGGACCTTTTCTTTCTGCTGCCGGCCTCTTCATCGTTCAGCCATTCATTCATTTCAACATTCGTGCGCTCCTGGTCGCCTACCAGCAGCGTATGTTGGGCATTCTGACGGTTCACGCGGTAAGCCGGCGTCGGCGCCAGGAAAAGCCCCTTGTTCACGACAGACTCGAATATCACATTGCCCCCCTCGTCTTTCTTCAATATCCCCACTCCATCCCAGCTCACTTCTTCTTCTGTCCGGATCCGGTTGCGAAGTTCAAAGGCAAACTCGTTATACCATTTAATAGCCTCATAATCAAGTATATTCTTATGGGCCGCCATATAAGAAAAGAACTCCCTGTCCGGGGCGTCAAAATATTTATCAAAGCGGAACTGATATAAAGGAGGCAGGATCGTGCGATCAGCCACATCCGCATTGGCGGGCAGGATTTCCAGGTAAATAGTACCCAGGCCCGGGACGCTGATACTTCTATGTTGGAACAAATAGGCGTTCAATACCTTAAACATAGCTTCTCCTTTTATAATCCTGCGAATCTATCATTTTTGGCTGAATCACCCATGACAATTGTAAAGAGATTACTTCTGCCCGAAAGAAAATACGATCCCTCCAAGAACGTTGAAGCCGTAGACAGGGTATTGGTGCCAGCGTTCGTATTTCTTATTAAGAATATTGTTCATTTGAAACCAGAGGTTTAACTGGCGGGTAATACGCATCTCGACCCCTGCATTCAGGTCGAAAGCCCCATCGCCCTTAAAAGATGTATAATCACCAGTGGAAGTCTGGCCCCGGTATTGTGCCCCGTCAAAGGCGTAGAGGTCCACCTTGGCCCAAAAATCCTTGAAAGCCTGCCATTTCAGATTGGCAGTAAACTCCTTCGGTAATAACCCCCAGGCCTTGGACTCTGTTTTTAAGTCGGAGTAATGGATCAGGTTAAGGCCGGCCGTAGCGCTGAAATCTTCGCCCTGTATATAACTCACCTCCCCATGCATCTGCACAGCCCGCATATAGGTCTCATTGCGGATCACGAACTGCTTGTTCCCATTCAGGGTATCATTCACGAAAAGCGGCATATTCTTGTATTCCAGGAAAGCGGCTTTGGCGGAATAAGTGAAATGACTGCTCAAAGACCCCTTAAAGCCCGCATACCATTCCAGGATCCGGGTATTCAGCAAAAGACCGGGGTGCGCCAGCCAGGGATTGATCGATTCATAACGCTGGTAAGATCCCTTGTCATAGCGGCCCATCCAACCCAGCAAAAGCGTAAAACGCTGATCATTGGTAGAGATATCCGCCCTGAAATTGGGTAATAAGTTGAAATCCTTATTATCCCAGGACGGTATGACAGAAGCCTGCAGGTATAGATTCGGCGTTTTGACCAGGAAAGCCGGGGTCACCAGGTAGATATTATTATTCTGAGAGGACGGTATCGTCGGCGTTGGCCGGTCCAGATTATAATGAGTCAGGTTCGCTGTAAAGCCAAGATTGAAGCCAAACGTCTCCCCAAATGATTTCTCCAGGGGAAGATCGAGCACCGTATTGGCTTCCGTGCCTTTCGGGCTGTGATTATCGGAGAATACGGACACCCGGATATTCGGATGATAGATCAGCCCGAATTCAGTGGGCTGGGTATTCCGCAAGCTCAGGGCCCCTTCTAAGGTCTGAAACGTCTGTTTGAGTTCCTTACTGGTATACTTCAACGTATCATCCGGGCTGATCCCGTACAGGTAGTAGCCATCATTCTTAAAACCAAGGCTGGCGTCCCATTCCAGGTCACTGGCCGTTTTCAGCGTCCCCATCAGCTTCACATCCGTAAGACTGTTCTTTTGAAAGTCCTGGCTGCCCTTCGAATTCAATTGGTTGGCGAAAATATTGAGGCTTTTGGTCTTTCCATCTCCAAAACTAAACCCTGTCTGGACAAAAGGCAGGGCAACATTACCCACTCCCACTTTAATATAGTTATAATTTTCCCAGGGCTTCAGCGTATCTCCCGGTAAAGCCACCGGTTTCATTTCCCCCGGCTGATAGCTGAGGAAAAGATATTGAGCAGGGATATTATAGGTCAGCCTGGGCCTGGTCGTATCGACGGCAGGAGCGGCTGCACTGAAATTGATCTTTACGGCATCGCGCAATACGGGCTTGAAAGAAGAGGTGATATCGATGGTCCTGCGTTTGGTCGTATCCTGCGCCCGGGCACAGAACCCTGCGCCTAATAAGCCCAATGTCAAAAGGAATACCCCCCGCCCCCCTAAAGGGGGAGTATTATGAAAATATTTTTTTATTTTCTTGTCAACCATAATCTATTTTTCAAATTTATTATGCGTCTTTTTTTCTTTCTCTTCCTAAAAACATCTCCCCAACTCCCCCTTTAGGGGACTGGCGGATTACTCCACCTTGCTCCCCTTCTTTTCCTCCGCCGTAACCTGGTCGAGCTTCTGCCGGGCCTGTTGCCGCAGATCCTCCACCTTGGCATTATCCACGATACTCTGGAAGGTCGCTTTCGCATTGAAATAATCCTTCTCTGCAAAATAGATATCTCCCAGGAGCAGGTAGGCCTTCGTGACCCAGGCCTCATACGAACCGGATTTATTGATCACTTCGAAAGACGCTTTTTCCGCATCTTTCAATTGATTCTGATGGAACAGGCAATCAGCTATCTGGTAGCGGGCTTCGGCGCCATAGGCGGATTTGCCCAGAGAGGCGGCCGTCCTGAAATATTGCAGGGCCGTCTCACATTGTCCCCCCGTCTGATAAGACTTCGCAATAGCCATATTGGCCAGTATTTTATCGTCCGTGCTCAGCCCTTTTTGCGTAAGCAGGTCTTTTGCATTCTCAACGGCATCCGGCCACTTCTCCAGCTGGTATTGGCTGCGCAACAGTCCCCGCATAGCTTCCATTTTATTTTCCTGGCCGCTGGCGAAATCTTTCAGCTTGCTGAAATATTTTTCAGACTTATTATAATCCTTAACCTCAAAAAAGTTGAGTCGGGCAGCCTGCAGCAGGGATTTCTCGGCGAACTTATTCGGAGCCTTGTCGGCCACTGCTCCATAACCAACGGCGGCCTTAGCCCAATCCTTTTGAGAAAAATAGATCTCGCTCTTATAATAATTAGCTTCCAGGGCATACTTGCCATCCGGGAATTTCGCAAGATACGCTTCGAACTTCTGGCTGGCGGCAGGAAAGCTGCCGTTATTGAACTGTACTTCCGCTTCTTCATAGGCAAGCTGATCTTCCTGGCTGGTGCTGACCTCCAGACCCATGGATTTGGCGAAATTGACGTAATCTCCCGTTCTGCCCTCTTCCACATAGATTGTCTTAGCATTATCCAGGGCATCCTGCGCTTCCGGCGAATGAGGGAACTGCTGCAGCAAAGAATCATACTGATTTAAGGCCTCTTTATTGTTATCCAGGTTGTACCAGGCGATACCTGACTGCAGGTAGGCCCTTGGCTTCAGCGCCTCCGCGCCGGGAGCGTGAATGACATTTTTCAGGTAAGGCAGCGCCTCCCGGTATTGCTCTCCGGCCAGGTAAGTGCCGGCGATCTCCATATTGGCATCGGCAGACAGGGTGGAAGCCGGATATTTCCGGTTGATGGAATTCAGCAGGGTTATCTTATCCTTTCCATTGTTCACCCCGGCGATCATGGCTTTCTGGAAAGTAGCATAATCACTGGCAGGCCAGGAAAAGTCCAGCACTTTATTATACATGCTCAGCGCCGTCTTGAAATCCCGGTTCATATAATAACAATCCGCATCGCGGACATAGGTGTCCTGCTCCAGGGGAGTGGCGTTAAGCCGAACGGCGGAGATACGGATCACCTGCTCAAAAAAGCCCTGTGCCTGATGATAATTCTCTTTTTTCAAAAAGCAATATCCCAGATTATACCGGGCATTCGTGGCATTTACTTCTCCATTATTGGAATTAGGGCTCTTCAGGTATTCCAGGTAATAGCGGATCGCATCATCAGTCTTATTCAGGCGATAGGCGATCTCGGCCTTCCAGAAATTCACATAGGCCAGTACGGGAGCATTATAGGGATCCTTCAAAACCTTATCCAACAGATCGTTAGCGCTGATAAGCAGCCCGTCATTCACCATCTCCATGGCGCGTCCGTAAAGGATGCGGGGATAAAGGCGGCGGGCATTCTCAGAAGGATGATCCAGGCTGTCGAGCATTGCCATAGCATCCTTATAATTATTGGTATTGGCCAGTACGCTCACCAATAGCTCTTTCCCCTCCCGGTTATATTCGGAATTGGGATAATGCTCCAGAAAATTTTGTAATTCCGTTAAAGCGATATCCTGGTACCCCAGCTCGAAGGATAATTTGGCATAATTGAATTGAGAAATCTCTTTCTGACGGGGATTGCTGCTATTGGAGGAGCAGAACAGAAAGGCATTGCGGGCATTGGCCTTCTGACCGGTCTTAAGATAAGCGTCTCCCAGCAGGTACATAGAATTCTGCGCCAGGGAGTCTTCCTTTCCGCCCAATTGTTTAAAGCCGTCTATGGCCTTATTCCAGCTCCTGGTCTGATAATAACAATAAGACAGTTCGTACAAATCCTCCCGGCTCACCTTTTTCGATTGATTGACGTATTTCTCCATATAGGGAAGAGCATGAACAAAGTCCTGCTTCTCATAATACCCATGTCCTACCAATTGCCTCATTTCCATGTCATAGTACTGGTTGCCTTTCTTCAGCCGGGCCTCTGCATAATCGATGGCCTTGTCTTTCTGGCCCTGTACCAGGTAAATATTGGCGACGTAATAAGGCACTACTTTTTCGTAGCGGGGGTTGTCCTCCACCACTTTGAAGGCGGACAGGGCTTCCCCATACTTTTTCTGGTAGAAAGAAATGAACCCATAATAATAGTTGGCATCTATGTAATTGGGATCATTAGGGATCTGGCGGATGGCATTGAATAAAGGGGCGGCCTTATCGAATTGCTGCTGTACGAAATAGCCATATCCCTGGTGAAATTTCAGGTCTGCGATCTCCCGGTTGCTGAGGTTATCGATATCGGCGTGTTCGTAGAGGCGGACTGCAGCTGTATAATCCTGTTGCCGGAAGTAATATTCGGCCAGATGAAAGCTCATCATCCCTACGCGGGGAGCGTTATTCTCCAGCTCCACGAACTCTTTGGCGGCGTCTACGGCTGTCTTATCATTTTGCTCCAGGGCGCATACCAGGTAATAATAGCGTACATCCTGGTACTCCACGGCATTATTGCTCCGGTCGGTCTCCCGGAGGGAATATTTCAGCTCTTTGAATATCGGGTAAGCCAGGCTATAATATTCATTCTGAAAAAAGTCTTTGGCCTGCTTGTAGCTGGCCTGGGGATCGTCCAAATTTTTGGTTTGCTGAGCAAATGACGATGAGCTAAGAAGAATGACGAAAAAAAATAATACGGTATACTTCACGTGAAAATAATTTGATTGCTATTCTCGTCTCTGGTGTTTACGTGTTAAAGTTTCTAAATATTTAACCGTTTACCAAACATCGTTCCAAACAGGTGTGGATAAGTCCCCGGAGGGGACTTGCCCGAAGGGCCATCCGGTTGGACCACAGGTCCAACGCCCGAAGGGCCATCATTAGACTCGGGCGAGGCCTGACGGGCCGCAGGCCCGCTTCCCCCGGCCGCAGGCCCAAGCCCCCCCACACATCAGCAACTCAACGACCCACCCCCTGTTAATATTTTTTAACATATCTCCCACCGGGCCGAAGGCCCGCTTTCTAAAAATCTATCCTCATTTTTTTTAACAACCTTACAACACAAATATTTATCTTGTCCCCCAAATTCCAATCTAAATGAAGAAATTTCTTTCTACTGCCTACACTGAAACAAGCTTCAACCTCGCTACCCTATTTCTGCGTCTCACTTTTGGTCTGATGATCTGCATAGATCACGGATTCTCCAAAATGATGCATTTCAGCGGCCAGCAGTATATCTTTTTCGACCCTTTTCATATCGGCCACCGCTGGTCCCTGATCCTGGTCATCTTCGCAGAGATCTTCTGCGCCCTGCTCCTGGTGCTGGGGCTCTTCACCCGGGTGGCAGCCCTCGTGCTGGTCATCAGCATGTCCGTAGCTGCCTTTCTCTTTCACAAAGGCCAATCCATCGAGCAACATGAGCAGGCCCTGCTCTATCTGACCGCCTTCTTTGCTATTTTACTGGTAGGACCCGGCAGGATCAGTGTGGATGGAATGATGGGAAAGTAGAAAGTAATACCCCCAAAATCATAATATGAAAAAAGTAGACCTTATCCATACCACTATTTTAATAGTAGGTATT
>JAATFV010000087.1 GCA_015655015.1 Chitinophagales bacterium | reverse complement strand
TTCTAATTCCTTTAATTCTTTGCTCAACATTCTGTTAGAAATTCCTTCTATATCATTCAAAATATCGGAAAATCGCCTTTTACCGTAACAGCAAATAGACGAAATAATAGCAATTTTCCATTTCCCATTCAGCACGTCCATTGAATCTTGAACGGCTCTTATTCTTTTCTTTTGTTCCTGTTGAAACTCTTCTATTTTACACCCCATAATGTTACTTGGTTACACCGATGTTACTGTTATTTATCAGTACAAAGTTACTAAAAATAACTTTAGTGGTCTACCTTTGTCGCTCAATCTTTAAAAAAAGAAATAATGAGTAGATTAAAAAACAAAGTTGCAGTTATTACTGGTGGTAACAGTGGTATTGGATTTGGCATTGCCCTAGAGTTTAAAAATGAGGGTGCTAAAGGAGTTATTGTTGGTAGAAACCAGGAAACTTTAGATAGTTCTGTGGCTCAGCTTGGAGATAATTTTATCGCCATAAATGCCGATGTAACCAACCTGCCGACCTGGAAAAAGTGTTTAAAGAAACATCTGAAAAATTTGGTAAAATTGACGTGATCGTAGCCAACGCGGGTAGCGGAGCCGTAGGTACAGTAGCAACTCTTGGCGAAGCCGACTTTGACAAGACAATGGATTTAAACCTAAAAAGTATTTACTTCACTGTTCAGAAAGCACTGCCCTATATGAATGATGGTGGTTCTATTATTCTTATCGGGTCAAATGCAGCACATCGGGCATATCCGAATTTTACGCTATATGGTGCTGCAAAAGCGGCCGTGATCTATTTTGCAAAAGGATTTTCAAGCGATCTTTTAGATAGAAAAATCAGAGTAAATGTTATAACTCCTGGTACAACAGATACACCAGCATTTGAAAAGTTTGTTCCCGCAGAACAAATTGAAGCTGTAAAAACACACTTTGCAAGCGTAATGCCGACAACCAGGATTGGGCAACCATCTGACATTGGTAAAACAGCGGTTTTCCTGGCCTCTGATGATTCTTCGTTCATACTTGGTGCTGAACTCCTTGTTGATGGTGGTATGACCTATTTGGCTAAGTAATTGAACCCACGCCGGCACGAGTTTGAACTCGTGCCATTAAATAATTAAAATAATTTTCAAAATGAGTAAATCAGAAAACAAAGTTGCGAGCTACGCAATTATCGGCTTCGGCAATATCGGCAAGGCGCTGGCCAAGGCGTTCGCCCGCAACGGCATCGACAAAGGGAATCGGCTTTCGGCACGTTGGATATTTTGGTAAACAACGCGGTCTTTCAGTCATATTTACCTATTGAACAGGCAACGGTAAACGATTTTCATCAGCATTTCAACGTCAATGTTTTGGGTCCTGTACTTACTATCCAGGCATCTTTGAAACTGTTTGGAGATAAGGGCGGCAATATCATCAATATCAGTTCGGGTGCAAGCAAATATCCTCTTCCGGCAGCCTCGTTGTACTCTGCAACCAAAGCGACATTAGATGCCATAACGATCTCTTTGTCAAAAGAACTGGGTGCAAAGAACGTTCGTATCAATTCTATTTTGCCGGGCGCTACGGAAACAGAAGGTGCAGCTAGTGCGGGCGTCACTCCTGGCAGTGAGTATGAAAAAATGTTTGTTGCCAATAGACCGCTTGGTCGCAGAGGTCAGCCCGAAGATATTGCGAAAGCAGTCGTATTTCAGCACTATATAGCAACAGAACATCGCCCGGACTACTGCCGCATGTTATCCATAGCCTCAGATGCCCACAATCACGAAGAAACGCCCAACTTTGCGAAGAGTATTGAGAATAAGGCCTTGTATGGGAAGTATAATTTGCCCTTTTAAGCGGCTATTGGTTAGCTTTTTTTAAATACTTTCATGCTCCCTGTCTGTCAGACTTGCCCAAAAAGATCGCGGAAAATAGCCGCAATATAAATGCCGAAGAGAACTTCGGCAGAACCCAGAAGTTCGGTAAAATTGAGTATGGAGGAGGGACGGATCGCCTGCTTGGCTATAACATCTGAGATAAAAAGTATAAAAAACCATAACGCCCAGAATATTATTACGGAATAACGCGAATTGACGTGCCTGCCTTTGGTAAACTCATGTTTTGTCCTTATGAAGGCCTCAAATATCCGGGAAGAATAATGCGCCAGGAGGGGCGCCAGAATCCCCAACGATATAGCAAGGGTCAAATCATCAACCCGATCGGTCATTTTCAGGAAGACGCAACCGATCAGCACCAAAAGATGAAATAAAAAAAAACCTAATCCTACTTTTGTTCACACTTCATTGTAGCTCATAATTTTTTTCTTAAAAAAGGAACGTAATCGGTGACTTTGAGATCAGATTACACCGTCCCGGATAATTGCTGTTATAGTACTTTCCCAAAAACGAGCTTATTGAGTCTTCCAGGCAAAAACGAAGATACTTTTTACTAACCATCGGGCTGATTAACGTATCCCGTACATATACAGGGTACAACCTCGAATATAGATCCAGTTTCCTTAATTGCGCATTACGATCTGCCTTATTAGGCAAAGATTGACCTACACCAAAATCTGGGCTTAACATGTAAAATAGAACCAATATTATTGCTGCCAGCAGTCTGGGCATTTATGTCGGTTTATGTCCTCAAAGGATAGAATCTAATTAAGGCAGAACTGTGGCAATACATACGGAATCTTTGGGGAAATAGATTTAAGATCATTCGTATTTTTTTGTGAATACGCTCACCTTCATATCCACCGCCGCATGCTCCGGGAATCCAACATGGCTCTGATTCGCCACCGGTTCGATTTCCCTCGATGATGTGGCCGATTTTGCCAAAGAATTTGCCGCAGCTTGTAACAAGAAATAAATATATTGTACCATGACCAGCATCCCGTCTTACCGTTTTAAAACGATCTCCGAATATCACCGGCAGGTTGGCCTTCCCAAGCCGGAGCACCCGCTCATCAGCCTGGTCCACATGGATTCCATTACCCCTCCCGTAACGGAGGGTTCATTCAGCCTCATCTTTGACATTGGAGTTCCGCCACTCATTCAAATAAACGGCCGCCTCATCATTAAATGAGACGGCCGTTTATAATTCAGCTTAGCATGACCTGAAGCCTGCAAACTGAATGTTTTCTGTTTCGTTTACTCCGATTTATCTTTCAGCTTCGACTTTGTAACATAAACCTTCTTCCCGCGGCCATTCACATAGTAATAATGATCGTTATTATCGATGAATATCGTTTGCCCTTTCGGACCGACTTTTGAATCATATTTTTTATCTTTGAGCCCTGCCGCTCCCTTAGCCGCTATTTCGGCCGTTTTATTTCCGGCTTTATTCACCGCCTTTCCAACTTTTCCGTCTGAAGGAGTATTTTCCTGGGACATCCCCTGCAGGGAAATAAACAACAATAACACTGGCAATAACTTAACTTTGTTCATACAAATATTTTTAAAATACAAAAATGATTGATGCCTGACTTCTCTTAAATTTTTCTGGCAGCATCTTCCACCGCCGATTTTCCTTCTTCAAATTTTCTTTTCCCCGCTTTGTACAGCTTACTCGCCTCATCCGATCCTTTGTCAGAGTATTCATCCAGCTTACCAAGGAGTTTTCTCCAGGTTTCCGACCCTTTCGCAGGAGCAATGAAAATTCCGATTGCTACTCCCGCCAGAAGAGTTCCTAAAATCTTGTTCATAAAATTAATTTTGAAATGAATAATTCACCTCTCATTTCCCGGATGATCGCAGGCAGAGAGGCATCCCATTGTGAATAAATTGTATAATAGAATTATGCCACCTGTAAATTTTATTATTTCAGGGGCTTAGATAAATAAACCAGGGCAGATTGGGGAAAAAAGACTACACAAAACGGGATTTTTAGCATCGGGTTGTACCTCGCCCCCTCCAACAAAATAAATTCCGGTTCATGCAATTGGACTATCTTAGCAGTCATTTTAAACCTAATTGGTAGTCCGCTATGCTGCCCTGGAAGACCATCATACAAATACAAAAAGACAGCGATTGCCCGATCTATCTGCAGATCGCCAACGCCATCATCCAGGAGATAAAAAGAGGGCGTGTCGGACCCGGTATAAAATTACCCGGCACCCGACTCCTGTCGGAAATGCTGAACATACACCGAAAAACGATCGTACGCGCCTTCGAAGAATTGGACGCACAGGGTTGGATAGAAATGAGACCCTCCCAGGGCTCTTTCACCAGCCGGCAGTTGCCGGAGATCAACCCGCGGAAGCTCCTGAATAACTCTGAAAGAAGCAACTCCTTTCCGGCCGCAACAGGTTATCCCGTCCGGGTCAATAAACTGATCCGCTCCCCGGTCTCTCCTCTCCGCCATATTCAGGGATTCCATGACGGGCCGGATACGCGCCTGGTGCCCAGCGGTGAGCTTGCCAAAGCCTACCGGAGCGTCCTATTGAAAAAAGTGAATCTGAAATATACCTCTTATGTGGAAACGGCTGGCGTGACCAGGTTCAGGCAGATCCTGTCGGATTACCTGAATGACAGCAGGGGTCTGCAAACAACCTATGAAAATATCATGATCACCCGCGGAAGCGCCATGGGCCTCTACCTGATCGTTTGCGTCCTCTTCTCGAAAGGAGACATCGTTATTGTAGGTGATACAAGTTATTATTATGCCGATCACACCTTCCTGAATGCCGGCATGCAGCTGGTGCGGGTTCGGGTAGACGACTGCGGTATCGACGTAGGCGCTATAGAAAAAATATGCCGGAAGAAAAAGATCAAGGCCGTGCACGTCACCTCCCACCACCATTATCCAACGACTGTCACCCTGTCGGCTAACCGAAGGATGAAATTGTTAGCCCTGGCCGAACAATTCGGATTCGTCATCATTGAGGACGATTACGATTATGATTTTCACTACCTGAGCAGTCCCATTCTCCCCCTGGTAAGCGCCGACTCCGGGGGAATGGTGATCTATATAGGCACACTGAGCAAGACCGTCGCCCCGGCTATTCGTACCGGTTATGTAGTAGCCCCGGTCAACCTGATACTTGAACTGGCAAGACTGCGGCAGCTGGTGGATTCTCAGGGAGATCCCATCATGGAATTGGCGCTCTCGGACATGTTTGAGGACGGGAGCATCAAGAGACATATGAAAAAAGCGCTTCATGAATACCGGCTCCGCAGGGATTTTGTCTGCGCCACTCTCTCGCATTTACTCTCCGACATAATCGATTTTAAAATTCCCGACGGAGGACTCGCCATCTGGGCTAAGTTCCATCCTTCGGTTCCCTTGCCGCCGCTCGCTGAAAAACTGAAGGCCCGGGGGATCATCTTATCCAATGGCCTGATTCATAATACCACCCCCCTCGCACTTAATTCCACGCGGATAGGATTCGGCTGGATGACGGAAAAAGAGTCGGAAAAAGCTATCGGCATCCTTGCAGACATCATCCGGTCGGAAATATAAACCGGACTACCTGCCATCTTAAAACCGGCCACCATAATAGTCCTCCATCTTTCTACCTTTGGGGAGAATAACATTGTTCACAGAAAAAAGAAAGCTATGAAAAAAATCCTACTGGCCGTCATTCCCATTCTGATCACCCTCCAATCCTTCAGTTCTTGCAGCTTCCCCATCAACACAAAGTTACTGGCGACGTTCCAGGCAACCTTCCCGGATGCAGAACACGTGTTATGGAGCGAGTCTGCGAATGAGTATGCCGTCAGTTTTATAGACCACGGTGTCTTCACCCGGATCACCTATACCAAAAAAGGTGATTTTACAGCTTCGCTCCGTAACTATTCCGAACGGAACTTACCCTACTACATCCTGGATCTGTTGAAAACAAAATTTCCAGACTACAAAATTTTTGGGGTGACAGAAGTCGCAGTACCTTCTGCCATCAATTACTATGTAAAATTGGAAGGTCCGAAATTCTGGAAAACCGTCAGAGTCGATGGCGACGGCGTTGCCTCCATCGTGGAAAAATACCAGAAAATGCCCTAAAGAATAGAAGGTCTAAAAGCACAAGAGCCCCGCACAAAGTGCGAGGCTCTTGATTACGATAATTTGCTCCGGACAGTTTCCGATTGGTCCGGATGCCCCTATGAACACAGCTTATAATTTAGCTTGAATCTGCTGACCGGAATAACGAATAGTTTTAACAGCTTTTCCTTCTGCCGGCCCGGTCCCGTTATTTTTATTTACCAATACAATGCTAAATATTCTATTTTGCAGCATACCGGAAAATGTCCCTTTCCGGCTGCCAATTGTAAGGGTTTTTGTTTGATCGTCCCATTTAAAATCAATGGTGCTGTATGCCCCATTTTCATAATTATAATTGTCACTTTCGTCCTCATACAACGTAAAGACGCCATTAGCGCCGGGATATATCCTGACCTCGAGGTTATCTGCTTTTTTCTCGGAAGCATATTGCTGAAATGGGCCCAAAGGAATGATTGACCCGCCTTTTACAAATAGAGGAATCTGATCAATAGGTACATTGCTGGTTATAGTGCTGCCACCTGTATACGTTTCCCCGGTCCAGAAATCTATCCATTTGCTGCCTTCAGGCAGGTAGACCTGTTTGGTTTTTACAGTGCTGAAATCCGTTACTGCCGTGCCCGTCGCCCTGCTTACATACAATGAATCAGTAACAGGCGCCACCAATAAGGCTTTGCCAAACATATATTCATCATTTATATCATACACTCTTTCATCGGTAGGGAAATCCATTACCAGCGCGCGCATCATGGTTGATTGATGGGCTGTAACCTGCCAGGTCGTTGAATAGTTATAAGGCAGCATCCGGTAACGCAGGTTGATAAATTTCTCCTGTGCATCATAGGCCCAATCCCCTTTTTTACCAAATTGGAAAATTTCGCGCGGGGCATTGGTGCCATGCGAACGCATGAGGGGGGTAAACGTTGCAAATTCGAGCCAGCGGGTATATAATTCATGAAAGGCAGAGTCTTTTATACCTTTAGGATATTGCACCCCCGCATAAAAACCACCTATATCCGTATTCCAATAAGGAATAGCGCATAATGATAAGTTTAATCCGCCGGATATTTGATTACGGAACACTTCCCATGTGCCGTTAATATCGCCCGACCAGGTAGTCGTGGCATAACGCTGCTGTCCTGCAAAGGCCGAGCGGGTAAGAATAAATACCCGTTTGCCGGAAGTCGTTTGCCGTTGGTGCTCATACACCCCACCGGTAGTTAATAACGGGAAGGCATTCGCAACTGATTTAAAGCTGCCCGCGTATGTTCGAACCGTACCACTTGCTGCCGGATTCGGGTTCTCAGGTTCGGTCGCATCCAGCCACCAACCGTCCATGCCCAGCGAGAATAGATTTTTATTCATATTGCTCCAATAGATCGCACGTGCTTCCGGATTGTAAGCATCATACACCCGTACGCCTTTTGTTTCGGGCCATGTAGTAAAATCCAATAAACCGCCTATTCGCTCCATTTCCTGGTGAATGGTCGTCGCCGGACCGAATGAGGGCCATACCGAAATGATAATGTGCGCATTTAGGGCGTGAACGCTATCGATCATCTTTTTGGGCTCCGGGAACAGGGGACTGCCAAATTCCACCGCGTTCCATACGGCATTGTCATCTCCCCAATATCGCCAGTCCTGCACAATGCCATCCAGCGGAACATTAATTTCCCTGTATTTTTTAACAATGCCTACTACCTCGGTCTGGCTTACATATCTTTCCCTGCTTTGAAAAAAGCCGAATACCCAGCGTGGAAGCATCGGCGCGTTGCCGGTAAGCGCACGCATTTCGGCTATCACACCATCGGCGTTGCCGCCGTTCATAAAATAATAATCTACGCCATCGCCAATGGCGGATTCCAGCAAAGCACCATCCGCACTGTCTTTAAAGCTCGTGATTGAATAGTTATCCCAAAAAACACCGTATCCGTTCGAACTCTGGAAAAAAGGCACAGCTATCTCCATATTTCTCTGCCGTAATACTACTGTGTTATGGCGGTAATTCATTATCCCTTTCTGATGCTGCCCTAAACCATAAAAGGCTTCGTTATCCTTTAATTTAAAAGCCTGTGAAATACTATACGTATTTTTAGCGCTGTCTTCAACCGGAACAAATAACGCACCGTTATCTTTTTCGGCGAATAATAATTTATCGGCAAGCGTGTAATATTCAATCTTCCCCGTTTCGGCATCCAGCTTTAATTTTAATGCGTTGGTTTGAAGCACCAGGTTACCATTATCCTTTACAACAGTGAATGCTGTTTTCCCCGGCTGTTCAATTACACTGAAGCTTTTCTTTTCAAAAGTAGCTCCGGCAGGGTATTTTATAACCCTTACAACAGTGGGGCTAAACAATTGAAATTCGATAGTTATACCGTTTACAGTAGTTTTAAAGCCGATGGTGGTTTTTTGATAAGATTGCGCCTTGCTTTCCAAAACAAACAATACCAATAGCAAAAGTATAGATTGAATTCTTTTCATGATGTATAGGCTGATTTATATTGATAAATGAAACTATCTCTGAACTACCCGCATCTCCTGGTCGAGATGAACAGTCTGCCCCGCCCGGATGGGAAACGATACGACTTGCTTCCCGTAACGCACCCGGCAAGCGCTTGCCGCACCCCTACCCCTGATATCCGCCGATACCAGTTTCCCCTCTTTCCATCGCATGCTCACTTCAAAAACGCCCCTGGCCTTCAGGCCCTGAACCTCACCTTCTTTCCAGCTGTCCGGCAACGCCGGCAGCAGGCTGATCTCCCCGTCATGGCTTTGGATCAGGCATTCGGCTACGGCCGCCGTATAGCCGAAGCTGGCATCGGATTGGTTGGAACCCCTGTTGTGCAGGTTGTCCGCAACCGAATGACCGATATAGGAACGAATGCCTTCCGCTGTCTTGTCACCCCGCTCCAGGCGGGCCCAAACGGCGATGTCCCAGGAGGCTGGAAAGCCCCCGCGGGCCGGGTGGGCCGACATCCATCTTTCGATCGCTCCGGCCAGCGCCGTGTCACGATGCAGCCGGATCGAACTGCCCGGATAAAAAGTGAAATTGGGCGATACGTTATGTCCGGCAGGGGCCGGTTTCCAGTCTTCGATCCATTCCTGGAGATAGCCGGAACTACCGATCCGGTAAGGGGGAAGCCTGTCAAGCGCTGCCTGCAGTCTGCCGCAGAACTCCGGGTCCAGGCCCAGTATCTTACCCGCAGCTATACAATGCGGGAACAGCTCGCGTATGATGCCAATATCCATGGTGGGCGAGGGAGAGAGAAAAGACAGCCGGCCCGCGCTGTCATAGTACCCGTGTTCCGGGGACATGGAAAAAGGCGTGACCAGCCAGTGATGTACCGGGTCTTCCACCATCAGCTCCAGCAGGAACTGTGCGGCGCCTTTCATAACAGGATAATAGGAACGCAGGAAGGACCGGTCTTCTGTGAACGCATAATGTTCCCATATGTCCTGGCATAGCCATGCGCCGCCGACAGGCCACATACCGAACCTCGCAGCATCGGTAGGCGCCGTTCCCCTCCAGAGATCGGTGTTGTGATGCGCCACCCAGCCTCCCACGCCATAGTATTTTTTTGCCGTCCCGGCGCCGGTCACCGAAAGGTCCCTGAGCATATCGAATAACGGCTGATGACACTCGGGCAGGTTACAGACCTCGGTGGGCCAGTAGTTCATCTCCGTATTGATGTTGATGGTGTATTTGCTGCCCCATGGCGGAATGACGTCCTGGTTCCAAATCCCCTGGAGGTTAACCGGCTGGCCGCCTGCACGGCTGCCGGATGCCAGGATATACCGGCCGAACTGGAAAATCAGGGCTTCCAGGTTGGGATCATCGCTGCCTTCCCGCATGCGTCCAAGCCGTTCATCCGTTGGCTTTTCCTTCATGGCGACATCCCCGATATCCAGGTGGACCCTCCCCATCAGCCCGGTGAGATCGGCCTCGTGCCGGCGGAGCAGTGTCCCATAATCCTTGCCTGAAACAGCGTCCACGATCCTCCGGCAGCTGTCTGCGGGATTGCCGTCGATACGATGATAGTTGATATAACCCGTGGCCGCAGTGACGATAAAGGTGACGGCATTCGCCCCCCGGATATGGACGGTCGAATCGGTGGATTCGGACTTTCCGCCTTCGGTGCGGGACAATAATACGGTACGGAATCCTATGCCCCTGCCTTCCACCGGAGCGATCAGCCAGTCTTTTTTCATCGGCCCTTTCCAGCTACCGTCCATGATCAACCTGGTTGGGCTGCCGGTCGTTCTATCCAGGTAGGGACTCTTTAGCTGCGCCTGTACGGAAACCTGGCCAGGTTTGTCGGCCGTGATACGCACCACCATGACCCGGTCCGGATAGGATATAAATACCTCCCGGGTATATCGTACGTCGCCGACCCGGTAGCTGACCTTCACCACGCCGGTCTCCATGTTGAGCTCCCTGCGGTAATCCAGGGCTCCCGCATTGCCAGCGTCGCCGGCGTTGTCAGCAGATCCGGCGTTGTAGGTTGATCCCCCACTGTCAAAGGAAAGCAGCAGGTCCCCCAGGGGCTCAAACGCCTGCTGGGCTGCCGGAATGCCAAAGAAGTGCGCATCCGCCATCTTCTCCGCTTCAGGAAACTTCCCGGCAACGACCAGGGCCCGGATCGGGGAAAAATAAGAAAGAGCGCCGGGATCGTCATAGTCGTGCGGCCTGCCGGACCAGAAGCTGGATTCATTCAGCGCGATACGC
>JAATFV010000016.1 GCA_015655015.1 Chitinophagales bacterium | reverse complement strand
TTTGAAGACGAAGCAGTCTTATTCCCTGCCGTTAAAAAGGTCCGGTCTGCCGGGTATAAAATCCATGATGTGTATACGCCGATGCCTATTCACGGACTGGATAAGGCAATGGGGCTGCGGGAGACCAGCCTGCATACGGCCGGCTTCATTTATGGCATAACAGGCACCACTACCGCATTAAGCTGTATCGGCTGGATCTTCAACAGCGACTGGCCGATCAATTTCGGCGGCAAATCGCATTTTGATCTTCCCGCCTGGATACCTATTACATTCGAGCTGACCGTTTTGTTCTCTGCTGTAGGAATGGTATTGACGTTTTGCTGGCTCTGCCAGATCGCGCCGTTCGTTCGCAGACATCATTTCAATCTCCGGTCGACCGATGACCAGTTCACCATGGTGATCGAATGCACCGGGAAGACCAATGAATCCGAAGTGTTTGCATTCCTGCAAAGCGTGGGAGCCCAGGGTATCAATACTCAGAACGCCGAGACAGGCTGGTGGCTGGGTCGTTATGATAAAGACAAAACACCATTTGAACACCAGGGAACAGCCTTAGCCTAAGTATAACCTGAAACGAACTTTGAATAATGAAAAAAGTATCCATCCAAGTGGACCACAGGGCCACTGACCGAAGGTCCATCATAAGAGTTTTTGCGGCAAAGGGCTATTTTTTCAGCAGCCCTTTGATGCAAATTTCGTTGATCATAGCTGCGGTGATGATCGTTGCCAGTTGTAGCGATATCAAGCGCAAGCCCGGAAGAGTTTATATGCCTGATATGGCTTATAGCCGGGCATATGAGACCTACTCCGTGACCGAAGAGGAAAAGCAATTACTGGAAAAGCAAGGTATACACTACAGCAACGTGCCGGTAGCGGGTACTATAAAAAGAGGAGAAATGTTCCCCTTTCTGCTGATGAAAGATAAGGATGGCGACACTACGAACTATGTAGCGTCCAAACAGGTGAAGAACCCGCTGACGACGATGGACACCGTGGAAGCCGAACGTCTCTACCTGGTGAACTGCGGGATTTGCCATGGCGGAAAGCTGGACGGTAACGGACCTTTGTACAAAGGAGGTGACGGGCCTTTCCCTGCCAAGCCTGCCACCCTGGTGGGAGACGCCAAATATGAATCCATGCCGGAAGGACAGATGTTCTATTCTGTTACCTACGGAAAAAATAAAATGGGAAGTTACGCGTCGCAGCTGAATACGCATCAGCGCTGGATGGTGATCTCCTATATCAAATCCAAGCAGGGTGCCGCGAAGAGCGCGACCGGAGCATCCGCAGGATCAGCAGCCACAGGTACAGATTCAACGGCCGCTAAAAAATAAAGCAACGGGAAGACAACCGGATTAACGAATACATTAAATCACTATAGAATGTCATCAGTTAAAGAACATTTTGAAATACCCGGCCGATACAAGCAATGGTCCTTTGGTCTGATAGGCGTGGGTGTGCTCTCTTTGATCATTGGGTTTATCCTGTATGGAGGTACGGATCACGGCACCCGGTTCTGGGCTTCCCTGTTACAGAACAGCGTATACTTCCTGCTGATCACCAATGCGGCAATGTTCTTCTTCGCTGCCACCACCCTGGCTTACGGCGGCTGGACGCTTACTTTCCGCCGGGTGAGCGAGGCAATCTCCGTTTCCGTTATCCCGATCGGTATCATCACCTTCCTTATCCTGATGGCCCTGGTCTTTGGAGGCAAAACAACGATCTACGAATGGCTGGACAAGGACCTCGTTAAGAACGATGCCGTCCTGAATGGTAAGAAAGGATTCCTCAACCCCACTTTCTTTACGGTATGGACCACTTTGTCCATCGGGCTTTGGATCCTGCTGGGAAGGAAAATGCGCAGTTTGTCCCAGGAAATAGATAACACCCCCCTGACGATAGAAGAAGGGAAGAAATATATTTTTAAGAACACGGTATGGGCGGCTATCTATATTGTATGGTTTGCGCTGACGGTAGCTTCGGTAACCCCCTGGTTATGGCTGATGAGCATCAACGCACACTGGTTCTCCACCATGTACAGCTGGTATACGTTCGCCAGCAGCTTTGTTGCCGGTATCGCCCTGATGACCCTTTTCGTGATCTATCTGAAGAATAAAGGATACCTGGAATATACCAATGAAGAACATTTACATGATCTTGGAAAGTTTCAGTTCGCCTTTTCCATTTTCTGGACCTACCTGTGGTTTGCCCAGTTCATGCTGATCTGGTATGCCAATATATCGGAAGAGACCATTTACTTCAAATCCCGGTTCGAAGGAGCCTACCAGGGTATTTTTTACCTGAACCTGGTTATCAACTTCGTATGCCCCCTGCTGATCTACATGAAGGCCAGCTCCAAGCGCAACTATGCCACCGTAACTTTTATGTCCGTACTTTTGATATTCGGTCACTGGCTGGATTTCTTCCAGATGGTGTTCCCCTATCACTATCCTGATCATGTACCCCTTAACTTATTCGATTTCGGAGTAGCGCTTGGGTTTGTGGGATTGATCATGTGGCAGACAGGACTGGCATTGAGTAAAGTTCCGTTGCTGGCGAAAAATCACCCTTTCCTGAAAGAAAGTATTATCCATCATACTTAAAATCTTTTAAATCACATGTCAACTATTTTTCTGTTTCTGATCCTGTTGTTCGGCTTCCTGATCACCTTCCAGATCGCTAAGGCCAGTGAGTATGTAGGTGTCCTGAAAGGCGAGAAGAAAAATTTTGAACAGCATAACCGCATCAACGGCTTCCTGATGATCGCCTTCCTCGTTCTGGGGCTGATCGGGGTCTATTGGTGTAATGAGCTCTTCCGGGGAAAGATCCTTGGAGAATCCGCCTCCGTACATGGCGAGGATATCGACAGGATGATGTATATCACCATCACGATCACCGGGATCGTATTCGTGATCACCCAGATCCTGCTGTTCTGGTTTGCCTATAAATTCCAGTACTCGGAGAAGAGGAAAGCATTCTATTTCCCGCACGATAACAGGCTCGAAGTGGTCTGGACCGTTGTCCCTGCCATTGCGCTTACCGTATTGGTTGGTTTTGGCCTGTTCTATTGGTTCCGCATTACCGGCGAAGCCCCTAAAGACGCCCTGGAAGTGGAAGTCACCGGCAAACAGTTCGGCTGGATATTCCGTTATCCCGGCAAGGACAATACTTTCGGAAAAAAATATTATCAGAATATCAGCGATAAGGACAACAATACCCTGGGACTGATCTGGGACGATCCTTATGCGCATGATGACCTGGTGGTCAGTAATGAGATGTACATTATAAAGGACCAGCCCGTAAAGCTGATCATCAATTCCAGGGATGTGATCCATGACGTGGGTATTGTCTATTTCCGTCAGAAGATGGACGCCGTGCCGGGTACGCCGACTACTATGTGGTTCATCCCGAAGTATACCACCGACGAAATGAAAAAGAAGCTGGGCAATCCTGATTTTGAATATGAGATCTCCTGCGACCAGATGTGCGGAAGAGGGCATTATACGATGCGGGGAATCATCAAGGTGGTTACGAAGGATGATTTTATACTCTGGAAGGCTAAGCAAAAACCGAATTACGTGCAGGTTTTCCCGGATAAAGATCCGGCTAATCCGGCCAAAACAGATTCTGTAAAGACGGCAGCTGTGGATGCTGCTGCTACAAAACTTGTAGCACAAAAAAATTAATAAGATCAGTATCCAAATAATTGAATAGCGAGCGGGTTTTCAACTAAATTTTTTCTCATGAGCAACGAAGCAGCATTACACGGACATCCTGAAGTGGTCACCACTCATGACGTGCATCATGATGAGCATGGTCACCATAAACAGACCTTTATCACAAAATATGTTTTCAGCCAGGATCATAAGATGATTGCCAAACAGTTCCTGATCACGGGGATGATATGGGCGGTCCTGGGAGGGTTGATGTCTGTATTGTTCCGCCTCCAGCTGGGTTATCCTGACGCAAGGTTCGCATTCCTGGAGGATCTTCTTGGCAGCAAATGGGCTAAAGGCGGCCAGATCCAGCCTGAATTCTACTATGCCCTGGTGACGATGCACGGAACGGTATTGGTGTTTTTCGTATTGACCGGGGGACTAAGCGGTACTTTTGCGAATTTCCTCATCCCCTTGCAGATCGGGGCGAGGGATATGGCTTCTCCCCTTCTGAATATGCTCTCTTACTGGTTCTTTTTGACATCCAGCGTAGTAATGCTGTCTTCCCTGTTCGTAGAGACCGGTCCGGCCAGCGGCGGATGGACTTCTTATCCGCCATTGAGCGCCCTGGGAGACGCTTCGGAGGGATCGAAGACAGGGATGGACTTGTGGATCATTGCTATGGCCCTGTTCGTGGTCTCTTCCCTGCTGGGCAGCCTGAACTATATTTCTACTATTTTGAACTTGCGTACCAAGGGAATGGCCATGACCCGCCTGCCCCTTACGATCTGGGCGCTGTTCTTCACCGCCATCCTGAGCGTACTATCTTTCCCCGTATTATTATCCGGCTTCATCCTGCTGTTATTCGATCGTCACGCAGGCACCAGCTTCTATTTGTCTGATATTTTTATCGCCTCTACGCAAAAGGCATTGCCAAATGAAGGCGGCAGCGCGATCCTCTACCAGCATTTATTCTGGTTCCTCGGTCATCCGGAAGTATATATCATTGTCCTGCCGGCGATGGGCCTGGTATCGGAAGTCATGTCTATCAACGCCCGTAAGCCGATCTTCGGTTATATGGCGATGGTCGGCTCCATGTTCGCCATTGCTGTCCTGGCCTTCCTGGTATGGGCACATCATATGTTCGTTACCGGCCTGAATCCTTTCCTGGGATCGGTATTCGTATTGCTGACCTTGCTGATTGCCGTTCCTTCGGCCATAAAAGTCTTCAATTGGCTCACTACCCTGTGGAAGGGTAATATTCGGTTCACTCCGGCCATGCTCTTTGCCATTGGTTTCGTCAGCATGTTCATCTCCGGCGGATTGACCGGGATCTTCTTAGGTAACTCCACGCTGGACATGCAATTGCATGACACTTATTTTGTAATTGCGCACTTCCATATCGTAATGGGGGTCTCCGGCATGTTGGGCATGTTCGCCGGCGTTTACCACTGGTTCCCCAAGATGTACGGCCGTTACATGAATAATACGCTGGCCTATATCCATTTCTGGATTACATTCATAGGGGCTTACCTGATCTTCTGGCCAATGCATTATGAAGGCCTGGCCGGGATGCCGCGTCGTTACCTGGATTACAGCAACTGGCTTTCTTTTAACCAGTTCGGAGACCTCAACCGGTTCATTTCCACGGTAGCCATGATCGTATTCGCCATTCAATTGTTGTTCATATTCAATTTCTTCTATTCAATTTTCAAGGGAAGAAAAGTTACTTCTCAGAACCCCTGGCTGGCCAATACCCTGGAATGGACCACACCGATCCGTCCCGGTCATGGCAATTGGCCCGGAGAGATCCCTGAAGTACACCGCTGGCCTTATGATTATGCCAAGGACGGAAGGGACTTTATCCCCCAGACAGAGGCAGTGGGCGCTAACGAAAGCACGCATTAAGATTGACAGATTATAAGTTTTTAGAATAGAGCAGCAGCGATAAAGTAGAAAATGTTACTATGCCCTGATGCAGATCAGGGCATTAGTCTGAAGAAAAACACAGATAATATGTCAGCGGAGACCGTGAAGCAATCCAGTTCTTTCAAATTTGCCGGCAAAATGCAGGACTACAAACTGCTGATCAAGTTCAACCTCAGCTTCATGGTGGTGTTCTCTGCGTTGATCAGCTATTTGCTGGCGCCGAAAGTAAAGGAATATGACTGGGCATCCATTATCCTCTTTTTCGTAGGGGGTATGCTGGTTACAGGAAGCGCCAATACGATCAACCAGATCGTTGAGAAAGATACGGACGCCCTGATGAAACGAACGGCGGGCAGACCGGTAGCTTCCGGCAGGATGAGTACGGGAGAGGCCTGGGCTTTTGCCGTTATTTCCGGGATCGCAGGCACGTTGATCCTCTGGCATTTCAATCTTCTCACGGCCGTGCTGGCTGCCTTCAGCTTATTTGTATATGCATTCATATATACGCCGCTGAAGAAAGTCAGCTCGATCTCTGTGCTGGTGGGCGCTATTCCGGGAAGCCTGCCCTGCCTGATCGGATGGGCGGCGGGCAATGATGATCTCAGCGTCGGTGGCTGGGTCCTGTTTGCCCTGCAGTTCTTCTGGCAATTTCCCCATTTCTGGGCTATTGCCTGGATCGCGCACAAAGACTATACAGCAGCAGGATTCAAATTGCTCCCTTCCAATGAGGGCCCCACTAAATACTCAGCCATACAGGCTGTCATATATTCTTTATTATTGCTGCCTGTCGGCATATTGCCTTACCTCGTAGGAATGAGCGGGATCCTGGGCCTGGTGATCGTGCTGATCGCGAACGGGCTGATGGTGTGGCAATGTGTGCGGCTATACAGGGAAATGACCGTTAAAGCGGCGAGACGGGTCATGTTCGGCAGCTATATTTATTTGCCGGTAGTATTGCTCGCGTTATTAGCAAGTAAAATTTCGTAAACGCCTGCCCCCAACCCCCTGCCCCCTAAATGGGGCGCGAAGGGGAATAAAGGGCGGGGAATGAGGCAGACAATGATAAAATCGATCGAAGCGAACATAAACGTGAACGAACAAAGAAAGAAAATACATCCCCATAAATTTACGTTATGGGTAGCCCTGGGCAGCATCATTATGATGTTTGCCGGGCTTACCAGCGCCTATATCGTAAAGAGGGATCAGCCGGGCTGGACGACTTTTGCCATTCCCCGAGCTTTCTGGTATTCGACAGGAGTCATCCTGCTCAGCAGTCTGACGATACAAATGGCCCTGCGGTCGTTTAAAGAACGGGAAATGCTGCGGTATCGGAACCTGGTAACGTTCACGGCAGTGCTGGGAGTGCTCTTTGTGGTCCTGCAGTGGGCGGGGTTTCGGCAGATCTGGAAGAGCGGCATCACTTTTAAAGGTTCCGGGGGAGGACAGTTCCTCTATGTTATCGCCGGATTGCATGTTTTGCACGTACTGGCCGGGGTCGTAGCCCTGATCATAATGGTTGTAAAAGCGTTTGCATCAAAGATCCGCAGCTATAACAGCATTCCGGTGGAGCTGATGAGCACCTACTGGCATTTTGTCGACCTGCTTTGGCTCTATTTGCTCATTTTCTTTATCGGTATAAATTAATATTCATTTTTGTTAAATAAATTTGCAAACCAACTAAAATAATAACATGGCACAGACAATACCAGCAGGACAAAAATGGTGGGGCGGAGGGAAGAGTCCGTTCAACGTAGAGTATGGTAAACTGATGATGTGGTATTTCCTGATGAGCGATGCTTTCACTTTCGGTGCTTTCCTGATCTCTTATGGCTCTATCCGTTTTGCAACCAATGGATGGCCTGACCCGAACGAAGTCTTTCATTCCTTTCCATTCATGGGTAGCGCTCATCTGCCGCTGGTATTTGTGAGCCTGATGACCTTTATCCTGATCATGAGCTCGGTGACCATGGTCCTGGCAGTAGCAGCGGGTCACCAAAATGACCAGAAAGCTGTTACAAAATGGATGATCCTCACCATTATCGGCGGGCTGGCCTTTTTGAGCTGCCAGGCATGGGAATGGACGCATCTGCATAGCGAAGGCGCCTGGTGGGGTAGAAATCCCTTCATCAACTCCGACGGGACTAAAGCAACTACTAACTTTACCAATTTCTTCTTTACGATCACGGGCTTCCATGGCTTCCACGTATTTTCCGGGGTGATCATCAATATTATCATGCTGATCAAGAATATAAGGGGTGATTTTGCTAAAAGAGGCCACTACCTGATGATCGAAAAAGCTGGTTTGTACTGGCACTTTGTGGATCTGGTATGGGTATTCGTGTTCACTTGTTTTTATTTACTCTAGTCAAGGAATCAATCATTTAAGATTAATATAATTAGATTTTTATGGATACAACTATTCAAGCCGCAGGCGCTCACCACCAGGAGCCGGAATTTTCAACCAAACCAATCTGGAGAACCTTCTGGATATTATTGGGTATTACCGCGGCGGAATTGATCATTGCCACTATTCACCTGAAGACGGGCTTTCCTCCGAAATTCGTAGTCAACGGGGTTTACCTGATCCTCACCTGCGCCAAGGCCTTTTATATCATTGCTGAGTTCATGCACTTACGGCATGAGTTGAAGAACCTGATCATGACCCTTGGGATCACCGCCTTGTTGTTTGTCTGGTTTATCATCGCCTTCCTGTATGAAGGCAACTCCTATAAAAATCTGCGCAACCGTTATGACAGGTACCATTACGAGCAGAGCAAAATAAAAGTGCAGAATCCGGAGGGAGAACAACCCGCAGCGAAAAAACCCGGATCGGCTGAATAGAGGTCTTATCTTGATCGATAACATTCGAAGTATATTACCGGAACCATCGCTGCTGGCGATGGTTCGTTTTTTTTAGCCTGGGCTTTTCCGGCGAAAATAATCCCGCCCCCTGTGATTCATTAAATTTAAATAAAACAATCAGTCTTGAGCAAGAAAGCGTTGTTGGCATTGTGTGTAGCGGTAGCGATCCCCCTTTTTTTTTACATGATCGCCGACAGGTATAGTGTGGTCATGCCTAAAAGATTTTATCCGGACTCTGTGCTTACCAGGATGAAAGACGGGAAAGAGGTAACGGACACTATCTGGCATAAGGCTGCCAATGTATACCTGCAAAATCAGCTGGGAGAGCAGGTGTCCCTGGATCAGGAAAAAGGGAAAGTGCTGGTGGTGGATTTTTTCTTTACGCATTGCGCCAGCATCTGCCCCATACTGACGCGGAATATAAAAAGATTGCAGGACGGACTGAAAATAAAGGATGAGATGAAGCGGATCGATACGACGTTTGTCCGGTTCCTTTCCTTCAGCGTAGACCCGGTAAGGGACTCTGTCCCTGTCCTTAAAAAATATGCCGACTACCACGGGGTCAACTCCGATGTCTGGTGGCTGCTCACCGGCCCTAAAAAGACCATTTACGATTTCGCCCTCAATGAGCTCAAGCTGGGCCTGCAGGACAGCGTCAGCGTCGACTCCAATTTCGTGCATACGGACTATGTGGCCCTGCTGGACAAAGACAGGGTGGTAAGAGGATATTATCATGGAACAGATACGGCAGAACTTGCCAGACTGGCAAATGACATCGTTTTTATCATGCTGGAGAAAGACAAGAACAGGAAATCACCGTTCATAGAATTAAAGCCTTTGCGGATCCCGATCATTATTATCCTGCTGGGAACAGTGTTCGGTGTTTGGTTTTTCAGCAGGAGACAAAAAAATTTCAAGACCTCTTAATCCTGGTTTATGAATGAACAGTTCCCCATAAAGGATTCTTCTTCCACCAAAGCGCGCAACCTTACTACGCCGATCATTGTCGTTTCGATCGCGATCCCGTTGGCGGTTGCTTTTATAATACTCGTGCCGCAGGCAAAAATTGATTTTGGCTTTAATACCCGATCGCTTCCCTTTTTTCATGCGATCCTCAATTCCAGTACGGCTATTTTGCTGTTAGCCAGCTTGTATTTTATAAAAAATGGACAGGTCAGGGCGCACAAGACGGCGAACCTCACCGCCGTAGTGCTGAGCAGTATTTTCCTGGTGTCCTATGTAATATACCATGCATCGAATCCCTCCACCCGGTTCGGGGATCTTAATCATGATGGTATATTGAGTGAGGAAGAGCGACAGGCGGCAGGAGCGATGCGGTATGTCTATTATTTTATCCTCACGACACATATTGTCTTGTCAGGGATCATTATCCCGTTTGTGCTGTTCACCCTGCAAAGGGCATTTCAGGAGAAGTTCGACAAGCACCGCAGGCTGGCGAGGATCACCTGGCCCATGTGGCTGTATGTGGCGGTCACGGGTGTCGTGGTGTATCTGATGATCAGCCCGTATTACTGACCCCCTGCCCCCTAAAGGGGGATTTTGCAGCATTATATCAGCGCCGCTTTCTGAAAGGGCTGTTCCCGGTAGCCGCCCGCGTTATCTTTTTTGGAGAATATTCCTTCGCGGTTATTTTGCAGGAGGGATTCGTCTTCCCGCTGCAGGGTCGCCGCGGGTCCGATGAAGGTCTGCTGGATACCCATGCTCTCTATTCCGGCAGTCAGCTGTTCCGAGAGGCTCCTGATGGCTAGCTTACCTGCCATATAGATCATGGAGCTTGTACCTGCTGCTACGGCTGCGGCAGAAGAAAAATTGAGGATGGTCCCTGATCGCTGAGCCTGCAAATAAGGCATCACCTGCCTGAGCACATAAAAGCTGCCGAATACATTCTCTTCGAAATATTGATGGATAAGCCGTTCGGATAGCGTTGTTATGGGACCCGGCAGATCATAACCGGCATAATTGACCACGTTGTCGATCCTCCCGAATTGTCGGATCGTTTGCTGAACGGCAGCCTGGACGCTGTCTTCGTTGGTAAGGTCTGCTGTAAGGCAGAGGAGATCTCCTTCCAGCCAGCCGGTTCCGGTGCTGCTGCTGGTTCCCGTGTTCCCGCTGGCTGCTGTATTTCCGCTGGCTGTTGTATTTCCGCTGGTTTCCCGGTCTTTGCTCGTTTCCGGGTCTTGACCTGCTCTTTCAGCCCAATCGGACAGCCCGCTGTTCCCGGCCTCTTCACCGGCTTGAGTAACCCAGTCGGCCGGCTGGCTGTCTTCTGCATCGCTGCCGGCGTTCATAGTCCGGATGATATCCCGGCCTGCCGGGAATTTTTTCTCCTGCATGACAGCTGCGACGCGGTGGCCATTTCGCAGCAGTCCCTTCGTGAGATGGAGTCCGAATCCGGTGGAGGCTCCTGTAATAAACCATACTTCTTTATAACCCATAAATCCTGTTCGGTTTGTTTGGGATAAAGGTACAGGCAGAACCCCGTAAAATTATTGCGCTGATCAAACGAAGTATTGCAAAATTCAAACAGTTCTGAAAGCTGTGGGTGTCAGGCGGGTCTGTTTGCGGAAGAAATTGGAAAAGTGCGCCGGCTCTTCGAAGCCAAGACAATAGCTGATCATGGAGACATTCCAGTCCGTATGTTTTAACAACGCTTTGGCCTCGGAAAGCATGCGTCCGGAGATATGCTCGGTAGTGCTCTTGCCGGTGACGAGCTTAACGGCCCGGTTCAGGTGGTTCACATGAACAGAAAGGTTTTTGGCATAATCGCTGGCGGAACGCAAGCTGAATTGCTGGGAGGGGGATTCAATGGGGAACTGCCGTTCGAGCAGCTCTGTGAAGACAGCCGTGATCCGTGAATTGGCATCCGGGTGACGGTATAATATCTCCGCCGGCTGCATTTTCAGCACATAATGCACGATCTCGGTAACATAATTCCTCAACAGATCATATTTGTACAGATAACCGGAGTCGATCTCCCGGAGCATTTTCTCGAAAAGGTGGCTGATCTCTTTATCCTGTTCACTGTTCAATCCGTAAGAAGGTGTCCCGCCCGCTACGAACATCGGCAGATCGGCAAAGTTCTTTTCCGGGATAAAAGATTCCGTGAAGATGCAGAAAAAACCGTTTTTATCATCCGATCCGGTCTCCGGACCGTGTTCATAGGTATAGGGCACCCGGGGATTAAAAAACAGAAGGGTGGGACCTTCCGTCTCCAGGCTCTTGTCGGCGTAATGATAGATATTCCGGTCACGGGTAAGGCTGATCTTATAAAAATCCCTTCTGCTATATACAGGAGGCGTACTGCCGGGAGCCATGCATTCTTCCCGCCGGAAGACATTAAAATGCCTGATCCCTTTTTGAAGGTCATCGGGTATCCAGTTAAACTTATTTTTATAGAAATCCGTTATCGTTTCGGTGCCGGGCATGCTGCAAATTACGAAATTCAAACAATCCAGTAAAATTTAGTATCATGGCTGCCATGGGCTGGCGATTGGCTACCATGGGCTGGTGATCTTTAGGAACCTGCGGCACCCATGAAAAAATACCATACTCAGAGCTCCTGCGCCGGGTCCCAGAATCGTTTTTTAAAATCAACGACCTTGTCATCTTTGATGGTGACGCCTTCTTTTTCCAGCAATTGCTGCATTCTTTCAGGGGGATTGTAGTGATGTTTGCCGGTGAGCAGGCCATTGCGGTTGACTACCCGATGGGCTGGGACAGGCTTTTTAGCTGAAGGGACAGCCATCATAGCCCAGCCTACCATCCGTGCCGACAGGCGGGTGCCCAGGCAAGCGGCAATAGCTCCGTAGGAAGTTACCCGGCCCCGGGGGATCTGGCGGGCAACTTCATGTACCAGGTCAAAGAAGGAATCGTCTTTCGCGCCTGAAGGCTTGAGGATGGACAATTTCTCTTTCACATTTCGGGGGGCATGTGCTGCTGTTTGGGGGGCATGTGTTGCTGTTCGGGTGGCGGATTTTGCTGGCCCTGTGGAAGACCTTGCTGTCCTGGTAGCAGGTTTTGCCTTTTTGTCGGCGGCCTTGACAGCCTTCTTCTTTTTTGGATCAGCCATGCGTGTATATTTTAAGGTCAATTTTGTCCGTTCCTTTTATTGAGGAGTTCGGACCGGCGCGGTTCGGCTACTCTTTCATAATTGAAAGGGCAATGCATGCATCCATTGCCGCAGCAATATCCTCTTTCCAGGTGATATTTCTCCGTCAGCACGGTATATCCCTGTTCGTTATAATAGAAATCTTCGCCTTCAATCAGTTGTTTCATCCGTAAAAATGTTGCTCTCCTCCCCTTTTTCTACCTCCATAAGCCGTTGATGCAATTGGTCATCTATATCGGGCAACGGGCCTGCCGGAAGGGTAAAACAAAGATAGTGCACCCTGCTGCTCTGTGCGATATCGAGGTTTTCATAATGGGTCCTGATCTTCAATTCCTCTTTCATGGGGGCGGCATGGATATCGTCCAGGTCCTCTACTACGGTCAAATGGCATAATTCGATCACCCATTTGGTAAAGGTATACAGTACGGGGGAATCCGTCTTGAGGTGGATCAGTCCCCCAGGAACGAGGATCTGCTGATAAAAGCGCAGGAATTTGGGATGGGTCAGCCTCCTCGTAGCCCTGGACTTTCTTAATTGCGGGTCCGGGAAAGTCAGCCAGATCTCTTCCACTTCACCCGGAGCGAAATAGGCATTGATCTGGTCGATCTTGGTGCGTAAAAAGGCCGCATTATGAATATTTTCTTCCAGGCACTTTTTGGCCCCTATATAGATACGGTTACCCTTCAGGTCTACGCCCAGAAAATTCCGGTGGGGGTACATCCGGGCAAGTCCTACGGTATACTCTCCTTTACCGCAGGCCAGCTCCAGGGTAAGGGGCTGGTCATTCTTAAAAAAACCGGCCCATTGTCCCGCCATTCCTTCGGGATATTGGAGAACATTCGGAAAAGATTTGATTGCTTCGAACCGTATTAATTTTTTCTGACCCATGAGGGGCAAAATTAATTCATTTCCGGATCGGAGGAAGCGGTTTGACTGAAAGATCGGATAATCGATTTGAAAGATCGCATAATTGATTTATAGAAGATGGGATTGATCGATTTCGTTATCGATCGAGTCCAGTAAATAGAAGAGCATCAGCAGGTCTGAATAAAGGTCTCCCATGTAATCGGGTAGCCCTGTGGCGCGTTCATGGTCAAGAAAGGACAATAAGATCCTCAAGGTGTTTTGTTTTAGCCGCCTGGCGGGGACACAGGATAAAAAAGCAGCAAATTCTGCCTGCAGGGTTTCATTAACTATCATAGTATCGGTTTAATGGCTATTCATTTCCTCCTTTTTTAGTCCTGATCAGTCTCTGCGATATGATTTTTTGCGTAGTTGGATAAGCTATTTTATATTCGCAGTATTATTATTTGTACTAATAAAAAGACAAAATGTATTATTAATATACTGATTAATACTAATAAAATACATTAAGTTTTAGAATAGCTGACAATAGGTCCAACTTTGGGAACTCATGATAGTAAAGGCCGTTCTTTGAATGATGGCGAAGGACAGGCGATACACTACTGTAAGAAATCTGATTTCTGCCGGGTATATAAAGACTTTTCGGGAGATGTTCGATACCATCCCCAAAAGTGTCGTTGCCCGCGATCTGGGTATGAATAATGCCCGTTTTACCAGGCTGATGGATAATGTGGATCAGTTTTCACTGAAAGAATTATTCATTATCGCCTCTTTTCTGGAGGTGGAAGAAATGGTGATACTGAATCTTGTTCTTCAGCAGCATGCTGTGAACAATAAGAGTAAAAAGAAAACAACGACGGATTAAAGTAATTCGGGGAAGCTTAGACATTCAATTAGTGCTTTGATCTGGTTTCCTCCGATTTATAGATATGATATGGATACAATATAGATATATCTGTTCTTTTTCCTAACTTTTGGATATAATATGGATACGTTATGGATATATTTTAAAAAATAGAAGCTGATTTTGCGACTCAGCAAGTCATACTGAACCGGATTGGCAAGATCGACTTATTCAAAGGTAAATGGGATATAGTTGGAGCAGAGGATACCAAATACTTACGGGAATTGCGCAAAATAGCCACGGTGGAAAGTATTGGATCTTCAACCCGGATTGAAGGTGTTCAAATGACTGATAAAGAGGTCTCCGATCTTCTTAAAAATATTAAAGTCACGAAATTCAAAAGCCGCTGAGCGACTGGAACAGAAATACAACAACTTTAGATCAAAAGGTAATTATCTAAATGACAGACAAAAGAAAATAGCAGATTTTGTGAAAGAAAATCAACCAGTTAAATTGAACGATATAAGAATGGCTTTTGCAGATATTTCAATCAACACTATTAAAAAGGATTTGCAATATTTGAAAACAGAAGGCCAGATTGAGACGGCTGGAGAAAAAAGAGGAATGATATACATTGTAAAAGGCTAGAGACTGGAAGCCCCGCCATCCGGCGGGGCCATCAATCATTTCTGCTGTAGAGGAAGGACTCGAACCTCCACGGGGTAGTTAGCCGTAGCGCAATCTGTGGTGGTCAACCCCAGTCGAACCCGATTTGAGTCGGGAACGGCATTACACTATGTTTATCCCAGATCCCCCACCCCCGAGACAAGAGGGCATGTCTGCCAAATTTCATCACTCTACAATAAAGAACAAAGGGATCCCCATCCGGAAGATCCTTTATATAAGCTGTAGGAGGAGGGGTCGAACCTCCACGGAGCGGTTAGCCGTAGCGCAATTGGTAGTGGTCAACCCCAGTCGGACCCGATTTGAGCCGGGCCCGGCATTACACTATGTTTATCCCGTGATCTCCACCCCCGAGACAAGAGGGCATGTCTGCCAAATTTCATCATCCCACAGTATGGTCTTGCCGGAGATGGGCTTTTCGAAACTAGCGAAGCGATCTCACTGAGTCCATTGAAAAGACTTTGTGCTTCGAAGTAATTTAGCCCATCTCCGGCAAAGGGCTAATGTCGGTAGAACATCGTCAAAGCGTCGTTCCTCGCTTTGCCTCGTTCGTGACCTTCGCTTCGCTCGATCAGGACAGATGTTTTCAGCATCTTAATGTAAAGAACTAATTCGAGGTAAAATTAAAGGAATACCCCAAATATTTATGTTTTTTCGAACAAAAATTTTTATGTTTTCAAAATTATTCAAATATTTGCATTTTAATGTAGAAAAAATCAAAAAACACTATTCAACATGGGCGCAAAATTGAATCTCGACAAATTGGACCTCCAGATTATTCATGAAATGATGGAGAATGCAGAGATCTCCTATGCGGAATTGGGGAAAAAACTATTTGTTTCGGGAGGCACTATCCATGTACGGATTAAGAAATTACAGGAACTGGCAGTCGTTAAAGGTACTAAATTACATGTAGACCTGAAGCAGCTGGGATATGACGTCATTGCCTTCATCGGGATCTACCTGGAAAAAAGCTCTTTATATGACAGCGTAGCCAGGGAATTGCAAAAGATCCCCGAAATAGTCAGGCTCAATTATACCACCGGTAATTATAGCATGTTCGCAGAAATAGTCTGCAAAGATATCGCTCAGCTAAGATTTGTGCTGCACGATGAACTACAGAAGATAAAAGGCATCGAACGCACAGAGACCTTCATTTCCCTTGACGAAAGCTTTAGCCGCAACGTACAGGTTTTTAAGGAATAACAGTTGTTTACACCCGTACATTCAAGGCATCCCGTAACCCATTACCCAAAAGATTAAAGGCTAATACCAGCAACATGATCGCCAGTCCCGGCGCCAGCGCCAGCATGGGATTATGCGTAATAATGAAATTATAGTTCTCCTTGATCATCAGCCCCCAGCTGGGCTGTGGAGGCTGCACTCCCACTCCCAGGAAACTCAGTCCAGCCTCGATCACGATCGCAGAAGCGAAGTTGGAAGCCGACACCACCCATACCGGGCCCATAACATTCGGCAGAATATGGCGAAAAAGAATACGGGAATGAGAATAACCAAGGGCCCTTGCGGCCTCCACATACTCCTTTTCCCGTACGCTCAGGACCTGCCCGCGTATGATCCTGGCCACATTCACCCACAACGTAAGACCGATGGCTATGAATACCTGCCAGAATCCCTTCCCCAGCATCAGCGTAATGGCAAATACCAGCAGAAGAGTAGGAATGCTCCAGATAACATTGATCAGCCACATAATGACCTCATCCACCCTCCCTCTGAAATAACCGGCCAATGAGCCCAGCAGGACCCCTACGCTCAAAGAGATCAATACGGTGACCAGTCCTACAGCCAGGCTGACCCGCACTCCCACCAGTAGCCGGCTTAAAATATCCCGCCCGTATTTGTCTGTCCCCAGCCAGAAGACCCGCGTCCGGATAGGAAGCTCCTCCAGCCCCGGCCGGAGATCCGGCAAAAACCAGGCGCCCCGCTCCGCCACCCCCTCGTCTACGAATTTTTCTACGATCAGGCTATCACCTTTCACCGCATAGCTATTAATGGGAATATAGCTGTAGTCGTCCTCTTTACCGGAAAGCAGACGCTGCCAGAAAGAAACAGGTACCTGTTTCTTTTCTTTTCGCAGGAGAAGAAACCGTTGTTTGAATCCCGGTGAGCGCCCGCCGATCTCCACGATCATCCGGTTAGCATCAGGCGATGGATCCGGAGCAATGAAATAAGCAGTCAGCGCAACAAAAATTGCAGCACCGATGATGATGAGCCCAAATGCCGCTCCTTTATTCCGAAGCAAACGCCCCCCGATAGTTCGATTCGAATGATTCATTTATCAATTTTTCTCTCCTTCCAGCGATAGCTGCCAAATTTTCCAAGCCAGCCAATCACTACCGTATAAAGAATATGAAAAGGCTGCAAAACAGGGAAATAAACCAGGAGAGACTGTTGCCCGAAGAAGCCGGCTACCGATCGGACAAAAGGAAATTCCACGGCAGTCTTTGCCACTATCAGGATCAGCAATAACCATAAATACCAGCTGTTCCACCAGGAGGCCAGCAACAATCCCAGGAAAAGCAGGTTCAGGATATATACCAGCAGCAATACCCAAAAGATCCGTTTGTCATCATATTTATCGGCCTTGCTGGCCCAGCGGACCCGCTGATTGACAAAACTTTTCCAGCTGGTCTCCGGCCTGGTAGATACAATGGCATGCCGGTTCTTTAAAAAGAACACCTGCTCAGGATATTTTTTATAGATCTTATGCATTAATAACATGTCGTCGCCTGAAGGAATAGCATCAATATCCTTAAATCCTTCTACTTCGAAAAAGGTTTTTTTCTCATAAGCCAGGTTGGCGCCATTACACATAGAATGAACCCTTTTATACACAGCCGCACCCGTGATCCCCTGTAAGGTTATAAAATCCAGTGTCTGGAATATAGCTAAAAAAGAGTTTCTCTTTTGCGCTGCTGCACCCCGCCGGGAGCGGCTGTATTCCTCCCCGATCCTCACCGGGGCCGCTATGAACTTTGCTCCCGTCTTTTCATAAAACCCTGCGATCGTCCCCAGCCAGTCAGGATGAAACCAGCAATCTGCATCCGTCGTCAGGATCAGCTCTCCCGCGGCAGCCCGGATCCCCGTCTCTATGGCGAATTTTTTGTAGGCTTTCACCGCGCCGGCTCCCTCTTCCCTCGCGGCATCCGCCAGCCGGAGGCATCGGACGGAAATACCCTCGCCCACATCCCCCTTTGCCCAGGCCTTCTCTTCTGCTTCATTTCGAACAGCCGGTGCTCCCGCCTCCGCAAATGCCTCCACGATCGCTGCCGTATTGTCCGTCGAATGATCGTCAATTACGATCACCTCATACAGCTCTTTCGGATAAGATTGCCGGGATAAGGATTCCAGGCAGATCCCTATATTCTTTTCTTCATTCCGGGCAGGCACGAGGACGGAAATTCTGGTGCGGCCCATGCTCTTTCCCCCCTGTATGGATGAATATTGTACGGATGAAGCAGGGATGGCTTTCCAGGCTCTCCGGTAATAGTCTATCAGCACCCCGTAAAAGGCGAAAAGGACCAGGCATATGAGCGCGAAGAAGAACATGATTAGCGAACAATGAATTAATGATCAGCAAATGAGGGATGGGCAAATGCAAATACCCAAATATGCAATTGTCCAACAAATATAGAGGAACTAATCTTTCAACAGGGAAAGGATCGCCTTCCGGTTGCGGGCTTGCAGCAACCGGTGGCCTACCGGAAGAAGGGTCAGCCGGCACCAGGGTTCAATTCCCCCTTTTCTGAACTTTTCTCCTCTTTCCACCCGGATAATGCGGTCGTATTGCCCGTATAAAAGTCTTACCAGGATCTGTCTTTCCCGGATAAAGGCCTGGATGGCCCGGATATCCGGCCGGAATCCCCGCAACGTCGTCCAGCGCGTATAGAGCTCACTGCGTTCGGACGCCTGGTCAATATGATAAAGCGTGAACTTATAAACACTGGGATTGACCAGCTTCAGGGCATTGCCGACCCGCAGCAGGAGAAAAAACCATCCCGGCTTTTGCATGGTCCGGCGGAACAATATATTTCCCAACCTGGTTTGCGTAGTTATGCGGTACCAGATGTTCACTTTTAACCCGTCCGGGGCCAAAAGGATCAGCTTCTCCACCTTTTCCGGTATTTTTTCCAGCAAGCTTAAAGCAATCCTTCCTCCCATGCTGTATCCCATCAGCCACCACTTCCCATTGCCGCCCAGTCTGCCGTGACTACCCGGTGTGTCATTGCTGCCCTGAGTTCCCGCCGTTATCTGTCCGATCAGGGCTATCAGCGTTGCAGGATCGAAAAAAAGCCCCCCTTTCCAGTCCGTTTTCCCATGAAAAGGCAGGTCGATGGCCAGGATCGTAAAATCCTTGCCCAACGACTCCTCCAGGAAAGAAAAGGACTGCCCGGACTCCCCATAGCCATGGAAACAGATTAATAATTTGTCCCCCCTTCCCCCCAGCAAATAGTGGATCCGGGAGGAGCGGTAAGACAAAAAGAATGATTGCATACTCATCGGATTCAATCTTAAAACTACTGAATCGCTCCCATAGTTTAGCCGGAACGAATTCCGAGCCCGCCATCTGCAGCTTGCGTGGACCATCTGCAGCTTGAGGGGACCATCGGAAAGACGTGAGGGGCTACCCCCGGAAGCTTTTTTGGATGCTGCGTAAAAAAATACCCCGCGAGTCTTGCTATAACCGGGAGAATTTGGTAAGTTTGATTAGTTGTTTAACTAACTATATGCCAAACAACCATTTTAAGAAAGGAGAGCTCTATAGTTTTATTACGGGCAAAGCGGTAATCGCTATCGCACGCAATCTGCAGAAAAAGTTCAATGCGGCAGGCCTGAAGATCACCATCGAGCAGTGGAGCGTGTTGTATCATTTATGGAAAGAGGATGGCAAGAGCCAGCAGGAATTATGCAATGCTACCTTCCGGGACAAGCCCAGCATTACAAGATTGGTGGACAACCTGGAAAAACTGCAATTGGTAAAAAGAGTGCCATCGGACAACGACCGCCGGATCAACCTGATCTATCTGACCGGCAGGGCGCTGAAATTACAGGAGGAGACGATGTGCCTGGCTGAAGCGACCCTTAATGAAGCATTGGAAGGAGTTCCTTCAGAAAGGATCGAGATTTGCAAGGAAGTTCTACAAGTTGTTTACGAAAATCTTAAATAAAATTTTTTCATCACAAAACTGTTTTCTATGAGCGCCTCCACCGACAAAAAACAAGCTCTCAAGGGAGCTGAATGGCTGATAAAAGAAAGCTCTCCGTTCGATACCTTCATTCCGGAAGATTTCAACGAGGAGCAGCAAATGGTCAAAGATATGTGCGCCTCCTTCCTCGATGCGGAAGTGTTGCCGATCATCGAAAGAATAGATAAACAGGAGCCCGGCCTCATGGTTGGCCTGCTGGAAAAAGCCGGAGAGCAGGGTCTGCTGGGAACGGCCATTCCGGAAGAATACGGGGGATTAGGAAAGGATTTTATAACGTCTACCCTGGTGAATGAAGGGCTGGGCGGCGGCTTCTCTTTTTCAGTGGGCTTATCTGCTCATACCGGTATCGGCACCCTGCCGATCCTCTACTTCGGCACACCCGAACAAAAGCAGAAATATATTCCCAAGCTCGCCAGCGGCGAATGGAAGGGGTCATATGGTCTTACAGAACCCAATAGCGGGAGCGATGCGCTGAGCGCCAAAACCACCGCGAAGCTGTCCGCAGATGGTAAATATTATTTGCTCAACGGACAGAAGTGCTGGATCACCAATGGGGGCTTTGCGGATGTGTATACTGTCTTCGCAAAGATCGACGGGGATAAATTCTCCGCTTTCATTGTGGAGAGAGGATATGAAGGATTTACACAAGGCCCGGAAGAACATAAGATGGGGATCAAGGGATCTTCTACGGTGCAGCTCTATTTCCAGGATTGTAAGGTTCCTGTGGAGAATCTCCTGGGAGAGGCAGGGAAAGGTCATATTATCGCCTTTAATATTTTAAACATTGGCCGCCTCAAGCTGAGCGCCGCAGCATTGGGCGCCTGCAAAAGAGCCGCTACCACTTCCATTCAATACGCTACTACCCGGGAACAATTCAAGACGGCTATTGCCAATTTCGGCGCCATCAAGAATAAGCTGGCTGAAATGGCTATTAAGATGTGGGTGCTGGAGAGTGCCCTGTACCGCAGCTCCAAATGGATCGATGATAAGGAAATAGAGATGGTAGGTGCGGGCAAACCTTTTAGTGAATCCTTGCTGGGAGCCGCAGAAGAATATGCTATCGAATGCGCCATCCTGAAAGTTTTTGGCAGCGAAGTCCTGCATTTTGTGGTGGATGAAGGAGTGCAGATCCATGGCGGGAATGGATTCAGCGATGAATATATTATTTCAAAAGCTTACCGTGACAGCCGGATCAACCGGATCTTCGAAGGGACCAACGAGATCAACAGGCTCCTGATCGTCGACATGGTATTGAAAAGAGCGATGAAAGGACGATTGGATATCATGGCGCCCGCTATGGCTGTGTCGAAGGAATTGATGAGCATCCCCGAATTTGGGAGCGGAGAAGATACTCCTTTCGCAAAAGAAAAAAAGGCGCTGGTAAATTTCAAAAAAGCTATTCTGATGACAGCGGGCGCTGCCGTACAAAAGCTGATGATGAAAATAGAGAGCGAACAGGAGATCCTGATGAACATAGCGGACATGGCTATCGAAGCTTTTGCGGTGGAAAGCGCCTTGCTCCGGGCGCAAAAGCTGGTAGATCAGCGGGGAGAAGCTGCCTGTTCCTTCGAGCTGGATGTGGTACGCACTTTCCTGTATGATGCCGCCGATCGTATCCATAAATCCGGTAAAGATGCTATCAATGCTTTCGCCGAAGGAGATGAGCAGCGCATGATGCTGCTGGGATTGAAGCGGTTTACCAAAGTAGATCCTTTCAACAGTAAAGAGGCAAAAAGAAGGATCGCCGCAAAACTGATCAGCAATAATAAATATCCATTATAACTTCCGCCCCCGCCACCGGCGGTGGTGCGAGTCACACATGAGGTAGCAAGAGCCACCCCGGAAATTCCGGGTGTGGCTCTTGTTTTACCGGGCATCTGGCCAATAGCGGATATCTGGCTAATACCGGACTCTGGCTAAAAGACCCGCCTCTATTTTTTATTAGCGACGCTCTTTTTTCCGTTTCATGGTATCTTTAACTAAATTTTAGACGATGCGCAGAATCGTTCTCTATATACTGGTTGCTTTTATCGCTGCTCCGGGGTACTCCCAGGACAGCATATGGCTGGCCCGAACGACGGGCAGATTTCCATTCATGGAATACGGTATCGGGGACGACCGGCTCGGCGGCGCTAAAATGGGATACCTGGACTCGAATATCCTGGTGAGGATCGTGGATAGCTTCAATACGGATTATAAGGTAAGATTGTCGGCCTCCCACACTGCCTATATCGCCAAGACCAGCGTAGTCCTGCTGAACAGGCAAACCGCTCGCACCCTCCCGCATAATACACACCTGAGCGGCAACATAAAAGTATATGGAGATTCCGCTTTTGATTACGTAAGCATCAGCCTGGATGAACGCCTTCCTTATCATGGCTTTCAGCTCATAGATCCCTCCCGCATAGCGATAGATATTTTCGGGGTGACCAGCAATACCAACTGGATCACACAGCTCAGGACGACAAAAGAGATAAAAAATACCTGGTATGAGCAGACGGAAGATGATGTGATGCGGGTATATATTCAGCTGAAACATACCCAGCATTGGGGACATAACCTGGCCTACGACAGTAGCGGAAGAAGGTTGATCGTTCGCATTAAGAGACAGCCCCCCATGCCGGATATACGCAAGCTAAGGATTGCAGTGGACGCCGGTCATGGCGGAGATAATATCGGGGCCAGCGGGGTCAACAGCAAGATCCTGGAAAAAGACTATACTTTATTGATCGCAAAAGAGCTGCAGAAGACCCTCAAAAAGATCGGGGTAAAAAAGGTATTCATGACCCGCGAAAAAGACACATCCCTCTCCATGCCGGAGAGGATGGGAATGCTGGCAGCATTCAATCCCGATCTGTTGGTAAGCATCCACCTCAATTCCGCCAGCTTCGATACGGTCCAGGGAACAAGTACGTATTATCGTTATATCGGATTCCGGCCTTTAAGCGTGGCGATATTGAATCAAATGCTCACCCTGGGCCTGAAAGAATATGGCAATGTGGGTAATTTTAATTTTGCGTTGAGCGGGCCCACCGATTACCCGAATGCCCTTGTCGAAGTGGCCTTCCTCAGTAACCCCGCTGAAGAGAAGAAGATCCTGAACCCAAAATTTCAGAAGGCAGTAGCGCAAAAAATTTATTTGGGGATCGTAGAATGGTTAAAACAACTTAAATAATGAAGGGATATCTGATGCAGGATCTGACATTTGTTCCGGGCGAAGACAATTTTGTCGAAAGCTTTTCTCCTGAAAACAACTACGGGGTCATATTCGAAGACGACGGAGAGACCGGCTATTTTTATGCCGTCGAAAAAGATAAAGATGGTCCCGGGCTAAGGGTGCTGGATGCCCTGCATATTTATGAGGCCGCCGAATTCCTGGCGGACAAAGCTGCTGCCGTTAAAGCACAGGCTATTGCCCCTCCGTCAGAGAAAGAGCCCGACGGGTCGGATGGGATAAGTCCTTCGAAAATGCTTATCATATGGTCCAGGGATTGGATGAAATGCGCCCTGGTAATAGATGGAAATTGCCAGGCGATCTACAATTTTGAGACGCAGGGCGGTTACAATATCAATGAGTTTCCGCCTCCGAATGATATCTGGACAAAAGGGGACCGTAAGCTTACCGACGAATTGGTGCGTGAGCTATTCTAAAAACGCCACGGGCGTTTTGCGCGAAGCGCCATCATTAGACCCGATGGCCGGACAGTTCATCTGTTGCGGCTATCGCTAAAAAACAACACATTTTAAAACCAATATAAAAAACTATCATGACCTCTTCCAATCCTCTTTCAAATAAGTTCGTCCATCACGTGTATTTCTGGCTAAAGAACCCCGGCAGCGCAGAAGACCGCAATGCGTTAATAGCCGGCCTGGAGAAACTTTCAAAAACCGGCATCATCAAATATTTTCATATCGGTCTGCCCGCCGGTACGAACCGGGACGTCATCGATACTTCCTATGCCGTCTCCTGGCTGCTGCTGTTCGACTCAGCAGAAGACCAGGCCAGCTATCAGACCGATCCGGATCACCTGTTGTTTGTAAAGAAGTGCTCACACCTTTGGAGTAAGGTGGTCGTGTATGATTCTGAGGATGTTCGTTAGCCTGCTCCTGGCTGTCAGGAGTTTTCTTAATTATTTTTCATCCAATCCTGCGGCAGCCGCTTGATCTACAAACCAGTGTAATTCACCGGCCGGCTTGATCTCCTGTGAAGGATAAAGATCGGGATTATAGGTTCCTTTCAGCACTTCTTTCAGGGCATGGGCCTTGCCGGTCCCAGTTGTCAGGAAGGCAACGCAGGCCGACCGGTTCACGATGGTCTTAGTCAACGTGATCCGGTACATGTCCTGGGCTTTCAGAAAAAAAGCTGTAGCCCAGGCTGCCTCTTCATGAACGACTTCCGTTCCGGGAAATAAAGACAGCGTGTGCCCGTCATCACCCATACCTAATAAGACGAGGTCAAAGCTATAGGATGGATTCCCCGATCCGACGGAAGCAGCACCTACCTCTCCGCTGGCGGGGAGGGGGTCGAAATATTGATGAAGTATTTTTTCGTATTCAATGGCTGACTGTTCAGGAGCGATATCTGTTCTCATGACATGTACCTGGGAAGCCGGCACCGGGACGTAGTTAAGCAACGTATCATAAGCCATTTTTGCATTGTTCCGGCTGTCTTCGAAAGGAACGGCCCGCTCGTCTCCCCAGAAGATATGCAGCTTGCTCCATTCAATCTGTTCTTTATAGGGCGAAGCGGCCAGGATCTTATGAAGACGTTGCGGTGTGCTTCCTCCGGAAAGGGCGATGGTGAAACGGTCCTTCTTTGTCAGCGTCTCCGCGATCCTGTCGGCTATCCATTTGGCTACTGCATAACTCAGCTCTTCGCCATCCTTGTATACGTGTAATTGCATAATATTAGGTGTTGCAAGTCTCAATCCGGCTGCAGGTTATTAGCTTGCAGCTTCTTCTCCTATTGTGCCGGAGGCATCGTGATCCAGTTATGTCCGTCCTTTGCGATCAGGGCTTCTGCATCTTCCGGACCCCAGGAATCCGGCGTATAGTTCGGGAAGTCCACCGGCGGGCGGCTTTCCCATGTTTCCAGGATGGGCATGACGATCTTCCAGGCGGCTTCTACCTGATCGGCGCGCATGAACAGGGTTGGGTTGCCTTCCATGACATCCAGCAGCAGGGTCTCGTATGCTTCCGGCTCGTCCTCCGGTTCGTGGCTGTCATCCGACGGATTAAAGATCATATCTACCGGGTTCAGGATCATTGACTGACCGAGCCGTTTAGCCTGAAAGCGCAGCCGGACTTCCATCTCCGGCTGGATGCTGATGGTCAGCCGGTTGGATCGCCATGTTTCCGCCGCCTCCGGCGGAAAAGCATAACTGGGAGCGTTCTTGAACTGTATCGTGATGTTTGTCGTCTTCTGGTTCATCCGTTTGCCGGTGCGGACATAGAAAGGAACGTCCTGCCAGCGCCAGTTGTCGATATAGAATTTGACGGCGGCAAATGTTTCGATATGGGAAGTGGGATTGACACTTTTCTCCTGCTTGTAACCCGGCACCTTCTCGCCTTTCATCCATCCTTCGGCATACTGACCGCGAACGGCGAACTGGGCGACATCTTCCTTGCTGATCTTACGGATGGCGTTGAGCACGTCCACTTTTTTATTGCGGATCTCGTTGGCATCGAATGACACGGGAGCTTCCATGGCGATCATGCACATCAGTTGGAGGATATGATTCTGCACCATATCCCGCAGGGCGCCGGAGTTCTCATAGTAACCGCCGCGGCCTTCCACCCCGACCGTTTCGGCGGCCGTGATCTGAACGCTCTCAATGTAGCGGCGGTTCCAGATAGGCTCGAACAAGGCGTTGGCAAAACGGAGTGAAAGGATATTCTGTACCGACTCTTTGCCAAGATAGTGATCTATACGGTAGATCTGCTCTTCCTTGAACATGCTCATGAGCAGCTGGTTCAGCTCATGGGCGCTTTTAAGATCATGCCCAAAAGGCTTTTCAAAGACGAGACGGGTAGTCGCCGTCTCTGAGCAGATCTTGAGGGCGCCTAATTTTTTAGCGATGTCCGGCATCAGCTGGGGTGCAACGGACAGGTAAAAGATAATATTGGGATGTTCGCCCATCTCGGCCTCTTTGGCCTTGATCATCTCGGCGATCTTGTTGTAATCCCCATCCTTTTCCGCGTCCATTGGCAGGTAGGATATATGTTTGGAGAACTCTTCCCAGTGCCCGTTAGACTCTCCCTTCCGGCGGCTGAACTGCTGGAGGCCGTTGAGCAGGCGCTTGCGGTAATCATCATCATTATACTGACTGCGGCCGATGCCTACGATGCTGAATTTCTCCGGCATCCATTCGTCGATGAATAAATTATATAAGGCGGGCGAGAGCTTTCTGAAATTTAAATCCCCGCTGCCTCCGAAAATGAATATGAGAGAAGCCGGTGGTCGTTTGTGGTTTGCCATATACTATCTGTTGAACATTAATACAACTTTTATGATTTATTTCCGGCGGCAGCCAACTGATCTGCGCCGACGCGAAGCCATCGGCCGGGTCTAATGATGGGCCTTCGGCCTCTTTTCACCACTGCGTGTGAAAAGTTCCGGGACCGTCGGTACGCTGATACGTGTGTGCGCCGAAATAATCCCGCTGGGCCTGGATAAGGTTGGTTGGGAGCCGCTCGCTGCGATAGGCGTCGAAATAGCTCAATGCCGCCATCAATCCCGCTACCGGGTAGCCCATATGAATGGCATGTATGATCACGTTGCGGATATTCTGCTTTTTAGCCTGCAATAATTGGGCGATCTCTCCATCCAATAATAAATTAGAAAGCTGAGGGTTCTTCTGGAAGGCAGCATAAAAAACCTCCAGCAGGGAAGACCGGATAATACATCCTCCCCTCCAGACCCTTACCACTTCCGGCAGGGGTATCTGCATATCCAGCTCGGTGGATGCAGTATGCAGCATGGACAAGCCCTGCGCATAACTGAGGATCGTAGCAAAATACAAGGCGTCCTGTACCTGCTGGATGAATACCTCCATGGGAATAGGAATATCTACGGTGGATGTTTTATATAATACTGCCGCCTGTGCCCTTTCTTCTTTATAGGAGGAAAGTTCGCGCATCGAGACAGCCATATCGATGACCGGAATGGGAACGCCGATATCCATGGCATCCTGGGATGTCCATTTACCCGTGCCTTTGGATCCCGCTTTATCGAGGATCATATCTACCAGGCGATTGTCCGTCTTGTCATCCTTTTTGAGGAAAATGTCTTTGGTGATCTCTACAAGAAAAGATTGCAGCTCCCCTTCATTCCAGTTCTTGTAGATCTTATGCAGCTCATCATTTTCAAGGCCTAATCCCCGGTGTAAAAGATCATAGGTCTCGCTGATCAGCTGCATAATGGCATACTCTATCCCGTTGTGCACCATTTTCACGTAATGTCCCGCTGCACCTTTTCCCAGGTGGGCGACACAGGGACTACCGTTTACTTTTGCGGCCACCGCTTCCAGCAGGGGCTGCACATGGGGGTATGCTGCCGGATCTCCGCCGGGCATGATGCTTGGACCTGTTCTGGCGCCCTGCTCTCCGCCGGAAATGCCGACTCCCATAAAATGAAAGCCTTTCTCCTGCAGTGAATTGACTCGGCGTAAAGTATCCGTATAATGGGAGTTCCCGCCATCTATTACGATATCACCCTTTTCCAGCAAAGGCAAAAGGTCATGGATCACATCGTCCACCGGCTTGCCCGCAGGCACCAGCATCATCAGCTTGCGCGGCTTTTCTAATTGCTGTATCATTTCAGCAAGGGTATTGACCCCTTTTACCTGGGTGCCGGGTGTGGCGGATGATTCCAGGGTAGCTGTTTTCTGAGCGTCTTTGTCGAAGCCGACTACGGCAAAACCGTGGTCTGCCATATTAAGCAGCAGATTACGCCCCATTACGCCGAGGCCGATCATGCCGAAATTGAATAAGTTGTTTGCCATGAGTAGATTTATATAAGATATAAGAGGCGGTAAATTTAGGTAATTTATAATTCCCGGGTACGGCTTTCAAATGATAGGGCAGGCAACCGTTGAGAAAGGGCAGACATCCGTTAAAATAGGACAGGCATCCGTTAAAGAACACCCCAGGTCCGGAAAAGTTGCCGATAGTTTCGGGCAGATCCGTTAATTATTTCATCCCGGGAAGCCTTAATTATGAAACTATTAATTTTTGTCGATCCCGGGTTTGGTTTCGGGATGTGGTTCGCCACGGTGGCAGGTCAGACAGGAAACGGCTGGCATCGTCGCCCCCTTATCCTTATCATCATCGTCAAAATGGAAATACTTTTTGTTGATCTTTGCCGTCATCCGGAACATGTGACGGGCAATATCCTTCTCCGGCTTGGCATCGCTGGCAAAATCCAGGTGACGGGAGCTGCTGTCTTTGGACGGAGCATGGCAAAAGCTGCATTTTACGCCCAGCGCGACTTTCCAGCTATCCATTATTTTATCCAGGTCCTCGTGGCTGATATTTTTGGGTAATACTTTCAGATTTCTTTTAGGCTTTTCATCCAATGGCCTGGTCGCAGCCATGCCAATTACCATAAAGACTAAGAGTATCGATGCAACGGCTAACTTTTTGTAAGTGAACATACCTGAATTTTTTGATGCCTCAAATTAAGGAAAGGTCCCTATATAATTTTTTAATTTGTGACAATATTTTGACAAAGCTGCCGAAAATGCTTTTTCGGTGCTCGTTTTCATTTTTACCCCAACCTGGTCGGTCTGTTCGGGCTGGCTACCGCGGCAGGGGCCCTGGCGGCCCCCGTGTGCAGGAGGTTCAGCGGATAAAAGAAATCCCCGGATTGCCATGGTCGCGGGGATTATCCTGCCGGAGCTGGCCATGCAATGCATCCATGAATCCGACCAGAGCCGGGTATATCCCCGTTATCCGGAACCCGCAACAGGCTTAATACGGTGAATATGACCGTTAGCCTCACCGGTGCCTCCCCGGGATCGGCCATCGGGCTGCTTGTCCGGGATAGGGCCCGCCGGAGAGGCGTTTGCATAAACGGGTGCCGGTTTCACCCGCATGCCGGCCGTATTTCACCCTGCCTCGTTAACAAATTACTAATTGAAGGAAGGTTTGTACTTAGTTCCTTGTCGTTTCATTTAAATGAATTACCTTTGTCTGGTAAA
>JAATFV010000190.1 GCA_015655015.1 Chitinophagales bacterium | reverse complement strand
TTACCTTTGCGCATGCGCAAACTCGGCATGGATGAGCTTAACCGGAAGTCGGTGCCTGAATTCAGGCGATCGGAAAAGACCCCAGTTGTCGTGGTGCTGGATAATATCCGCAGCATGCACAATGTGGGCAGTGTGTTCCGGACAGCGGATGCTTTTTTGCTGGAGGGTATTTTTTTGTGCGGGTACACGCCCCAGCCTCCTCACCGGGATATTCACAAAACGGCACTGGGGGCTACGGAGACGGTGGCCTGGCGATATTTCAGGGATACGGCGGATGCGGTGAGGTCGCTGAAGGAAGATGGTTACCAGGTTTTTGCGGTGGAGCAGGTGGAGAAGAGTATTCCTTTGCAGGAGTTTGCCGCACAACATTCAGGGAAACTGGCTGTTATCTTCGGGAATGAGGTGAGCGGGGTGGGGGAAGAGGCGTTGAAGTTGTGTGATGGGTGTGTGGAGATCCCGCAGTGGGGGATGAAACATTCGTTGAATATTTCGATCGCGGCGGGGATCGTGTTGTGGGAGTTGGTGAGGGAGGAGTTTCGGCCGGATAATTTATAGTATAAAAAAAATTATGAGTACAGTAAAGAATTATTTAAGCCTGATCAAATTCTCGCATACGATTTTTGCGATGCCTTTTGCGATGATAGGGTTCTTTTTGGGGATCCGCTATTTAAACAGTGTAACAGGATTTTTTTCGACAAATTCCCTTGTTAGCTCTGATCCGCGACTTATCTCTTCGTATTTTCCACATTCTCTTGAACAGGTGCTGATCAGGTTCTTACTGGTCATTCTCTGTATGGTCTTCGCCCGCAGCGCGGCCATGTCGTTCAATCGCTGGCTGGATGCCAAATTCGATGTGCTGAATCCTCGCACGGCCATCCGGGAGATCCCGGCAGGGATCATTTCGAAGAACAGCGCCCTGCGGTTCGTGCTGATCAGTTGTGTGGCCTTCATTGTCTGCACCTGGTTCATTAATCCCCTTTGTTTTGCCTTGTCCTTTGTAGCCCTGGCGGTGGTGCTGGGGTATAGCTATACGAAACGTTTTACCCCGCTTTGCCACCTGGTATTGGGTTTGGGCTTGTCGCTGGCTCCCATCGGCGCCTACCTGGCTGTGGTTGGGCAGTTTGCCGTGTTACCTATTCTCTTCTCGTTTACGGTTATCTTTTGGGTGAGCGGGTTTGATATCATTTACGCCTTGCAGGATGAGGACTTCGACCGGTCTCATAAGCTGTATTCCATGCCATCCTGGTTGGGGAAGGCCAAGGCCCTTCGCGTCTCTGAATTTCTCCATTTGCTCAGTACGGCCTGTGTGGTCATTGCCGGTTATTACGGAGGGTTTGGTTGGTGGTATTGGGTGGGGGTGGCTGTCTTCATCGGCATGTTGATCTACCAGCATGCTATCGTCAAACCCAATGACTTAAGTCGTGTGAACCTGGCTTTTATGACGGCTAATGGAATTGCCAGTGTCGTCTTTGCTATTTTTGTTATTACGGATCTTTTTTTGCATCCGCTTGTGCGCATGATATGAATAAATGCGTATCTTTGCCCCATGAAGGAGCGACTCAACCTTACCATTGACGGAAAATTACTGGATGCTATGAAGGCGTATGCCGCCGGCAAGCAGATGAGTGTATCCGAACTGGTGGAGAATTACTTCCGGTCGGTGACCCGGCCTGTTCAGAGAAGAAATATCCTTGACCTGGTAGATGGGCTGGAAATGCCTCATATGGCTGGAGTGATGGGATCGTCGGATCGGGAGAAGATGTTTGACGGAACTGCGGGGTTGAAAGAACCGGTTGGTGCTGATGCCGCATTCAGAGACCGTTTTTACAAAGAGCAGGAGAAGAAATATGGCCTTTAGAATAATGCTGGACGCCAATATATTACTTGATTTCACCTTGAAACGTGAAAGGGGCAGCGTCGCCAGGCAATTGATCGAATGGGCCGTAAAAGGAAGGGTACAGGCTTTTATCACTCCTTCCATCCTGCAGTTGACAGGATACTGGCTGACGGCGGCTTATGGAGCGGAAAACGCAAAAGAGCTCCTGCTGGCCATCCTATCGGATATCCAGGTGATTGATATCGGGCATGAGATCGTCGTGAATGCCCTGCATTCGAAGATGACCAATATGGAAGACGCCTTGTCCTATTACACGGCCCTGCATCATAAATTAGATTATTTCATTACAAGGAACAGAGGCCTGTATGAGGCTGCCATATCCGTATTACCGGTATGCACGCCCGAGGAGTTTCTAAAATACAATGTTTAGTTTATGGCGCGTATCCTGTCGATCGATTATGGGCTGAAACGTACCGGGCTGGCCGTTACCGATCCTTTTCAGATCATTGCCACGGGGCTGACGACGGTCGAATCACCAAAGCTGATCCCTTTTTTGAAAGACTATTTTTCAAAGGAGCCGGTGGAGCTGATCCTCGTGGGGGAACCCAAGAACTGGGATGACAGCGATACCCATGCAACGCCGCTGGTGAAAGAGATTGTCAGGCGTCTGCAGAAGGAGTTCCCTTCCATGCCCCTGCTGATGGTGGATGAACGGAATACTTCTAAGATGGCCTCCCGTGCGATGATCGACATGGGGCTGAAGAAGAAGCAGCGGCGGAATAAGGCCCTGGTGGATGAGATCGCTGCAACGATCATGCTGCAGGAATATTTGGGGAGGTCGGGACAGTAAATCCGGTGACAGGCAGGAGATGTATGATCTGCTGTACTTCCGGAGCGGCAGATATTAGTTTAAGAATTTTGTACTCGAAAATTGACTTTATATGATTTTACCTATTGTAGCTTATGGTGACCCTATTCTTCGGACAGTAGCCAAAGATATCACTCCCGATTATCC
>JAATFV010000151.1 GCA_015655015.1 Chitinophagales bacterium | reverse complement strand
AGAGACGGATCCCTGCACGATCATTTCCCCCAGCCCATAACTACCGTTGATGACTACCACATCCCTGAATCCGCTTTCTGTATCCAGGCTAAAGGCGACTCCGGATACTCCCAGGTCGCTGCGCACCATTTTTTGTACGCAGAGGCTCAACCCCACCGCAAAATGATCGTATCCGAACGAATGCCGATAACTGATAGCCCTATCCGTCCAAAGAGAGGCAAAACAATTGCGCACGGCATCCATCAGAGAGGCAGGACCGCGCACATTCAGATAGGTATCCTGCTGCCCGGCAAAACTGGCATCCGGCAAATCTTCCGCCGTGGCCGACGAGCGGACAGCCACATCCGTAAATTCCTGGTTGTATTGCTTCGACAGATCTTCATACGCCGTAATGATCACATCGCTCATCTCTTTCGGAAAACGGCCGTTTTTTACCAGCATCCTCACCTGCGACCCGCCTCTGCGAAGCGATTCCAGGTTGTCATAATCGATGGCCCCGACGATGCGATATATTTCACTCTCCAAATGATTGTGCCCTATGAATGCCCGGTATGCCGCTACCGTGATCACAAAACCATCGGGAATACGAATGCCCAGACCGCTCAGATGCTGCAGCATTTCGCCCAGCGACGCGCACTTGCCGCCAACCTCCTGTATGTCGTTGATACCTACTTTGTTCAATTCCAGTGTGTACATATTTTTTCACTTTTAGTCAACCGTTATAAGAATTTCCAAAACTAAAGTGAAAAATTTCAGGGGAATGGCATCGCCTTTGCAATGAGTTGTACTATCTTAACATCTTGATGGTTGTGCCACTTTAATTTTTCCATTATAGTATATATTTGTCCATTATGAAGCCCCATCTGCTGAAAATGTCCCTTCATCATGAACATTCCTTCAATATCAGGCATGATATCGCGGCCCATTTCTACAACAAATGGCACTATCATCCGGAAATTGAATTGGTGTACATCGTCAAAGGAACCGGAAGGCAGTTCATCGGAGATAATATCCATCATTTCAAAAAAGATGACATGATCCTGCTGGGAGCCAATCTGCCTCATTTATGGCGCAGCGACGAAAAATACCTGAAAAAAAACTCCAGGCTGAAAGTGGAAGCCATCATCATCCACCTCACGCCCGACTGCTTCGGAGCGGACTTTTTCAGTCTGCCGGAGAACAGGGAGCTCAAACGGCTTTTTGAAAGAGCGCAACAGGGCGTACGGGTAAAAAATAACACCCGCAACGTCGTCAGCGAATGGATGCGGCAATTACTGGTTGCCCAAAAAGGCGAAAGGATCATTTTGTTACTGCGTATCCTGAACACGATTGCACAGTCCAGGCAGACCAAGCCTGTCTGCAGCAAAGGCCTGGTCTTCCGGTATGATCCCTCAGAAACAGACCGCATGAATACGATCTACCAATATATAATGGCCAACTTTTCCGGAAAGATCACCCTCGGGCAGATAGCCCGGGTAGCCCATATCAGCCCCCACGCTTTCTGCCGTTACTTCAAATCCAGGATCAAAAAGACGTTTTCCCGGTTTTTAATGGAAGTGCGCATTGGCCATGCCTGCAAGCTGCTGGCCGAAACCAACGAGCCGGTCTCCAATATCTGTTACCAATGCGGTTTTAACAATTTCTCCAATTTCAACCGCCATTTTAAGGCGCTTAGAGGTATGACACCGCTGGCCCACCGGAAATACTACCAGGACGGCTCCTGATCCCGTATGGCGGATTTTCGATTATTTCCGTATATTGCGTCACTAACGGTTGTAGCTTTGCTGAATAAGACTCCTTTAGATGAGACAGTGCTCCACCGGCAATTTTCTGCCGGCGATCCCGCAGCTTTCCGGGACATCGTCAAAACCTATTTCCCCGTATTATGTAAATTCGCCGAAAAATTCCTTCCTGACTCTTCCCTCGCAAAAGACATAGTACAGGAAACATTTATAAAATTATGGCAGTACGAAGGTTCCTTTGAAACTTACCAGGGCCTCAAAAGCTTTCTGTTCATCGTCACTAAAAATGGATGTCTTAACCTGCAAAGGGGACGGGCAAGACAGGAAGAGAAACATAATAACAGTTTCCCCCCCGATAACTCGCTGGCAGGATCTGACTATGATGAAATTGCCAGGCTGGAACACCTGGCGCGCATCAACCAGGTAGTACAACAAATGCCGCGAAAGATGCAGGCCGTTTTCCTCCTCAGCTTCCGGCAGGGCCTCAGCATTACCGAAATAGCCGAAAAATTGAATATTTCCGTCAAAACGGTCAGAAACCAAAAATCCAGGTCCCTCGTAATACTAAGAAGCGTTTTCACTTCCCGGGCATCCTTTCTCCTGGTCCTTGCCTTCCTGCAATAAAAAAAATACAAAATTTCGTGGGACAAATGCCCATGACTGGTGTCATATCCATATATCAATCACTCTTTACCTATGGATATGCATCAGGAAGAAGCTGAATTTGCCTTATATATTGGGAACTTATTATTCAAAAGTGCGGATAATCAGCCCCTTACAGAAAAAGAAATGCAGGACCTGGAGCTCTGGCGCAACAGCAGTCCCCTCCATCAGGAGATATTTCAGGACGCAAAGGACTATCCGGCGCCAGCGGAGGAGCTACGGCTGCTGAACAGGCAATATGATCCCGACCAGGCTGTGAGTGATCTTTTCCATACACTGGGACTGGACCATACGGCTGACCGGGTAACCGGCCATGGCAAAAGACGACTGGTATACAGGCTGACGGCCGCCGCAGCCATCGTTCTCCTCATTGCGTCCGCCTGGATGTTCACACAAAGACGCGGGAGAGCGCTATCGGAAGCTACGGTGTCAGATCCTGTCAGGAATGACGTCGCACCCGCAGGCAACAGGGCCATTCTTACCTTGTCCGACGGAAGCCGCATCGAATTGGACAGCGCGAAGAACGGAGCCCTTACCAGACAGGGAGGCGTCAACGTTATGAATAAAAATGGAGAGGTGAGCTATCAGGATGCAGGCAGCCCCGCAGCGGTGGTCTACAATACGATGAGCACCTTGCGGGGAGGAAAATACCAGCTGACCCTGCCTGATGGCACCCGCATCTGGTTAAATGCAGAGAGCTCGGTGAGGTTCCCTTCCGCGTTCACTGGCCAGCGACGGGAGATTGAGCTCTCCGGTGAAGCGTATTTCGAAGTAGCGCAAGCTGTCGGTAAGGATGGCCATGACAGAGTGCCCTTTATCGTAAAGATAAATTCTTCCAAAGGGAATGGGGCCGAAGTGCAGGTGTTGGGAACGCATTTCAACATAATGGCATATAACAATGAGCATGCGCTGGAGACCACTTTGCTGGAAGGATCTGTACTTTTTAATAAAGGGACGGAAAATATTTTACTCAAGCCCGGCCAGCAAGGCAGGTGGTCGGAGGATGAACACATGAAATTCGACGGCAATGCGGATATCGAAAGTATCGTAGCCTGGAAGAATGGCTTGCAAGCCTTTCATGAAGCGGATATCCCCTCGATCATGCGGCATGTGGAAAGATGGTATGATGTGAAAGTAGATTACCAGGGCGCGCAACCTGATGGCCTTACCTTTTCGGGAGAAGTACCCGGTGATGTGAACCTTTCCCAGTTGCTGAAGGTGTTCGAGACATCGGCGCTGCATTTCCAGATCGATGGCGCCGGACACAAGGTCACGGTAGTCTATCACGGCAAATAAAGAACTATTCGGGAAAATGGTGGCCGGAACAGGCAGTGACGAGAACTATGATACCTAAAAAAATCCCAAATAAAAACCGGAAGTGGTTCCAAGCACTCCCGGCAGAGTTCGGGTAATTGTATAAAAGACCGATTTGAGCTGATCTATTTATTGTATAACCCAAAACGAAGCAAAAGTATGAAATTGTTTGCCTATTGGAAAACTATGCCCATTGACGGAGGGCATAGATGCCGGAACATATCTAAAGTGCTGCTGATTATGAAACTGACTGCATTCATCATCCTGACCTCCTGCCTGCAAATCAGCGCCCGGGGGTTTTCCCATGAAATCACCCTTTCGGAGAAAAAGGCCCCGCTGCAAAAAGTCCTGCAGGAGATCAAAAGACAGAGCGGGTACACGGTAGTCTACCAGGACCAGCTGCTGCGAAAAAGCAACCCCGTCGATATCGACGTAAAAGGCATCCCCCTGGAACAGGCGCTGACCCTCATCTTCGCGCATCAGCCCATGACCTACGAGATCCTCGGCAAAAAGGTCATCGTCGTGAAAGAAAGAGAGCCCGCTCCGGCCGGACCGCCGCCCCCCGGGCCGCCTGTGGCGGATTCTATCAGCGGTACGGTAACCAACGAAAAAGGAGAGCCCATGGCAGGCGTAACGGTGGTTCTTAAAGGAACGACCGAAAAATCCGTCATTACCGACGAGGCAGGCCGGTATTTTTTTAGCCACGCGGACAGCAAAGCCACCCTGCAATTTTCCTACGTCGGCTACGGCGTTGTCCGCCGGATAGTCGGAACGGAACACGTCCTCCATATCGTCCTTGAACAAGTGAACGGCCGGCTTAACCAGGTAGTGGTAGTGGGCTACGGCTCACAACGGACGGTAGACGTCACCGGATCCATCTCTACGATCACCTCCAAAGACCTGACACAAAATCCCGTCGTGGACGTCACCAACGCCCTGGCGGGACGCCTCCCCGGCCTGATCTCCATGCAGCAAAGCGGAGAACCGGGTTATTCCAATTCTACCCTGAATATCCGTGGATTTGGAACCCCCTTACTGATCATAGATGGAGTGGAGTCATCGCTGGTCAACCTCGATCCCAACGAAATCGCCTCCATTTCCATTTTAAAGGACGCCTCGGCCGCCATTTACGGAGCCCGGGCGGGCAACGGCGTCATACTGGTAACCACCAAAAGAGGCGCCTCCGGAAAACCTACCGTATCCCTTTCCAGCACCTATTCCTTCCAGACAGTCACCGCTTTTCCCAAACCCCTCAATGCCGGTCAGTACGCAGAATTGATCAATGAGGCCGAAGTGAATTCCGGTACGCCAACCTCAGGTTTGCGCTTCACCGCCGATCAGGTCGAAAAATATAAGCTGGGCACCGACCCGGCATACAAAAGCACCAATTGGTTCGATGCGGTGATGAATAAGTCTTCCCCCCTTTTGCAGGAAGGCCTCTCGGTTACCGGCGGCAGCGATGCGATAAAATATTATACTTTCCTGGGTTATACCGGGCAGACGGGGATGTATAAGAGCGGAGACAATACCTTTAGACGTTTCAACCTGCGCTCCAATATAGACGGGCGCATATCCCGCAACCTGACAATATCCCTGGATATAGCAGGCTCCATCTCTACCACGCATTCCCCTACCCGTCCTCAAACCAACCTCTGGCAGGACTTTTATGAACTGGAGCCCACGTTTCCGGCTTTTCTGCCCGATCCCGCCAGGATCGCTTACGGCGGCACGGTAGCGTCCACCATCGCCAGCACCACCCGCTCCCTGGGCGGCTACAATGACCAGGGCGGCGACCAGCTATTCACGACCTTAACCGGGAAATATACCATCCCCGGCGTAAGAGGCCTTACCCTAAAAGGAATGGTTAACTATCTGCAGAATACCACGGAAACAAAGACCTGGACCAAAGCCTATACGATGTATACCTATGACCCGACAAGCCAGGCCTACACGCCCTGGTCTTCGGCGGCCATCACACAGCTTACCGAGTCCTATGACAAGTCCAGGACCATCACCGCACAAGGATCCCTGAATTATGACAGGGTTTTTAACGGAAGCCATCACCTGGGCGCCCTCGCATTGGTGGAAGTATCCGACTATTCGGAAAATACCTTTTCTGCAGCACGGACCGGGTATATCACCACGGCCATCGATCAATTATTCGCCGGCAGCGGAGACGGACAGTCCGCCAACGGATCCGCATCCCAAACCGGTCGCATTTCCTATGTAGGACGGGTCAATTACGCCTTTAAAGAAAAATATCTCCTGGAGTCTACGCTGCGCTACGACGGCTCACCCAACTTTCCTTCCAACAAGCGGTGGGGACTTTTTCCCAGCGTATCGGCCGGCTGGCGTATCAACGAAGAATCTTTCTTTAAGGACCATGTAAGCTGGGTGGACAACCTCAAACTTCGGGCCTCCGCCAGCCAAACCGGCTTCGACGGCATCGGCGCCTATCAGTATCTGACCGGCTTCCAGTTTGGCAATACCTATATCGCCAACAATACAATCAAGCAGGGATTGATTTCTACCGGGCTCGCCAATCCGGACATCACCTGGGAAAGAATGACGATCTACAACCTGGGACTGGATTTTTCTATGAAGAACGGATCCGTGTACGGAACGATTGAAGCGTTCTTCAGAGACAGGGACAAAATTCTGGCTTCTCCCATCGGAAATCTGCCCAATACCTTCGGAGCTACCCTGCCGTTGGAAAATATCAATTCTCAAAACAACCGGGGAATAGAAATATCCCTGGGCCACAAAGGGAAAATAGGGAAAGTCACCTATGACGTCACGGGAAATGTCTCTTACGCCCGGGCAAAATGGGTGCATTATGCCGAACCCGATTACACGGATCCCGACGATATCCGGGTGCATAAATTATCCGGGAAATGGACCGATCAGGTATTAGGATATAAAGCCAACGGACTCTTTACCTCCGCGCAGGAAGTATCCGCATACACCCTCAATCAGGATCAGCAGAACAATGCCACCCTGATGCCCGGAGATATCAAATATGTTGACCACAACGGGGACGGCATCTTAGACTGGAGGGACCAGCAAGTCATCGGCCATGCCAATCAGCCGCTGGTAATGTTCGGACTATCCTTTACCATTCAATACAATCGTTTCAGCCTCTATGCACTTTTACAGGGAGCAGCGGCATACAGCGACCTGCTCAGTTTCGGCGTCGAAAATTTCTCCAACCAGAAAGACGTGGTCTATGAGGACCGGTGGACCGAAAAGAATGACAATCCCAACGCCCTTATCCCCCGCCAGTATATGGGAGGTAAGGTCAACAACACCTATGCGTCGACGTATTGGCTCAAAAATGCCAGCTACGGCCGGCTGAAGAGCCTGAATTTCGGATATGAGCTGCCCCAGGCGCCATTGCGCAAAATCGGATTTAACGGCGCACGGCTTTATTTTGCGGGAGCCAATCTTTTTACCATTTCCGGATTGCTCAAATACAACATAGACCCCGAGGCGCCTTCCGGCATCAAGGGCGGAAACTATTACCCGCAACAAAAGGTCTATTCACTGGGATTGCTGGTAAGTTTCTAAAAGAAGAATGTAAAAAGAGAATGTTATCTTAAATGAGAATGTCATGCTAAAAAAAATATGCTGCATCGGAAGCCTCGGTTTACTCATGCTCGCTTCCTGCAAAAAAATACTTAATAAAGAGCCGCTCAACATTATCTCCGACGCGCAGGTCTGGAATGACCAGGCGCTTTCAGAAGCCTATCTCGACCAGGTCCTTTCTGAAATGACCTTTTTGTTCGCCAATTGCGATTACGACCCCACGGGCGCCCTCGCCAATATCCATGTCTGGGATATTCACGACCAGGTCACCCGCTCCGATGAAGCCCGGCACGCCTATCCCTGGTACCCGACTTTTACTACCTGGGGCCCCGGGCTGCTGGATAAAAACGGCGGATTTAACGAACAGTGGCTCTATACGACGACCCGCAAATGCAACGTCTTTGTCGAAGAAATGAAAACCTCCACGCTGGAGCCCCAAACCAAACAATATCTTAACGCCCGCGCCCGCTGGGCCAGGGCAATGTGTTACTTCGCCATGGTGGAACGCTACGGAGGCGTCCCGCTGATCACCGAAGTACAGGATATCAACGCGCCCAATGATAGCCTCTTTGTCCCGCGCGCTAAGGAAGAAGACATCTATAAATTCATCATCAGCGAAATGGATGCCATAACTCCGGATCTGTCAGCGTCGGAGGTACCCGGCTATCCCAGCAAATGGGCGGCCCTGGCGCTTAAAAGCAGGGCTGCCATGTACGCGGCTTCCATTGCGGAATGGGGAACCGTACAACTCGAAGGCACCGTAGGTATTCCGGCCGTAGATGCCGCTTCCTTCTGGCAGCAGTGTTATGACGCCTCGGACAGCATCATTAGCCACGGCGGGTTCCAGTTATACAATCAGACTCCGGGTGATCCGGTTGCCAACTATCACCAGCTTTTTATAGATCCCAATAATTCCGAATCGATTTATGCCGTGCAGTTTAAAGGCACCGAAGGAGTAGGACTCAATAACGGATGGGACATGTTTACCGGCCCTCAGGGATATGTATCCTGGGCGGGTAACGCGGCAGCGCCTTACCTGGAAACGATCGAGTGGTTCCAGCATGCCGACGGAACGCCCTTTACGCTGGACAATAACAGTAACACCCTGCACACCAACCAGGATATATTTCAGGATATGGAACCACGCTTTTACGCCGATATCTATACGCAAGGAACGGAATGGCAGGGTCAAACCCTCGATTTTCATACTTCGCTCATCGAGCCCGACGGAACGGTCATCACCTCCGGATCCTACAACGGAGTTGCCGCCCAGGGAGCCTGTAATAAGGACGGAGGAGCCATCACCGGGTTTGGGATAAAGAAATATGTCAATGAAAGCACCATCATGCCCGACAACTGGACCACGCAAACGCCCTGGATGGTCTTCCGGCTGGGAGAGATCCTGCTCAATAAGGCCGAGGCCTGCATCGAACTGGGTAAGACCGGAGAGGCGCTTTCTCTGGTCAACCAGATCAGGGCAAGGGCAGGAGTGGCGTTGTACAATTCTATCGACCGGGATAAAGTGCGCCATGAACGCAAAATCGAATTGTGCTTTGAAAGCAATCATTTATTTGATGTCAAACGCTGGAGAACGGCGGTCACCGACATTACCCGGACCTTCTCCGGTGTGACGTATTCCCTGGATTACGCCACGGGTAAATTTAAAATGGCTATCATACCGGGGATCGATGGCAATAATCAAAAGAAATTCTTTGAAAGAGAGTATTATTATCCGATCAATGCCGCTTACATATCCAGCAATCCGGCGCTTGCCGCCAGCGGCAGCAATAACCCGGGTTATTAATACCGTCCGGGCCAAAATTAATACAGGCCGACCCAAAATAGTGACTATGTTTATGTTTAGGAACCTTTACCGTTACGGAGTGTGCCTGGCCGCGGGAAGTCTGCTGATCGCCGGAACCGTCCGGGCGCAAACGGATCGCTCCCCGGAAGATCACGCAGGCGACCTCACCAATTTTTCGGATTATCCCCTGCTCAGAAATGGAATGGTCTATGGCATGGAGAGCAGTTATGACCGCAGCGGCGGTAATGACGATGGGTTTAGCGGAAAATGGTCGGTGCGTTACCGGGACCATGGAAATGTATGTATCGCCGATATCAAAGGCAAAGGAAGGATTACCCGTATCTGGTTTCCGCAGGAGAAGGATTATCCCGGCGCCCCCCTGGGGATAAAGGATAAGGAAATACGATTTTATATCGACGGCCAGGACACACCGGCCCTGCACCTGCCCGTGGTGGCCCTGTTCAACCAATCGCAGGCCTGCTTTCCATATCCCCTTTGCGGGATGGGCCTCGGCGGCTGCTGGTGTTATGTACCCATTTCCTTTAACCGGCAGATACAAGTGGAAGTGGAAGGAGAAAAAGCAAATTTTTTTCAGGTGCAATACGCCCTTTATCCGCAAAAACAGACGCCGATGGATGAACATCTTCCTTGTGAGGGATACCGGGATCCAGCCCTGGCGCCGTTCTGGCATATCGGCGATTACCACTATCTGACCCAAGCCCCTGTCCGCGAGATCACCCAAACCTATACCCTGAATGCCGGCCGGCATCACCTGTCCTGTCCCTCGGGACCAGGTATCCTGCGCGGGATAGTGATCAGGGGAGGCGAGCGGGATCTTGAGCAGTTGCTGGACGGGACCTTGCGTATCTCCTGGGACGGGGCAAAAGACCCTGCTGTCCGGACGCCGTTATCCATGTTTTTTCTCCAGGAAAAAACCGGCTTGAAAGACCGGAGTCTGCTTTGCGGTCAACTTCCCTTTGCCCGCGGCGTCTACAATTATTTTCCCATGCCTTACCGAAAAAAAGGGGATATAGAACTGGACATTCCCCGTGCCTGTACCCTGGTCTTCACGCTTTTATTTGAACCCTTACCCGTTTTCAAAAACGATCTCTGTTATCTCCATATCCATCATCGGAAAGAGTACCCCACCACCCCCGGCAAACGATTTGTCTGGCTGGACGTCAGCGGCCGGGGACACTTTGCAGGACTTTACCTGCGCGCAGCCGGCCCCAGCCTCACCGACAGTTCCCGGGAAATGATCCACTGGACGGGTTGCCTGGAAGGAGATGAGGAACTCAATGTCGATGGGCAGGTCGTAGAAAGCGGAACGGGAACAGAGGATTATTTTAATGCCGGATGGAACGGAGCTACCGGCAAGCTGGACCACGCCGGGACTTTTCCGATGCACGGTTTTACCCTTTTTGATGCGGCTTTCGACAGCTCCCGGATAGCCGCCTACCGGTGGCGCCTACCCTCGGAGGTGGTGCCGTTTACCCGGCACTTTACGGCCTCCATAGAGGTGGGCCCTACCGATCAGGATAAGGGAAATTATGAGAGCATCGCCTACTATTACCTGCAGGCGCCATGACCTTTTTTTTATAACTTGGCTTGAAACGGAATTCAAAAATATGCAACACAAACGACTCATTTCTTTTACGGTTTTTTCTTATGTCCGCTTGATTTTTTTGGGCTTGCTTTGGACAAGCTGCCCCGCTGCGGACGCCCAACCGGACCAAAAGGATCTTCAGTGGTTCCGGGACGCAAAATTCGGACTATTTATCCATTGGGGCTTGTACTCCAAGCTTGCGGGCTCCTGGGATGGAAAAAATTATTACGGCAGCGGCGAATGGATCATGAACCAGGCCAGGATCCCGGCAAAGGACTATGCCGAAGTAGCCAGGTCCTTTAACCCGGTGGCTTTTGACGCGGATCAATGGGCGCAGCTGGCAAAGGACGCCGGCATCCGCTACCTCGTCATCACCGCCAAACATCATGAAGGGTTCAGCATGTACGATTCGAAAATCAGCGATTTTACCATCGTAAAGTCCACCCCCTATGGAAAAGATCCGCTTCGGGCACTGGCCGAAGCAACCCGGAAAAAGGGCTTGCGATTTGGCTTCTATTACTCCCAGTTCCTGGACTGGCACGAACCCGATGGAGGCGGCAATGACTGGGATTTCAAGGAAGACAAAAAAGATTATCTGAAATACTACCGGGAGAAATCCATTCCCCAACTAAAGGAACTGTTGACGCAATACGGCCCGTTGGGACTGATCTGGTTCGATATGCCAGGCGGACTGACAAAGGACCAGACGCGGAAAATGATCGACAGCCTGCACATCCTGCAACCACATACTTTATTCAGCAGCCGCATCGGCCAGGGTCTGGGCGATTACACGGACTTCGGCGACTCTGAGGTGCCGCCCCTGCCGGTCCGGGAGGCATGGGAGTCTATTTATACCCATAACGATTCCTGGGGCTATGTGACACATGATATGAATTTCAAAACGCCCTCGGAACTGATACGGTTGCTGACCAATGTCGCTTCCAAAGGCGGCAACCTGATGTTGAACGTAGGGCCCGATGGCAACGGCAATATCCCGCCCTATTCCGTCAGTTACCTGCTGGAAACAGGCAGATGGCTGAAGAAGTTCGGGGCCAGCATTTATGGCACCACCTATGGGCTGATCCCCGCCCAGCCCTGGGGCGTCACGACCAGCAAGCCCGGGAAACTATTCCTTCATGTAATGGAAAGACCGGACGATGGCCGGCTGCTTATTCCTGATGTAGATATCACCGTGAATAAAGTTTATCAACTGGACACCAAGGCTCCCTTATCCTGGCAAAGGTCGGGTCACGACATCTCTATCAAAATACCTGCCCTGGAAGATAACCGGAATACGGTTTTTGTAGTGGAATACAGCGGCCGGATGAAGGACTTCGATCTTTCACAGCCGCTGATCGTTTCGAGACAGTATAAGAAAGGGGTCGCCGAAGCTGGTTTCGCCAGGCTCAGCGGCGGCGCCATGCTTAATTCCATCGTGTATAGCCATTATTTCGGCGACTGGAAACATGCCATCTGTATCGATAGCCTCAGGAATGCGGAAGATGCCGCGACGTTTACACTGAGATTCACCGAACCCGGCGACTTTAAAGTCATTCTCGACTATGCCTGTCCGGAATCATCCAGCCGGCAGGAAGGGATCGTGGAATTCGATAACCGGTCCTTTTATTTCCGTACCCTTCACACCTCTGAATACAACCCGGATGAGCCGCTGTTATTTATACAGCATCCCGTGGCCATCATACATGTGACAACGCCCGGCGTATACCCTCTAAAGATACATCCCGCTCATGCGGGAGTGAATTTATTCCATCTTAGGTCCGTATGGCTGGAGCCCGGCGACAGAAATTAATTACGAACGCACCATGAAAAGAAGAAATTTTCTCCACCTGTCCGCCGCATCGGCGGCCTCCATTGCCCTGGCGAGCCTGGACGCGCGGCCGTCTTTCGCCAGCAATAACACCACTGCTATCACCTTTCGCTCGCTGTTACGGGAAATGAGCGACCCGGCCTTATTAGCCCGCTGGCCAGACAAAGAATGGCGCAGCATGCAAGCCAGCGCATTAAAGACGGAAGGCCGGCATAACCCCGGCCAGTTCGGGAACAAGGCCATCGGTCATTTTGTAAGAATAGAAGAAAAAGAGGCCGGCCGGAGGGAATGGGTGCTGATGGAACATGCAGGGCCGGGCGCCATTGTACGCATGTGGGCGCCCAATATGGCAAAAGATGCCGTACTCCGCATATACTTCGACGGTAATATTACCCCTTCCATAACCGTCAACATGATGGACTTCTTTTACGGGAAGGCATTTGTGAAGCCGCCTTTTGCGGCCCTCAGGGCCCGCGGCGGCAATGTATATCTTCCAATGCCTTTTGCCAAAGGATGCAAAGTCACCGTCGACAAAAATGAATGCGGATGGGCAGAACCCGCTGACCTCTTCTATATTATCCAGTATCGTGCCTATGAACAAGGCGTTGCCGTAGAGACATTCCGTCCGGAGGAATATGAAACGCAAAGCCGGGTGCTCCTGCAAACTTCCCAGGCCCTGGAAAATACGCAAGCTTCACAGCCTTCGAAAACTTCGCAACCTCCACAGCCTTCGCAAGCTTCGCAGCCTCCACAAACTTCGCAATCGCCGAAGACGACTCCTCCATTGGAAAAACTAATCGACATGACGATCGATGCGGGACAATCCAAAGAAGTCATCCTGCGGAAAGGCAGCGCCGCCATCGATTTCATAGCGCTGGAGATGGAAGCAACAGATATGAAAAGCGCCCTGCGGACAACCTTCCTGAAGGGGAGCTTCGATGGGAACGATACCATCGATTGTCCCGTAGGGGACTTTTTCGGCAGCGGTTCCGGTCTCAACCCTTTCAGTGATTGGATAAGGAGCGTGGAAAAGAATGGCAGGATGACCTGCAGATGGGTAATGCCCTATGAAAAGACGGCCCGGCTGCAGCTCGTCTGCACCGGCAGCGAAGCAGTCAGGATGCGCTTGTCCGTGAATTATCAGCCCTGGAAATGGGATCAACGCAGCCTGTACTTTCACGCTAACTGGGGATTGGACAAGGGCATCAACGATCTTCCGACCCCTAATTTTAATTTCGTTTCCATTCGGGGCAAAGGCCTCTATGTGGGCGACACCCTCTCTATCACCAGCTATTCGCCAAAATGGTGGGGGGAAGGCCCGGAAAAAATATCGGTGGATGGAGAAACTTTTCCCTCGTTGTTCGGGACCGGAACCGAAGATTATTATGGATATGCCTGGGGCGAGCGGCAGGTATTCAGCGCGCCTTTTCACGCACAACCAAAGATCCCCGAAGGACCCGAATTCCAGGGTACCACCGTCAATACAAGGATCCGTTCGCTGGACGCGGTTCCTTTCCGATCGTCCCTTGAGCTCAACATGGAGATCCTCACGCAAGGCAGCATGGCAGGTGAACTTTCAAAGCTGGACTATGGCGTAGCTACCTATTGGTATGGCTCTGCGGGGACTACAGGGACTACAGGGAGTTCAGGGGGTTCAGGGACTTCAGGAGGTTCAGGGACTTCAGGGACCGCGAGGACTACAAGGACCGCCGGACGTATATAGCGCATTCCGTAAATGATCGTACATGCATCGAAAAAAATTTATTCAGCTGGTGGGCGTCGGCACGGCGGCCCAGCTCCTTTTAGCTGGCAGGTCTTCCGATCTCTCAGCCGGTAAATATAAATTCCCGCAACGCAGGCGGCAGGACTATTCCATTATGTGGTGGGCCGGCGGTGTCCGTTCGCCGGATAAAATATTCAATATACAAACAGGTTTTTATGGCTTATCCTTCGACTATGCAAACCTGGGATTAAGAAAAATAGGGCGCCTTCCTTCATTGGAAACAGAAGCCGATGTATTGAAAGAAAGCAATGCTGTTATAGAATCGCTGCCAGAAGTCACCATGACGGCATTTGTAGAAAGGGCAGGCAAACGTACGCGGATAGAAAGTCCGGGTACTATCGAAAATTGCCAGCTGGTGGAAAGCGGCGCCTATTTTCAAAGAAGGTGGATGCCGTCGCTGAATTTCGGAGAGGATCTGAAGGCGGCGCCCCTGGACAGCGGAATGGAGCTGGCAGCCTGGCCGGAAAAGTTTATCATCAGCCTGCGGGTGCAGCCGGAGGACGATTGGAAAGAGGTGAAACTGGGGATGCGCTTCACCTTTCCCGGCGCCGGCGCATGGGGCGACCATTGGGAGATAAGCTCTCCCCATTCCATTCATGCCGAAGGCAACACGGTGGAAGTAGGACTCGATAAGGAGGATTGGCCGGCAGGCAAAGTCATTACCATCCCCATTATATTTACCATCCGGGAAGCTCGTCCATCCGCCGCGTCTCTGTCTATTCATGCCAACACGCCTGATTCCATTGAAGCCAACACGTCTCGCTCCATTCATTCCGACACTCCTCTCTCAGGCCAGGCCAGCACCTCCCGGTCCCTCCAGGCCTACACCCTTCTCTCCATTTCTGCAAAAGAGATCCTTCCCTCCCCCGCGACACTAAAGGTGAACTACGACCCCGTTTGCGACTGGTATACGATCCCGTTAGCGGAGAAGTGTCTGGTCACCATTAAAAACGCCGGTTTGTCCGGACAGGCAGCTCATCTCAACTTCAGTAAAGAAGGAAACGTCGAAGGCATACCCGGCATTTGCGGAGTCCTTTGTGATATGCAGGGACATCCGCTGGGTTTGCCCATCCAGGTCTCGAAGGACTGGCACGACAAGCCTGCACGTTTCAGCGGGTTATGGTACCGTGGCATTTGCGTCATCTATATCGGCCCGGGGGAGGAAGTCTCCTTTGTTTATAACACGGTCCATAATACCTGGAATAACCTGCCGGCCGTATCCATGTCCCAGCTTTGCCTGATAGGCTGGGGCCACAATCAATTGTGGCTACAATCCGCTATCGGGTCCTGGGGGGAAAGCATCACCTTCGAGCCCGATCAGACGCACGGAAAAGGGCTGGTGCTGGATTCGAGACCTTTGGCCGTCTGGGGCATGGGCAGCAAGCCTGGGATTAAATGGAGCTGGACGCATAATATGGGAGGCGCCGACCTGTTGGTCTATTACGATGAACAAAATGAGAAAAGATGGCCGGGCCGGACAAAGACGCGGATCACACAGTATGGCCCCCTGCTCTCCCGTGTGGCGGCATCGATGGAAACAGATGACGGAAAAATGAACCTGGACTATACCCTTAGCCTGCATGGCACGGATGATTACGTAAGGGGCATCTACCGGTTTAAGATCATCGTCAAAGAAGATCTCCGCTTCAGGCGATTGGTGATCTTCCAATGCGGCAGTGACGACTATAACTATACAGCCGAAAAAAAGATGGCCATCGGCAACGAAAGAGGGTTGATAAAAGAATGGAATACGCAATGGGGAGATAATGTCTATCGCACCTCACCCATGGCATTGGAGGGATCTGTACCCTGGATCTCGCTGCACGAAGGTGTCAGGCTGACGAAGGAAGAAGGGGCTATTGCCAACAGGGGCATCGTGATCAGGGAGTGGAAGGCAATGATCAACGGGTCTCCGGCATTGCCCTATGCGGCGGAACGGGGAACTTTTGCCTCCGGCAATAAGACGGCTCAGATCGACATCATGCTGCCGCCCGATGTGCAGGAGCTGATGGCGGGGGATTATATAGAAGGACAGGTAGAGCACATCATCATGCCGCAATATGCCCATGATTATTTCGGATCGAACCGGCAGCTGGCGCTTGCGCTTAAAGAGCACCAAAATACCTGGCAGATGATTCACCGGGAGGTCACCCGTAATACCCCAAAAATAGATGTAAAGGAAGGTGTTATACTCTCCTCCTGGCCGGTGAAGATCCAATATGCAGGCAGGCCGTTGTTTCTCGGGATCACAGGAGGCCTTGCCTGGCTACCGGTCACCTTCACCGGGTTGTCTTCCCATACCGGCTTTGTTCTCGAAGAGTGGATACAGGGACGATGGAGGATCGTCCGGCCCGGCGGAATGGACAATGGCTGGCAGACAGACCTGGATATGTCGACGGGCCTGCTGGAAGTGACCTATCTCCTCTTTATGGATACTCCCGGAGGTTTCACGGATACTCCCGGAGGTTTCACGGATAATCCCGGAAGTTTCAAGGATAATCCCGGAAGTTTCAAGGATACCCCTGATTTAATGGATGACCCTGAAGGTAAGGACCGTGCCAGGAGATTCAGATTTACTGTATAACAGGAACCAACCAGGCATGTCGAAATCAGATTATAGAACGTAAAAAATTTCAACTCGTTCATTGTCAAGTTACCAGCTTCGCTTAACACTTTAAATCAATCAGGAATAGGTTAAAATTGTACAGGCAGATCGTGTTGTACAGGCAGATCGTGAATAAATATAAAAGGCCGTCTCTTTTAATTAGAGACAGCCCCCCTGACCTCTTCGGTCAGCAGATTATTTTTTGGAGTAACCCGGTTAAGCGATATTAACCGAAGGTTTCCATGATTGATCTGTAGATTGCATGAATACCTCCTTTTCTTTGGTGAACATTAAAGTTAAGGAAAATTGATAAAAAAATAAAGGCTCAACCGATTTTTCAAAGCCCCTCTAAAGAAATTATCAACCTCCTAAGGCAATGAACAACCTCCTAAGGCAATTTTGCCACCAGGCTCTCGGGAAGCAGCTTAAGGATCCTGTAAATTAACTTCCATTTAACGCCGGGAACAATAACGAATCCTTTGCCCGCTTCTACCACAGCCCGGGCAATATAAGAAGGCTCCAATATCAATGATTCGGGCAGGTCCAGCCCCTTTGTCATCTTAGTCCGGATATAACCTGCCACAATTACATTCACGATAATATCCCGGGAGAAAAGATACTGCCGGAGCCCGGCCAGGTATTGGGTAAACGCCGCCTTCGTGCTCCCGTATATGAAATTACTTTTACGTCCCCTCACCCCCGACAGCGAGGACAAACCAATGATCCTTTCCAACCGGGTATTGTCCTTGTCCATGACAATAATATTCAGGATGGATACAGCCCCCGCATAATGCGTATTCATCATCCGGTAGGCGCCGGCCCAATTCCACATGGCCTCTTCATTAACGATCTGGAACCCGGCAGCATACACCACTATATGGGGCTTTTCCGGCAGGCTGTCATAGAACGCCTGATGCCCGTTAAAATCCAGCGCGTCGAAAGGCAGGACCACCACCTTCCGTCCCGGGGTCACAATCCCCGACCTCCCCGCCTCCGCCGGCAAGGATTCCGCCAGTTTCTCCAGTTCCCCCGTGCTCCTCGATGCCGCTATCACCCGACATCCTCTTTCAACATACAATTTTATCGCCTCCTTAGCCACATCGGAATTAGCGCCTAACAACAGAACCACCTTTTCTTCATTCATAGAATATATGATTAATCATTTGTCCAGATCATTGGCCCATCGGCTCAAACCGCACCCTATTTTATCCTACTCACTATCATTAGGCTCCCAAAGTTCAACCTTATTGCCCTCAACGTCAATAATATGAACAAATTTTCCATAATCAGAATCCTCAATTTTGTCTACAATTGTTACTCCTTCATTTTTAAGCTGCTCTACAAGAGCTTCTAAATTCTCAACTCTATAGTTGATCATAAAGTCCTTTGTTGAAGGGTCAAAATATTTTGTTGTTTCAGCAAATGGGCTCCATTGAGTAGATCCCTTTTTTGTCGGATCTGCAGCTTGCCGCCACTCAAAATTTGCCCCATATTGACCTGCATCCAAACCTAAATGCGTTTTATACCATTCTTTCATTTTATTGGGGTCTTTGCATTTAAAAAAGATACCGCCAATTCCTGTTACCTTTTTCATTTTTTTCGTGTTAGAATTATTATGTCGGTTGTATATCTTTACCGGCCTTTCCGGATAATCCGGATGGCAGTTACTCTGCACCTGCCGCAGCCTCCAACGCCCCTATGTCCAGTTT
>JAATFV010000110.1 GCA_015655015.1 Chitinophagales bacterium | reverse complement strand
CTGTTATCGACACTCCAGCCTTCCCCTGGCCATAATAGCCCCTCAAAAAATGGCGTCATCCCCAAAAATATATAGCCCGCCAGGACGGGCGGGCCACATATTTTTCACTTTTTACCAGGCCTGACCTTTTGGGTCAGCCCCCTGCTTAGGTCAAAGTCGATCACTTTTAACTGGAGGTTTTTCTGATTGTTCCATTCGTTTTCCTCCAGGGTGAAAAGCACATCCAGGGGGGCCTTCGCACTAAAAAGGGGGAATTTATGGGCTAATCCAAAGCCGATCCCGTCCATTGTGATCCCGTCCTGGCAGAGGGAGAACCGGATATGCTGTTCCTTAACGATCTTTGAATAACCTTTATCAATTACGTTCCGGGCAATAAATACCGGTTGCGTATTTCCCGGGCCAAAAGGCTGCATATCGTTGAGGGTATTGTAAAAAGACGGATCAATTGCTGTAAATGGAAGCTCTGCATCGACGGTGATCTCGGGTATCAGGGACCCGGTGCTGATCATGGAGGTAACGATCTCTTCGAACTTCAGGCTGAATGCATCTACCTGTTCGGGCAGCAGGGTAACCCCGGCAGCGGCAAAATGCCCGCCATAGTGTACCAGATGCTCCCGACAGGCGTGAATGGCCTCATAGACATTAAAGCCGTTGACACTTCTTGCGCTACCGGCTATCAGCGCTCCGCTCCTGGCCAGCACGACGGTGGGCCGATAATATCTTTCGATGAGACGGGAGGCTACGATCCCTACCACGCCTTTATGCCAATGCGGCTGGTATATAAAAGTAGACTTTCTGTTCAGGTGGCCGGCGTCTTTTTCCAGGATAGCAAAAGCTTCAGCCGTCATGCTGTTATCTGCCTCTTTGCGATCTGTATTGTCGGCATGCAGGAGACCGGCATATTCCATAGCTTTGGTAAGATCAGGTGCGGTGAACATCTGAACTACTTTCCGGGCATCGTCCATTCGTCCTGCTGCGTTTACCCTGGGGGCGATCATAAAGACCAGATTGGCAGCCCGCAGCTCTTTTTGGAGACCGCTCAGCTGGATCAATGCTCTTATCCCATCATTTGGGTTTTCGTTCACTTTTTTCAGGCCATAATAAGCAAGGATCCGGTTCTCTCCGTCCATCGGCACGATGTCGCCTGCAATGGCCGTCGCTACCAGGTCAAGATAGCGGAAAGGTTCGTCGTTTCTTAAGTTCAGGCTTTCGGCCAGGGCTGTGATCAGCTTAAACCCCACTGCGCAGCCGCATAATTCCTTATAGGGATAAGGGCAGTCCTGTTGTTTGGGGTTCAAAATAGCAACAGCAGGAGGCAGTTCGGCATCCGGCAGGTGATGATCGCAGACGATAAAATCTATTCCCAGCGATAACGCATGGGTGATAAGGCCTGTTGATTTGATGCCGCAATCCAGCGAAATGATCAGGGAAAAGCCGTTTTCCCGGGCAAAATCGATCCCCTGAGCGGATATGCCATACCCTTCCCGGTATCGGTGGGGGATATAGAAATCGATCAAATCCGAAGGACCGGGGTAATATTTTTGAAAAAACTGGAAAAGGCAGGCTACTGCTGTTGTTCCATCTACATCGTAGTCTCCGTAGATCAGTATTTTTTCCTGCTGTTGAAAGGCCTGCAGTATCCGGGAGACCGCTTTATCCATATCTTTCATCAGCCAGGGGGAATGCAGCTGCGTTATCTGCGGGTGGAAAAAACTTTCGACCTGGTCAAATGTCTCTATACCCCGCTGCACCAATATCCGGCAAATTACCGGATTAATAGTTGATGCTGTCTGTAAAACAGCCACCCTGGCAGGATCTGCCTGTAATATATTCCAGCGTTTTTGCATAGTTACTTATTACCCGTCCGGTAAGTGGAACCTGATATTTCCTGTCGGTGGAACCTAATATTTCCTGTCGGTGGAACCTAATATTTCCTGTCAGTGGTATACCTTACCAATTCTTCCAGGCCCTTACGTACATCGTTATCTTCAAATTCATGAAGGATAGCCAAAGCTTCATCCCGGTATACATTCATCCTTTGAGTGGCGTATTCAATACCGCCGGCTTCGGTCACTTTCCGGATGACATACTTCACTTTTTGGGGATCCTTATTCTGATTCTTAATGATATAGATCAGTTCTCTGCGAGTGGGCTTATCCAGGGTATTTAAGGCATAGATAAGCGGCAGGGTCAGTTTTTTGTCTTTTATATCATTGCCGGTAGGTTTGCCGATCGCTTCGCTCCCGTAATCGAACAGATCGTCTTTGATCTGGAAGGCGATTCCTACTTTCTCTCCGAACCGGCGTAGCTTTTCAGCAAGCAGCTCATCATTGGAGGATGCGAAAGCTCCTGCTGCGCAGGAAGAGGCGAGAAGGGAGGCTGTTTTGTTACGAATAATTTCAAAATATACATCTTCGCTCAGATTGAGCGACCTGGATTTTTCCATCTGAAGCAACTCTCCCTCACTCATTTTACGTACTGCGTCTGATAGAAGCTGTAATATCCTGAAATCACTATTATCCAGTGAAAGCAGCAGTCCTTTGGAGAGAAGATAATCTCCTACCAGCACGGAGATCTTGGTCTTCCATAGAGCATATGTAGAGAAAAACCCCCTTCTTTCCAGGGATTCATCGACGACATCGTCATGCACCAGGGTGGCGGTATGTAGTAATTCTACGAGGGATGCTGCCCGGTAGGCCGATTCATTGATCGGGCCGCAGAGTTTGGCGGAGAGTAATACGAACATGGGTCTCAACTGTTTGCCCTTCCTGTTGACAATGAATCGCATGATCCTGTCCAGTAAAGGCACCTGGCTCTTTACGGCCTCTTTGAATTTTTTTTCAAAAACGACCAATTCCTCACGTAATATGACTTGTGCTATTTTCATTCAGTGTTTTAGGTCTGTTCAGGTGGTTTATGGGGCTTCGTCATTCGCCGTTGCGCTCGTCTGCCAGTGCGCTGCCTTGCGGCTCGTGTCATGCAGCGAGAGGTGAACGGGATGACAATATTACTACTTTGACAATATTTTCTTTCCAAAGCATCTAATTTTAAATTTCAGGTGTCTAACGGTCTGTGTAATACAATTTTTATTTTATACGTATTGTTAAAAAAATTTGGTTTTTGCTCACCAATCTCTATTTTTGCAGCATATTCTTCTCAGGTTTAATTCATTCATTCACATAAACTTCAGTTATGGCAAGTAAAAAATTGACTCTTTTAATTGGGTTACTCTGCCTGTTTCTATCATACTCGCAAGCCCAGATGGTGGGTAGCAGTTATGATGTTCGGGACTCCTCTCTCATTCCTACCAAGCGACTCGCTCAACACAATGAATTCCTGAATAACGCGTATCCCTTCCCTGCCAAGCCCAGGAATGAATGGGAATTGGGGGTGAAAGGTGGTTATACCAGCAGTTTTACAGATGTGCACAACTGGGGACCTACCGGGGGATTCGGTATTCACCTGAGAAAGGCCCTGGGTTATGTGTTTTCTTTACGGGCAGAGTATGATTGGATCCGCCTGAGAGGATTGAATTATCAGCCTTCCTCGTCTTATGGGAAGAATCCGGTATTAAGTTCTTATTATGGAAACGGTAGTGGGGTAGCGGGAGCGCCTGTCTTTTACAATTACCGTTCTACTGTTCACGAGCTTTCTCTCCAGGGCGTCTTTTCTTTGAATAATATCAATTTCCATAAAGCGAAGACTGGTTGGAACGCCTATTTATTTGGCGGTATCGGGGCTATGACGTATAGTACTTTCTATAAAACAGTAGACGATGCCGGGAACCTATATGACTATACGGGCGTACCAGGTCCCTACGACTATAAGCACCGGAAAGATACCCGAAAGTATCTCAAGGATAATATCCTGAAGGGCTCCTGGTCTACCATGGCAGAAAGACCTCAGGGCTCAACCCTGGGCGGCGCTCCGTTAACGGCGGTAGGCGTAATGGGTATCGGTTTCGAGTTCAAACTGAACAACCGGTTCAACCTGGCCCTGGAAGATAAATTTACGTTTACTACCACGGACCTGCTGGATGGTCAGCAATGGCAGAACAACTATACTCCGACAGCAGTCAATAGTATAGCACAGACAAAATCTTCCGATTCGTATAATTTCCTTTCTATCGGTCTTAATTACAATATCGGCAAACATGCCGTTGAACCGCTCTGGTGGCTCAATCCCCTGGATTATGCCTACAACGAGATCAACGCTCCTCGTCACATGAAGCTGCCCAAACCCGTACTGGATGATGCAGACGGCGACGGCGTGACGGATCAGTTTGACCTGGAACCTAATACTCCCAAAGGATGCCCCGTGGATTCTCATGGTGTAAGCCGGGATACGGATGGCGATGGCGTACCGGATTGCAAGGATAAGGAGCTCATTACCCCCACCCAGTGCCAGCCTGTGGATGCTGATGGTGTTGGAAAATGCCCCGATCCGCAATGCTGTAAAGACCTGAAAGCCTATATCGATTCCAATGGCGTAGGCAGCAGAAGCAAATGTAATGTCGGCGACCTGCCCAGCATTACGTTTAAAGGCAGATCGGTCACCCTGTCCAAAGATGCCCAGGCATTACTGGCCAGCACGGCTGAAAAACTGCGCAACAGCCCCAGCTGCAGAATAGCTGTGATCGGTTACGGAGAATCCAGCAAAGCAGCTCAGCAGCTCAGCTGGGATCGTGTCAACGCGGTAATTAACTATCTCGTTGAAAAAGAAGGAATTAGCGCTGACAGATTTATCTTCCGCTACGGACAGAGCGGTGGCGAAGAGAATACGGTGGACCTGAAAGACGGCACCGGGGAAGAAGGCCCGAACACAGTACCGGCCCCACATCCTAATCTGAGGAAAAAATAAACTTTATATTAACACGAATTTGTAGCACGAATTGACACTAATAAGCGATTATTAGTGTTAATTCGTGTTTTTATTGGCACTAGTTTGTGTTTAAAACCTTAATTTTGCAGGTCTTTATGCGACTACTTACTGTATTTCTTATTGGAATGGTTACGCTTAGCGCTTGTTCTCCCTTTTCAAAAGTCTTGAAAAGCAATGACTATGATTATAAGTTGCGTGTGGCTGATAAGTATTATGCTGATAAAGATTATAATCATGCCCAGCAGCTGTTCGAAGAGCTGTTCCGGGTATTTAAAGGAAGTGAGCATTTCGAGGACATTTACTACAAATTTGCTTATTGCGCCTATTACCTGAAAGATTATGCGAACGCCGAGAATCTTTTTAAAGGTTTTGTCGAGGTGTTTCCGAATAGCACAAAGGCGGAGGAGATGGACTATATGCGGGCTTATACTTTTTACAAGCAGTCTCCCAAGGTAGAGCTGGATCAGACAAATACGACGAAGACCATCGGGTTTATGCAGGCTTTTATCAATACACATCCCGGCTCAACCAAGATAAAGGAGGCCTCGGAAATCATTGATAAATGCAGGGCCAAGCTGGAACTGAAGGATTACTCCAGCGCCGAGCTGTATTTCAACCTTGGCTATTTTAAGGCTGCCGGAGTGGCTTGTAACAGCCTGATGAACAGCTATCCGGACTCAGAAAAGAGCGATGTGTATAAACTATTGGTTATCAAAGCCTATTATGAATATGCGCTCGTGAGTGTGGAAGAAAAAAAAGAAGACCGTTTTGGACAGGTCGTTACACAATGTAACGAGTTCGTAGATCGTTTTCCCGATAGCAAATTGACGAAGACTGTGCAGGAATATCTGAATTTATCTCAAACTAATATTAAATTGGTAAAAAATGAGCAGGTTAAGAAGACAAGTTAACGCAAACACTACGAATGTAGTGGAAACGAAAAACCTTACCGATATCAAGGCAAAGACAGGTAATCTTTACGAGTCTATTGCCATCATTGCAAAAAGGGCCAACCAGATCAATATCTCCCTGAAAGAAGAATTGCATAATAAATTAGAGGAATTTGCCAGCCATACCGATAGCCTGGAGGAAATTCATGAGAATAAAGAGCAGATCGAGATCTCCAAGGCATATGAAAGAATGCCCAATCCGGCATTACTGGCTACACAGGAGTTCATGGATGACAAGATCTATTATCGTAAAAATGATGACGATCTGTTCAAATAGAGAGAATAAGAAGGAAAATTATTCGATGATATGATGGCCTGCCTTGGGCCTGGGCGCCTATGGCGCCTTTTTTAATGACCTAATTTGATTCTCATGTTCCAGGGAAAAAAAATCTTGCTGGGGGTGACGGGCAGCATTGCTGCTTATAAGTCTTTGTTACTGGTAAGGTTATTAATAAAGGAAGGGGCGTCTGTGAAAGTCATCCTCACCCCTGCGGCCCGGGATTTTGTCACTCCCTTATCGCTGTCCACGCTGTCCAAACACCCTGTTCTAACGGATCTTTTTGAAGAAAATACCTGGGCTAACCATGTTGAATTGGGCCGTTGGGCCGATGTGATGCTGGTTGCTCCTTTAAGCTGTAATACCCTGGCTAAAATGGCCCAGGGACTTTGCGATAATCTCTTGCTGGCCACTTATTTATCTGCTACCTGCCCGGTAGTCGCCGCTCCTGCCATGGATGAAGATATGTGGAGGCACCCGTCTACCAGCGCCAATCTGGAACGCCTGCGCCAGTTTGGGAACAGGATCATACCCGTAGAAAAGGGCGAATTGGCCAGCGGTCTTTTCGGAGATGGAAGAATGGCCGAGCCGGAGAGTATCCTGGCCTACCTGGGGGAGTTTATTTTCGGGGAAACCAGCGGGGGCGGCTGGGAGACCAGCAGGGGACTAAGCGGGCCTCCGGGGATAGACAGCGGGCAGATTAACAGACCAGGCGATGCCATACACGGAAATCCGGGCAGGCAATTTGCTGATGGGAATCTATCCAGCCGGGACCTCACAGGGAAAAAAGCCCTGGTGACTGCCGGCCCTACTTATGAAGCGCTGGACCCGGTCCGGTTTATCGGCAACCATTCCTCCGGTAAAATGGGCATATCTATTGCGAAGGAGCTGGCCGATAGAGGAGCACAGGTCGATCTTGTGCTGGGGCCTTCTTCCCAGGACGCGGATCATCCAGGGGTGAGCGTTCATCGGGTAGTATCGGCAGCCGAAATGTACAATGCCTGCCTGGAGAAATTTCCCAAGGCCGACATAGCTATTATGTCGGCTGCAGTAGCCGACTACACTCCCCTTGTTCCATCCAAAGAAAAGATCAAGAAAAAGAATGAGACCCTTATATTGGAACTGACAAAAACAAAAGATATTCTGAAGACCCTGGGGCATCAAAAGAAAAAGGGGCAGGTGCTGGTAGGATTTGCCCTGGAAAGCACCGGTGAGCGGGAATATGCGCTGGATAAATTAAAGACTAAAAATGCTGATCTGATCGTCCTTAATTCCCTGAACGATGCCGGCGCCGGCTTTGGATATGATACGAATAAGATCACCATTTTCGGGGCTGATGGTCAGGAACTGTCCTATGAAAGAAAGCCTAAGCAACAAGTGGCCCGGGATATCGTTGATAAAGTTGTAAAACTGTTGTATGCGTAAGAACTATCTTTTACTGCTATTTATTTTAGGGTTGACAGGACCTTATGTGCAGGCCCAGGAATTACAGGCGAATATTACTGTAATGGCCAACAGGCTCCCTTCTACGGTGGACCATAAGATCTTCCAGACTTTACAATCGGCTTTACACGACTTTTTGAATAACCGGAAATGGTCGAACGAGAGCTTTCAGAACAATGAGAAGATAACCTGTAATTTCTTATTGAATATCAGCTCTTCGGGGGATAATAACACTTTTCAGGCCACGCTCACTGTACAGGCAGGGCGGCCTGTTTTTAACTCTTCCTATCAGAGTCCCCTGATCAATTTTGAAGACGCCTCTTTTGGCTTCCGTTATGTGGAATATCAACCGCTGGACTTCAATGAGAACAGAGTGCAGGGAACGGAACCGTTTGCGGCCAATCTGACGGCGGAATTTGCCTATTATGTATATCTTATCCTGGGGCTTAATTTTGATTCCTATGCTTTAAGAGGCGGGGATCCTTATTTTCAGAAAGCGTTGAATATCGTCAATAATGCGCCGGATAGCCGGGATATCAGCGGCTGGAAAGCTTTTGACGGCATTCGTAACCGGTACTGGCTGATCGAGAACCTTACCAACAGCAAATACACCCTTATCCATGACGCTTATTATAGCTATTACCGTTCGGGCCTGGACCAGATGTACGATAAAGATGCAGAGGCCAGGACAGCTATCTTGAATACGTTGAACATGTTGAATACGGTTAATGCCGAGACGCCCAATATGATGTTCATGCAATTCTTTTTTCAGGGCAGGGCAGGCGAATTATCGAAAATATTCCAGAAATCAGCTCCTGATGAGAAGAGCCGTGCGTTGGAGCTGCTCACGAGGCTCGATATTTCCAATATTAATAAATATAAACAAGACCTTCAATGAGGGTAGTCGCAGGCCTCTTCGTATTGCTGTTAATGGTGGGTTGTTCGGATAAGGATAATATTCCCTCGGGCATTATACCCCGTGAGAAAATGGAAAAGGTCCTTTGGGATATGGTCCAGGCCGATCAATATGCTGCTCTTTACCTGGTAAAGGATTCTGCCCGGATCAATGTTAAAACAGAGACACAAAAACTCTACGAGGAGGTATTCCGGTTACATCAGATCTCGCGGGATGATTTCCGTAAGAGCTTTCAATTTTATCAGGAGCATCCCGACCTGACCAGGAGCGTATTCGACAGTTTGCTGGTACGGGGGAACCGCCTTCGGACAGAAAGTTATAGCAGGCCGGCGCCGACTCCCAAACCTGCCGTCATTACGCCGGTAACTCCTCCGATATCAATACCAGCCTCCGGAATCTCAAGGCCTCCAATCTCAAGGCCTCCCGGAATGTTCAGGCCTTCCATGACGGCGCCGAAGAATCCTGCGATGTTATCTAAGCCGCCTGTGAGCACACCGGGAAATCCCGCGACGAAGTCTACGCTGCCTGCAGTGACACCCGGGCGGCCTGGGATAAAAGCTGGACAGGCTGTAATGTCCCCAGGGCAGCCTGGAATGAAACCCGGACAGCCTATAGGAGTACCGAAGAATACCGGAATGCCGCCTAAGCCATCTACTACGGCGCTAAAACAGACAGAAGGGTCCTACCATCCTTCCGCGACGGATACAACCAGAGGAAAGCGGCCCAATAGATGATCGGTATCTTTCTTAATCGTATTTTTATGACCATAACTCTTGCCAGATGAAAAAGATAGTAAGTAATGCCGAGGAAGCAATTCATGATATTCAGGATGGAGCCGTCATTATGCTGGGCGGCTTCGGATTATGCGGAATTCCTGAAAAGTGTATTTCTGCCCTGGCGGGAAAAGGGGTGAAAGACCTCACGTGTATTTCCAATAATGCCGGAGTGGACGATTTTGGCCTGGGCCTTTTATTAAAGACCCGTCAGATAAGAAAAATGATCAGTTCCTATGTAGGGGAAAACCAGGAATTTGAAAGGCAATTACTGAATGGCGAACTGGAAGTGGACCTGGTCCCTCAGGGCACTTTGGCCACCCGTATCCAAATGGCAGCCATGGGCATTCCCGCCTTTTATACGCCTGCTGGTGTTGGAACAGAAATAGCCGAGGGTAAAGAACAAAGGGAGTTTAAGGGCAAAGTTTACCTGATGGAACATGCCCTTCATGCCAATTTTACCATTGTAAAAGCATGGAAAGGAGATGCTTTCGGCAATCTTGTTTTTCGTAAAACTACCCGTAATTTCTCCACTTCAATGGCAAAAGCCGGGGATATCACTATTGCCGAAGTAGAACAGCTGGTGTTACCCGGAGACCTGGACCCCGATCAGATACATGTACCTGGTATTTATGTTCACCGGATTTTTCAGGGAAGTGACTATCAGAAACGGATCGAACGCAGAACGGTGAGTTTGGAAGGGGGGCGAAAGTAATTCAAGGGCCGGGAATTTGTCCGGACGATTATTAATAAAACTAACAAGAGCTTATGGCATTGGATAAATTCGGAATAGCCAAACGGATCGCACAGGAATTGAGAGATGGGATGTACATCAATCTTGGTATTGGGATACCAACCCTGGTTGCCAATTATATACCTTCCGGTATTTCTATCATGCTGCAATCCGAAAATGGCATGTTGGGGATTGGTCCATACCCTACAGAGGCTGAAATAGATGCCGACCTGATCAATGCCGGTAAGGAAACGGTCACCATTTTACCGGGAGGCGCTTTTTTTGACAGCGCCGAAAGTTTTGGAATGATCAGGGCCGGGAAAGTCGATCTGACGGTATTAGGGGCTATGGAAGTATCGGAGACGGGAGATATCGCTAACTGGAAGATCCCGGGGAAAATGGTAAAAGGAATGGGCGGAGCCATGGATCTGGTAGCGAGCGCCCGGAATATTATCGTAGCGATGCAGCATACGAACCCCAGGGGGGAATCCAAATTGTTACCGGCTTGTACACTTCCCCTGACCGGGATAAAATGCGTGAAAAAGGTCGTCACGGATCTGGCTGTTCTGGGTGTGGGAGAGGATGGGTTTATATTATTGGAACGGGCGCCGGGGGTATCTGTGGAGGAAATAAGGGAAAAGACGCTGGGAAAGCTTGTTATTAAGGGGGAGATCCCGGAAATGCGATTCGATTAAGAGACGAATATGCATCGCATTCATGAGCACCGCTGATCAATCAATCAGATTATTCTTTACGGCGAAAAAAACAAGCCCTGCTGTATTTTTAGCGCCAAACCGCTCCATCAGGCGATCTTTTATCGCTTCTACTGTTCTGGGGCTACAATCGATCTTTTGGGCGATCTCCTGGGCTGTAAACTCCATACAAATATACCGGACGACTTCTCTTTCCCGGTCATTCAGGGTAATCTCTGTATTCAGGCTTGGAATTATTTTGGTGCGGGTATGAGACTTTTTCAGGAGGATGCGGTTGACGAAATTATTCAGGTAATAACCTTTGGTAGCTACTTCAATAATGGCCCGCTTGATCTCTGAGGGGTCTGCGCTTTTAAGGAGATAGCCATTGGCGCCTATTTCCATCATGTGGCTCACAAATCGTTCGTCTTCATACATTGTAAGCGCTATGATATGGATGGAGGGGTATTGTTTGGCAATGATCTTGGTCGTTTCAATACCGTCTTTCAGCGGCATCCTGAGGTCCATTAAAACCACATCCGGCTCGGATGCTGCCAGGCCATCCAGCAGCTCCTGTCCGTTCTCCGCCTCCTGCACAAATTTTATGGCATTATATGGGCGTAAAGATAGGATAACACCCTTGCGGAATATTTTGTGGTCATCGGCTATTGCAACTTTAATTACTCCCATAGGCTATTGTAAACTAAAGATACGCATAAATTCTATTCCTGCTCAGACAGCCTGTCCTCCTCTTCTTTAATCAATTCAATCGTCACTTTATAATAGGTTTGCGACATATCTTTCTCAAAAAAGATCTTGCCGTGCAGCACTTTCAGCCGGCTTTGGATATTTTTCAGGCCAAGGCCCACATTACTTTTATTTAATTTATTAAAGTCGTTCTGGGTGATACCGCGTCCATCATGATGGAGGCGGATAAAGAATTTTTCCCCGCTGGTATTTTGGGTGAGGTGTATGAAGCTGGCATTACTGTGTTTCAGGATATTGTTGACCAGTTCCTGGATGACCCGGAAGATGATCAATTCATTTTCTGCCTGAAGGCGTTCCCGGTAATCATGAAAGCGGGAGCTGGCATTCATGCTGCCTGAGCCGCTGATCTTCTGAAAAAGGTCATTTACGGCGGATTCCAGCCCGAAATTTTTCAGGGTAGGAGGCATCAGGCTATGAGAGATATTACGGATCAATTGAATGGTATCGTCTATGATTGACTTGGCGTTATAGATACTTTGTAATTGGGATTGTTTGTCCAGGTTGACCAGGTTCTCGTTCAGGTAGAGCCTTGCTGTGGCGAGTAAAGGTCCCGCATCGTCATGCAGGTCGGCTGCAATGCGCTGCCGTTCTTCTTCCTGTAGCCGTATAGAGGCATTCAGGAGCAGCTTCTGCTGATCGTGTTCCATTCGTTGCAAGCGTAATTGATAGCGGATCACTTTACGTTGATGGAAGATAATGAATACGATCAGCCCGATAGTCAACGCCAGCATTCCGATAGTGCCGAAATAGAGCACCAGGGAAACGTTGCTACCAGGATTAATGGCTTGTAAAAGTATCATGCAGTAGTTCGTCTCCGGGCGACTAGGTTAGGTTTTAGAGTTTTCATCAGTCAGGTTTTTTTATTAAGTATCGGCATAAAGGTTCTCTAAGGAGTAGGATTGTTTTTTGTCCTTTTTCATAACGAACGAAATGGCAAAAAGGAGGTTTTTTATGATATCAAAAACGCTATTGATCACCCAATAGGTACTTTGATCCGGTCGGGTAAAAGTAGCCGCATATATAAAAAGAAAGAGGGTGGAGGAAAGATAGAGCAGGAAAGCCATGATGATCCAGAATTTTTTTGAATAGTAGACATAGAATATGGATGGATCCTTGACCTGCTCATACAAAAAGAAAATCCCATATACAATGATCATGATAGATTCCAGGGAGGCGGATATGGAGTCGAAGCTTTCCTGATTTTTGTGTATGATATTGAGAATGGCAATGCCGTAAAAGAACAGCGAGCAAATGATCAGAATATATTTAAAGACCTTTTCTTTAAATGTCAAGTATATAAAAAGAGAAAAAAGGGTATACTCTATGATTGTAAAAGAGCTGTAAATGTAAAAAAAATAATCTGGCTGGTGTTCAAAATAGCGATAGGCGCCATCTGCAAAGAATGAGCACATACAATACAAAAATATTACCCATAATCCCCCTTCCTTATTTCTTTTAAAAAAGAGAACAAAGAGGATGATGGGTAATATAACTGAAAAGAGGCTTAGTTTAGACAGCAATACCTTTAAATTTTATCAAATATAAAAGGCATCTGCTTATAATCCAAGTATTTATCTGCCAAATATCCAGCCAAAAAGATCGCCGCTTGTTGGGTTTCTGTCAGCGATAATTGCGGGAACGGTGGAGATGGAGCCAGTTTCTTCCACAACGACTCTTTTTACGATGTCTTTGCCAGATGCGTCCATTCCTACATAAACCAGTGTTTTTTGTCCGTTCTCGTTCAAACCGTTGTAAAAACGGATACCAGCGCAACCCGGCTGAGCCAGGATCTGTTCCAGGATATTTTTACCCATGCAAAACCATTTTGTCTCAGTAGGATAAGCTGCATCATAGGATTTGATGAAATCTGCTGCTAATTCATGGCTGATCTCTTCTCCGACAGTCGTGTAGTCTTTCTTAGTAAGTAACTCTTTTTGCATAAAAGTAAGTTTTTAGAGGTTTGAAAAATGCTAGTTTGTACAACTAAATAACCCCTAAAAAAAAAGATGGACAACGGCCAAAATTTATGGTAAAATGCTTTAAATTGCCTGTAATTCAAGTCAGTATTGCGTTTGACGTGTTTTTACGAGGGGGTTTACGAGGTGAAAATAGAGTATTTCCACGCTAGAAAAATAGTATTTTTACTATCGTAAAATTAGTAAATTGGCCTGGGAAAAATACGTGGAGATGACAAATTCTTCCCAAATCCGGGGAAATGGGTAGAGAAGCTCAACTCCGGGGAGAGGGGGTGGAAAGAGGATTTTTAAAAACGGGGCTATCCGGTTCGTTCACCGTAAGCAACGAGGCTTTGTAAGAAGGATAATGGGAAAGAGGTGAAATTTTATTCCTGTTTTGTCGTTCTATTCACCCGGTCATCTGACAAAATTCCAGCAAAATCGATTATAGTGAGATAGGTCCATTGGATTTTAAATAGATAGAAGTTGACTGATATTGGATTTTAACGGTCGGCTTTCAGGGATATTGAAATCTTTTACTGGACGGTAATTGGACGAATGGTTTTTGTGACATGATCCTAATCAATCAACTTCTGATACAAATATAAATGGGAAGCGCTTGTTATACAATAGGAGAACTGCCCAATTTAATTTGTTCGGAAATTACTTTTCGGTTCGTAAAAATTCTAAGGATATTAATGGTAGTTTCCCGTGCCTTGTGATGTCTCCGGTAAAGCATAACCGGAAAAAGGATAGTAGCAACCCCGATTGATAACGAAAATTGAGACCTATACCTATTAATTTTACAAACCTGCCGGTATGACTGCTGAATTAGTAATCAAAGTATCGATCGCTGATGATCATAAGATTTTCCGCGACGGTATCAAAATGGCTCTGAAGAACAAGGAATACCTGAGAATTCTCTGGGAGGCTGAAGATGGTAAGGACCTGGTGCATAAGATGCAGATCAAGCGTCCCGATGTATTGCTGATGGATATCCGGATGCCGGAGGTGGATGGGATCAATGCAATAGGGCTTCTGCGGAAAGAATATGAAGAAGTTAAGATCATTGTGCTCACTATGTATGACGACCAGGAAATGATCTCCAAAATGATGGAAATGGGGGCTAATGCCTATTTAACCAAGACCACCGACCCCGATGAAATTTACCAGGCTATCCTCACTTGCATGAATGATGATTTTTATTTCAATGATCTGGTGAACAAGGCCGTTCTCTCCAAGCTTCAGACCAAACGGCAGGTAAGGCAATTTTATCCAAGTCCCATTAAATTCTCTGAAAAAGAGATCCGCATCTTAAAGCTCCTTGCTGAAGATAAAACCACCGACGAGATCTCCAAAGAAGTATTTCTCAGCACCCGTACGATTGAAACGATCCGTCAGAACATGAAAACGAAGATTGGAGCTAAGACTATCGCCGGATTGATCATGTACGCCATGCGAAATAAACTGATCGATTGAATGTTGACTACTCCGGGACTGAAATCCTTCCTACCCGGGCCTGCTTAATTTAATACTCCAGGTTGACGACTCCGCTTTTAATGGTATAAATAGGGATCATCTGCTTTTAATGTTTTACATAAGGTCATCTGCGCGAAACCGATAGCCGGTAATAAAAAAATGCCTGCTTTTTTGAAGCAGGCAACGAACTTTTACAAATCAGATAAACCAACGAATAAGGCTCGGGCAAAGGATTTGGATTGGACGGGAGCAGATATTGGATAATTAATCCTGGGTTTTCATAGGAACCTGAATTACGAAAAGGATAAATGGATCTTATAGCTTACGAATCAGAAATTTAAAAGAAGTTGATTGACATTGGATTTTGCCGGTTTCATAGAATATTGAAAATCATTCTGGACGGTTTCATGGACATTGGATGGTCTGAGGTTGCTAATCCTCGTCAATCAACTTATGGTACAAAAGTATATGTGAATAACTATGTGGACAAGAGCAGATTTGCGCAATTTTATTTATTCGGCTTTTACGGACGACCTAGTAGAATAACGTACCTCCCACTGTATAAATTCCCTTTCGTTATCGTAAAAAAACAGCTTATCTTCGTTCATACGTATATTCCGCAATGGAGATATTTCGTACATTTCCTATAGTAAGTATTGCAATTTTTGTTTCATTTTGCAGGGAGTTTGGGCTGATCCCGAAATCCAATTTGTAAAATACAGAATCGTATGAAAAAACCAGAGTTGAACCAGGCCATTAAGGTAGCTATTGCTGATGATCATGCCCTTTTCAGGGCGGGTGTAAAAACGGCGCTTGCCGTTAAAAAGGATGTAGAGCTGATAGCAGAAGCGGATAATGGTATGCAACTACTGAATTTGCTCAAACATATAGAGCCCGATGTAATTCTACTCGATATACAAATGCCCATCATGGACGGCATTCAGACCCTTCCTGAGATCCGTAAGGATTATCCTCATGTTAAAGTGATTATCCTTTCCATGCACAATGATCATTCCATGATATCCAAGCTGATGGAGATCGGTGCTAATTCATACCTCACCAAAAATTCTGATTCAGAGACCATTTACCAGGCGATCAAGACCTGCTACGAGCAGGAGTTTTACTTCAATGAATTGACTAATAAGGCCTTATTGACGGGGTTACGGACCAGGCGTCCCGAAATCGGCGCTTCCCAGGACGTGAACCTTACCGAAAAAGAGCTCACTGTTCTGAAATTAATGTGCGAGGAAAAGACTACTAAAGAAATTGCTGATATCGTCGATATCAGCCCCAGAACGGTAGAAGCGATACGGGACAAGCTGAAGACCAAAACAGGAGCCAAGTCTATGGCCGGCCTGGTCATGTATGCGGTGAAAAACGGGATTATAGAGCAACAGTAACAGTAAGGTGAGCAGTTTCATAAATTTTAACGGGGAAATCCTTCCTTCCAATACCAACGTTCTTACGGCGGACAACAGGAGTTTCCGTTATGGAGATGGCTTGTTCGAAACGATCAAGGTGGCAGATGGCCGTATATTACTGGGTAGTTATCATTTTGAAAGGTTACTGGCGGGAGTCAGGCTGCTGCAATTTGAAGAGAATGCTCCTCTTTTTACGGCGGAAAAACTCGGGCAGCAGGTATTGGAGCTTTGTAAAAGAAATGATCATACTGCGTTCGCCCGGGTACGGCTCGTAGTCTTTCGCGGTAATGGCGGGCTATATGACCCCATCGATCATTTACCGAATTTTATTATCCAATCCTGGTCCCTGGACCCCGGGAGCAGCGAGCTCAATGAAGAGGGGCTGGTGATCGATGTCTTCCCTCACGGCCGGAAATCCTGTGATGCCTATGCTAACCTGAAGTCGAATAACTATCTGCTATATGTTATGGCCGCCCTCTATGCCCGGCAAAATCAATTAAATGACTGCCTGGTCCTCAATAATTATGACAGGGTCGCAGATAGCACCATCGCGAATCTCTTTTACTGTAAGCAGGGCCAGGTTTATACGCCTTCCCTGGCGGAAGGCTGTGTTGCAGGCGTTATGAGGCGTTATCTGATAGCAACCCTCCCGGGTATCGGATATCCTGTGCAGGAGAAGGCCACGACCCGGGAAGACCTGGAAAGCGCCGACGAGGTATTTCTCACCAATGCGCTAAAGGGGATCAAATGGGTGAAATCTTTCGGGGCGGCAACTTACGGCTGCCGGCAAATTACTGCTTTACACCAGCAGCTTTCCGGAAATATATAGCCGGACTTTCAACCTTTTTGTGGCGAAACCTGTTTAAATTCCATTGCTAAAAAATCATATATGAAACCTGCGGTATCTATCTTTTGGTTTCGGCGTGATCTCAGGCTGCATGATAATGCGGGGCTGTACCATGCCCTGAAAAGCGGCTATCCGGTCCTGCCTCTGTTCATTTTCGATCGCAATATCCTGGACAAGCTGGAAGAAAAGGCCGATGCCCGGGTGCAGTTCATCCGGGAGAGCCTGGAAGGAATGCAGGAAGAGCTGGTCAAAAAGGGGGCCTCCCTGGAAGTGTGGTATGGGTTTCCCGAAGAGGTGTATCAGCAATTGCTAACGAAATACCAGGTGGTAAAGGTGTATACCAATCACGATTATGAGCCTTATGCAAGGGAACGGGATATTTCGATCGCTAAACTTCTTAAAAAAGACGGGATATCGCTGTTGGGCATCAAGGATCAGGTCATTTTTGAAAAGGAGGAGATCCTTAAGGACGATGGAAAGCCTTATACTATTTTTACTCCTTATAGCAAACGATGGAAGGCCCTTCTCTCTGATTTCTATTGCAAGCCTTATCCGGTTGAGAAATATATCCAACACTTCTATAAACAGGCGGAGAAGGCCATTCCAACGCTGGGTGATATGGGTTTTAAACCTTCGTCTTTGCCCATTCCTTCCGCATCGGTAAAGAAAGCCACCCTGGAGAAATATAAGGAGCAAAGGGATTACCCCGGAATACGTGGGGGCACGAGCCGGATGGGGGTCCATCTCCGGTTTGGCACTGTCAGTATCCGGGAGCTGGCCGGAAAAGCCTCCGGGTTGAGCGAGACTTATCTAAATGAGCTGATCTGGCGGGATTTTTATCATATGATCCTCTGGTTTTTTCCGGCTGTTGGGAAAGGACGGTCCTTTAAGCCTGCGTATGATCATATCCAATGGAGGAATAATGAAAAGGAGTTTGAGAAGTGGTGTCAGGGGCAGACGGGTTATCCGATCGTGGATGCGGGGATGCGCGAGCTGAATGCGACAGGTTTTATGCACAACCGGGTCCGGATGATCGTGGCTTCCTTTCTGGCCAAACATTTATTGATCGACTGGAGGTGGGGGGAAGCATATTTTGCCGAAAAGCTGCTGGATTATGATCTGGCAGCCAATAATGGCGGCTGGCAATGGGCGGCCGGCAGCGGCTGTGATGCTGCTCCTTATTTTCGTGTTTTTAATCCTTATCTGCAAACAGGGAAATTCGACCCGGAATTGACCTATATCCGACAGTGGGTGCCGGAATGGGAGGGATTCGGTTATCCGGAGCCTATCGTGGAGCATACCATGGCCCGGAAAAGGGCGCTCGAGGTATATGGAAAGGCGTTAAAGGAGAGGTGAACCGGGTGAAAGGCGTGCAGAACTGTGTCAATATTGACACGGCTGGCGGATGAAGGAGATACGTTTCTATCGCACGATCGCAAGAGGACGGGGCTTATTGGTACCAGCGCCGGCATGGATCCCCGCATAGGTCTCCAATAAGGTCTGAACGGCCTTTTTCCCTTCTTCCCCCAGGGATATGGAATAGTTATTTACATAGAGATCAATATGTTGCCGCATTACCTGTTCTTCCATTTCCTGGGAATGTTGTTTTACATAGTCCGGGAGGGAGGGATAGTTTGCAAAAGCGTATTCCAGGCTTGTGCGGATGAGGCTGTTTACCTTTGTTTGCAGTCCGGGGTCTTCCCCTTTGCGGAAAACAATACCACCCAGTGGAATGGGGGCGCTGGTCGTCTTTTCCCAGAATTCGCCCAGGTCCAATAGTTTTACCAGGCCTTTTTGCTGGTAGGTGAACCGGTTTTCATGAATGATCACTCCGCAATCCACTTTTCCTTTCAGTACAGCCTCCTCAATGGCTGAAAAGATCATGAATTCTTTTTGCCTGACCTGCGGAAAGGCGAGGGAGAAGAGGAGATGGGCTGTTGTTCGTTCGCCCGGGATAGCGACTGTCCGGCGGGAAAGGTCTGTTACGGGGATGTCGCTTTTGGCTATTAGCAAGGGGCCGACCCCCTTTCCCAGGGCTCCGCCGGCGTCCAGCAGGTCATAGCGGTCCAGGACCAGGGGCAGCACACCATAGCTTATTTTAGAAATATCCAGTTTCCCTTGCAAGGCCCATTGATTGAGCGTCTCGACATCTTCGAGCCGTACTTCGAAATCAAGGCCTTCGGTGTCAATTTTCTTATTTACCAGCGCGTCAAAAATAAAGGTGTCATTCGGGCAAGGGCTGAATCCCAGGGTAAATGTCATCGGAGTGATTTTTATTAGATGTTCAATTCATTTTATTCGTCGTTCAGCTGGTCCTTCAGCCCACTGGCCGGCCCTTCGGGCTTTTTAGTGAGGGCGGGTAGCGATTGGATAAACGTTTTTACCTTATTCCCGGTTGCTGCCAGGCAAGATGAATTAAGACTGGAAAAGGGTCTCATTCTGTCCGCCAAGCTTCGTGAACAGGTCGATCAACCGGCTATTCAGGTTAGTGATCGCTGCCTTGATATCCCATTTTGTCTTATCGCGCACCCCGATATCATTGGAGACCGATCTGATCTGCAGGAAGGGGATATGCTCCAGCAGGCACACATAGTGAAATCCCCCTCCTTCCATGCTTTCAACAACGGGAGCTGTATTTTGTTGGATCCATTCGATCCGGGCAGCATTGGTGCTGATCTCATTGACGGTGACGGCTCTTACGGGCTCAAGGCCGGATAACGTTAATAATTTTTTATAGGGATTGATCAGCAGGCTGTTAGTAAAAGGAGCGGTACCCGGTCCGGCCAGGTTGAGATCAAAAAGGGTTTTGAAACGTCCGTCTTCCCAGACTCCCATGTCCCCCAGGCTGTCTTCTTTGATGGCTACTACTTCTCCGGGCGCCCGATGGGTGAAACAGCCGGCAATTCCTCCCTGAATGATCATGTCAGGCCTGCGCCTGCCAATCTGACGCATGAGTGCGTGCGTGGTGGCGATAGCGCCTACGCCTGTGATCAGGATACCTGTTTCATGCCCGATATTCCGGTTCGTAAGAAAGTCGGCAGTGGGCTGAATTTCAAAAGTTGTGGCGGCGGCCAGCAGGATATACATTCTGCAAATATCGGAATCCTTGTCATTGTTCCGCTATGTATTACCTTTGCGGAAATTTTTACCATGGCGGGCACGGGCCCGCTGGCTGAAAGACCAACATAAATTTTTAAGTATGGTTTATTTGACCCGGATAGAACATTTTAATGCTGCACATCGTTTGTTTAATCCCGGATGGAGTAAGGAGCAGAATGAGGCTGTATTTGGAAAATGCGCTAATGAGAACTGGCATGGTCATAATTATGACCTGTATGTGACGATAAAAGGGAATCCTGATCCTGACACCGGTTTTTTATTCGATGTGAAGAAATTGAGCGAGATCATCAAAGAGCATGTTATTGAAACAGTGGATCATAAGAACCTGAATATCGAGGTGGGTTTTCTGGCGGGTAAGATGTGCTCCACAGAGAATCTGGCCATCGGGATCTGGCAGGAATTGCAGCCGCATATACCGGCGGAAGTACAATTGCATTGTATCAAGCTATATGAAACACCCAGGATCTATGTAGAGTATTTTGGGTAGGAAAAATAGTTAAACCATAAAAACATGAATCTGCCAAATAAAAAAATCGCCGTTTTCCGGAGAGAGCATTTTAATGCGGCGCACCGTATTTTTAATCCTTTATGGGATGATAAAAAGAATGCGGAAGTATTTGGCAAATGCAGTAATCCTAATTACCACGGGCATAATTACGAGCTGGTTGTAAAGGTGGTGGGGGAACGTGACCCGGAGACAGGTTATGTGATAGATATGAAACGGTTGTCTGTTATTACGGAAGAAGAGGTGCTGGAGAGATTCGACCATAAAAATCTCAACCTGGATACTATTTATTTCAGGGACCTTAATCCAACCGCTGAGAATATTGCGATGGTGATCTATGATCTGCTCAGGAAAAGGATAGATGAAAAACTGGAGCTGCAGGTGAGACTGTATGAGACAGAACGGAACTATGTAGAGTATCCGGCATGAGACCGGTTCTGAACGGGCGGGGTGCGTGGAAATATTCAGGCAGGATCTTTATCGACAATAAATATTAAATCTCCTCATACATGGCCTATAAGAAAGTTGAGCAATATGACGAACAGATCACAGCAGGACTTACCGGCAATTATAAAGAAGCCCTGACCTTACTCGGTGAAGATCCTGAAAGAGAAGGTTTGCTGAAGACTCCTGAAAGGGTTGCGAAAGCCATGCAGTTCCTTACACAGGGTTATGAAATGGACGCAAAGGCTATCCTTGATTCCGCCAAGTTCCATGAGGAGGTGAGTGAAATGATCGTTGTAAAAGATATAGAGCTATATAGCTTATGTGAGCATCATATGCTGCCTTTCTTCGGAAAAGCGCATGTAGCTTATATACCTAATGGATGGATCACCGGGTTAAGTAAAGTTGCCCGGGTGGTGGATGTTTATTCACGTCGGTTACAGGTACAGGAGAGATTGACGACACAGATACTGCATGCCATAAAAGATTCTTTAAATCCCCTGGGCGTTGCTGTTGTTATAGAGGCCAGCCATCTTTGCATGATGATGAGAGGTGTTCAGAAACAAAATTCCGTCACTACTACTTCTGCATTCTGGGGTGAATTTGAAAAGAATGAAACACGCAGTGAGTTCACCAAATTAATCTCTTCGAGACTACATTGAATAACCAAATATTTTTCTTTTAACAGCTCAAATATTTTCTTTGCTGAATCGGGTCTTTGTGGCATATTTGTTTAAGCGAACCTCGGGTTTGCCGGCCGACGACCCATCATTAAACGTACACCGGGGGATGGGTTTATTTTGGGCAAAAGCCATTCCCGGTGTACACAAACCCTTATGATATGAAACACGCGTATGTTTTTCCGGGGCAGGGATCGCAATTCCCCGGTATGGGAAAAGGTCTTTATGATAATAGCGCTTTCGCAAAAAAGTTATTTGAACAGGCTAATGAGATTTTAGGATTTCGGATCTCCGATATTATGTTCTCCGGAACGGAGGACGATCTGCGGCAGACGAAGGTGACACAGCCTGCCATTTTCCTGCATTCTGTCATTGTCTTCAAGGGTATTGACAACAACAGGCCTGATATGGTGGCGGGGCATTCTTTAGGCGAGTTCTCTGCATTGGTGGCAAATGGGGTATTGAGCTATGAGGATGGGTTGAGGCTGGTGTCGGCCCGTGCGGATGCCATGCAAAAAGCTTGTGAAGCGACTCCCGGCACTATGGCGGCTGTATTGGGACTGGAAGACGGCAACGTGGAAACGATCTGCGCCGAAGTGCAAAAAGAGACAGGAGAGGTGGTGGTGCCGGCTAATTATAATTGTCCCGGACAGCTGGTGATCAGCGGCTCGGTAAAAGGCGTTGAAATCGCCTGTGAACGTTTGAAGGCCGCCGGCGCTAAGAGAGCTTTGCTGTTGCCGGTAGGAGGCGCCTTTCATTCTCCTTTAATGGCGCAGGCCAGGGAAGAATTGAAAATAGCGATAGAGAAAACAACTTTTTATAATCCTACCTGTCCCGTGTATCAGAACGTTGCTGCCAAAGCTGTGGTAGGAAAGGATGATATCAAAAAGAACCTTATTGATCAGCTGACGGAACCTGTGCGCTGGACTCAAAGTGTACAAGCCATGATCGCAGACGGAGCTTCACACTTTACGGAGATAGGGCCGGGCAGAGTCCTGCAGGGGTTGATACAGAAGATCAATAAAGAGATGCAGGCGGATGGAGTGAATTGACCCCTTCCCCTAAAGGGGGAAACGGCCGCACACATCAGGCAATGGTAATGGAACAATTGATCCATTCGGGATCGAAGCTGGCGTGATATTTTTTATAAAAATTAATGGCCGGCTCATTCCATTCCAGCACCTGCCAGGCGAGGCCTTGAAAGCCCTTCTCTCTTGCCTCTTCCAGCAAACGGTCGAATAACAAATTGCCCAATCCTTTACCGCGCATTTTTTCCGTAACATGGATATCTTCCAGGTACATGCGTTGCCCTTTCCAGGTGCTGTAGCGGATATAATACAGGGCAAACCCCTGCACCTTGTTCTCTATGCTGGCGACAAAGGCCCACCAGACGGGATTGGGGCCAAAGCCGCTTTCTATAAAATGATCCAGCTTTACAGTTACTTCCTGCGGAGCCTTTTCATAGTCGGCCAGTTCCTGAATAAGCTCCAATAACCGGGGACAGTCTTCTTTAACAGCCCTTCGTATTTGTACTCCCCCATCTCCCTGAAGGGGGAGCTCATTTTGATCTTCCTGATTAAGTATAGTTGTCATTATTGTCTGTTAGTTATGGATAATAGAAAAAGCTCTTGATAAGTATTCGGAGGGTCGTGAGCTCCCCTTTAAAGGGTGGGCGATAACGCCTGATCGAGATCTGCCAGGATATCGGGGAGGTTCTCCATGCCTACGCTCATCCGGATCAATCCGTCCGTAATGCCATACTGTTCTCTCAAGGGGGCAGGTACGCTCTTGTGGGTCATGGAAGCCGGATGGCAAAGCAGGGTATCGCAGGTGCCCAGGGATACGGTACGGGTGCACATCTGCAATTTATTCATGCATTGAATGCCGGCCTCTAATCCTCCTTTTAATTCAAAGCTCAGCATCGCGCCCGGGTGCCGCATCTGCTTCTTCGTTATGGCATAACCGGGATGGGATTCCAGTCCGTTGTAATTCACTTTGGCGACTGCGGGATGCCGGTCCAGGAATAAGGCAACTTCCATGGCGTTCTGGCAATGCCTTTCCATTCTCAGCTCCAGCGTTTTCATCCCGTTGACGAGCAGAAAGGCGTCGAATGGATTGCTGTTCCCTCCCAGGGTCTTATAGATTTTATAGGCCTTTGTCTTCATAAATTCCTGGTCGCGGCCCAGCAGGACGCCTCCGATAGACGTGCCGTGGCCATTCAGGAATTTGGTGGTGGAGTGTATGACAAAATCCACTTCATAACGGAAAGGCTGCTGGAGGTAAGGGGTAGCAAAGGTGTTGTCGCAGGCTACGGTACAGCCATATTCTTTGGCCAGCTTACTTAGTAATTCGATGTCTACGCATTGGATGGTCGGATTGGCGGGTGTCTCCAGGTATAACAGGCGGATAGCCGGATCTGCCTTCAGGGCTGCCCTGGCCTTCTCCGGGTCCCGCAGATCTGCAATGACGGCGGAGATACCGAATGCCGGCAATAAGTTTTGTAAAAAATCCTGGGTGCCTCCGTAGAGGGAAAAATGGGTAAGCACTTTATCACCGGCCTTCAGGTTCATCAGCAGCATCGTGCTGATGGCTGCCATTCCGGAGGAATGCAGGAGCGCTTTGAGCCGTAAAGGGTTGCCTTCCGGGTCCCTGATGCCAAAGGCTTCCATGGCTGCGATCTTCTCTTCCGCCTCGGTGAAAGATGGATTGCCCCATCGGGAATAGATATAACCGGGTTCTTCTCCGGAGAAACGCCGCATGCCCTGCTCCGCGTCGTCAAAGACAAAAGTGCTGCTGGCATAGATCGGCGTCAGGTGTGCATAACGGGGATCCTGTTCATGCCCCGCATGAATTGCCAGAGAGCCGAAGCCTGTCGGTGTGAAGGTCGAGTCTGCCATGAAAGAGCTGCAAGCTTATAGCCGCAAGCTGCGAGCGGATAGTTGTTAGGTAAAAATAGGTGATCAATATCCCCATTTCACCCAGGTTGCTCCCCAGGTGAACCCGCCTCCGAATGCGGCGAGCACAAGGTTGTCTCCTTTCTTCAATTTGCTTTCCCAATCCCAAAGACATAACGGGATGGTGCCGGCCGTCGTATTGCCGTAACGTTGTATGTTGACCATGACCTTATCGTCTGAGAGACCCATGCGATGGACGGTGGCGTCAATGATCCTTTTGTTGGCCTGATGAGGTACGAGCCAGCTGATGTCATCGGGGGTCAGGTTATTGCGTTCCATCAGCTCAGCGCTGACTTCGGCCATTCCTTTTACCGCGAATTTGAAGACGGCCTGGCCTTCCTGGTAAATGTAATGTTCTTTAGCTGCGACTGTCTCATTGGACGCAGGCCGGAGCGAGCCGCCTCCTTTCATATGCAAATGAGTGCGTCCGCTGCCATCACTCCTCAGGATACTGTCCAGCACACCAAATCCTTCATAATTGGGTTCCAATAAAACACCGCCGCCGCCATCGCCGAAAATAACGCAGGTAGTACGGTCGCTGTAATCGACAATGCTGCTCATCTTATCGGCGCCGATCACTATCACTTTTTTGAACCGGCCGCTTTCGATATACATGGCTCCGGTGGTAAGTGCATATAAAAAGCCAGAGCAGGCGGCGCTCAGGTCAAAACCCCAGGCATTTTTAGCGCCTATCTTGTCACAGACAATGTTGGCCGTGGCAGGGAACAGCATGTCTGCCGTAACCGTAGCTACGATCAAACAATCGATTTCTTCCGGGCTGATGCCCCTTTTCTTACAGATTTCCAGGGCTACAGGAACACAAAGATCAGAGGTAGCCTTGCCAGGTCCTCTGAGGATTCTTCTTTCTTCTATGCCTGTGCGGGTACGTATCCATTCATCATTGGTGTCAACAATCTTCTCCAGGTCGGCATTGGTTAAACGGTCTTCAGGTACATATCCTCCAATCGCTGTAATGGCGGCGGTCATTTTCTGGCTCATTATTATTTCCAATCAGGTTAAGAAAATATTTTGGCAAAGGTGGGGAAAAAAGTCCGAAGATTACCCATAAACTACAAACTACTATCCTTACTTTCGCAGCCATGATCGCTTTTATACGTGGAGATTTCGTATATAAAACCCCCGCCCTGGTCCATATCGAGGCCGGTGGAGTAGGGTATGAATTGCAGATAAGCCTCAATACCTATTCCAGGATCGAGAGCCTGGAGAAGGGTATTTTGCTTACTTATCTCCATATACGGGAAGATGCGCATATTTTATATGGCTTTTTTGACAAGGCGGAAAAAGAGCTGTTCATCCAACTGATCAGCGTATCCGGAGTAGGCACCTCCACTGCAAGGATGATGTTATCTACCATGAAGCCGGATGAGATCACCCGGGCCATTCTGCAGGGAAATGCCCCGCAGCTCGAAAGTATCAAGGGGATCGGAAAGAAATCTGCTGAAAGGATCATCCTGGAATTACGGGACAAAATAGGCAAAAATAAAGAGGAAACAAATATTTCATCAAGGGCGAGCAATACCCTGGAACAGGATGCGTTAAATGCCCTGATCACCTTAGGCATAGCCAGGCCTGCCGCGGAACAAGCCATTAGGAAGATCATGAATCAGGTGTCCGGAACCGATAAAGTGGAGGACATCATTAAGAAAGCTTTAAAAATCTTATAGCCTATCGTTCCTGATCTCTACTTAACTAATTCCTGAGGAAAGTTTGACGCGCTATCTGTTTCAGTCAATTCTAGCAACGGTACTAACTGCTGCCGCTTCTGTTGTCTTTTGCACGACTGTGTCTGCGCATACCTACCAACAAAGGGATACGATTCCGCACAGGACGGATACGGTAGGACTGACCCCGGATACGACCCTGATAAATCAGTTGAGGGCAGCCGCTGAGAGCCAGAAGAGGATCAACGATAGCAGCAGGCGGATAATGAGCGACACTACCCGTAAGCCGGTAGATACGACCCGGGCCAAAAAGGATACCCTCCGTTTCCCCCTCTACGACCGGCGCGGAGACCGTTTTTCGAACCCCAATAGAAATTCCTTCGACCTCAAAGACCCGGCAAATATTAAAGACTCCATTGAGTATGATCCGGTAACAAGGCAATATTATATTGTAGAAAAAGTTGGTAATCAATATTATAGAAAGCCCACCTATCTTACTTTCGACGAGCTGATGCAAATGCAGTCTCAAAACGAGGAAGACGACTATTTCCGCAAACGGGCCGATGCGCTGAGCGCCCTCAACAAAAAGCTGCTACGTCCTAAATTGTCTGTCAGCGACAACCTGTTCAACCGCATTTTTGGAAACGGAAAGATCGATATCCGTCCACAGGGAAATGTGGATATTACGGCCGGTTACCAGGGACAGAATATCCAGAATCCGACATTACCGGAAAGCGCCCGGAAGACGGGGGGGCTGGATTTCAATATGAATGCGAATCTGAACGTGATCGGCAATATCGGGGATAAGCTCAAGCTTCCCATCAGCTATAATACCCTGGCAAATTTTGATTTTGAGAATCAGCTGAAGCTGGATTATACGGGCGGGCCCGACGAGATCATTAAGAAGATCGAGGCCGGGAATGTCTCTTTTGATACCAAGAGCACCCTGATCGGGGGGGCGCAATCTTTATTCGGGATCAAGACCAAGCTGCAATTCGGCAAATTGTCCGTCACGGCCGTCCTCGCCAACCAGCGTTCGCAAAAACAATCGGTAGGTTCCCAGGGCGGGGCTTCCGTCACCTCTTTTTCCTTCAAGGCGGACGATTATGAAGAAAACCGACATTTTCTCCTGGCGCAATATTTTCGCAACAATTTTAACAAGGCCATGTCCAAGCTGCCTGTGGTCACTTCCTCGGTACAGATCCTGCGGGTAGAAGTCTGGGTGACCAATCGTGCGGGGATAGATACCGGGTCCAGGAATATTGTGGGCCTGATGGATCTGGGGGAAAATGCGCCTTATAACAATCGTATTACGACCACTTCTCCCTTGCCTTATCCGCAAAATGGGTCCAATAATGTGTATAGCAACATCGTCAATGATCCTTCCAGCCGTAACCCTTCCCAGGCAGCCAATAAGCTTAACGCGCTGGGATTGACACAGGTACAGGACTTTGAAATGGTCTATGCCCGGAAACTGAATTCCTCGGACTATTATTTTAACCCGCAGATCGGGTTTATTTCCGTGAATCAGACGCTGCAGTCCAATGATGTGCTGGCCGTGGCTTATCAATACAGCTATAACGGACATATTTACCAGGTTGGTGAATTTGCCTCGGATGTTCCCCCTGATACGGCGGCAGGGACGGGAGCCGGCTCCCAAAAAGTGCTGTATCTTAAATTACTGAAGGCTACTTCGCAGCGTACCAACCTGCCTTTGTGGAACCTGATGATGAAGAATGTGTATTCTTTGAAGACGGCCAGCGGCAGTTATCTTTCCAATATTCAACAGACCGGGTTTCAATTTAATATTATGTATGACGAGCCCAGTAAGGGTACAAAAAGGTATTTGCCGGAGGGGCCGAAGGAGAATATTCCTTTATTGACGGTGCTCAACCTCGACCGGCTGAATGCGCACAACGACCCTCAGCCGGATGGGATATTTGACTACCTGGAAGGGTATACGGTGCTGTCGAACCAGGGGAGGATCATATTTCCCGTATTGGAGCCTTTCGGACAGGATCTGGATACGCTCGCTTTCTCCGGGGCTTCACCGGCATTGAAGGCCAAGTATATTTTTCAGCAGTTATACGATACGATCAAGGCGGTGGCCCAGACTTTTGCCAACGTAGACCGGTATATCCTCAGCGGGACGGCCAAAGGACAATCCACGTCCAATCTTTCCCTGGGCGCCTATAATGTGCCGCAGGGTTCCGTAGTGGTGACGGCCGGGGGACAGACGCTTAAGGAAAATGTGGATTATGTGGTGGACTATAACCTGGGGACGGTACAGATCATCAACCAGGCGATCATCAATTCCGGCGTGGCGGTGAATGTATCCTTTGAGAACAATGCCAGTTTCGGGCAGCAGCAACGCAGCTTCATGGGAGTGCGGCTGGATTACCTGGCCAGGAATACGGCTACGGAGTCTTTGAATATCGGCGGGACCATGGAGAGGCTGAACGAGCGGCCTTTTTTCAGCAAGACCAATTATGGGGAAGATCCTATCCGCAATACGATGTATGGAGTGGATATCAACTACCGGGGGCAGCTTCCCCAGCTGACCCGCGCCATGAACAAGTTCCTGTACACTACCAAGGAGATGAGCACGATCAATGCGTACGGCGAAGCTGCTATTCTGCGTCCGGGACATCCTCCGCAGATCGGTAAGGGCACCAGCGGCGCGGTGTATATCGATGACTTCGAAGGCTCCACCAGCTCTATCGATCTCCGGTTCCCCCTGACGAGCTGGTCTTTGGCGTCTACTCCGCAGGGAAATGGATTGTTTCCGGAAGGAAGCCTGAAGGATTCCCTGGATTATGGATTTAACCGCGCCAAGCTGGCCTGGTATAACATTGAGCCTACTTTACAGGATAAGAGCAATGCCAATAACCCGGACCGTTACGAAAATACGTTGCTGGATCCGAGGGTCGCCCCGATCAACGTGCAGCAGCTCTTTCCTGAGCAGACGGTTCAGACAGGGCAGGCTCAATTGATCACATTCGATATGGCTTATTATCCTACGGATAAAGGGCCCTATAATTTTGATGCCAGGGCGGGCAGCGTAGGTGTTAACGGAAAATTACTGAATCCCCAGAAGCGCTGGGGAGGGATCATGCGGGCCATCGATCAGACGGATTTCGAGACCAATAATATCGAGGTGCTTCAGTTCTGGATGCAAAGTCCTTTCCTGCCTAATCCATCCGGTCCCGGCAATACGACGGGAGGTCAGCTGTATTTTGATCTGGGCAGCGTGAGCGAAGATATTCTTCGGGATGGGAAAAAGGAATTTGAGAATGGGCTGAACACTCCCAATATCAATGCCTCGATCGACAGCAGCTCCGTCTGGGGCAGGATACCCGCCAATCCGATACAGGTAACGACGGCTTTCAGCAATGACGCATCTGACCGGCCTTTCCAGGATGTAGGGCTGGATGGAATGGATGATGGTTCGGAAAAGACGAAATTCGCCAATTACCTCAATACGCTGGCTGCGAGGTATGGGGTCGGGTCGGCTGCCTATCAGAATGCATTGGCCGATCCGTCGAACGATAATTTCACCAATTACAGGGATCCGAAGTATGATGCTGCTCAGACAGGTGTCCTTGGCCGTTATAAAGATGTGAATAATCCCCAGGGCAATTCGCCGATAGCGACATCGGGTCAGAATACTATATCCGCGTATACTTTGTATCCGGACCAGGAAGACCTGAACAAGGATAATACGATGAATGAGCTGGAGGAGTATTTCGAATACCAGGTGAACCTGACTCCTTCGGGCATGAATGTGGGTCAGAATTTTATTACGGACAAGCAGACCTTTACGCCCAGCGGGGGGGCTTCACAGACCTGGTATCAGTTCCGGATACCCATATCGGAATATGCTCAGAAAGTCGGTAATATCCCCGATTTTAAATCCATTCAGTTCATACGGATGTACCTTACGGGTTTCACCGATTCGGTGGTATGTCGTTTTGCCAAGCTGGAGCTGGTGCGGAATTCCTGGAGAAGTTTCGAGTATGTAATAGACACAACGGGGAACTATACGCTCCTTCCCGCCAATAGTCCAACTACTTTTAATGTAACGGCCGTTAATATCGAACAGAACAGTTCCCGGACCCCCATTATCTACGTAACTCCTCCGGGTGTGAACAGGCAGCAGGAGCTGAGCAATAACAATGTCAACCTGCTGCTGAATGAACAGGCCATGAGCCTGCAGATCTGCAACCTGGTGAACAAGGATGTAAGAGGTGTCTATAAGACCACCAGCCAGGACCTTCGCCGGTATGGAACGATGGACATGTTCATTCATGCGGAATCTGCCGGTCCTATTGATAATCTGAATGATAATGACCTGACGGCGATCGTACGAATAGGGAGTGATTTTGTGAGTAATTATTATGAGGTCCGGATCCCCATCAAAAAGACCAGGTGGGGCGCTACGCTGGATACAGATATCTGGCCCGAGGCCAATAATCTCAATCTTTCCCTGAGCCGCCTGGTACAGCTAAAGGTGAATCGGAATAACAATGGCGCCAGTAATGTCTATTACACAGAGGCGGATACAGGAGGGAGGGTCTATGCCATTTTGGGTAATCCCAATCTCGGCGCCATACAGGCCATTTTTCTAGGGGTAGAGAACGCGCAGCAGCCCTCGGTGTGTACGGAAGTCTGGTTCAACGAGCTTCGCCTGACGGATATCAGCACGAAGGGGGGATGGGCGGCTGTAGGAAAGGTGGATATGAAACTAGCCGATTTTGGTACGATGACGGTGTCGGGAAGTAAGCGAACGGCCGGATTTGGAGCGATCGATCAGAGTACGAATGAACGTTCCTATGATAATAATGCGGAGGTGGATGTGGCGGCCAACCTGGAACTGGGGAAATTGCTGCCTAAAAAAGCGGCTATGTCCGTGCCTCTTTATGTCGGCGTGACAAAGACTACCAGCACTCCTGAATACGATCCTTTCGACCTGGATATTAAGCTGGCTGATAAGATCAAGGCGGCTCCGGCGGCTGAAAAGGATTCGATCAAGGAGCAGGCGGTGGATCAGACTACGGTGACTACCGTGAATTTTACGAATGTCCACAAGAACAATACCAGTGGAAAGAAGCTGAAGATATGGAGCATCGAGAATCTCAATGTCAGCTATTCCTATAATCGTTCGGAGCATCACAGTCCGCTGGCTGTCGAGGATGAGCTGATCACGAACAAGGCTACCCTGGCATATAATTATACGCATACAGCCAAGTATTGGGAGCCGTTTAAGAAATTGATAAAAACGAAGTCACCGTGGCTGGCGCTGTTCAGGGATTTCAATTTAAATCCCCTGCCTACGACCCTGGGCTTTCAGGCCAATGTAAACCGGCAATTCGGCGCTTACCGGTCCCGTGATATAGGCGGTCCCAAAAATCTGCTGCCGGAGACCTATAACAAGTTCTTTACGTTCGACAGGTTATATACGTTACGATGGGATCTGACCAGGTCCCTGGCCATCGATTTTACGGCTACCAATAATGCCTGGGTGGATGAAGACAGCGGGCGGCTGGATAGCAAGGGCCGTAAGCGTATGTGGGATAATTTTTTTAAAGGCGGCCGGACGGTCATGTATAATCAAAGTGCGAATGCTACGTATACTTTGCCTACCAGTAAGATTCCTTTGCTGGACTGGACGACTATACGGGCGGGATATTCGGCTACTTATACCTGGACAGGGGCTTCTCAGCTGGCTACCTACCTGGGGAACAGCATTCAGAATACGCAGCAAAGGACGGTGCTGGCCGATCTGGATTTTACCCGGTTGTATGGGAAATGGAAATTATTACGCGGGCTGGACCAGCCTCCGAATCCTAATAAGCCTGCGGCTACCGGCAAGGATACGGCCCGCAGTAAAAATGCGATCCCGTCGAAACAGCCTGTTGAGCTGAACGGGGTACCCAAGGCGCTGGCAAAGATATTAACGTCCCTGAAGCATATCACGATCAACTATGCGGATAATTCTTCTTCTACCATATTTGGGTTCCTGGATAGTACCCGGGTATTGGGAATGAACCTGCGGGACAATCAGCCGGGGTGGAAGTATGTATTTGGTCAGCGGGCGGATACCAATTTTATAAATAAGCTGGGTAAGAGGGGATTGCTGACCACGGATACGGGTTTCAATAATCAGAATATGATAAGTTATGCTCAGAAGATCGATATTACCGGTACGCTGGAACCGGTCCGGGATCTGCATATAACGATCAATTTCGATAAGACTTTCGGGTCTAATTATTCCGAATTATATAAGGATACTGCCGGGGGGGCCGGGCTGTCCAGGCTGAATCCTTATATTGCCGGGACCTTTAGCGTCAGTTTTATTTCGTTCAATACTTTATTTGAGAAGTATAAGCCGAATGAGCTGTCCGGCACTTTCCAGAAGTTTGAAAATTACCGGTCCATTATTTCCTCCCGTTTGGGCGTTATCAATAAATATACCGGCGGGCTGGTAGGATCGGATGGCTATTCAGTAGGGTATGGCAGGTATGCGCAGGATGTGCTGATCCCGGCATTTATTGCTGCTTATACCGGTAAAAGTCCTGATAAGATCGCTCTTCTCAATGAGAGCGGCGGCGGGGTGACTTCCAATCCTTTTTCAGGTTATCTGCCCAAGCCGAACTGGCATCTTACCTATAACGGGTTAAGTAAGCTGCCCTGGTTCAATAAGATCTTTACGAACCTGGTGATCTCCAATTCCTATACGAGTACGCTGAGCATGAACAGTTTCAGCTCGCAATTGAATTATTCCGATCCCAGGGGATATGGGCAGCCTGGTTTTATAGACACGCTTAGCGGCAATTTTGTGCCCTATTACCAGGTGCCGAATATTACTATTTCGGAACAATTTGCTCCGCTGATCGATGTGGATATGCAATTTGTCAACCAGATGCAGGCTAAGGTAGGGTATAGCAAGTCCCGTCAGCTGAGCCTGAGCCTGATCGATTTTCAGCTGAGCGAGACGCATTCCTCGGAGATCACCCTTGGGGCCGGCTTCCGTAAGCGGGGGGTAGGGCTGCCATTCGGATGGAAAGTGGCGGGCAATGGGAAGACCCCTTCGAACCCTTCCAATGGAGCTCCCGGGGCGCCTCCCGGCACTGCTTCCAAAAATGCGTCGAATGACCTTACGCTCCGGCTGGACTTTAGCATCCGGGATGATGCCACTTCCAGCAGTTACCTGGATCAGAATGCCAGCTTGCCTACAGGAGGTCAACGGGTGATCAGGATCTCGCCATCCCTGGACTATGTATTGAATAACCGCATCAATTTAAAATTCTATTTTGATCAGCAGCGGACGACTCCGAAGATATCCACTACGCCGCCGATCACGACTACGAAGGCCGGCATACAGATCAGGATATCGCTGGCGCCATAGGTACCCTGCCAGGATGATGGGCCGGTGGCCGTTGCCGAGGTAGATCGACGGGCTATCTGCCTGGTGTATCTCGGGATCCGGATCAGGCGTCTTTATGCAAATAAAAAGAATTTGCCTGTGCCGTACAGGTTATGTTCATTTCATTGATGCATACATGCGGGGGAGTAGCAGCGCAATAGTAAATGGCATCTGCTACGTCTTCTGCGCTCAACGGAGTGTAACCTTCATAGATTTTATCAGCCTGGCTCTTATCTCCCTTGAAACGGACTTTTGAGAATTCCGTATCGGCGGCGCCCGGATGGATGGCCGTTACTTTTATATGGTGTTTCAGCAGGTCGATGCGCATTGCTTTGGAAATGGCGTCTACGGCATATTTGCTGGCGCAATACACATTTCCTTTTTCGTAGACCTCTTTGCCCGCAATCGAGCCTATATTGATGACATGGCCTTTTTTCTGTGTTATCATGAGCGGTGTAACGGCTTTTGACACATAGAGCAGGCCTTTTACGTTGGTGTCGAGCATCGTTTCCCAGTCATCGAGGCTGGCATCCTCAAAAAGGTCCCTGCCCAGGGCAAGCCCGGCATTGTTGATGAGGAGGGCGATCTTTTTCCAGGCGGCCGGGAGCTGATCGATGGCCGTGAAGACGGCTGTCTTATCCTGTACGTCGAAGGTGAGGGGCAGTACGGTGGCGGGGAGAGAAGCGGCCAGGGCTTCCAGCTTTTCTTTTCTTCTGCCGGTGATGATGATATCATATCCACCGGCTGCGGCGAATTTTCGGGCGGTGGCTTCTCCAAAGCCTGAAGTGGCGCCGGTTATTAAAATAATTTTATTCATTCGCAAAAGTAACGACTGACTGTCAATACAACTTCAAAACTGTCTCAATATGGTCTCAATACTGCCGTAAAAAATCATGGAGGATCCGGCGGCTGCCGTCGCTGTTTTCCAGCATGCCCATATGGCCGGCATTTTCGAGGATATGAATATGGGATACCCGGGGCATATGTGTTTGCTGAAGTCCCGATTGCAAGGGAACGAGAGCATCCTGCTGGCCCAGGATGAATAAGACGGGACCGTTGAATTGCTGGTATACCCGGGTCCGGTCGGGCCTGCTGATCATGGCTAACTGATAAAGGATAAGGGTATTGGGGTCGAAGGAGGCATACCGATCGATCAGGCTGTTGATCAGTTCGGGGTGTTCCTGGCGGGTGCTTTCCGCGAACAGGTTGGGGGTGGATTGCCGTATGAAAGCCGGGGCGCCGTTCTTCCGGATGAATTCGATGCTTTTTCTCCGGCCTGCTATTTTCTCGTCGCTGTCGGCATAGGCCGTGGAATGGAACAGGCCAAAGGCTTTTAGCCGGTGCGGATATTTTTCTGCAAGGGCCAGGGTGATATAACCTCCCATGCTGTGGCCGATCAGGATTGCTTGTTGGATGTCTTCTGCGTCCAGGAGAGCTATGAGGAGGCCGGCAAGATCTTCGAGAGGGATGCCTGCTTCGGGTATTGCGGGCAAGGGCGATCTTCCGCAGCCTGGCAGATCGGGAATGAGGAGGCGGTAATTATCTTTCAGCGATGTTGTCAGCTGGTCCCAGATCGTGCCATCTTCTGCAAAGCCATGGAGCAGCACTACTACGGGAAGGTCCTTTCCTGTTACCTGGTAAGAAAGGGTGAATGACTGATGGAGGATTGTTTTAAACACGCTGTTTTCTTTTTTGCCGGGATAACAGGGTTGTTATAAGTGACCAGACCAGCAGGAGAATCGCTGCGGCGATGGCCAGCCGGGAGAGGATATCGCCGTATTTCACGTAGAAGGTAAGGCTTCGGATGGCCGGAATATCCATTTTGATAACGGCTGTTTTGTCCCAGGGCTGAGGATTGATCACTTCACCCGAAGGATCGATGAAACAGGTGATGCCGGTATTGGCACTGCGTGCTACCCAGCGTCTTGTCTCTATGGCGCGTAACCGGGCATAGTTTTCGTGCTGCCGGTAGCCTGCCGTATTGCCCCACCAGCCGTCATTGGTGATGACTACGATCAGGTCTGCTCCGTTGCGTACATAGGCGGACATGAATTCGCCGTATATGCTCTCGTAACAGACGGCGGGTGCGACATGGTACGAGCTGTTATAGGTTTGCAAGACGGTCCTTTCCGATTGACGGGCATATCCCCCGGTAGTGCCTCCGAATTTATCGAAGAGGGGGCTCATAAATTTCAGAAAGGAGGGCAGGGTCTCCACTCCGGGGACTAATTTGGATTTATGATATACCTGGAAATGGCTGCTATCCAATAGGACAGCGCTATTGTAGGAGTCTGCGTATTTGTTGCTTTCCGGGACTTTGCTGGAATATGGGCTCTTATCTTTTTCGTCGTAGAAGCGAAATCCCTCTATGCCGGTAAGCAGGTTAACGGATGGATGTCTTTTCAGGAAGTCCCATACCGGGGCCATGAAATAATTGCTCTTCATCTCATCTTCATTGATGGCGACCGGGACGGCTGTTTCCGGCCAGACTACCAGCGCTGTATTGCTGTCTATCTGCGACTCGCTGAGCCGGATAAGCTTTTGCAGCTGGGCCTGTTCTTTTCCTGCCACGAATTTTTCATCCCAGGGGTCTACGTTGGGTTGGACGAGGATAATGTTGGGATCAGCGTTCCTGAATTCCGATAGTCCTTTGTTGGTGGTCGTCCACCAGGATATCATCAACGGGATGATCAGCAGGATCCCGATGAGCGTTATCTGCCGGGTATTCCACCGGGATTGTTGAACTTTTTCCCGCAGCAGCAAAAACAGCAGGACATTTACCAGCAATATCCATAAGCTTCCTCCGCTGGTGCCGGTATATTCATACCATTGTACCCAGTTTGGGTGGCTGGCAAATACATTTCCCAGCGTGAGCCAGGGCCAGCTCAATTCCCAGTTGAGATGGATATATTCGAAGGTCATCCAGAACAGGATCAGGGCGGTATAACCGATCTTGTCTCCTCTTTTCTTTTTTATGTTATAAAAGAGGAGCCACGGAACGCACATCAGCAGGGAGTTGGCCAGTATGGCGGCGGCGCCGCCGATCAGGGTGGAATTCAATACCCACCAGGTCGTTGCGATATTCCAGACGACCAGGGTAAGATAGGTCCAGCCGAAGAATTTCTTCCGGCTGGTGATTTGCTGCTCCAGCCATAAAAGGGGAACGAACGCTATAAAGATCAAAAAGGTGAGGGGAGACACCGGCCAGGCAGCAAATAACAGCAACCCCGATAATAAAGACAGCAGGAGCGGATTGAACTTTTTCAAGTCTTGAGTATTTAGGATGTCCCGGTGATTATCGGCTGTAATTCGGTGATTCCTTGGTGATCTCGATGTCGTGCGCATGGCTTTCTTTCATGCCGGCGCTGGTGATCTTGATGAACTGGGAGTTCTGCTGTAATGCCTTGATGTCTTTGGCGCCACAGTAGCCCATCCCTGCCCGCAGACCGCCGACATATTGCTGGACCACTTCATTCAGATTGCCTTTGAAGGCGACCCGGCCTTCGATGCCTTCGGGAACCAGCTTCTTTATATCGTCTTCTACGTCCTGGAAATACCGGTCGCTGCTACCCTGGGCCATGGCTCCGATAGAGCCCATGCCGCGGTATTGCTTGAATTTTCTGCCTTCGTAGATGATCGTTTCGCCGGGACTTTCTTCCACACCGGCGAATACGCTGCCCATCATCACCACATTCGCTCCTGCGGACAAGGCCTTTACCATATCGCCTGTATAACGGATGCCTCCGTCTGCGATGACGGGAATGTTGGTAGACCGCAATGCGGAAGCCGCTTCCATGACGGCGGTGATCTGGGGAACGCCGGCTCCGGCAACGATACGGGTGGTGCAGATAGAGCCTGGTCCTATCCCGACTTTTACGGCGTCGGCTCCTGCATCGGCCAGGGCTTTGGCCCCGGCAGCCGTACCGATATTGCCGGCAATCACCTGCAGGTTCTTAAAGGTCTTTTTTAATGATTTCAGTGCATTGATGACCCCTATGTGATGGCCGTGAGCGCTATCCAGCGTTACCACGTCTACTCCGATCTGCTGAAGGGCGCCTGCCCTGTCCAGCAGATCTTTGGTGATACCCAGTGCGGCGCCTACTAACAGGCGACCATAGGCATCTTTTACTGCATTCGGGTAACTGGTCAGCTGGAGGATATCCCGGTAGGTGATCAGCCCGATCAGCTTGCCCTGCTTGTTTACGACAGGGAGCTTTTCGATCTTATATTTCTGAAGGATCTTTTCCGCTTTTTTCAGGTCTGTCCCTTCCGGGGCGGTGATCAGGTTCTCTTTGGTCATCACTTCGCTCACTTTGCGACGTTTGTTATCTTCAAAACGAAGGTCCCGGTTGGTGAGAATGCCTACGAGGGTATTGTTGTTTCCGACGATGGGGATGCCTCCGATCTTATTCTCTTTCATCAGTTTCAGCGCGTCGCCGATCGTTGCCTCTTCGTGCAGGGTGATCGGATCGATGATCAGTCCGCTCTCGCTGCGTTTGACCTTTCTTACCTGTTCCACCTGCTTTTCAATGCTCATGTTCTTGTGCAGGATGCCAATGCCCCCCTCGCGTGCAAGGGCCATCGCCAGGGTGGCTTCCGTCACGGTATCCATGGCCGACGACAACATCGGAATGTTTAAGGTGATCTCTTTCGTGAGCTTGCTGCGGATATCTACTTCACGGGGTAAAACCTGTGAAAAAGCCGGTAATAACAATACGTCATCGAACGTGAGACCGTCTCCGAAAAACTTTGAGGGGGATTTTGAACTGCTGGTGGGGGGATTTATTCTTGCCATGTGCAAAGATAGTGCAGGGGATAAATGCGGTCCAAATTTTTATAATGGAGAACCTGCAGGGGCATGCCGGTAGCCCGGGGAGGTCTGCTGAGTGAGGGCCGGGGGGAGCGGTGAGGGGTGGGAGTGCAGGGTGGGGGTGGGGGGGTGTTTGGGGAGGGTTAGTGTGAAAGTTTTGAAAGTAATTGATAATTAATGGGTTATAAAAAGTTCGTAAAAATTGGATGATTTTTAGGGGGGGGAGGCTGGATTATGCCCTAAGCTGGTATCTTTTTCCCGGACGGGCGTCTATCCATCCCTGCAATTCAAGGTTGAGAAGGGCCATGGAAAGGGGGCCGCTGCGTTGATTGCTGCCCGCAGCCAGCTCGTCGAGCGTTAGGATACCTTTTTTGCGAAGAAGCTGCAGCACTTTCTTTTCTTCTTCCGATAAGCGTGATTCATCGGAAGGCGTCGGAAATAGCGCAGTCTGCTGTGTTCCAGGCTTTTTGACCGTATCGTTCCATTTCATATCGTTCAGGAGCTGCTGCGCCCCGGTGAGCAGGCAGGCCTTGCCACTGGCGATAAGCGCGTTACAGCCGGCACTTTTAGGGTCATTGAGCCGGCCGGGGAGCGCAAAGACCTTTTTATTGAATGCAAGGGCGTTGTCTACGGTCAGCATGCTGCCTCCTCTGGAAGCTGTTTCTATGACGATCAGGGCATCACTCATGGCGGCTACCAGCTTGTTACGGGTAGGGAAATTATAGCTTTCGGGACCGCAACCAATATTAAATTGTGTAAGCAAGCCTCCCTGTTGTACCATTTGTCTGGCCAGCGGGGCATTTTGCTGCGGGTAGATCTGGTCCAATCCATGTCCGAGGACGCCTACTGTCGGCAGGCCATAGTCCAGGGCCGATTGATGCGCAATGGCATCGACACCATAGGCAAGGCCGCTGATAATCAATATTCCGGAAGACGCCAGCTCTTTCATCAGCATGGCAGCTGCCTGCTTCCCGTATTCCGTAGGGCTGCGTGTGCCCACTACCGATATGATCTTTGTGTTATTCAGGTCTGCATTGCCTTTATAGAATAAAAGAATGGGCGCCTGGTCGCAGTTCAGCAAGCGCTGCGGATAATCTTTCTCCGTGATGAAAAGGGAGCGCATGGCATATTTTTCCAGGAAGGACTGTTCTTTTTCTATCTCCTGAAATTCGTTGAACTGTACGATAGCATCGGCACGATTCTCACCGCAGACCTTTTTTAATAAAGGCCTGCCGGCCTGGAAAATGGGCCTGGCTTCACCGAAATGTCTGATCAGTTTCCTGGCATGTGCAGGGCCGATGCCGGGTACCTTTGAGAGGGCCAATTGATATAAAAGATCATTTTCCATGGGGAGGTGAGATGGTGCAGGGTAAAGGTAAAACTAAAAAAATTAGCAGGAGGGAGTGTGGATAAAAAATGGCGGGAGGAGGGCAGGGGCTGATCAGGCTGGAAACTTCGTTATCTGCTGACGACTTTCAGTTCGGTGCGGCGATTTTGCGCCCGTCCTTCTGCCGAGGAGTTATCCGCGATGGGCAACGTGTCTCCGTAACCCTTGAAAGAAAGGCGGCCGGCGCTGATCCCTTTTGTCACGAGGTAAGCGGTGACAGATTTAGCCCTGTTCTCTGACAGGCCTATGTTGTCGGCGGCTTTGCCGGAATTATCTGTATGGCCATTGATCTGGATCTTTACGGTGGGGTTGTCTTTCATCAGCTGAACGACTTCGTCCAGCTCTACCTGCGACTCAGGCTTCAGCTCATATTTATTGGGGTCGAAAAAGATATTTTTCAATACGATGGCTGCATTGGCTTCGATGGCCTGAAGGGGGATGTCGATCGTATAAGAGGCGGTGTCTCCCTGCTGCTGGCTAAGCGGGAAGTTTTCGGAGAAGAAGAGGTATCCTTTCCTGTTCACATTAAAAGCATAATCTTTTCCTTTCGGCAGCGTGATGAGGTAATTACCTGTTTCGCTGGTTTGTAATTTGCTGATGACTTCTTTGGTGGAAAGGTCGGTGAGCTCGACACTGGAGGGCAGTCCTTTGCGGGTGGATTTATCAAATACTTTTCCTTTTACCCATAGGGTCTGTGCGGGGCGGATATCATTGCGTAATTGAAAGGTATAGAGGTCCAGGCCGCCCCGGCTGTCCGCGCGGTCGCTGGCATAGTAGGCTGTTTTCCCGTCGGCTGAAATGACGAGGCTGCCTTCGTTCTCAATAGTATTGATGGGATATCCGAGGTTTTCCGGTTTTCCCCAGATGCCTTTGGGGCCTTTCCTGGATATGAAGAGGTCGTCTCCGCCATAACCGGGATGGCCGCTGGAGGTGAAATAGAGGCTTTGGTTGTCTGCATGGATAAAGGGGGTGCCTTCATCTCCACCCGTATTGATAACGGGGCCGAGGTTTTCCGGGGAGCTCCAGTTGCCGTTTAGCAGCCGGTGGCTGACATAAATATCGCTGCCGCCAAAACCATCGGGTCTACGGCTGGCAAAATAGAGGTCTCTTTTATCGGGGGAGAGGGAAGGGGCTGACTCCCAGGCTTCGGTGTTGATGCTATCTCCCAGGTTCTCCGGTGTGCTCCATCCCTCGGCGGTGAGATAGGATATGTAGAGATCGCAGCTTCCATGTCCTTCGGGGAAATTACATCCGGTGAAGATGAGCCATTGCCCGTCCTGGGAAATGTTCTGCGCTCCTTCATTCTGGTTGGTGTTGATGTTCCCGGCCAGGCTTTGGGATTTGCTCCAGGAGCCGTTCAGCCGTCCGGACTCGTAAAAGTCTTCGTTGAAGTTGTTGACACGGCGGGTATAGATCAGCTTGGTTCCGTCAATGGTAATGGTAGGGTAGTACTCCGATACGGAGCTATTGATGCTGTCCCCCATGTTCTGCAATTCAAATTTATAATCGGAGGCTTTTTTGTTTTGGGCATAATCCAGGGCAAACTGGTAACATTTTTGCCTGTATTCGCCGGCTTTCCGGCTGGTCTCGTTTAAGTTGGTGATGGTGAGGAATATTTTTACGGCTTCCAAGGCTTTTTCAAAGTTACCCTGGCCTGCCTGGTTGATCGAATAGGGGAGATTATAATCGAGGAAATAGATGCTATCGATAGCCTTTGCCATTTCATAGTTAAGGATGGCGCCCTGGTAATTTTTCAGCTCTCCGTACATACCGGCCAGGGAGAGATAGGCATCTTCAAATTTATTGTCAATCTTAACAGCTTGCTGCAGGGCTTCGATCCCTCCTTTAAAATTATCCGATTCCGCCAGTTCCAGTGCTTTCGAATAAAGCTGGGCGGCTTTTTTGTTCACTTTGTCAGGATTGTACTGGGCGGAAGCCGGCCAGGCCATCAGGAGGCATAGGACAGGGAGTAGAAGAAAAGAGATGCGGTTTTTACTCACGGGTATATTAGTCTTTTTTAATGGTGTTCGAGAACGCTTGCGCGATTCATACAAGAAAATTACGAATCAAAATCTAAAACGTATGTTATAAAGATTTATTAGGCCCCTGCCCTGAAATCCTGATTAAATAACTGGCAACCGGAGACCGGCCGGAAGCGTTCGGTTAACAGAATGGCTGTTCCGGTATAGAAGAGCGTGCTGACGGGAGCGTTGAATCAGGGTACCTGGATGTATTTGTGAAGCTGGAGGGAAAATTCCCACCGGGGATTGTTCTTGATATAGTCGATGATCAGGGGGGTGATAGCAGCGGACTTGCTCCATTCGGGCTGGAGAAAGAGCTTGCAATGCGGGGCTACCCGGGCGGCCCATTGTTCAGCCCATTCAAAGTCCGTTTTGTTGAAAATGACTACTTTCAGTTCATCCGCCAGGGGCAGGATCTCCGGAAGGGGGGCTTTGAATTTTTTGGGGGAAAGACAGATCCAGTCCCATTCTCCGCTTAATGGCCAGGACCCTGAGGTCTCGATATTCGTGGTGAATCCTGCCTGGTGCAGCTGATTGGTCAGCGCCGTGCAGTCATGCATCAGGGGCTCTCCCCCCGTTACTACGGCCAGGCGGCCAGGCCAGGCGCTGGCTGCGGCGACAATCTCTGCTACGGGCAGTTGGGGATGACGGTTGATATCCCAGCTGTCCTTTACGTCACACCATACACAGCCTACATCGCAACCGCCGAGGCGGATGAAATAGGCTGCTTTTCCCTGATGAAAGCCTTCTCCCTGGATCGTATAAAAAGCTTCCATTACAGGCAAAACCCCTACCTGCTGCGCTGCTGACATCAATTCCATGTATAGTAATAATTCATATATTAATCAAACAGGCCTTTTATTAATCAAACAACTTATTAATCAAACAACACTTTCCCATTTCTTTCTTCGCAGGCCATGAAGGTATTTTTCATCAAGGCTGCGATCGTCATGGGGCCAACTCCTCCGGGTACGGGGGTAATATAGCTGCAACGGGGTGCTACTTCATCGAACTTTACGTCGCCTTTGAGGGCAAAACCGCTTTTTTTACTGGCATCGGGAACACGGGTAATGCCTACGTCGATGATAATAGCTCCTTCTTTTACCATATCGGCGGTCACAAATTCCGCACGTCCCAGCGCAGCTACGATAATATCGGCCTGCAGGCATAGCTCTTTCAGGTTGCGGGTATGGGAATGACAGATGGTGACCGTACAATTTCCGGTATTAGTGTTACTGCTCAGCAGGATGCTCATCGGCCTTCCGACGATATTGCTGCGTCCTACCACCACGGCATGTTTGCCTTTTGTATCTATTTTATAGTGTTCCAGCATCAGCAGGACGCCATGGGGGGTGGCAGAGATAAAGGTGGGCTGTCCCTGCACCAGCTTACCTATGTTAATAGGATGAAATCCATCCACATCCTTGGAGGGGTGGATCGCATTGATGATCTTCTCATCCGAAATATGTTTTGGCACCGGCAATTGGACCAGGATCCCGTCTACATCCACATCATTATTCAGGTCTTCAATGATATTCAGCAGCTTGTTTTCGCTGATCGTGTCTTCGAGCCGGATGAGGGTGGATTTATAACCTATTTCCGCACAGGCTTTTACTTTGGCCCCAACGTAGGTTTCGCTGGCTCCGTTATTTCCTACCAGGACAGCAGCCAGGTGGGGAACTTTTTTGCCTTCTGTGGTCAATTGGGCTACCTGGAGCCGGAGTGTGTCTTTGATCTTTCGGGAAACGAGTTGTCCGTCTAATAATTCCATGGCGCAAAGGTACTATTCCGGTTATGACCTACCAAGCCAAAGCTTAGAGGCCGGCAAAAGCGACTTTTTTATACACTGTAAGAGTTTTTTTCCCGGCCAAAATTTCAACTGAAAACTTTTCATAATTATCTTTTTCCTGTTGTAGATAAATTAGAGTGTCCACATGAGAAAATCGCTGCTATTATCAGGGATGCTGGTTTGTTATTACCTGCCTGCATCCGCTCAAATCAAGGCAATTACCGGGAGTGGGATCGATTCGAATGCGGTAAGACCCTCCGTTGTTCGCTTACCGGAAGTAGTTGTAACAGCCCTGGGGATAAAAAGGGAAAAAAGGTTGCTTACCTATGCCCAACAGGAAGTGAAAGGAGCGTCGCTAACCGATGCGGGACAGGGCAATATCGAAAATGCGCTGGCCGGTAAGGTTGCCGGTGTACAGGTCACTAATTCCAGCGGTATGCCGGGCAGTTCCGTCCGCATAACGATCCGGGGTATCCATTCGCTGGTAGGGGAGAGTCAGCCTTTGTTTGTAATAGACGGTATTCCTATGGATAATTCGGAAGCGGGGAATCCGGATAATGCTTTGTTTGCCGGAGGCACGGTCAACAGGGCCGGAGATATCGATCCGAATATTATCGAAAGTATTACCGTATTGAAAGGAGCTGCGGCTGCAGCGCTATATGGGGCCTCTGCGGCCAGGGGCGCGCTTGTTATCACTACAAAGAACGGTGTGGGACTTGTTACGAAGAACGGTGTGGGACCTGGCTCAGCGGGGGGACCCGTCCTTCATTTCAGCAGCAGCTATTCTTTTGAGAACCCCATTCTTCCCAGGTTCCAGGATAAATTTGCGCAGGGGCTGGATAGTGTCTATATAGATGGCAACCGGGGGGCATTGACGCCGTACTCCTGGGGCCCGCTGATCGATACGCTGACCGTGGGCGGTATACCGGTAAAGAAGAGAGATAATGTAAAGGATTTCTTTACAACGGGCCATACTACCGATAACAATGTTACGGTGAGCGGTTTTTCGGATAGGGGCCAATACGTGGCTTCCTATTCTTACCGGAAGACAGACGGTACCGAACCTTCTACTTATTACAGCAGGCATTCCTTTTTTGTCAAATATGCAGCGACACTGCTACAGGGTCTTACGCTGACCACTCAGTTTACCTATGTCCATTCCGATAATCATCGTTTACCGGAAGGCGAAGGCATGGAGAATCCGCTGTGGACTGTCTATACGGCTCCCATTTCCTGGAACCCGTTGCCGGATGTACGTCCGGACGGAACGCAGCAGGTGTACTGGGCCGCTCATAATAATCCTTACTGGCTGGTAAATAATGCCGGCCTCGATGATAAGACGGACCGTATCCTTCCTGTTGTCAATTTTAGCTATCATCCCTTAAGCTGGCTTACTGTCACGGAAAGGCTGGGAGCGGATATGTATGCGAACACAACGGGCTTTCATGAGAACAAGGGGATCGTTTCGGGTTATCCTGACGGAAGGATCTGGAGCCGCACGAATGAATTCCAGCAATTCAATAATGATCTTATTGTAGAAGCCAGGAAGGAGATGGGGCCTCAATTATTTGTCGATGTGTTAGCCGGCAACAATATTCTCAGCAGGTACAGCAACACTAATTTTATTCAGGGGACGGGATTATCGATACCGTCTTTTTATAATATCGGCAATGCCGGCAATATCAGCTCTACCTATGCTGATTATCAACAACGGAAAGTGGGGTTCTATGCGCAGGGGATCCTGGAATACCGGAAAATGATCACGCTGAACCTGACCGGCCGGTATGATGGCAGCTCCGTATTATCCCGGGACCGGCAATTTTATCCGTATGGCTCTGCCAGCGCCGGGTTTGTCTTTACCAGGGCATTGGGCATGACGGGGAGCTCGTTGCTGAATTTCGGCAAATTCCGGCTATCTTATTCTGTAGTGGGTAATGATAATGTACAGCCATATTCTCTCAGCAATCCTTATACCCATTACTCCGTCGGCAATATTTCCTTTCCGGTGAACGGGCTGAATGGTTACCAGCTTACCACTACCTATGGCTTCCCGCTTAAGAATGAAGCGTTGAAAGAATTCGAGGCAGGTCTGGAAACCCTGTTCTTTCAAAACAGGATCTCTTTGGATCTCACTTATTTCAATAGAAAGAGCACAGACCTGTTAACTCCCGGTACGCCGTTCGCTCCGGGAACGGGGTTTTCCTCCGCCAGTCTTAATGCGGGCGATATGGATAATAAGGGGATCGAGGCTGTTCTGGGCTTTACTCCCATAAGGACCAGGAAATTCACCTGGGATCTGACGGTGAATTATAGCAGGATCAGGAACAAGGTGACCAGGCTGGCGCCGGGTGTAAATGCGATCCCGCTTGCAGGCTTTGTACATCCGGGTATTTTCGCTTTTGCCGGCCAGGCTTATGGAGTCATTTATGGGAACGCCTTTCTCCGTGACAGCGCCACCGGTAAGTTATTATTAAGCGATAAAGGTTATCCCCAGATAGCGAGAGACAATTCGGTAATCGGAAATGTCACGCCTGATTGGACAGGGGGATTGACCAGTACGATCACCTGGAAGTCCTTTCGTATTTCCATTGTCCTGGATCATAGGGATGGGGGTAAGGTCCTGAACCTGGACAATCATTATTTATTCAACTATGGTACTGCTGAAGGAACAGCTGCCAGGGGAACGACCCGGGTCTTCGATGGTATTATTCAAAGCACGGGGAGGCAAAACAGGACTCCTGTTGCGCTGACCCAGAACTATTATCAGAAAATATTTCCGTTGGCGGATGAGAGCTCTGTGGAGGATGGCAGCTATCTGAAATTACGCCAGGCATCCGTGGGGTATAATATAACTTCTTCCCTATTGAAAGGAAGAGGTGTGAAAGAGCTGATGCTAACGGTGACCGCCACCAATTTCATCCTTCATAAAAAATATTCCGGGTCTGATCCGGAAGTAAGCCTGGCCGGCAGTGGCAACGGGCAGGGGATTTCCAGTTTTAATGTTCCTTCCAATCATTCTATTATCGTGGGATTAAAAGCTGAGCTGTAAATATACCTTACCATGAAAACAATCTTCCTGTTACTTGCCGGTGTTATGTTCGCCGGTACGGGCTGTAAAAAATTCCTGGATGTAAACAGGGATCCCAATCATCCATTAACCGTTGCCGAATCACTGATACTGGCTCCGGTAGAGTTTACGGTGGCGACACAGATAGCGGGCGGGTATACCGGAATGGTGATGGCTTACTGGATGCAGCAGCTGTCTCTCAATCAGGCGGCTCCCGGCATTGATACGTATATGATCACGGATAAGGATGTGGACAATACCTGGAGCTTTTTTTTGTATCCGAATGTTTTTGAGAACCTGCGTGTAATGATAACAGAAGCGGAATCGGCGGGGCACTATCAATACGCTGCTATCGGCAAAACACTGTTTGCCTATAATATGGCCATTACTACGGATCTCTGGAATGATGTCCCTTATGCGCAGGCTTTACAGCCAGCTGTTATTCCAAAGCCTGGCTATGACCGGCAGGAAGTCATTTATCAGGGGCTCCAGAACGAGCTGGATAGCGCCTTATATTATATAACGCTTCCGGCCAGTAGGATCGCTCCTGCGGGGGATGACCTGATCTATGGCGGGAATATGGAGGCCTGGAAGAAATTTATCTATACGTTAAAGGCAAGGTATTATCTCCGGCTAACCAGGGCGCCGGGGCATGCGGCCAGTGCACAGGCGAATAGCGCGTTGACCGCTTTGCAGAAGGGATTTGCCTCCAATGGGGATAATGCAGCGGTGTCCTACTCCGGCAGCGCAGAAGACGAAAATCCCTGGCATGAGAATACGCTGCCCGGGGCAGGCGGGGTAGTAATGGCTCAATCTTTCATCGATTCGCTGATCAGCCGGAAGGATCCCAGGCTGCCGATGCTAGCTTCGAGAGGGAAGGGGGGGAATTACCTGGGCAGGCAATCCGGTGCAGGGCCGGCTTCTGATTATACGGTTTATTCTTCTGTGAACACGTTTTATGGAGGATATCTTCCTTTGAATGTATATAACAGTACGGGGGCTGCTGCTGCTTTGTCGCTGATGACCTATAGTGAAGCGCTGTTCATTAAGGCGGAGGCTGTTTTTATCACGGCGGGAGCTGCTGCCGCCCAGCCCGTTTACGAGGCGGCTATCGGTTCTCATATGGACCTGTTGTGGATAGGAACGGCGACCGGGAAGGGGTATATTTCTACGCGGCCGCTGCTGACGCCGGCCAATGCGCTGGAACAGATCATTACGGAAAAATATGTGGCGGATTTTCTTTCAATTGAAACGTATAATGACTGGCGGCGCACGGGCTTTCCTCAGCTGACATTGGCGCAAAATGCCTATGTGAATTATATTCCCAGGAGGTGGCCTTATTCTTTTACGGAGACGCTTACGAATCCGCAGCCTGAGCAGAGAGGGGTGACGACGGCGAGCCGGGTTTGGTGGGATGCGCCATGATTTTTGGGCGGATGAAATGCACTACGGGTATTTGGGTAAAATGGGTGGTGGATTTGCGGGTTATTGCCGATAGATGCCGGACGTTTTGCGGGAGTGGATGTATTACAAGGCCTTTTGGCAACTTTTTCTATTTGTTCTATCTTGCCCGAAATTTTTGTATGTCAGATAACCAGCAGCCTAATAGCCAGTTGAATATCGAGATCAGTGAAGAAATTGCAGAAGGGCAGTATGCTAATTTAGCTATCATCACTCATTCCCATGCCGAGTTCGTGATCGATTTTGTGAATGTGATGCCGGGCACTCCCAAGAGCAAGGTGAAATCGCGGATCATTCTTACTCCACAGCATGCCAAGCGTTTCATGAAGGCCCTGACTGACAATTTAACCCGCTTTGAGACGGCCAATGGGAAGATACAGGATCTGGAGGAGGTGCAATTGCCGCTGAATTTTGGCGGTCCTACTGCGCAGGCATAATTTCCCGACCGAATTTCCCGGCCGGGGTGGACGAACTGATCAGGGAGATTGAAGGACGGACGCATTCCTTTGGGGCAATTCCTATCGGCTTATAGCAATCCCTATTCGGTTTAGAGCAATCTCTGATTAGCTTAGGACAATCTCTGATTGGCTTAGAGCAATCCCTGATCGGCAAAACTGTAGTATCCTTCTTCGCTCACTATAATATGGTCCAATAGCTTGATATCGAAGAGGCGGGCGGCATCCCGGACCTTTGCGGTGAGATCTTCGTCCTGCTTGCTGGGGTGCAGGCTTCCGGAGGGATGGTTGTGGCAGATGATGAGGCTGACAGCATCTTCTTCCAGGGCTTTTTTAAGGATGAGCCGGGGATCGGCTACGGTGCCTGTGAGACCGCCCTGGCTGATGATCTCAAAATTCAGGATCTTTCCGGCCCTGTTGAGGTAAAGACACCCAAAGACCTCATGCCGGAGATCGCTTAATGTGGTTCGTAAGTAGGCGGCCACTTCCCGGCTGCTTTTTACGATGGGTTTTTCCAGGGACAGGGCGCCTTGCCTGCGTCTGCCCAATTCCAGCGCTGCGGCGATGGTGACAGCTTTTGCCTGGCCGATTCCCTTGATCTTCATTAATTCCCGTATGGAGACTTTTCCCAGTTCCTGGAGGTTGTTTCCGCCCAGCTGCAGGATCTCTTTAGCGACTTCAACCGCGCTGCGGTCAGGGGTGCCGCTGCGGATCAGGATGGCAATCAGTTCGGAGTCACTCAGGGCGGTAGGGTTTTTACTGAGTAGTTTTTCGCGTGGTCTATCGTCTTTTGCCCAATCCTTAATTGAGTATTTTTGCCCTTGCATAAACCGGTTTTAGTCTTTATTTTCGATATTGTAACGGGATGTTAAAATAAGGATTAAACTTCTTCGTTATAGAAATATATTGTCTTTTGAATATCCCTTTGAAAACTAATCTTAAAATCCAATGAAACGAACAACTTTTAACGCAATCGGCGGCTGGCAGCCTTTTCTGTTTTGCATCGGCATGTATGTGGTAGCCCTGTTTTTCTCTATTTTCGTTTGCTCCTCTATTTTTTATGCTTTGAACGCTAAAACGTCTTCCAGGGAGGTCGTAAAGACGGCTACGGTCGCCCCCGCCAAGCAACAATTGGCGTCTGTAGGTCATTAATTAATTAGATCAAGCTCTGTTTGAATTTTTTCCAGGCCATCTGCCCAGCGGTGGATGGCCTGGCTTTTTCCTTTATACGCGGATACCTATCAATTATTTTTGGCATGGTTGGCTGGTATTCTTTTTTCATTTATATCTTCGCGCCATATTTCACTAATCTATGCAGCATTCCGCTAAAATCTTTTCCGGCACGGGCTCAAGGTACCTGGCCGAGAAAATCGCCCAGAATATTGGTCAGCCTTCCGGTAAAATCACCATTCAGCATTTTAGTGACGGCGAGATCCAGCCGATCTTTGACGAGAGCATCCGTGGGGATATGGTCTTTTTGGTGCAAAGCACTTTTGCCCCTTCGGACAATATTCTGGAGCTGTTATTAATGATCGATGCAGCCCGGCGGGCTTCGGCTTATAAAGTGGTGGCGGTGATCCCCTATTATGGGTATGCCCGCCAGGATCGTAAGGACAAGCCCCGGGTAGCGATAGGCAGCAAGCTGATAGCCAACATGTTAGTTGCTGCAGGGGCCGACCGTGTCATCACGATGGACTTGCATGCTCCCCAGATACAGGGTTATTTTGACATACCGGTGGATCACCTGGATAGTTCTGCTATTTTTATCCCTTACATTGAGCAACTTAAGGTGGAAAACCTTACCTTTGCCGCCCCTGACGTGGGTAGCGCCAATCGCATACGGGAAATTTCCTCCTATTTTAATGCGGAAATGGTGATTTGTGATAAACACCGGAAACGGGCTAATGAAATTGCGAGCATGGTGGTGATCGGGGATGTTACGGACAGGGACATTGTTCTTATTGATGATATTTGTGATACAGGAGGGACGCTGGCAAAGGCAGCGGGTCTGTTGATGGAAAAAGGAGCCAGGAGTGTGAGAGCCCTCTGTACGCATCCGGTGTTAAGCGGGAATGCTTATACCAACATTGAGAACAGTGTACTGGATGAGCTGGTGGTATGTGACACGATCCCTTTGAAGAGGCAGAGTCCGAAGATCAAGGTATTGAGTGTGGCGGAATTATTTGCAGTAGCTATCCGGAATGCTCATGAGAACAGGAGTATTACCGGATTGTTCATTCACTCGCAATTGCGGAATAAGTAGGTGAGCTTATAAGTAGGTGAGCTTCCGTGATGGTCCGGATGTGAATAGGAACAGGATGCGGGGCCGGCGCAAAAGATGAATCAAGCGTAATTTTTAAATAAACATACAAAAATGAAGACGATTACAATCGAAGGACAACTCAGGACCGGACTGGGCAAACAAGCCACCCGCCTACTTCGCTCTGAGGAAAAAGTGCCCGGTGTAATTTATGGGGGTGCTAAGGAAGTGAATTTTTCAGCTCCTGCGACATCTTTTAAAACACTGGTGTATACTTCTGAGTTCCAACTGGCGGAAGTTAAGGTAGAAGGTAAGGCTTACCGATGCATATTGAAGGATCTGCAGTTCGACAAGGTAAGTGATCAGCTGATCCATGTGGATTTCCTGGAGCTGGTAGAGGACAAAAAAGTGATCGCGACCATTCCGATCAAGTTCACCGGCGCTGCCAAAGGGGTGAAGGATGGCGGTAAGCTGATCACTAAGATGAAGGTGTTAAAGATCAAGACGCTGCCTAAGTATTTAAAGGAAAATATTGAAGTGGATCTGACGAACCTGGAATTGAACGGTAACGTACGGGTGGAAGACGTAAAGGAGAATAACTATGAGATCCTGAACTCTCCCCGGATTCCCATTGCTTCCATTGTTCTGACCCGTCAGCTGAAACAGGAAGAAGCTGCCGGCACTCCGGCTGCTGGTGCTAAACCTGCTGCCGGCGCTGCTAAACCTGCTGCTGCAGCGGCTCCTGCGGCTGCTAAACCGGCTGCAGCTGCCAAAAAATAAATTAGATTATTAGTGGAAACCCGGTTAAATTTTAACCGGGTTTTTGTTATTTTACCGGGCGGAGCCCGGTTTGTAATAAATAAACTCCCTTTATGGGTAAGTTCCTGATAGTAGGCATTGGCAATATCGGAGCCGAGTATGCCGGCACCAGGCACAATATTGGATTTGACGTGACAGATGCATTGGTGAGGAAGAATGAAGGCCAGTTCAAGGTGGAGCGGTTAGCCGAGATGGTGGAAGTCAGGTGGAAAGGACAGATCCTGGTGTGTATCAAACCCACGACCTATGTGAATCTTAGCGGAAGGGCCGTCAAATACTGGATGGATAAGGAGAAGATCGCTTTGGAGCATGTGTTGGTGATTGTCGATGACCTGGCTTTGCCGATTACCCGATTCAGGCTGCGGCCGGGGGGGAGCGGGGCCGGACACAATGGTCTGGAGAATATCCAGGAGGTCCTAGGTACCGACGCATATCCCAGACTGAGGTTTGGCATAGGCAATAATTTCCCCAAGGGCAGGCAGGTGGAGTTTGTATTAGGCAGGTGGGCGGAAGAGGAGTTACCCCTGGTGAGGCAAAAGATAGATAAGTCGGTGGAACTAATTGAAAGCTTTGCCACCAGCGGAATTGAAAGGACGATGAGTAACTACAATAAAATAGATTTTACACTATGATTTGTAAAGGGGAATCTTTATTTTCGCATAAATATTGCATTCATCCCTAATCAGTAGATGTTTTATATTCAATATACCTATGCGAGTACCCGGGGGTCTTTTCAGGCCGAATGAGAACTGAGTAAAGAATTTTCTATTTAAAAACCCTGATTGAATATGAAAATATTCTGTGTTGGCCGTAACTATGTGGCTCACGCCAAAGAGTTAAATAATGAGGTCCCGGACGAGCCCATCATATTTATGAAGCCTAAGAGCGCATTGCTGCAGGCCCATACGCCATTTTATTACCCGGAATTTACCAATGAATTGCACTATGAGTGTGAGCTGGTGTTGCGTATATCCAAGAATGGAAAATATATTCAGGATAGGTTTGCCAGTAAGTATTATGATGCCGTGACGGTAGGCATCGATTTTACTGCCCGTGATATTCAAAATGAGCTGAAGGAAAAAGGTCTTCCCTGGGAAAAAGCCAAGGCCTGGGATAATTCTGCCGCTATCGGCAAGTGGATACCTCTTCAAAACATCAAGAATAAAAAAGATCTTAACTTTTGCCTTTATAAAAATAAAGAGCTGGTGCAGCAGGGAAGTTCCAATCTGATGATCAATAGTTTTGATAAAATAGTATCCTATATTTCCAATTATTTCTCCGTTAATATCGGAGACCTGGTCTTTACCGGCACCCCTGCAGGAGTTGGTGAGTGTGTAGTAGGGGATGAGCTGGAAGGGTTCATTGAAGATGATAGCCTGCTGACGTTAGAAATAAAATAAATTTCGCCATATTGAAGGTAAATGCCATTCTGTTGGAACACGGAATGGCATTTTTTTTACCGAAAATTTCATCCATGATAACCGTTGATATCTTACTCCGGGCCTATCGCCTGATGTGCACCGCTAAAGAGATGGCCCTCCTTTATGAAAACAATCGCTCTATTTGTAAATATGTTCATTCCACTTCCAGGGGACATGAAGCCATTCAATTGGCTACCGCTTTTCATTTGCAGCCCTGTGATTGGGTGAGTCCCTATTACCGCGATGAAAGTTTATTGCTGGGGCTGGGATTCGAGCCGTACCAGTTAATGCTGCAGCTCCTGGCAAAGGGGACCGATATCTTTACCGGAGGACGGGAATATTATGCTCATCCCAATTACCGGGGGATGGATAAGCCCGGTATTATTCATCAAAGCAGCGCTACGGGCATGCAGGCCATTCCCACAACTGGTATTGCGCAGGGACTTCGTTACCTGGAGACTATTGGATCTGCCTTGCTGCGTAATGGGGAGAAGGATGAGTCTCCGGTGGTCGTTTGTTCTTTAGGCGATGCCAGTGTGACGGAAGGGGAGGTGAGCGAAGCTTTTCAATTTGCCGTACTGAAAGAGTTGCCGGTTATTTACCTGGTGCAGGATAATGATTGGGGGATCAGCGTTCGTTCTGAAGAGTCCAGAAGTATGGATGCTTATGAATATGCGGCCGGCTTTAAAGGAATGGGCAGGCTGCGGATCAATGGAAGCGATTTCCAGGAAAGTTATGAAGCCATGGGTCGGGTGATCCAGGATGTCCGGGGTGGGAGACGTCCTTACCTGGTGCAGGCTAAAGTTCCTTTGCTGGGGCATCATACCAGCGGGGTACGAAAGGAATTTTACCGGAGTCCGGAAGATCTTGAGCGGCAGGCTATCCTGGACCCTCATGCGGGATTGAGAGGGAGGTTGCTCAGGCTGGGTGTAGAAGAGGCTGAATTACAGGAGATGGAAGGCAAGGCTGCCCTGCTGGTAGCAGAACAGTTTCAGGCTGCCATCGCTGCACCGGACCCGGATCCGGCCACTGTGGGCAATTTTGTTTTTGTACCGACCCCTGTAACGGAAGAGAAAGGAGAAAGGGCCCCGAAAGGGGGTGAAAAAGTGCTGATGGTCGATGCTGCTTTATTTGCTATCCGCGAGATCATGGAAGAGCATCCGGAAGCACTATTATATGGACAGGATGTAGGCCGGAGGCTGGGTGGTGTTTTTCGCGAGGCAGCCACCCTGGCTGAACAATTCGGAGATCACCGGGTTTTCAATACGGCCATCCAGGAAGCTTATATTATCGGGTCTACCGTAGGGATGAGCGCAGTGGGCGTGAAACCGATCGTGGAAGTTCAATTTGCCGATTATATTTATCCGGGGTTCAATCAGCTGGTGACGGAGATCTCCAAGTCCTGTTATCTGAGCCACGGAAAATTCCCCGTTCAGACCCTGATCAGGATCCCCATCGGGGCGTACGGAGGCGGGGGCCCTTATCATAGCGGCAGCATCGAGACGACCTTATTGTCTGTCAAGGGGATCAAAGTGGTCTATCCTTCCAATGCTGCTGACATGAAAGGCCTGATAAAAGCCGCTTATCTGGATCCCAATCCTGTCGTAATGCTGGAGCATAAGGGCCTTTATTGGAGTAAGGTGCCCGGCACTGATGAAGCCAAGACGGTAGAGCCTTCCCGCGATTATATCTTACCCCTCGGTAAAGCCAATATTGTTCTGGAGGCAGACGGGGACATGACAGATTCCGGAGAGACCTGTTGTATTATCACTTATGGGATGGGGGTGTACTGGGCCAGGGGGGCTGCCAAAAATTTCCCCGGGCAGGTGGCGGTCGTCGATCTGCGGACCTTGTATCCGCTGGACGAGGAACTTATTTTTACAACGGTGCGCCGGCATGGGAAATGCCTGGTCCTTACGGAGGAGCAACAGAATAATTCTTTTGCGGAAGCATTGGCCTGGCGGATCTCCAAAGAATGTTTTACTTACCTGGACGCACCGGTGGAAGTAATGGGCGCGTTAAATCTTCCCGCAGTGCCTATGAATACTATCCTCGAAAATGCTATGTTGCCTAATTCCGGCAAAGTTACTACTGTTATTGAACGCCTGCTGGGGTATTGACCGGGGGCAGGCCGCCTGTATTTCGCCAACTGATAGTCATGTCAATCCGGATCTCGGATGAGATGGGGCGGTGTGTGCGAATATCCTTTCCCAGCCTGGTTTTGGGCCGGCTGTTGGAGGGCTTGAGGCGCCTGTTTCCCGGGAATGTGGAAAAGTATTTTAAAAGTCTACAAAAATAGTAGACTAATTGTTTGGAGATTAGAAGTGCGGATACTACCTTTATTTCATCATACGGCGCGGGAGGAATTTCATCCTTTTTACGTTGCCGGAAATTTCCTGATACCCTGGTGGCAGGCTCGAATTAGACGGAAGGACAGGTGGTTGTTTATTCTTGTTGGTTCAGCGGTGGCCAGGGGATCAGGAAATAAAAAGAAGAGGATCGGTGGTGTCGGGAACTTTTAAAGTGTAAGCTTATGCAACGTTTGGCCATTTTTTCTTTTATCGGGATCGTTATCCTTCTTTTGGTCTCAACGGCCTATGATTCGGCCGGCAAGGGGGCCTGCAATAAGACAGGCGGTATCGCAGGAAATTATACTTCTGCAAAACCGCCTGTACAAAGCAATAAATAAATAGGAAGCGCTCCAGTTCCTGGTGGCCATCAGGCATTGTATCGGGCCGTACGTGAAAGGGGATCCTGCAGGTACGTGGATGACCGGTCGGCTACATGGATTGCTCACCCAAAAGGACCTGCTCAGAACCAATGATCCCGCATGCCCGTTTTCCTCTCAGAAACAAAATAGGGGCTGCCGATATTAGTATTTCGTCAATTCCGGTTGGACTTCATCAATATAAGAAAGGATACCTCCTTTAAGATTGTATAAATTAGTAAAGCCGTACTTTTCTTCCAGCGCACGAATGGCTTTGGCGCTTCTTCCTCCCATTTTGCAATGAAGGATCACTTTTTTGTTGCTGTCGATGCGGCCGGCGATGGAATCAGCATTGTTGATGATCGTTCCCAAAGGAATTAATTCGCCGCCGATATTGACGATATCATATTCGTGCGGTTCCCGTACATCGATCAGCTGGTATTTTTCGCCTTTCACCTGTAAGTCGTATAATTCTTTGGCGGTGATCTCTTTCAATGCTTTTTCTTCGACGGCCCGCATTCCGCAGAATTGCTCGTAGTCGATGAGCGCTGTGATCGTGGGATTTTTACCATTAACAGGATTGTCTTCCCTTCTTTTTATGTTGAAGGTCCTGCTTTCGAAATTCAACGCGTCGAAGATGTAAAAGCGGCCGGAGAGGGTATCTCCTACGCCGGTGATCACCTTGATCACTTCCAGCGCCTGCAGGCTGCCGATAATACCCGGCAGGACGCCTAATACGCCGCCTTCTGCGCAGCTGGGCACCAGGCCGGGAGGTGGAGGGGTGGGGTAAAGATCGCGGTAATTAGGTCCGGGATAACCTTCGGAGTCTTTATAGTTAAAGACGGATACCTGTCCTTCAAATTGAAAGATGGAGGCATATACATTCGGTTTCCCCAGTAATACCGCCGCATCATTGACGAGGTAACGGGTTGGAAAATTGTCTGTGCCATCGGCAATGACATCGTAGTCGCGGATAATATCCAGCGCGTTTTGGGAATTGAGGTGGGTATTGTAGATCCGGAGATTTATGTAAGGGTTTAATGATTCCAGCCTTCTTTTGGCTGCCTCTACTTTGGGCTTGCCGATCTCATTGACACCGAACAGCACCTGTCTTTGCAGGTTGCTGTCATCGACTACATCGAAGTCGACGATGCCGATCGTACCCACTCCTGCTGCGGCCAGGTATAATAATACGGGGCTGCCAAGCCCTCCGGATCCGATTACCAGCACTTTAGCCGCTTTTAATTTTTGCTGGGCTTCCATTCCGAATCCGGGGATGATGATATGCCGGTCGTAACGGGCCAGCTCTTCCCTGGTGAAGGCGGCGGCGGCGTTGGGGGCTGGGGCGTCTTGTTTTGTGGGGGAGGCGCCGTTTGAAGCGCCGTTGCCGGAGAATGTTGCATCCGGGGCGCCGCCTGCGATGGCGGGGACGATGCTGATCACGGTGTCCTCTTTGACGGCGGTGTGTTCCTGCTGCAGGTTGCGGATGTCGTCATTGCCGACAAAAATATTGACATAAGAGCGGATATTGCCGCCTTCGTCCAGCAGATGTTTTTTCAGATCAGGAAAATTCAGGGTCAATTCGTTGACGGTATCCTGTATCGTGCCGGCGCTGACGGCGAGTCTTGCTGTATTGTTCGTGAATTTCCTTAATGGAGTGGGAATGATGACCGTTGCCATATTGTGTGTTGTTTTTTATGTGAATTGATAATCGATGATCTTTTCTTCTTCGAATTGTTGTTCCTCATTCAGCAGCCAGGAACGGAGCGTGATAATTTCGTTATTCAGAACGGAGATGATCAGGTAGGAGAAATAAGGCTGTGCGGCAACGCGATCATGCTCCGATGGGATGGCGGGGTGATTGGGGTGAGAGTGATATACACCCAGCAAGGTCCAGTCATGATCCAGGGCATGCTGTTCGGCTGTCATATAATCGAGCGGGGAGATCTCGAAACGTCGTCTTTTGTCCCCTTGTTTGGAATTATCTACTACCAGGATATCGATAATGACCCGGGTGCCATCTGTCTCCTCTCTGCCAAAGAGGAACCCGCAACATTCGTCGGGGAAGGTGTTGACGGCGTCTTCAACCAATAGCTGTCTGATGGGAGGCTCGATGATGATCATGTGGTAATCGTTTTTGAATGATTGTCTATATAAGTTTGAATGACCGTAACTATCTGTTTGACATTTATATAAGCTTTTGGGTGATCTCGCTGTATTTATCCGCATTGTCCGGAAGGACGGTGACCAGTGTTCCTTCTTCCAGCTGTTCGGCGATCTTAATGGCGCCTGCCAGGTTAGCAGCGGAAGAAGGACTTAATCGCAGACCTTCCAACCGGTAAGCAGCTTTGATCATATCATGCGCTTCCTCTGTGCTGACCTCATAATTGGCATCAGCCACGGCGGGGTCATAGATTTCGGGAACGATGGCTGTTTCCAGATGTTTCCATCCTTCGAGTCCATGGAGGGCAAAATCGGGTTGCAGGGAGATCAGCTGTACGGACGGCTTCAGCTCTCTTAGCCGGCGGCCGGTGCCTATAAAAGTGCCGGTAGTTCCCAGCCCGGCTACAAAATGGGTGATGCCGGGAAGCTCCCCGAAAATTTCCGGTGCGGTAGTGTGATAATGCGCTTTCCAGTTATTTTCATTTTTATATTGATCGGCATAGAAATAGGTTTCGGGGTCGTCCTCCGCGAGCGCCCTGGCGACCTGCTGTGCGCCATCTGTTCCTTCAAAGCGGGACGTGAGGATCAGGCGTACGCCCAGGGATTGCAGGATTTCCTTTCTCTCTTTCGAGGCATTCTCCGGAAGGCAGAGTGCGACGGGTATATTCAACAGGCTGGCAATATGCGCATAGGCGATACCGGTATTGCCGCTGGTGGCATCCAGCAATGTCCGCTGCCGGGAGAGATCACCTTGTTCAATTGCTTTACGGATGATATTATAAGCGGCCCGGGCTTTCACGCTTCCGGATAGCTGCATCCATTCTTTTTTGGCATAGATCTGCACGTTCTTTTTTTGAAAAAGACGGGTGATGTGGTGCAGGGGGGTATGTCCGATCTTTTTTTCCAGGGCCTGAACACCGGTTAAAAGATCTGTATGAGCAATGAGGTCAGACGTTGTTGGCATAAGTAGGTATATAAATAAAAAAAGCTCCACGGTTGGTGGAGCTTTTAAATATTGTGTTGACAGTTTAATCAGCTTTATAAGAGGTCATCCTCCACCCAAATAACCAAGGCTTGCTTACAACAGCAACAACAACAAGTTTTATGTAAGAATGCATGGTTCATTGGAGAGAATATGAGACAAAGGTAGGGATTCCCGTCAAATTTCCTACCCCGTCGCCCGGATTTTGCCAAAAAAGCGTTTCCGGAACCTCTAAATAATTGATAGTTATTTATCTTGCTGTCTCAATTTATTTTCTCTTAACATCTATAATCATGGAAAAATCAGCTATAAATGGCAAAAAGATAGCCGCCGGCAAAGCGATCGGGTATATTAAAAGCGGCATGACCCTGGGGCTGGGTACGGGTTCTACGGCCTACTGGGCCATCCAGGGGATCGGGGAGCTGGTAAAGAATGGCCTGTCCGTGCGGGCTATCGCCACTTCCAAACAATCGGAGGCCCTGGCGAGGGAGCTGCAAATCCCCCTTATCCCTTTTTCCGAGATCGATCACCTGGATGTTACGATCGACGGCGCCGATGAGGTGGATGAGCATTTGAACCTGATAAAGGGGGGGGGAGGAGCTTTGTTGCGGGAAAAGATCGTAGCTTCTGCTACGAAATTCTATATCATTATAGTAGACCAAAGCAAACTGGTGACCAAACTGGGGAAATTCCCCTTGCCGGTGGAGGTAACTCCGTTCGGATGGGAGCTGACCATGCGGAGGCTTACCGCCCTGGGCTGCAATCCCAAAATGCGTATGACGGACAATAAACCCTTTCTGACGGATAATAGTCATTACATCCTCGATTGTTCTTTTGGGAGCATTGATAATCCGGCTCTTTTGCATGAACAGGTGAGCGGGATAACGGGTGTCATGGAAGATGGTTTTTTTATCAATATGGCCGATGTGGTTATTGCAGGTTCTCCGGATGGGGATGCGGAGGTGATCGTCAACGCTTCTAAGAAATAAGGCGCCCGGCTTCAAAGGGAAAGGCGCCGCGGCTGGAGCAAAACAATTCGTGAATAAAATCCGTAACTCAATAAATACAAGACATGTCTGAGTCAATAACCGCCCTGAAGGAAGTGTTGAACCCTGTTCGTAACCGTCTCATCGATCATCCTGTCTATCAGCATATACAGAGTTCTGCTGCCCTGCGAATATTTATGGAGCATCATGTCTATGCCGTATGGGATTTTATGTCCCTGCTCAAAGCGCTGCAGCAGGCGTTGACGGTGGTGAGCATTCCCTGGGTGCCCAGGGGGAGTGCCAATACCCGCTACCTGATCAATGAAATAGTAGTTGGGGAGGAAAGCGACGTGGATGAAAAAGGAGAACGTACCAGCCATTTCGAGCTATACCTGCGCGCCATGCAACAAGCCGGTGCAGATATAAGACCGGTAAACCGCCTGCTGCAGGCTCTTGCAGAGGGGCTGTCCCTGGAGATGGCCATTGCGGGGCATGTGCCTGATAAAGCCACGAGGGATTTCATGGAGTTTACGTTCAGCACGATCGCATCCGGCAAATTACATGTTATTGCGGCTGTTTTTACTTTTGGCAGGGAGGACCTGATTCCCGACATGTTCCTGCAGATCGTGCAGGATCTTTCCAAAGAGGCTCCGGGCCAGCTGAACATTTTTAAATATTACCTGGAGCGGCATATTGAAGTGGATGGCGGTCATCATGGCCATCTGGCTATTT
>JAATFV010000094.1 GCA_015655015.1 Chitinophagales bacterium | reverse complement strand
AGTGTTGCGTGTTGTTGATGGTGTATCACTATTTGTGTATCACCTTGTGTATTTCTTGTAAAATAGTTTATCAGAAAGAGGCGGCAGTTTGCCACCTCTTTCTGTTTTGTGACGGCAAAAAAGGCAATAAGAGCTCTAATTTAAATACTGATGGCAAAGAAGAAAATCCCTGGTTGTATGCTGCTGATTGGAGGTATTCTTTTTTCATGGATCGTATTGATGGATTCCTGCAGGTCTGCGGCGGTGAAAACCTACAACAAGAACCGTTCGCATGCAGATGTCAGTGATGAGAATATCGCCCGGGGAGAAGAGCTGGCAGAAAAGTGGTGCCAATCCTGCCATATGCTGCCATCGCCGGATCTGTTGGATGCCGGTACCTGGGGCAATGGGGTCCTGCCTCAAATGGGACCCCGGTTAGGGATATTTGAGTATTTGTATAAGAAGTATCCCAACAATAGCGCGGATCCAAATGTCGGAAGGGGCTTTTATCCTGCCGAGCCTCTTTTGTCTCCCCGGGATTGGGGAGCTATCATCGATTATTATACGGCTTTATCACCGGATACGCTGCCGCCACAGCAACGTAAAGATCCTATCCGTCCGGATACGGCTGTTTTTAAGGTAGAAATGCCTGTGCGGCCGGATAGTGCCCTGCCGGCCACCTGTTTTGTAAAATATGATCCTGCCAGCCGCCAGATCCTTACGGCAGATATTATCCAACATTCCTTTTCCCGATGGGATGACCGGCTGCATCCATTGCCTGGTCTGGAAATTGGCGGGTCTTTGGTTGATATGGTCTCGGATTCTACCTCTTTTATCGCTTGTAATATAGGAGCTTTTGCACCCAATAATGCAAAGGCGGGTCATATTGACCGTTTTACCATAACCGGACAGACCCTTTCCGCTGACAAATCATCGGTATATAATGGGCTGATGCGACCTGTGAACATTGCAAGCGCCGATCTGAATGGCGACGGGAAAAAAGACATCGTAGTCTGTGAATTCGGATTTATAAAGGGGGAGCTCTCCTGGCTGGAGAACAAAGGGGACGGACAGTATGAAAAACATGTCCTGCGAAGCGTCCCGGGGGCTATCCGGGCGGTGGTCCAGGATTATAATCATGACGGTCTTCCGGATATCTGGGTCTTGTTCTCCCAGGGAGATGAAGGGATCTTTTTATATACGAATAAAGGACATGGGCAGTTCCTGGAGCAGCCAATCCTGCGTTTCCCGCCCAGTTATGGCTCTACCTGTTTCGAGCTGGATGATTTTAACCGGGACGGCAACCCGGATATCCTCTATACCTGTGGCGATAACGGGGATTTCTCCACGGTGCTGAAACCATACCACGGAGTCTATATTTTCATGAATGACGGGGCTGCTCATTTCGCGCAACAATACTTCTTTCCCATAAATGGCTGTTACCGGGCCATGGCCCGGGATTTTGACGGCAGCGGTAATTTAAGCATAGCCGCCATCTCTTTTTTCCCGGACTTCGGGCATCAGCCTGAAGAAGGGTTTGTCTATCTGCAAAACAAGGGAAACCTTCAATTCAATCCCTGCAGCGTGCCCGGAACCGGATCGGGCCGGTGGATGACCATGGATGTAGCAGACATGAGCGGAGACGGCAGACCTGATATTCTTTTGGGTAACTGCTCAGTAGGTCCTTCTTTTATAAATTCCTCCGTTGATTTTAAGAAAGGGCCGCCCTTTATAGTGTTGAAGAATAAGGGGAAGAAATGAGTTTTCTACTACCTTTAGGAGATGAAGAAATTAATTTTATTGGCGGCTCTTATGGGAGCCGGGGTCTCCCTGGTATTTGCCTGGGGCGCCTGGGGGCATCAGCATATTAACAGGGCTGCAGTATTTGCCCTGCCTCCGGAGATGCGTTCCTTCTTCTACAATCATATTGATTTTATCACCGAGGAGGCTGTCGTGCCTGATCTGAGAAAGTATACGATCAATGACAAAGCGGAGTTTCCGCGGCATTATATCAATCTTGAGTCTTACGGTAGCTTAAGCATCATAACGAACCTGCCTGTTACGATGCAGGAGGCGAAGGCCCGTTATCCCGATAGTGTTCTGCACAAGTCCGGTATTCTTCCCTGGTATATTCCGGAAGTGATGGATAAGCTGACAAAAGCGATGAAGGGGAAGAGGAAGGCGGAGATCCTTTTTCTGGCGGCAGACCTGGGGCATTATATCGGAGATGCACATATGCCATTGCATACGGCGCTGAATCATGACGGGCAGTTAACCGGGCAGAAGGGCATTCATGCTCTCTGGGAAGGGCAGTTGCCGGAGCTCTTCGGGGATGGGTATAATCTCTGTACAGGCCCCGCGGGATATATTGACAATGTTGTCCGGGAGACCTGGCAGATGGTGGATTCTACCCATCGTCTCGCGGAAAAGGTATTGGCGGTGGACCGCGAGCTGGCAGCGTCCCTGCCTAAGAATAGGATATATCTGCTGGATTCCGTCGGGAATCCGGTTAAAAACAAATTCGGGGACCTGGTGCATACACGGGAATATACTGCTGCCTATCATGAACGGCTGCAGGGGATGATTGAACAACAGCTGCGTGGCGCTATAGCCGAGACGGCGGCTTTCTGGTATACGGCCTGGGTGAATGCGGGGAAGCCTGATCTGTCGGCGCTGGATCCGGCGGAACTGACGCAAAGAAATAAAGCCTTTTTGCGGAGGGACTTCCGGCGTTGGGAGCAGGGGAAGGTAGATATGTTCGATGCGGGGGGAGAGTTTACGGAATGGGGGAGGAAATAAATAGCGTTTACCGGTTTCTGGCGGACTGCGATTATAAGCTTGCAGCTGTTATCAGCAGGTCTTCATATTCTTTGGAATGTTTCATAACCGACCTGGCAAAGGAACAGAGCGGAAGGATCTTTACCTGGTGTTGTCTGGCATAATTTGCCGCTTCGGCCACCAGCTGTCTACCGATGCCTTCGCCTTTATGCAATTCAGCCACCTCTGTGTGATCGATGATCATTTTATGTTCTCCCTCCATATGATACACTAATTGTGCCGTAGGGGAGGAGGGGGCTCCGATATAAAAACTGCCGTCTTTATCTGTGTGGGCATGCTGAATGATCATGATATAACTATTTATTGATGAAGCTGCAAAAATAAGGAATGATTGCCTGCCCCGGATTATAAGGGCATGCAATTTGCAGTGCTGCAATGTCCGGAGCATTTTTTCAGGCGTCCGATTAAACTTTGACCGGCCGTCGGAGTCTATGTCGCATAAGGCGCAGATTGCGTTTTCTGCGGCCGGAACGGTATGATGCCCGTAGCGTCCTTTTAGAAACACGTTGTACTCCTAACTATGTACACCTTAAAAAACACAAACATTAACGTGCGTAAACATGCAGTATTGACAAAGACCACAACTATCTTCGCTTTGGCCCTATTGATCCTGACCATGGGGGCCTGTAAGAAAGAGGTGACCCAGGTGGTGGACCAGGGGTTTTCCGCCAGTTATAAGATCCTGCCCGGGGATTGGGCCCGGGATAATACCAATCTGAATTATTATGCTATCAATCTTAATGTTCCGGAAGTGGATGACGTGATTGTTGGCAACGGAGCGGTGATGGTGTACCTTTCTTTTGACGGGGGGGTATCTTATGATGCTTTGCCGGAAGAGGTGGCTGGGGTGACCTATAATGCATTTCATTCGAAATCGACTGTAACGATCGGTTATCGGTCCGTTGATGGGAGTGATCCGGGTCTTCCCGGCGGCGATTATGTTTTAGCCAAAGTAGTGATATTGGATGCTGCTGCTTTGCCTACCAATTAAAGAATTTTCTCAGCGGAAGCTGCAGCCCTGTCCCGGAAGAGGACGGGGTTTTTTATGGGTATGTGCGAATGACCGGTAGGCCGGAGGGTCGGGGCGGTCAGCCAGTTTTGTGGCCCCGACTGCGCTATATATAACCCGGAATGATCTGTATATATAACCCGGAATGATCTGTATATAGTCCGGAATGAGCAGTATACAGTATGACAAAAAATAATCT
>JAATFV010000014.1 GCA_015655015.1 Chitinophagales bacterium | reverse complement strand
TGCCCTGGTTTCCCAGGGGCCGCTTTAAACCCGGTGGGGCAGCACGGCTATTCTAATTCTAATATTATGCTTTTACAGCTTGTTTCTGGGTCAGCGCCGTCTTCAAACGGGCGACATCCTGCCTCAAAGAGCGAATGCTCATCGGGTTTTCCAGCGGTGAAATGGCATGCGCAAATTCCAGCTTCTTCAGGCGCAATTCATCTTCCTGGATACGTGCCTTCAGATCCGCTTCATTCAGGTCTTTCAGGCTGTTTACAAAATCGATTCTCTTTGACATCGTATGATCTTTTAACAATTTTAAATTTCTTTCCCCCGGCACAACACTCAACGCGGCGCCCCGGTCTCTTAAGAAGGAGTTACGTCCCGGCGAACGATAAACTTCGTCTTGATCGGCAGCTTCTGCGCAGCCAGCTCCAGCGCTTCCTTCGCTACAGCCATGGATACACCATCAGCTTCGAAAAGGATACGGCCTGGTTCTACTACCGCAGCCCAGTATTCAGGGTTACCTTTACCTTTACCCATACGTACTTCCTGGGGCTTCTTGGTAATAGGCTTGTCAGGGAAAACGCGGATCCATACATTCCCTTCACGCTTCATGGCGCGGGTCAGGGCCTGACGGGCAGCTTCCAGTTGACGATTGGTCAGCCAGATGGCTTCCAGCGATTTCAAAGCATAGGTGCCGAAGGCAATAGAGGCGCCTCTTTTGGCTGTCTCACGTATGCGGCCTTTTTGTCCTTTCCTGTGCTTCGTTCTTTTCGGTTGTAACATCTTGAATTATTTTCCTTGTTATCTCGAACTTGATGTCTTTGTCTTTTTCAAACTCTCCCTTCCGGTGTCTTTACTCCCCTTTAGGGGACTGAGGGGTAGGGGCTAGTGCCTTCCGCCACCGCCGCCGCCTCTGCGGTCTCCGCCGCCACCGCCGCGTCTGTCACCACCGCCGCCGCCTCTGCTGCGATCGCCGCCGCCTCTGCGGTCGTCACGATGATCGCGATGACCGCCACGATCATCATCCCTTCTCTCTCTTCTGTCGCTCACATCGGTCTTACCGCCAACGAAATTCGGGTTCAGATCCCTCTTAGCCAGCACTTCCCCTTTACAGATCCATACCTTGATACCGATCTTTCCGTATACGGTCAGCGCAAATACATTGGCATAATCGATGTCCATACGCAGCGTATGCAAAGGAGTCCTGCCCTGCTTGATCTCTTCCGTACGGGCGATTTCAGCACCGCCCAGACGGCCGGCTACCTTTATCTTGATCCCTTCCGCACCCATACGAAGGGCTGAAGCGATTGCCATCTTTATGGCACGTTTGTAATTGATACGATTTTCGATCTGGCGGGCGATCGTGTCTCCCACGATATTCGCATCCAGCTCAGGACGGCGGATCTCAAGGATATTGATCTGCACATCGTCCTTACCCGTCAGCTTCTTCAGCTCTTCCTTGATACGGTCCACTTCCCCGCCACCTTTACCAATGATGATACCAGGCTTGGAGGTATGGATCGTCACGATCAGCTTATTCAACGTACGCTCGATAACGATCTTGGCAATTCCACCTTTATTGATACGGGCATTCAGGTAAGTCCTGATCTTGTTGTCCTCGATCAACTTGAAGGCATAATCTTTTTTGCTGCCGTACCAGTTGGATTCCCAACCTCTGATGATCCCTAGCCTGGCCCCAATTGGATTCGTTTTCTGACCCATGTTATTTTAGATAAATTTTATCAATTAGTTTTTTGCTTCGCCAACTTTTTTGCTTCTTTAGCTTCTTTCTTCGTCTCAGCTGGCTTCGTATCTACGACGAGAGTTACGTGATTGCTGCGCTTACGTACGCGATAACCACGACCCTGAGGCGCCGGGCGCATCCGCTTCAACGTTCTACCACCATCCACCATTACTGTTTTGACGATCAGGCTAGCATCTGCGGCGCTCTGACCTTCATTCTTAGCTTCCCAGTTCTTCACCGCAGACCACAACAGCTTGTGCAGCGGAACGGCAGAATGTTGAGGATGATGCTCCAGCAAAGCCAGGGCTTTCTCTACCTGAAGACCACGGATCTCATCAACCAGTAAACGCATTTTACGGGGCGATGTCGGGTGATTTCTCAATTTAGCTACTGCTTCCATTATGTATTATTTATCGGTAACTGCTAGTTACGCTATCTTTTTACTTGAATGTCCTTTAAAGTTGCGGGTAGGTGCAAATTCACCCAGCTTATGTCCCACCATGAACTCCGTTACATACACAGGGATGAACTTATTGCCATTATGAACAGCCAGCGTATGACCTACGAAATCCGGCGTGATCGTGGAACGGCGGCTCCAGGTTTTGATCACCCCTTTCTTAGCTGTACCCTCGTTGATAGACAGGATCTTCTCTTCCAGATTCGCGTCTACGTAAGGACCTTTTTTAATTGAACGACCCATAACTACTATTTAAATTATTTCGCTAATTTTTTACCGTTCTTTCTCTGGATGATCAGCTTGTCGCTGCCCTTTCCTTTCGTGCGTGTCTTCAGACCTCTTGAGTACTGCGCATTCCTGGAACGGGGCTGGCCACCGGAAGCCTTACCTTCACCACCACCCATCGGGTGATCAACAGGGTTCATCGCAACACCACGAACTCTCGGACGGATACCTCTCCAGACATTACGCCCAGCCTTACCCATGCTCTGCAGGCTATGATCGCTGTTGGATACCACCCCTACGGTAGCATAACAGTTGATCAGCACCTTCCTCAATTCACCGGAAGGCATCTTCAGAACAGCGTATTTTTCTTCCTTATTGGTCAGCTGAGCGGAAGTACCGGCGCTGCGCACCAGCTTGCCACCCTGACCAGGCTGCATTTCAATATTGTGAACATTGGTACCAAGCGGCATGAACTTCAGCTGAAGCGCATTTCCCAGCTCAGGCACCGCATTGTCTCCGGACAGTACCACCGTGCCCACCTGGAGACCCTGGGGAGCCAGGATATAACGCTTCTCACCATCTGCATAATGCAGCAGGGCGATGAACGCCGTACGGTATGGATCGTATTCGATAGACGCTACCGTTCCGGGAACTTCCTTCTTATTTCTCTTGAAATCGATGACACGGTACATCTTCTTGTGACCGCCACCCCTGTAACGCATAGCCCTTCTGCCCTGAATGTTCCTTCCTGCAGTGGATTTTATCTTTTCCAGCAAGCTTTTTTCTGGAACATCTTCCGTAATTTCCACGTATGCGTTTCCAACTCTCCAGCGTGTCCCTGCGGTAATCGGTTTGTATTTCTTAAGTGCCATTGTTCGTTTCTTATTCTTTTAAAAAACCTATTCTTTTTTAAAAATTAAATAGCTGCGTACAGATCGATGGATTCACCGTCCGCTACCGTGATCAGCGCCTTTTTAAAGGCTGGCTTACGTCCCTGAACATAACCTGCCTTCGTAAAGCGGGTCTTGTTCTTACCGGGAACAACGGAAGTATTCACATTCACCACAGTCACTCCATAGAAATCTTCCACGGCCTTCTTGATCTCCAGCTTATTGGCTTTGCGGTTGACCCTGAAAGCATATCTCCTCAGTTTTTCCTGCTGGGAATTTGCTTTTTCGGTCAGTATCGGCTTTACTAAAACTTCAGAAAGTTTCATCTTAATTCAATTTGAAAATTTGTTAATTATGCTACTTCTTCAGCCACATCTTCCGAGAAGACCCTGGCAGCAGTTTCAGACAGCAACAATATATCAGCATTCACAATATCGTATGTGTTGACATCCGCCAGTAAAACACCTTCTACCGTTGGTACGTTACGTAAGCTCAGGTATACATTGTCGTTATACTCAGGCAGTACGAACAGCACTTTCTTTCCGGCCACGTTCAGGCTCTTCAGCGTATCCGTGAACTGTTTGGTTTTGGGAGTTTCCATCTTGATATCTTCCACCACTACGATGGAATTGCCTTTGGCTTTATGCGCCAGGGCGGACATCTTGGCGAGGTCCTTTACCTTACGGTTCAGCTTGAAATCATAGTCACGGGGCTTAGGTCCGAAGATAGTGCCACCACCTTTGTACAAAGGGTTACGCAGGTTACCTTTACGGCTACCACCCGTACCCTTCTGACGGTGTAATTTCTTGCTGGAGCCCTGTACTTCCATACGGGTCTTTACTTTGGCCGTACCCTGACGCTGTGCAGCCAGGAATTGCTTAACGGCAAGGTAGATAACATGGTCATTAGGCTCGATCCCGAAAATTTCTTCCGGTAATTCCACCGTTCTGCCGGTCTTCTTTCCTTCTATATTTAAAACGTCTGCTTGCATTGTAGTTGATTAAAAGTTAACGCTGACTTCTTCTTACTTCTGAATTAAAACAATAGATCCGTTATGGCCAGGTACCGATCCGCTCACCAGGATGTAGTTCTTTTCGGGGAAAATCTTTACGACTTTCAGGCTCTTCACCTTCACACGGTCTCCGCCCATACGGCCTGCCATGCGAACACCCTTCATTACACGGGATGCATCGGAAGAGTTACCCAGCGAACCGGGAGCCCGCTGACGGTCATGCTGACCGTGAGACTGCTGTCCTACGCCATGGAAATTGTGACGTTTAACAACACCCTGGAAACCTTTACCTTTCGTAGTACCTACTACTTCAACTTTATCACCTTCGGTAAAGATCTCTACGGTAATGGAGTCACCGAGATTCTTTTCTATGGAATAATTGCGAAATTCTTTTACAAACTGTTTGGGGGAAGTGTTGGACTTGGCGAAGTGATTCTTTTCTGCGTTCGTAGTGTGCTTTTCTTTCTTTTCGCCGTACGCTAACTGGAGGGAAGTGTAGCCATCTGTGTCCACTGTCTTGACCTGCGTTACCACGCAAGGTCCTGCTTCAATGATCGTGCAAGCTGTTTGCTTGCCGTCAGGACTGAAGATGCTGGTCATCCCGATCTTTTTACCAATAATGCCTTTCATTTCATTTTTAAGTTTATGCCGTCGGGTATGAGGACAGCCATAGACTTACTGTATTGGTATTACAGCATCGATCTATTGACTTCAATCCACCGTTTGCTGCCGACCTTTTCTTTGCGTCTCCATTTGCCCGCCTTGCGCGGGTCCGGGAAGACAGAAGTACCGGCAGTAAACAAACCCTGAACGGCTTGTTCATATGTATCACCTCTTAACCTCCCGAAGGAGCGTTAAAGGAATTTCTAACTTTTTTGTTTCCCCTGGTGTTCCTCCCCGTTAATGCCCTCATCAGGGGGCGGGGGTGGCAGGGGTCACTCCAGCGCTACTTTATTCCAGGATCCTTCCCGGAAGTTTGTAGATGGATATGTAAAGAGCTTAATGATCTGTTTCAACCTTCCCTTAACTTCCCCAAAAACTCCGCCTTTAGGGAGCCGGGGGCCAAAAAAGGGACTAATGTCCCGTCAGGCCTTGATCTCAACATCCACACCGGATGGCAGATCCAGCTTGGACAAAGCATCTACCGTCCTCGAAGAAGACGTATAAATGTCTAACAGGCGCTTGTGCGTATGCAGCTGAAACTGCTCACGGGCCTTCTTATTAACGTGCGGCGAACGGAGTACGGTAAAGATCTTCTTACGTGTAGGTAACGGAATAGGACCTGTTACTACGGCACCTGTACTGCGGACGGTTTTAACGATCTTTTCGGCAGATTTATCTACCAGATTGTGATCGTACGACTGTAATTTGATTCTGATTCGTTGAGACATAAGCCAAATCCCATTTTTCGAATGGGGATGCAAAGGTATGGTTTAGTTATATATTGACAAAAGAATTTAAAAAAAAAATTTTACCTCCCTCCACCGGGACAATTCTTCTTCAGATAATCCGTATACAAGGTGGAAAGATGCCTCCTGGTCCCCTCCCCCTCAAAGATCCCATGGGAACGATTGGGATAAGGCATGAACTGAAATAGCTTGTTATACCTGATCAGCGTATTCAGCAACATCTCCGCATTCTGGTAATGCACATTGTCATCACCGGTGCCATGAATGTATAAAAGGTTGCCTCTCAAATTCTTAGCATAGGTAATGGGGGATCCGTTCACAAAATCATCCCTGTTTTCCCGGGGAATGCCCATATAACGTTCCTGGTAGATATTATCATAGCACAATTGATTATCGACGGCGGCAATGGCGATTCCCGTCTTATAGATATCCGGATACTGAAACAGCAGGTTCAGCGTACTGGAACCACCCCCGCTCCAGCCCCATACGGCAATACGGCTGCTGTCTACAAAAGGCCATTTGAGGATCTCTTTTGCCGCCATCGCCTGATCATGGATATTCAGCCTTCCGATATTCCGATAGATCGACTTCCTCCATAACCTGCCCTTGGGAGCCGGAGCCCCCCTGTTCTCTACGCTGATATAAATGTACCCGTCAGCCCGCATATCTCCCGCATAGAGAAAATTCAAACCCGACCCATACTGGTCCAGCACCGTCTGCGCCGCCGGCTCCCCATATACATAGAACACCACCGGGTACTTCTTCGTAGGGTCGAAATGGGTCGGTTTGACCATCCAGCCGTCCATCTCCACCCCATCCTCCGTCTTCACCTTGAAAAACTCCACCTTTTTATCGGCTGCCAGCACCCTATCCGGGATGTTCCCGCTCTTAGTCTTATCCACCGGCTGATGCTCGGGAAGCTTCACCCATTCCTGGACCTCCTCTGTATTGGCATTACTGAACCCATGCTGCGCATATTTTGCATTAGGGGACAGCGCATAATCATGCGTCCCGGGTTCGCCGGCTGGAGTCACCCGTTCCAACTTCCCTTTCCCGTCCAGCCGGGTCCGGTAAAGATATTTCTGTGTGGCATTATCCGGAGATGCCATAAAATATACATAGTTGTTCTTCTCGTCGATCAGATCAATGGAAATCACATCATAATTCCCTTTGGTGACCAGGGTCTCTTTTTTCCCATCCCGGCTGATCCGGTAGATATGTCTCCAACCGTCCTTTTCAGATACCCAGGCGAATTCCTTTCCCCCCTTTAGCCAGTCCCAGCCCTCTTCCACTCCATCCTGCCACATGCCCTTGACCTCGATATAGGCGCTGTCATGCTCTTCATAGAGCAGGGTCGTATTACCGGTAGCCACATTGCTCAGATAGATCCTGCTGTCATTCTGCTTGCGGTTCAGCTGCTGTAAGATCAGTTCCGAAGAATTAGCAGCCCACTCCATCCTGGGCAGATACGTATTGCGGGGATCTTCCGGAATATCCATCCACTGGGTCGTACCGGTGCTCACATTCACCACCCCGATCTTATAGGGAGAAGGGGCTTCTCCCACCTTGGGATATTCCACGGGTACGACAAATTGATAGATCGAATCCGTGGTATTCAGCATGAGGTAATCCTTTACCTGGTTGGCATCGATCTGCCAGTAAGCGATATGCTGCCCATCAGGACTCCAGCGGAATCCATCCCGGCAATTCAGCTCCTCCTCATATACCCAGTCAAAAGTGCCATTGATCAGTTTGCGTGTACCATTGGTGCCCGTCAGACAGCTGGCCTTCCCACCAGACAGATCTTCCACATAAACATTGTGCTCGCTCGTATACGCCACCTTCGTACCGTCCGGAGAGAATTTGGCAAACATCAGGGAAGACGCAGGCCTCTCCTTCCCCAATTGTCTCAGTTCCTTAGTCGCAAGGTCCAACACCCAGTAATCTCCCCGGGTATCATACCGCCAGACACGTTTGCTGTTCGTGTAGACCAACAGCTTCTTACCGTCTTCCGAAAAAGAAAAATTCCGGATGACCAGCGGTTTGCCGCTGCCCCCGGGCATCAACGCTGACCTGGGAACAACCACCGTCTCTTTACTATCCGGAAGGTCTATCCGGACGATCTCACCGTCCTTAGCCACATAATAGGAATTCCCTTCTTTTGCCCATTTCAGCTCCCCTGAACCAGGCTGGGCATTGGCCCCAATACAAAACACGAAAAGGAAAATAGCAAAGAAAAACGACCTTACGGAAAACGACATACACGCTCTGTTTTAGGGGCGAAATTTAGGCTTTTAAGCTGAGACCTCATCGCCACACATAAAAAAGCCCGGCCACCGCTCAATACTAAAATCTCTCAAAAACAAAAAAAGCCCGGCATTAAATGCCGGGCAAAGTAAGTTGAAATCAGGAGATTTTTCTAGCGCCTTTTCCAACGGCCGGCTATCCAGTAATCACCCCGGCGCTCATGCGCCCAACGGCCGGGAACGTAGATATAACCGGGATGCGGAGGAGCCGCCCAATGCCCGCCTACAGACACATAACGCCCGCCTCTCATGACCCAATCCTCGTCTATCCAGACATGGTTTCTGCTGGGAGCAGGAGGCCTGTTATGCGGTGCGGCAAAGACCGGACGGACATTGACATACACCTGCGCCGAGGCTGAAGAAGAACTGAAAGCTGCAGCAATCCCCAGGATCGCCATGAACACCATTCTCTTAAGATGCTTTTTCATACGCTGATTTTTAAGTTTAACAATTGGATATTTCAGAACCAAGAACGTTTAAAGGGTTCAAAAATTTTAACATCCTTTCGCCGCGGTAAATGTATAGATGTTCTTCTACCCCATTCACCCGTTCATCACCGAATGCCTCCTATCGGCCCATCCTGAAGCCCATTCAGCCTACATTAAAAAAGCCTTAAAAAGCAGCCTGCCACTGATCCTTCCATAAAAAAAAGGCCGTCTTTAAAAGACAGCCTCTATCAAAAGTTCCGGATCCTATCAGAAAAAATTATCGGTCTTATCAGAAATTAAAAGCAGCTCCCATGCCATAAATATTGGCCTTGCTGTCATCCAGCGCTTTCATGAACGAAACTTTCGCCTCCACATTATGAGTGCCCCTTCCTACCGCAAACCGGACTCCGGCATTACCGGCAGGTCCGACAGAGTTGATCATTTCCTGATGGGTATAGTCACCATAATTGGGATCATACAGGTCCTGGTTATACTTGCCATAATGATACCCAAGCCCCCCGCCTACAAAAAAACCAAAACGGCTGTCATTGTCCTTAGTCGAACCCGCACCAAAATTAAAGTTGAGGATCACCGGCACATTAGCCATAAAAGCAAGCGTATTATCCGTAGTGCTGCCATAATAAGAATTATAGTTGCTGCTGTAGCTGCCGGAAATACCAACGGTCAGCGGAACACCTACCGATAAAGAGAAGTCTTCCGTTTCAATAAAATTAAACCGGGGATTATAAGAGAATCCTTCCGCAACAGCCGCATTTCCGTTTTTGGCCGTGGTGACGAAAATAGTCAACCCTGCACCATGCATAAAACTCTGGGAAAAAGCAATAGTTACTGTAAACGACATCGCCAGCAGAAGAGCATACTTCTTCATAATAAGGGGGTTAAAGGGGTTAATTTTTAACGGCGTAAATATAGATAGCTGGTTTTATAACAACAAGCTATTATGTGTGATTTTATTGTGTTTCCAGCAAAAAAAATCCCGCCCTTGTAAAGGCGGGATCTTATATAAGAGTAATTTATTATTTAAGCATTCACTTTTCTGCCCTGCACCTTGGCGATCACCGCTTCCGCAACGTTATTAGGCGCCGGGGAATAATGCGAGAACTCCATGGTGGAAGTAGCACGGCCGGAGCTCATGGAACGCAGCTGGGTCACATACCCGAACATTTCGCTCAAAGGCACCTTCGCCTTGATCACCTGCAGGTTGGCACGGCTGTCCATACCTTCCAGGATGCCGCGACGACGGTTAAGGTCACCGGTCACATCCCCCATGTACTGGTCAGGCGTCAACACTTCCACTTTCATGATAGGCTCCAGCAAGATAGGCTTTGCTTTACGGCCGGCCTCACGGTAACCGGATCTGGCGCATATTTCAAAGCTCATCGCATCGGAATCCACATCGTGGTAGCTACCATCGAACACACGCACTTTCATGCTGGTCAAAGGATAACCAGCCAGTACACCCGTATTCATGGAAACTTCAAATCCTTTCTGAATAGCAGGGATGAACTCCTTGGGAACAGAACCTCCGAAGATATCGTTCACGAACTGGAAATGTTTTCCTTCATTCTCCTTCAGCCATTCTTCATCAGCCGGTCCGATAGCGAACTGAATGTCCGCGAACTTACCACGGCCGCCCGTCTGCTTCTTCAGCACCTCGCGGTGTGTCACGGTTGCATTGAAAGCCTCTTTATAAGCCACCTGGGGAGCGCCCTGGTTTACTTCTACTTTAAATTCACGACGCATACGGTCGATGATGATCTCCAGGTGCAATTCACCCATACCGCGCAGAATGGTCTGACCGGTATCTTCATCTGTATTTACCCGCAAGGTAGGATCTTCTTCCACCAGCTTGGAAATAGCCATCCCCATCTTATCAACGTCAGCCTGTGTTTTAGGCTCAACGGCGATCGCGATCACAGGCTCGGGAATGAACATGTTTTCCAGCGTGATGGGATGGTCCTCATCACAGAGGGTATCTCCCGTCTTGATTTCCTTGAAACCAACCGCTGCGCCAATATCTCCCGCCTCGATAAAATCGATCGGATTCTGCTTGTTGGCGAACATCTTCATGATACGGCTGATACGCTCTTTCTTGCCGCTTCTTACGTTCAATACATAAGAACCTGCATCCAGATGACCGCTATAACACCGGAAGAAGGCCAGACGACCAACGAACGGATCGGTCATGATCTTGAAAGCCAGTGCTGCAAAGGGCTCTTTTGGATCTGCTTTACGGTAAATAGTTTCACCGGTATTAGGATCGATCCCTGCAGTATCCTCGATATCCAAAGGAGAAGGCAGGTAACGGCAAACGGCATCGAGCGCAGTCTGCACGCCTTTATTTTTGAAAGAAGAACCACACATCATCGGAACAATGCTCAGGTCCACCGTAGCCTTACGGATGGCCTCATGCATTTCATCTTCCGTAATGCTGTTGGGATCTTCGAAGAATTTCTCTAACAGGGTATTGTCATACTCGGCTACGGCTTCTACCAGCTTGCCTCTCCACTCGGTGGCTTCTTCCAGCATATCGTCCGGTACAGGAATTTCATCGAAGGTCATCCCTTCTGTTTCCATATGCCAGATGATACCTTTCATTTTGATCAGATCCACCACCCCTTTGAAATCATCTTCCGCACCGATCGGCAACTGCAAAGGAACGGCCTTCGCTCCCAGCATGTCTTTAACCTGCTGAACCACCATTAAAAAGTCGGCGCCGGAACGGTCCATCTTATTGACGAAGCCGATACGGGGAACCTTGTAACGGTTAGCCTGGCGCCATACCGTTTCTGACTGAGGCTCAACGCCGTCAACGGCGGAGAACAGGGCGATCAGACCATCCAGCACACGCATGGAACGCTCTACTTCAACAGTAAAGTCCACGTGACCGGGAGTATCGATAATATTGAAATAATATTTTTTAGTATTCGCATCCACTGTCCCTTTATTGGTAGGGAAATTCCATTGGCAGCTTACAGCAGCAGAAGTAATGGTGATACCTCTTTCTTTTTCCTGCTCCATCCAGTCAGTAGTAGCTGCACCATCATGCACCTCCCCAATTTTGTGGATCATACCCGTGTAACGCAAAATGCGTTCTGTCGTGGTAGTCTTGCCGGCATCGATATGAGCCGCAATACCAAAGTTTCTTTGAAATCTTAAATCTGCCATTGTTATGTATTAAGAAGTTAAACCGTTTAGTTGTTAATTGCCTCATTTCCCGCTGGTTGCACACTATTTACCCCAATCCTGTTCCTTTTCCGCACCCTCCCGGCGGGAAACCAGCATTTTTTATTGTATTAAGCGAACAGTTCCATCGGCCACTACCCTCCTTTTAAATTCGGTGTGCAAAGGTAACTAAATTTTTCATGCAAACAGCGGCAAATTGGACCACAGGTCCAATACCCGAAGGGTCATCATTAGACCCGGACCTTCGGCCTAACGGACCGAAGGTCCGCTCCGTTCCCCGCAAGTAAATAAAAACCCCGCGTACACGCAGGGTTCAGTTATAATAACAATAACTTAATTATACTTTAAAGTGAGCGAAAGCCTTGTTGGCTTCAGCCATACGATGCGTGTCTTCTTTCTTTTTGAAAGCCCCGCCTTCACCCTTGCTGGCTGCAACGATCTCACCGGCCAGCTTCTCTGCCATGCTGCGGCCATTTCTCTCCCGGCTGTAACGGATAAGCCATTTCATGCTCAGAGAGATCTTCCTGTCCGGACGAACTTCGGAAGGGATCTGGAAAGTGGCGCCGCCGATACGACGGCTGCGGACTTCAACGGCAGGAGTGATATTGGAAAGAGCTCTCTTCCAGATATCATATCCATCCTCATTGGTCAGCTTGGATACCTTATCCATGGCGTCATAAAAAATGACATAAGCCGTGTTCTTCTTGCCTTGCCACATAATATTGTTTACAAAGCGGGTAACCAATTTATCATTGTACCTGGCGTCTGGGGCCAGTGGCAATTTTTTGGCTTGCGTTTTCCTCATTTTTTGATGGAATTACTATTTAACTAATTATTTTATTTCTTCCCTTTTGCGGCTGCGGGCTTAGCACCGGCCTTTTCCTTCTTGGTGCCATACTTGGAACGGCTCTTCTTCCGATCCTTTACACCAGCCGTATCCAGGCTGCCCCGGACGATATGATAACGTACACCCGGTAAATCCTTAACACGACCTCCGCGGATCAGCACAATGGAGTGCTCCTGGAGATTATGCCCTTCACCCGGAATATAGGCGATCACTTCTACTTTATTGGTCAACCGTACTTTAGCAACTTTCCGCAAAGCAGAGTTAGGCTTTTTGGGAGTAGTCGTATACACACGGGTACAGACTCCACGACGTTGCGGACAAGCATCCAAAGCCCTGGACTTGCTTTTTGCACGAATAATCTCTCTTCCTTTTCTAACTAATTGTTGTATAGTAGGCATTCTGACCTATTTTATTTTGGGACGGCAAAGG
>JAATFV010000170.1 GCA_015655015.1 Chitinophagales bacterium | reverse complement strand
TTACAGCCCCTGCTCGGTGATCTGTCGAAAACAGCGTTAAAAAGTTTTTACCTGGCCAGCTTTGAAGCGACAGGCTCAGTCTGGACAGGCTCCTTACCAGCCGAATTCAGAAAAATAAATGGATATGATATCTACAAATATCTGCCTGCCCTGGCCGACCCCCATTTTTTCGATTCATTGACAGCGGAGAAATTCAGGCACGATTTTGCGCTGGTGATCTCAGAGCTGATGATCCGCAATCACTATGGCAAAGGAAAGCAAATCGCCAACAGCTATGGCTTGCAATTGATCTCCGAGTCAGGAGGCCCCGGCCCGCCCCTGCATAACGTGCCGGTAGAATCACTGTCAGCGCCGGGAGCCCTGGATGTGCCAAGAGGCGAGTTTTGGAATAAACACGCCTTTAATAATTTCCGGCTTATTGGGACCGGTAACGATTCAAAAAGAGACATCTGATCAATAAAATTCTATCGACCATGCAAAAGAAAATACTTTTAGCGGCCATCCTGATCCTTGGCTTCTTTCAATGGGGCTACAGCCAAAACAGTATCCCCATTTCTCAAAGCATTTCCTTCAACTCCCCTGACAGTATCTCCGTTTCCCCAGGCAGTCCCATCGATTCGCCGAATAGCCTCTCCACCTCTCCGAACAGCATCCCGGACACCCGGAACAATCCCCCCAACGCTCCGAACAGCATCCCGGCCCCCCGGAACAGCCCCCCTAACTCCCCGGACAGCATCCCCGACACCTCCTATCTCTCCGGCATCAAAAAAGAGCTGCAGGTAATCTGGCCCGCCAACCGGACCATCAACCTGGTATTCCACGGCCATTCGGTACCGGCTGGTTACTGGCATGACCATGAAGTGCACACCCTCGAATCCTATCCTTATCTCGTTCTGCAGCAGCTAAAAGCTAAATATCCTTATGCGGTCATCAATATCATCATTACAGCCATCGGCGGAGAAGATGCTATAAAAGGACAAACAAGATTCGCAACTGACGTGCTGACCAAACAGCCGGATGTACTATTCATCGACTATGCCCTCAACGACCGGGGCGCCGGCCTTGAAAAAGCAAAAGCCGCTTGGGAAAAAATGATCCGGGCCGCATTGAAAAAGAATATCAAAGTGATCTTGCTCACTCCATCTCCCGACCAGCGGAATGATAGCATGGACCCGGGAAGTGACCTGGCGCAACATGCCGCTCAAATAAGAGCGCTGGCTGCCAAATATCACACGGGACTCGTCGATTCTTTCAAATGTTTCCAGGATATCATTAAGAACGGCGCAAGTTTACAGGATTATATGTCACATGTTAATCACCCCAATAAAAAAGGACATGAAATAATTGCCGGCGAAATCGTAAAATGGTTTTGATAAATTGACCTGATCTTCAGACCGGGCGGATCGACACCACTGGCCAATACCCGGATCACTCAGATCCATAGACAGCAAAACTCAGATCCATCGGCAGCAAAACAGCCAAATAAGGACGGATAATCGCTTACCCGTCCTTATCGCATGAAATAATTACCCGTCTTGCTTATTGGACGCTAATGGACCTGGAAACTTTTTGCGCATGCTCCTTCTTGGGAAGACTCAGGTACAGCACTCCATTCTCATAACGGGCCACAGCCTTGTCGGCATCCACTGTTTCATCTACATTGAAACTGCGGGTGAAAGACTGTTTTCTGTACTCCCTTCGCACCCACCTGTTTTTCTCACCGGAACCATTGTTGTCATTGCTCTCCTCCTTGTGCTCAAAGGAAATGGTCAGGTTATCCCCGGAGAAATGAAGATGAAAGTCCTGCTTGTTCAGCCCCGGGGCAATCAGCTCTATCTCGTAACTTTTATCCGTTTCACGGACATTGACCGGGACCTGGCTGCGGGCTTGAGATCCATTGTAACCCCAAAAATCGTCATCGAAAAAACGATTTAAATTCTGCTGGAAGAGTTGGTCAACAACACTTCCAAAAGTTGCCGGATGGGCATTTTCTTTCTTGATGATGTTAGTCATGATATCCTCCTTTTTATTTATGGATTACTTAAAATACAGCAAGTAAAATGCCAGCCCCTCCCTCTATGAAATTTTGACATTCCCAGGTGACTTTTTGTTCCAACCGCTGAAAAAAGAACAGTTCGGACCTCATCCCTACCCGGCTGGTCAGAACGTATCCTTCCCCGACAGCACATACTTCCCCGCCGGAAGCTCATAAATACAATACCCGTTCTCAACACCCTTATACCGTGCCCACGCAGAAGACACCTTGATCCCCGCCGGGCCGGCCCCCGGAAACAACACCTTCGCAACAGCGCCCGGAGGTACCGTCACCTGTAAATACAATCTTCCATCTTTGCGTTGCCACCCCGTCCGGATCATGCCTGCCGGTGAGTCATACGAAGCTGCAACCCAGGATACCGTAGTAGCGCCAGCCTGCGGAGGACGGACGGTGAACCGGCTGAACCCCGGATGATCCGGATCGCGGCGGATACCACCCAGCCCATCGATATACCAGGCTCCTGGATACAGATAAGAACTATGCAGCAGAGAATGCCCGGGCAGGTCCTTTTCCCACATCTCCCACAGCGACGTGGCTCCATTTGCCTTCATATATCCCCAACCCGGATAATCGGTCTGTGACGTCATCGAATAGATCAGGTCATCCCTTCCTGCGTCCCGCAATAATTTAAACAATAACGCCCCCCCGGTAATCCCCACATGAATATGCCCGCTCCTGACAACAAGGATCTCCCTGGCAAGCCGGTCCATGACCGAATCCCGAAGCCCCGCAGGAGGCACCCCCGCCAAAAGAGCCGCCGCCAGATTACCCATTGAGCTATCTGAATAACTATGATCGGATGGATGATAATATTTCGCCTGGATGGCAAGGCTGGAGGCGGATGCCTGGCGCTCCCATTGACTCGCCTCTGCGTTTTTTCCCAATACCCGGGCAATTTTAGCGGCTGTGCGGAGATTGAATACCCGGTAGCAATTATTGAAACAGATATTTTGCGGCTTATCATTGTTCATACCCTCCACTCCCGCATGCGGCCACAACCAATCCCCCAGGAAATCCCATGCCCCGCCAAACCGTTCCAGCAGATCATTACGGGTATGCGTATCCAAAAAAGCAAGCCATTTTTTTATCAGCCCGAAATTTTTTTCCAATATTCGCTTGTCCCCTTCCTGCTGGTACATAAGCCAGGGTAACGTAACACAGATGCCTCCCCATCCCGGACCACCTCCGCCCCAATAAGTAGGGGCTGTATGAGGAAGAATGCCATCATCGGCGCTTCCCCCATAATTTAAAGGATCCATTGACTTTGCCCCCTGCACATCCCGCCAGTCCTCCATCCACTTCGTATAAAAGGCGCCAAGCCCGAAATTAAGCACACCCGTCTCAGAAGTCGAATGGGCATCTCCGCCATACCCCATCCGCTCCCGCTGGGGACAATCCACTACATACCCGCCAATGGAGAGGTTCTCAAAATTCCACCGTACCCGGTCATAGATCCAGTTTTGCAAAGAGTCCGAACAAACAAAAGTAGCCGCAGAGGGATACGCCGTTCTGACAAGCCACCCGCGGATATCCGACAAGACAGGTTTTTCTTTTACCCCCCGGATAGTGATCCAGCGCCCTGAACTATAATTGAAGCGGTTTCGGAAAACCCCTTCTCCGGTCTTTCCGATGATGAAGGCATTGTGCAGTTTAAAGGTCATCTCCTCCTTCTCCCGTTCCGAGAAGAACATATCCACTCGCTGCCCCGGCAGTCCCTTGAGTTTTATCTCCGTCCATCCGGCAAAATTGACGCCCATGTCCACGCGGAACGAACCATCAGGACGTTCCTCCACCGACACCGGATGGATCTCCCCAAACAGCCGGTTGGGTTCGACCATCTGAGCCGTCAATAACAGCCGGGGAGCATACACCGTGGCCCCCTTCCAGTTGGTCTCATCGCAGGATTGCAGATTCCAGTCCGGCAACTCTTGATTGGCATCCCATAACTCACCACCCATTTGCCCAAACTCCCACTTTCCCAACAGCCTGTTCGGACTGGGATGGGTCTTCCAGCTGTCATCCGTTTGTATACGCAGGACCACCCCTTCCGAATTATAAATATCAGCCTGGGCGATCACAATGGGCAATCGCGGTTTGTCATCCGATGCATAAGAAGGGAAAATAGACCAGCTGGTCCCCAGCCAGAGCGCAATAACATTCTTGCCCGGCTGTAACGCCCCCGCAATATTGTAAGCGACATACCTTGCCCTTTTTAAATGGTCGCTCACACAGGGAGACAATACATCCTCCCCAATCTTCCTGCCATTCACGTACAGCTCATGATAACCGACCGATGCTACAAACAGCATCGCTCTGGCCGGACGGACAGTAAGATCGATCGTTTTGCGAAGCCAGGGATCCGGCGCCTTGTTATCCGCCCCCTTATTCTCCCCTCCTTTGTTATCCGCAGTATTGCCACCCATCCCTTTCAGATCCGTTTCCAATGCCGGCCCGATCCACTTCGCAGTCCACTCAGCCTGCCTGAACAAACCGGTGCTCCAATGAGCGACAGCACTCCATGCAGATCTTTTCCCGGACTCGTCTTTGACACATACCTTCCAGAAATAAGTCCGGTCGGATTCCAACGGCTTACCTTTATATACGATAAGATGTTTTTCAGCAGACCCTATCCAACCCGAATTCCATACTTCACCCCGGTTCTGGTCCAGTTCCTTTACTGATGAGCTGACGATTATCCGATAGGCAGCCTGGCCCTGCCCGAACGCAGCAGTATCAGCAGCAGCCAGGGTCCAGCTCAACCTGGGCAACGGTTCATCGATCCCCTCGGGATTAACCAGGTATTCACATAAAAGTTGCTGAGGGACAACGCTGCTTTGCGCGCTAAGCAGAAAAGGCAGGCTGGCGAATAGCAGGCTAGCCAGGACAGGCAAAAATAATTTCTTCATAATTCTACAGTAAGTCAACAGATTTATCATCTAATTTACTTTACAAAACACATTATTACCGTAAAATCCATCAATTATGTGGAGATATTTTGCCCTGCTTTCGGCGCTTTTCGCCGCCCTGACAGCCATCCTTGCCAAAATCGGACTGAAAGGCGTCAATTCCAACCTGGCAACCGCTGTCAGAACTGTCGTCATCATCATCCTTGCCTGGGGAATTGTAGCCTTCTCCGGTGAATTAAAGGAGGTCAGGAACCTGACAAAGCAGAACCTGTTATTCCTCGTGCTGTCAGGCCTCGCCACCGGCCTCTCCTGGATCTTTTACTTTAAAGCCCTTGCCACCGGTCCCGTATCCAAAGTAGCCCCTATTGACAAACTTAGCGTGGCCCTCACCATTTGCCTCTCTGTCATAATACTGAAGGAACCGCTGGATGGAAAAGTGATCGCAGGCGGCCTCCTGATCATAGCGGGTACCCTTGTCCTGATACGTTGAGTGATAATCGTCTCATGCTGTACGCCGCATAATCCCTAATTATTCCATAAAATTCAGAGCCCCCTCCTCTTTCAATAAAAATCCTGGCTAAATAAATGCAAATTTGTGCATGAGCCTACGCAGAATAATAAATCTTATACTTATCTTTTATAGGAATTTCTGGTTCGCCAGCTCCCTGATTACCGCCGTTTGCGTCTTCCTGCTTTGGGAATACGGATACAGTATCTACGCCATCCTGTTTTGGTTAAAGATCTCCACCTTATTTATCGTTTATCAATTCGTAAATACTTACAAGAAACACGAATTTTATTACTATAGGAATCTGGGTCTATCAAAAGCGGTTTTATGGATTTCCACATTCAGCTTTGACATGATCGCTTATTTCTTTTTATTATCACAGGTAAACAAGTTCAGATGAATCATGTCCTTGAACTCGATAGCATCCGGCTCTCTTTTAACAACAAAGTGATCTTATCCGACATTTTCATGAAATGCGAAACAGGGAAAATTACGGGCCTGCTCGGTAAGAACGGCCAGGTTAAAACATGTTTACTGAATATAGTTTACGGTGAACTGCCCACAGAAGAAAGATCGATCCGGTTTGATAACACCTCCGTCGTCCATGCCTATAAAAGACCGGACCTCATACGCTATTTGCCGCAATTCAATTTCTTTCCCACCTTTCTGACTCTGGAAAAAGTCTTTGATGACTTCTATCTGGAATTTTCCACCTTCGAAAAAAGATTCCCCGAATTTGCATCCCGGCATCGCTCCCAATTAAAGACCCTCTCAGGCGGGCAGCTCCGTTTTGTGCAAACCTATATTATCGTTAAAGCAAAGACGCAATTTTCCCTCTTAGACGAACCCTTCACTCACCTGATGCCCTTGCAAATTGAAAAAATGCTCGAATTGATCTCGGAAGAAAAGAAAAACAAAGGCTTTTTGATTACCGACCACCTGTACAGACATATTGTAGATATCTCCGACCACCTGTATTTATTGTCCGATGGGAAAACACATGTCGTCAAAGATCTGACAGACATTGAACACCTGGGATACGCCAGATTGTGATGGACCACCAGAGCCGGGAAATTCAGAATTTCTCCAAAATCACTTCTCATCTTGCTCTATTGCCCGATCCTTAATTATAAAAATGGCAATGAACTTCGTCAAAACAGAAAAAGATATTGCAGGAATAGTCACCAGGATGTATGAATCGCCCGACCTCATTCAATATCCCTATCACAACCTTGCCCACACAGAAAGTGTGGTAGGACACGTAAAAGAGATCGCCGCTTATTATTTATTGAATGAGACCGACACCTTTATCCTTACCGCCGCTGCCTGGTTTCATGACATCGGTCATTTGTACGGCCCCATGAAAGGCCACGAAGAAAGAGGCGTTGTCATCATGCAGCATTATTTGCAAAATAACGCCCCGGACCATGTTGCAGCCATCAGCCGCTGTATCCTTGCCACCAGATCCTCCACCCATCCGGTTACCCTCCAGGAACAGATCATCCGCGATGCCGATACCTATCATATAGGCACCCCCTTTTTCCATCAGACAGATGTGTTGGTCGAAAAAGAAATGGAAATGCGCACAGGGACTAAATTCCCCGACTGGCACCGGAAAAGCCTGCTTTTTCTACAGCAGCATATATTTTACACCGAATACTGCAGGAACCTGCTAAATAATGGAAAACAACAAAATATCGACTGGCTTGTATCCCTCATCGATCATCCAACCCCATAATCCAACCTTATCATCCAACCCCATAATCCAACCTTATCATCCACCCCCATCATCCAACCCCACCATCCAACCCCATCATCCAACCCCCAAAAATTCATCCTCAGTTCCGTTACTCTCTTCCATTTCCCACATACAAGCCTCTATGTTACTAATTTCGTATATTTGAATTTCGCAAAAGATCATTGTCATGAATACCTCCTCGAAAATTACTACCCTCGATGAATTCTATAAACACGCTTCCTATTCCGTGGAAGGCGGCCTGGACGCCCTTTTACCCAATGGCATCAGCAAGGAAATAGGCCACTTCAATGTATTCGATGTGGAAGATATTATGAAGAGGGTCAGGGAGCGGCCCTTCATGCCCTATAACAGAAGAGCCTACTATAAAATAAGTCTGATCAGCGGGCGGAACAGAGCAGAGTATGCAGATAAAATAATCGACATTGAGAAAAATGCACTCTTGTTTGCATCGCCTAAAGTGCCTTATAACTGGTTGCCCCAGGATTGGGACCAATCCGGTTACTTCTGCGTTTTCACGGACGACTTTTTGATCCAGACCAAAAGTGGTGTCGTATTGGACGACCTGCCGATCTTCAAAGCAGGAGGTTATCCCGTATTTCAGCTTTCAGACGAAGACACGACAGAGATCAATGCCATCTTCAAAAAAATGTACCGCGAATTATCGGCTGACTACGCCTACAAATACGACCTCTTGCGTAACTATGTGCTGGAGTTGATCCATTACGGACAAAAGCTCCAGCCTGCGGCGGCCCTTTACCCAACCCATAACGCCTCCGCCCGTGTCACCGCCTTGTTCATCGAACTCCTGGAACGGCAATTCCCCATCACCTCCTCCAACCAGAAGCTCCACCTGCGCACCGCCAAAGATTATGCAGACAGGCTTGCCGTTCATGTGAATCACCTCAATAAAGTATTAAAGGAAAATACGGGCAAGACTACAACTGACATTATCGGCAACAGGATCGTCCAGGAAGCAAAAATTCTCCTGAAACAGACCGATTGGAATATTTCCGAAATTGCTTATTGCCTGGGGTTTGATGAGGTAGCTCACTTTTCCAATTTCTTCAAAAAACAAACCGCCCTGGCGCCCCTGAAATTCCGTTCCTGAAACGTCCACTGGAATCAGATGTAGCAATCTACACTGCACCCGTCTGCCACACCGTCCAACGGCGCTGATCTTCTGGCCAGCTCACTGGCATCGGCGAGTCCCGATGCGAAGATAGACGCCTTGTGGAGGGTGGCGCTCCGGGCGTTGTCAGCATCACAAAAGTGCAGGTGTTTTAATGTATAAAGGGAGGGGGTACCCTTTACCGGAATCGGGCCGCATTATTGATATCTGGCGGCTGGTCGGCCATCTCGCGTAAGGCGCCTATCTGCGCATCGCGACCTGCCCGATCAGCGAATACAACAGCAGATCAGCGCCGACGTGAGTATGGACGCCGGACGCCTAAAGCCCCGTTCGCCAAAAACACGCCTAAAGCCCCAGCCGCAAAAAAATCGGCCACAAAACCAACCACCTCAAAATCAGCATCCACCCAAAACCGTCAAAAATTTGAATTTCGCAAAAAACAGATTGATCCTCGCAAACAGCTCCCCCCTTTTACCCCCACCTTTACATCATAAAAAAAATCATCGTGGACCTAACAAACAATACGATCCTCATCACAGGCGGAACAAGCGGACTCGGATATGAATTTGCCACAAGGCTCCTGGACCTTGGCAATACAGTAATCATTACAGGCAGAGACCAGGTTAAGCTTGACCAGGCAAAAGCACGCTTGCCCAAAATCCACACCTTTCAAAGTGATGTCAGCGACCCTAAGGCCATCGCGCTTCTCTATCAACAGGTGACAAGTCGGTTCCCGGAACTCAATATGCTGATCAACAATGCAGGGGAAATGCGTAAGATAAGCTTGCATAACACCTCCATCGACTTATCGGATATCACCCGGGAAATTGAGATCAACCTCATGGGCCCTATCCGTATGGTGCAGCAATTTCTGCCCCACCTCAAAACAAAAAAGACCGCCGCCATCCTGAATGTCACCTCAGGCTTAGCCCTGATCCCCTTCCCCCTATCACCGATCTATGGAGCCAGCAAATCCGGCCTCCGGTCCTATACACAATCCTTACGGGTACAGTTAAAGAACACCAATATCAAAGTATTTGAATTAGTGGCGCCGGGAGCTAAGACCCCCTTAAACGATAAATTCGCTACTGAAAAAGGGTTTGATGAAAAAATACTGATGGACCCTGTGAAATTGATAGAGACAGCGGTCAATGGATTGATGAAAGATAAATTAGAGATCTATCCCGGCCTGGCCCGTGTTATGAAGATCATGAGCCGCATCGCACCGAAATTACTGCTTAGCCAGACCAGTAAGGTTGGGGGCACATCAATATATTAGACTTTCAAAACCACAACGAACCCAATGCCCCCGCCAACGCCACCGTCATCACCACCACCCCGATCTTCAGAAAAGCCCACGCGCTTACATGCTGTCCCTCCCTCCGCAACGCTACCAGCCAAAGGATCGTAGCCAGCGATCCCGTGATCGAAAGATTCGGCCCCAGATCCACTCCGATCAGCACCGCACTTTTTACCATCTCCGGCACATGTCCCCCCTGCAGAGCGCTACCCGCCATCAGGCCTACCGGCAAATTATTCATCAGGTTAGCCGCAAGCGCTACGATAAATCCGCTCCCCCAGGCCGTCCCGCTCACCGAACGGGCCGCGCTTTCATGCAGGGCATTCGTAATGGCTGTAATCACTCCCGTCTTCCCTAACGCTTCCACCAGTACGAACAGCCCCGCCACCAGCGGAATAACAGACCAGGATATCCCCTTGATCACCTCCCGGGGACTCTTCCTGTCCCGGACCAGGACAAGCGCCGAGGTCAACACACCCGTAAGAGCTGTCGGCAACCCCAGGGATAGGTCCAGCCCCGAACAACCCAGCAGCACAGCCGCCGTCACCCCAATTCCCCATAAGGCCATCTTCCCTCCCCGTGATAGAACAGGTACCGGAATATTGGTTTCGATCTCCTGCTTCAGCGCCCGGCCCTGCATCAGCCGGAGCATCCAATAAGTGATGCCGATCGAAAAGATCGACGGCAAAATATAACGAGGTACCCATTCCAGCAAAGCAGGCATATGACTCCCATAGATCACCAGGTTGGCCGGGTTGGAGATCGGCAGCACAAAAGACGCTGCATTCGCGATAAAGGCGCAGATCAGCAGATACGGCAACGGCCTCTTCACTTTCGCCGCTCTCATAGCCGCTGCGACCGCCGGCGTCAGCACCACCGCCGTCGCATCATTGGATAAGAACACTGTGACGACCATCCCCACCAGGTAGATCAACAGGAACAGCCTGACGGGAGATCCCTTCGCCAGCCTCGTCGCATGGGCGGCCAGCCAGTCAAACAACCTTTCTTCCCTCGCCGTTTCCGCCAGCAGCATCATCCCCGTCAGGAACAGGTACACATCCATCCCTTTGACGATACCGGTCAGGCCTTCCGAAGGCCGGATCAAACCTGACACCACCAACAGCAATGCCCCCGCCACCGCCCACCATATTTCCCGTATTCCGAAAGGTCGTAGGATCACCCCGGCTATCGCCAGCAATGAAATGATCCAGATCATTAAATGAGCCATAGTTTGTCGAGGGCCAATTTAAGCATTTCTTAAACAACCCGGGAACTCCTCAGCCTGGTGAACGCCCACCCCCGTTTTCCCTCCCCGATATAAGCAGAAAATGAAGGCCCTGTATTACTACAGAGCCTTAGTTTTAAATGGTCCTCTGATTAATATCATTAATAGTTCGGGAATGCCCTGTTCACACGCCTTTGTTGAACAATGCTTTTTTCTTCAGGAGAAGAATTTTCATATTGCAGCCAATTAGTTTAAGCCTCCCAAACTTAATTAACGAATATGCCTTTTTTTAATACTTTTTTATCAATTTTTGGGGGCCATTTTCTGTTGTGATATTTTTTTATCTTTTATCAATATCAAAAGGCCGCCATTTCATAACCGGGGATCTTTGATCTGCTTTCTCTCAGGGACGTTTAATCCGTTTTATGATCTTACTCTTGCTGATAGTATATTCCATCTCCGCCAACTTCAATATCTCAGCCTCATCGATGTCACAGAATTTCGCAATCATGAACAGCTCTTCCAGCGTGAACCCCTCTACCCGATTCATCAGCTCCGTAAAACGATCTACCTTCTTCCCCAGATCAGTTGCTACCACCGTTTTCGGAATGAATTTAAAAATGTCATTGAAAGAAGCTATTTTCCCTCCAATGATCATAGGCTTGATAAGGCTGTAACGAGGATCACGATTTCCCATATCCAAAGAAAAGAATTTAAATAAATTTTGATAAGCTTTATCCCGATTTCTCCGTTGTTATATCCCAACACTTCCTTTTTTGCACACCAGTTATTCCCTTTCCAATACCCATTTCGTTCCTTTTTCAAGTTATATATCAATCGGCAATAATAAGATCGGAACTTGTCGAATCACACAAAAATACTAAATTATTTAGTAATAAATACTAAATAATTTAGCTTTGTGAACAACTATATATTTCCCCTTATGATCGTCCTTACCATTACGCTAGTCGTTTTGAACCTTCACTTCCCTTTTTCCGTTTTGTGAAAAGGAGCGATGATCCATTGAGCCCCGCCCTTAAATCCGGTGGGACCCGGTTTGTCCCGCATCAGACCATTTAAGATATAATAATTTTCCAGTTGCCGGGTAATAATTGCTTCCCCCGCTCCAACCTCGATCAGTCTTTCACCCTGATCAGCGCCATATCCCCCCAGAGCTGCCGACCGGACATCCGCTACATAACCGGGCCAGCTGCCTCCGCTCCAGGAATACCCAAACAGGAAAGGCGTCACCTCCGCTAATTCCATCTTCTTCTTCCAGTCCAGCTGAAGCTGAACAAACAGCTCCCCCGGACAGGCAGCGATCACGATATCTTTATTGATGATAATAGTAGATAGATGCACGTTATAGGCGATCGTTTTATCATACCGCCCGGTAAAATGGATCGTGTCATCCAGGTATCTGACATCGGAGGCATTATCCGGCGCCGGCGTAAGGCTTTTAGCCAGTTTCACCGCCTGAAAAGCAAGGATCTCCCCCGTCCTCTCCATGGGAGCATAGTCCGTCTGGAAAGGATCGTCAGGCCCCGACCGGCGCGAGCTTATCTGAAGGGATTCGATATTTCCCCCCGCTCCCTGCACGAAAAGGCAATTGACCGTATTCCCGAAAGCCTCTTCCACCTTCCGGCAGGCCACCCCCGGATAATCGGCGGATACGGCATAATTAAAACAAACGATGTCCGCATGACAGGCATAGTTCATGACGATCGCACGGGGATGTCCCTGCATGTCCTCGATCTTTAAAACGCCCACTTCCGGATCCACCGGTCCAAAAGGGATCCGTTCCGGGTTTTCAGAAGTATATTGCTCGTCCGAAAACCAGGATTCACGGGCATGTCCATCCTCCCGGACAATCAGCCGGTTAAACCCCAGCTGCGGAAAGCTCCGGCGTCCGGCGGTTATTCTCGCCGGAAACATATTTTGTACCGCCTTTTCCACCGCCAGGATAATACGGTCTTCATAAAAGCTGGTATAGGGATTTCCGGACTGGAAGGACCTTTTGCCCCCCGGTTGAGGCTCCGAATGATTGTGCGAAGAGCAGAGCATTAATTGAGAGATCCCATATTTTTCTTTACAGACCCGCTCGATCCGTTCACTGGTAAAGACCGCCAGGTCGACAGCCACAAAAGCCAGGCGTCGGCCGCCCGCCTCCAGCACGAGGCTCCGGGCATATACGGAATCATGGACAGGTTCGTCCGTTGCAGGAGTAATATTCACCTTGGCCGTTCCGGCCAGCAGCTTGCCTTCCACCCGGGAACGGGGATCAACACCCAAAGAGGCCCTGGAACGGCCTAAAGATACTTTGGAACGGACGGCGGATCGCAGATGATCCCGCGGGGCGCCCGCCGCATCCGCAGCCCCTGCAAATCCTGACAAAAAAAGAAAGAACAGGATAACCCGGACATCATAGAACAAGATAACCCGGGCATTAA
>JAATFV010000158.1 GCA_015655015.1 Chitinophagales bacterium | reverse complement strand
GATATGGCAGTCCTGTTATCTCGGGATAGAAAACTCCAACTGGATCATTCTTAAAATACCCAATACGAATATGGATGCGGTGCGACGCGGCCAGATCCTGGCGGAAGCCTATTACTTACGGGCCTTTTATCTATGGTTTCTCACCAAGAATTTCAATGAGGTGGTGATCAAGACAGCACCCAGCACCGATCTGAGCGCCGCTTATGTAGGGAAAAGTCCTGCCGCCGATGTCTACAAGCAGATCTATAGCGACCTGGACACCGCGATCGCCGGTCTGCCTGATTACAGCACGGCGATCGTCAAGGGCCGTCCTTCCAAACAGGTAGCGCAGGCGCTCTTTGCAAAGGCGGCCCTCTACAACCAGGATTGGGCTAATGCCCTGCAGATGGCGCAGGCTGTGCTGTCTTCCAACCGGTACTCGCTGATGCCGAATGTGCTGGATGTATATGACGTCACTAAAAAAGATGCCGCCCGCGCGGAGAACATGTGGGCCTTCGAGTCGGAGCGTACCAGCCCCGGCCGGTCAGGGCAGATTATGGGACTCTACGGTCCTAAGAATAGTGACGGCCCGGCATATGGGAAACAGACCTTTGGTTCCATCTTCGCATACCCCGCCTTCTTCAGCTCTTTCAATCCCATTGACAAAAGAAGACAGCTGCTCGATACGGAATACGTGAACAACCTGGGACAGATCGTGACACAGGCCAATGTCACCCCCATCACCCCTTATGGGGTACTGGTAAAAAAATACATGGATCCCAATTCCATCGGAGGCGCCGCCGCTACCAATATTCCCATTCTCCGGCTGGCGGATGTCTATCTCATTGCCGCAGAGGCGGAAGCCCATTTGAATGGAGCAACGACGACCGCCTACGGTTATATCAATACTGTCCGCACCAGGGCCGGGCTGCCGGGACTAACGCCAGGGCTGGGACCTGACGCCTTTGTCGACTCTGTACTGCAGGAGCGCAGCTGGGAATTTTTTGCCGAAGGTGACCGCTGGTATGACCTTACGAGGACCAACACTTTCCTGCAGGTGATCCCCGGCGCCGTCAACGATGTATACCCTGTCCGCACGCCTGATGCGAAGTTCAGGTATTTTCCCATCCCGCAGGATGAGATCAATGCGAACCCTAAGCTGACACAGAATGAAGGATGGCAGTAATGACAGGGAGGAGCCGTTGATGCCGGGCAGATGAGGGACGGAAGCCTGGCAAACAGCTGATGGGCTATCCGGTGAGACTTGTGAACGATTTAAACATTATCGATGAGACTATTTGGATTATATATCTTGCTGATGAGCTTTTCTTTCCGCATGAGTGCGCAGGTTGCGGCTGTTCCCGTACCGGCGGCGGATACCCTGTCGATCCCCGGAATGAAGATAATGGCGAATATCCGTTACGGGCAGGCCGATCCCAAACAGAATTTCGACCTCTACCTGCCAGAGCCCGCGGCAGGAAATACATCGGATCACGAAGCAGGTGAGACTTCGGGTACTGTGACAGCGGCCGGTAAACGGGCACGCCGCGGATCGGGCCTCCCCCTGATGATCTGGATCCATGGCGGCGGCTGGCGCATGGGGGTTAAGAAGGAAATGGAGATCGCCTACCTCGCCGAACACGGATATGCCATCGCCAGCATCGACTATCGCTTCAGCAGGGACTCCGTTTTCCCGGCACAGGTGCGGGATTGCAATGCCGCTATCCGTTACCTTTGGAAGAATGCCGGACGATGGGGACTGGATACGGCCCGTTTTATCATCGCCGGTGCTTCGGCAGGGGGGCATCTCGCCTCGCTGATCGGGATGAGTCTCAACAATCACCGGCAGGATTTCGATCCATACCCTCTTGCAGACCATCCTGTATCTATCAAAGCGGTCATCAATTTTTACGGACCTGCCGACTTTTATGCCTTCCACGGCGATGGCCCGGGGTATAAAGTCGATTCTGCTACTTCCTCTGTTTCCCTGTTGTTAGGAGGCACCAGTCTGAGCAGACCGGATCGGGCGCGGTATGCCAGCCCTACGACCTATGTCGACAGGGGCGACCCGCCCGTCCTGATCCTGCATGGGGACAAAGACCCGATCATTCCCCTGTACCTGGACGAGCTGTTCTTCCACGTATTACAGCAGGCAGGTGTAAAGAGCGAACTGATGATCCTGCCGGGGGCCGGTCATGGAGGTCCAGCCTTTTCGGGCGACAGCAGCCGGCAAAAAGTGCTTTCCTTTTTAGAAGAAATATTTAATACCAGCAACAAATGAAATGGAAGATCAGTTTCGTATATCTATCTCTGTTAGCTTCAATGAACCTTTTTCCGGCTTTCATGCGGGCGCAGGGGAGGACCAGCACTTCCCTCAACGGGGAATGGACCTTTACCCTGGACCCGGTAGGAACGGGGGAACAGAATAAATGGTACCAGCCGGATTTTCCTTCCGGAAAATTTGATAAAGTGGTGGTCCCTCATTGCTTTTCCGTAGACAAGCGATATGAGCTATATACGGGGAAGGCCTGGTATTTCAGGCGTTTTCCCCCGATGGCTGCGGCGCCCGGCGCCCATCAGTTTTTGCACTTCGATGCGGTATTCTATAAGGCAAAAGTTTGGCTGAACGGTGAGTTAGCCGGCATTCACGAGGGGGGGTATACGCCCTTTGAGCTGGATATCACGGGCAAGCTAAAGGAAGAGAATGTGCTGGCGGTCGAAGTAGATAATTCCTGGGATACGACCACGATCCCGGGCGCGAAGACTCCTGTTACTTATGAGTCGGCCAATGCGGCCCAGCTATATCCCTGGATCAATTACGGGGGGATCACCCGGTCTGTGAGCCTGGTCTCCTATCCCGACCTGTTCGTGCGAAAAATAAAAGTCATCGCAGATCCCGACTTAAAAACTGGCCAGGCAAGGGTGCAGGTGGTGGCTTTACTGACGAATCTGTCTGCTTCGCCTGTCAGGGCGGAAGCGAAAGCCCGTATCTACCGGGAAGGAAAGGGGATCAAACATCCTTTTAAAGGGATACAAACCAACCTGGCTCCCGGCGCAGCAACCAGTGTTGTTTTCGAAACTAATTTAACTCCCGGAGAAGTAGAACTTTGGGATCAGGATCATCCAAATCTCTACCAGGCAGCCGTCACCATGGGACCGGATACGGTGACTACCACTTTTGGCATACGCAAGCTGCAATTACAGGGAACCCGGCTATTGCTGAACGGCGAACCTATCAAAATGGGCGGCGCCAACAGGCCGCTGGATCATCCGGAGTTCGGATCGATCGATCCGGCCCGGGTGTTGGAAAAAGACCTGGACCTGATGAAAAGCGGCTGCATGGAAATGTCAAGGATCAATCACTATCCTTTGACAGAAGCTCAATTGAACTGGGCTGATAGTCATGGACTGCTTTTTATTGAAGAGGCAGGGAACTGGCAGATGACCCCTAAGCAGATGTCCGATCCGCTGATGCGGCGTAAATACGAATCGCAGATGCGGGAGATGGTGGAAAGGGACTGGAACCATCCCTGCATCTTCGCCTGGAGCGTGGGCAACGAGTTTCAATCCCAGACACAGGAGGGGAAAGACTGGGTGAAAGACATGCGGTCTTTTACCCGTGCTCTCGATAGCTCCCGGTTCATTACGTTCGCCAGTATGATAGTAGCGCGGGACCAGATAAAGACCGCGGGTGATGAAGCTTCGCAATATGTAGATTTCGTCAGCGCCAATATATATGGCAATTATTTGAAGAACCTGCAGCATATCCATGAGATCTACCCGGGAAAAGCTGTTTATGTGAGTGAATTCGGGATCAGGGCCGACGGGGTAAAGGACGAAAGCGGCCGGATCGCACATCTTCAGAATGCGATGGCTGCCTTCCGCTCGTGCGACTATGTTATCGGCGCCTGTATATGGACCTTCCAGGATTACAGAAGCCGTTTTCCGGGAACGAATGCCAATGGGTACCGTCCCTGGGGACTTGTCACTCCGCAAAGGGAGCCCCGCGGCATGTATACGGCCTGGCAGGAAGAGTTTGCTCCCGCCATCCTGGAAAAGACCGGCACTTCGGATGGCCAGAACAATCCGGATCGGGCAATCAACAACGGGGCCAGCGGTTCCGTTGCGCAGGGTGTCGGCCGGCAGCGGTCTTTTACCCTCAGGATCACGGCCCGTAAAGATTTCCCTGCCTACACGTTACGCGGTTATACCATCCGTTATAACGGGCGGGAGCTGCCGCTACGCACGCTGCACCCGGGAGAAAGCCAGGATCTGACAATCGATCTGTCATCCGGCCAGCCGGGGGCGCAAACTGAAATAGCTTTAGTAAAACCGGGTGGTTTTGTCATTCTCAAAAGAGTTTTTTAATAAAATATTCAGCATCATGATCAGATCATCCGCTCAGCCCCTGCGTTCCTTTCCGCGGCATATCCTGGAAGCAGACCTGGTAGTGACGGGAGGAGGGCTTGCCGGCGTGTGTTGCGCACTCACGGCAGCCAGAGAGAATATCCGGGTTGTCCTGGTGCAGGACAGGTCTGTGCTGGGGGGTAATTCCTCCAGCGAGGTCCGGTTATGGGTATTGGGGGCTACTTCTCATATGGGAAATAACAATCGCTGGGCCCGGGAAGGGGGTATCATCGATGAGATCCTGGTAGAAAATACCTGGCGTAATCCGGAAGGCAATCCCATCATTTTCGATATGGTCCTGCTGGACAAGGTGACGAGTGAAAAGAACATCACTTTGTTGCTGAATACGGCTGTTTACCAGGTCGATAAAAAGGAAGAGAGGATCCAATCCTTATTGGCCTACTGCAGCCAGAATCAAACGGAATATGAGCTGCGGGCCCCGCTGTTCTGCGATGCATCCGGCGATGGGGTAGTGGGTTTTCTCTCCGGGGCCGCCTTCCGCATGGGGGCGGAGTCGGAGGATGAGTTCGGTGAACAATTCGCTCCTACGGCGGATTATGGCGAATTGCTGGGGCATTCCCTCTATTTCTATACCAAGGATACCGGCCGGCCGGTGAAATTCATACCACCTGCTTTTGCCCTGGATGATATTACGAAGATCCCCCGGTTCCGCAGTTTTAATGCAAAGGATTACGGCTGCCGCCTGTGGTGGATCGAATATGGGGGCAGACTGGATACCGTGCATGAGACCGAGAAGATCAAATGGGAGTTATGGAAGGTGGTGTATGGCGTCTGGAATTATCTCAAGAACTCCGGCAATTTCCCGGAAGCGGAATCGCTGACGCTGGAATGGGTGGGGATGATACCCGGTAAGCGGGAGAGCCGGCGTTTCGAAGGGGACTATATTTTACGGCAGCAGGATATCGTCCGGCAACATTCTTTTGAGGATGCCGTGGCTTATGGGGGGTGGTCTATCGATCTGCATCCCTCCGATGGGGTGTTCAGCGAGAAGCCTGGCTGTAATCAGTGGCATGCCAAGGGTATTTACCAGATCCCTTTTCGCAGCCTTTATAGCCACAATGTGACCAACCTGTTGTTTGCTGGCCGGCTGATCAGCGTTTCACATGTAGCTTTTGGCTCTACCCGGGTGATGGGTACCGGCGCTTATGTGGGACAGGCAGCAGGAATGGCGGCTGTCCTTTGCCGGCAGCTTCAGCTGCTGCCCGGGCAATTGCAGGATAAGCGTTATATGTCCAGGCTGCAAACGGAACTACAGCGATCGGGACAGTTCATTCCCGGCCTGTCACTGAAAGATGAGAAAGACCTGGTACAGCAGGCGGAATTAACAACTTCCGGCAAGCTGCTGTTATGGGAGCTGCCCGCAGCGGGTATGTGGAAGCAATTGAATTTATCGACGGCGCAAATGCTCCCGTTAACCGCCGGCAAAGTCCCTGAACTGACCCTGCAGGTGTATGCGGAAGAAAATACCATTTTGGACATTGAATTGAGAATGAGCAGCCGGCCGGGCAATTTCACGCCGGACATAACGCTGGAAAAAAAGAGCCTGTCGCTGACACCGGGGATCAATGACCTTCGGCTGTCCTTCGGGGCTGAAATGCCGGAAGCCGGGTATGCGTTCTTTTGCTTTTATAAAAATGAAAAGCTGCGACTGGCCTATTCACCGAAACGGATCACCGGCATCCTGTCCGTATTCAACCTGGTCAATGAGGCGGTATCCAACTATGGCCGTCAGTCGCCGCCGGCAGATATCGGGATGGATGCATTCGAGTTCTGGTGTCCGCAAAGAAGGCCGGAGGGGCTCAACCTTGCCCTGCAGATCCATCCTGCCCTGGATGTCTTTGACGGAGAGAATGTCCGCAATGGTCTTTCACGTCCCACCACCGGCCCGAATGCATGGGTGGCGGACCGGGACGATCCGGCGCCTTTCCTGCAGCTCGACTGGCCGGAAAGAAAAAGGATAAGGGAGATCATCCTGAAATTCGATACCGATGCCGATCACCCGATGGAATCTGTCCTGATGACGCATCCCGAGACCGTCATGCCATTTTGCGTTCGTAATTTCACCATTTTCGACGATCAGAAAAATATCTGTTACCGGAAAGAAGGCAACTACCAGACCATTCATAAGATCCGGTTTGACAAACCGGTGGAGACCCGGCAGCTGACCATTTCCGTAGAACATCCTTCCGCCGATACTCCGGCCGCCATCTTTGAAATTCTTTGTTATGAATAAGATCTTTGCCCTTATTGGATTGTTTTTTTTGCAGATCATGGTTACTTTCGCCGGATTTTCCAAACCAGTGACCGCACCCATTACGTCCGGATCCTGGCCGGCTGAAGCGCTGCCTCCTTCGCCGCCCTCCATGCTGCGGCTGGCGAACGGGCAGATCCGGGTAGAATGGCGGCACACCAGCGCCGGCTGGAAGATTTCCAGCGTGCAGCTTCACATCAACGGAGAATGGCAGGAGACGGGCAATCCTTCCGGTGAGTATACGCTCCTGTATGTCAAAGAGCAGCCGGACAGCACCCCGCAGGAGCACTTTCGAACGGTCAGCAATACCGCTTTTCCTGATCCTGTTTATAAATACCAGATAAAGACCTGGGAACAATCGATCTCACCGGTGTCTTTGAATACGGCAGGGCAGGCTTTGCAATATTATCCGGCGGAGGGCCGGGCGATGGCAGACGGGTCTCTTGTCTTCACACAAGAGACGGAGGTGGCAACCATTACAACGGAATGGCGGCTGGACCCTGCGTGGCCTTCGGATATTCTAGTGCGGCAGAAATTAGTGCCTAAAACAGCGGGGTATTTTTCCCTGGCAAGCCCATCTCTTTTCACCCTGGAAGAAAAAGACCTGACCTGGGCTACAGTGCCGGGCTATTTCCAGGGAAGTGAGATACAGCCCAACTTTGTACTGGCTTATGCTTACGGGCAGGGGATTCCCGGAAAGCCTGTTGTTTTCCGTGAACGTTGCGCCAGCTCTCTTTCTCCGGTTATCAGCACCCGGCAGGGGTTTTCGGTGGCCGTCATACCTGATCCGGGACTTGGCCGCGATCCCTGGGCAAAGGACCATAGTACACAACGGGACTGGCAGATCGGTTTATCGCACATGAACAGACGTTCACAGCTGTCTCCTACCGTTTATTTCCCGGTATTGGGAGAGCCGGCATCCGCCTTGTTACCGGGCAAGCCAATAAGCTACGGGTTTCGTTTCAGCCTGCAGCAGGGGGATTGGTACAAGCTGCTGCATCATACGATCAACGATATCTATCATTTTAAGGAAGCCCTTGCGCTGAGGACTAACCGGCAGTCCCTCAGCAGGAGGAGGGAACGGATGCTGACCTATCTCTCCGATACCCGGACCGCGATGTGGAATATCGAGGAATATAAGGGGATGAAGATTGGCGCCCAGTCTTACCTGGGGGGTGTCGTGGGTTCGCAGGGAGATGCCATGAAAAATTCGGATTATGGCGCCATGTGGATGGCGGCAGCTATTACCGGCAATGGCTGGTTCCGGGACAGCATCCTGCCTTATGCCCTCAACTTCAAGCTGGTGCAGCAGCAGACAGATCCTGGATTTTTTCAGGGTGCTGCCACCGGTCAGTATTACCTGGCCAAAACCAAAAAATTCGTGGAAGAATGGGGGGAATTCGTGGAGCCCATCAGCCTGACCTATTATACTATGCTGGATATTGGGAACATCCTGCTTTTTGAGCCCGGCAATGACTCGCTCCGGGCACGCCTTCACCTGGGGGCTGAGTCGCTGTTGAAATGGCAGAAACCCGATGGCAGCTGGGATGTGGCCTATGACAGACAAACCGAACAGCCCATTTTTACCGACCTGCAGGATCTGCGCCCGACCTTTTATGGCCTGCTCGTCGCCTACAGGATCCTGGGGACGGCGAAATACCTGGATGCTGCCCGGAAAGGCGCTGACTGGTTCATTCATAACGGCATCGATAAAGGGCATTTTATCGGGGTATGCGGCGACGCCCGTTACATTCCGGATTTTGCCACGGCGCAATCCGCGCAGGCGCTGCTGGATTTGTATGATCTGACCAAAGATCCCTTGTACAAACAGGCTGCGATCCGGGCTGGCAGAATCTACACGGCCTCCATTTACACCCAACCGGTAGCCTCCCGGAATATGAAGACGGTTAAAGGCGTTCAACGGGAGGACTGGGAAATAAGCCAGTCGGGACTGAGTTTTGAACATGGAGGCATCCTGGGCTCTGCTAATGGCGCCGGACCTATTGCCTTGTGCAGCCATGCGGGCCTGTTCATCCGGCTGTTCGGGCTTACCGGGGATTCCTTATTTGCGGAGATGGCCAGGGCGGCGGCGATTGGCAGGGATGCCTTTGTCGATTCTGCTACCAGCGTCGCCTCTTATTACTGGAATGCGATGAACAAGGGCGCGGGGCCTTATCCTCACCACGCCTGGTGGCAGATCGGCTGGATAACGGATTACCTGATGGCGGAAGCGCAATTGCGGTCGGAGGGAAAGATTGTTTTCCCCCGGGGATTCGTTACCCCTAAGGTAGGGCCGCATCAGTCCTATGGTTTTGCCCCCGGTACTATCCTGGATGAACCGGCTGACCTGCTCCTGCGGGAAGGGCTGGTCCGGCAGGGAGATCCTAACATAGAAGTGCTGACGGCGATGGCCAGGGATAAAAAAAGGCTTTTTATCATTTTATTGAATGACAGAAAGCAGGAGCTGACAACGGAGCTTAGCCTTGATATGACTAAATTAGCGGGCGGGAAAAATTATCGGGTAAGAGACGTTCGCATGACGCTCAATGATCGCGGGAAAGGACAGGCGGGCAAACCGGCGGCCTCTCCTGACCGGCCGGTCCATCCGGGGAAAGTCCCCGGATCTTATACGGTCACGCTGGGGGCATATGGCATCAGCGTGCTGGCGGTTGACTACGAAGAGTAGGAGAGCAGCCATTAACAAACCTCGATGTAATGAACAAATGTTGTGAGGTAAGCAACAAATGCTAAGAGGTAAGCAACAAGGGCTAAGATGTAATGAACAAGTGCTAATTTAAATGACAACAGCATGGGAGAGTCGGATATTATTGTAATGGTTGTTTTCGCCGCCATGATCTTTGCGATCGGCCTGGTTTTTACCCGGGTGGGCAGTAAGAGCGGGCAGGCTTTTTTTGAAGCGGGAGGGGAGACGCCCTGGTGGATCAATGGTCTTTCCTTATTCATCAGCTATTTTTCTGCCGGTACCTTTGTGGTATGGGGTTCGATTGCCTATAAGCATGGGCTGGTGGCGAATGCCATACAGCTCACCATGGCGGTCAGCGGCCTGCTGACAGCGCTGTTCATTGCGGGGAAATGGAAAAAGACAGGGGCCAAAACGGCGGCGGAATTTATCGGCCGCCGCTTCAACACCGCCACGCAGCAATTCTATACTTACCTGATCCTGCTGTTAAGCCTGTTCAATACCGGGGCTGTCCTTTATCCCGTGGGGAAGATGGTAAGCGCCGCCACGCCTTTGTCGCTGAATGCCTGTATCGTTATCATCGGCATCATTATCCTGTTATATACAGCGGCCGGCGGCCTTTGGGCCGTGCTGGTGACGGATGTAGTACAGTTTGTGGTGCTGCTGGCAGCCGTTCTGATCGTGGTGCCTGCTGCATTTAAAGAGGTGCATGGGGTACATGGTTTCGTAGACAAAGCGCCTCCTGATTTTTTTCATTTCTTTTCCGGGGAATATACCCTGGGCTTTATGCTGGCTTTTATTGTTTACCAGACGGTGTATATCGGCGGCAACTGGAGTTATGTACAGCGATATACCAGCGTGGCTACGGAACGGAATGCCAAAAAAGTCGCCTGGTTATTTGCCGGTTTATATTTGGTAAGTCCGCTGATCTGGATGTTGCCTCCTATGATCTACCGGGTCATCAAGCCCGATCTGCAGGGACTGGAACCAGAGAATGCCTATATGTTATTATGCCAGCGGGTGCTGCCGGCGGGCCTGATCGGCCTGGTGCTGGCAGGCATGATCTCCGCTACTTCCAGCAAAGCCAATACGACCATCAACCTGGCGGCAACGGTATTTGCAAAGGATGTCTATTACAAGCTGCTGCGTCCTTCCGCTTCTGAAAAAGAACAGATCCTCGTCAGCCGGCTATTCACCCTGCTGTTCGGCGCCTGCACCATCCTGGTGGCCATTGTCATACCCAGGGCCGGCGGCATTGTGGAAGTTGTCCTGAGCATTGCCTCCATCGCCGGCAGCGCCTTATTCGCTCCCATAATATGGTCGCTGTATTCCAGGCGGCATACTGCTTTCTCCGTGGTGACCGTTACGGTCATAGCACTCACGATCAACCTTTTTTTTAAATTCATCAGCCCCTATTTATTGCATTTTACGTTGAGCCGGACCTGGGAGACGGTATCCGGTGTAGGAATTCCTTTATTGCTCTTACTGGCGTTCGAGTGGCGTTTGCCGGTTTCCTACAGGGAGATCCCGGCTCCGGAGCCCAACATGGAGGAACTTTCCGCAGCCGGAGCCAGTTTAGCCCTATTACACCAGGATGCCCGCCGGCAGAATAAATTCGGGGTGACGGTGATAGCCTGGGCGATCGGTTTTACCGGGATCGGGGTCCTTTTGCTGGGGATGCTGGCAAAGGGACAGCAGGTGGTGTGCTGGGTAGGAGGAGGCATTATCCTATTGGGTGGATATATAGGGAAGCTGGCAGCGGGTTATAAGGATAAAATCGTGGGTAAGGAAAGTTCCACTCTTTGATAACGGATCCGTTCTTTCTCCGATAGCTGAGGATAATAATAAAATCCTTAAGTTGCGTTCGGTTTTCCTTGAGATACCCGTTATAAACAAATCAATAAATGAAAATTAAATACAGATCGTACGTAAGCAGGACAGTTATACTGATGTTGATATGTTCAACCTCTCTATTGGCGCAAAAGAATGAAAAACCGGTCAGGGAAAGCATCGAATGGCTGGATGTTTGGATGCCGAATACGAATGACTCGCTATTGCCCAGGATCCTTTTGATCGGAAATTCAATCACACGGGGATATTATCCTGAAGTGGCGAAAATAATGGAGGGGAAGGCATATGTGGCGCGTCTGACCACCTCAAAAAGCGTAGGGGATCCGGGTCTGTTGAAGGAGATCGATCTGATAATGAGCTATTATAAGTTCGATGTCGTTCATTTCAATAATGGCCTGCATGGGTTTGGATATACGGAAGAAGAATATGGCAAGGCTTTTCCCGCATTTGTCAGGAAGATCCGGGAAAAAGCGCCGCATGCAAAATTGATCTGGGCGACGATCACGCCGGTTCATACGCAAGCGGACATGAAAATCCTGGATCCTAAGACTGACCGGATAAAAGTAAGAAATAAAATTGCCCTGGATTATATCGCAACGCAAAAGGATATCCGGGTGGATTACCTGTATGAACTTACGATCAATCATCCTGAATTTTATGAAGGCGGCGACGGCACACACCCCAATGCTTCCGGTTATAAGGCGCTGGCTGAGAAGGTTGCGGGTGCGTTATCTGCTGCCCTGGATGAGAAAAAACAATAGGACCATCTGGCACCATAACTTTTGTTATAGGGTCATTTAGGCATAACGAAACGGGAATAACTGCCGTTCCGGCATGTCTATAGCGGCGGCATGTGATTTGAAGCATATTGCAAAACAAGCAATATGAGCAAGAGAAGCATACTCGTTATTTCAACTCAGCAAAGCAATAAAGAGAGCGCCCTTAGCGCCTGGTCAGGCATATCTCACCCTTTTCACCTGGATATTGCAGAAACGGATGAAGCTGCTATTGAATTGTTTCACAAACAGGATTTTGATATGGTAGTGGTGGACTGTACCGACAATAGCATTGACCATAAAAAATTAAATGCCGTATTACCCATTTTACAGGAGGACGCCACCTTATTAACTTACCAGGGAGAGACGGAGAAGGAGCTGGAAGATAATGTGGAAGCGGTATTTAATGCCAAAAGATATCAACGTATACAGCGTATGCTGATGCTGGAGCCTTCTGTAAGGGCTGACTTTAACTTGCCGCCGTTTTCGTTAAATTAATAGAGTACTGTTTAGATCAGCTTCCATGTGCTGACTCAGCTAATGGCCCCGAATATCCTTTTTCAATGAATTTGAAGAATGGCACGAATTTGATGATTGGCACCAGGGTGCACAAATGATAAAACTCCGGATAATCCGGATGAGCTATCAGAGAAATGACTCTGTTAAGGCGGGCAGGGGCTCCTGGCCGGTGGAAAATGCTGGTGTGGCTTTTGAAAAGCGGCCCATGTTCCGTTGTATTAACTGTTCGGTCAATGCTGCTTTCGTTGTTTTGTACCGGCAATAATGCTGATCTCCCGCATCGAATTTAAAGCCCAGTTTCTGTTGAAAGCAGATGGATCGCATATTGAAATTATTGGCTATGGCATAGATAGCTGTATGGTCCGGCAATCCATCAGCTTGCAATAAAGAGCAGGCTAAAAAAAGCAATTGCAATAAGGTCCTTTTAGGAGCCGTTTGTTTTAACTGGAGGGAGCGTACCAGGATCTGGCCATTGCTATCGATGCTGAAGCGGAAATAGCCCTGGAGAACCTGTTGTTTGTAACAGCAGATCACATTTTTGAGTCCCGGATGAAACCGGGCAATATCCTTGCGTACAAAGGTTTCATTAAACTGATGGCCATTGTTAGCAAGTAATGGCGCCATATTGGCCTTATCCAGCGCGATGATGTCATCGGTGATTTGGGTTAGTTTTGGCGGTTGCATTCATTAAATATAAGCAATAAGCAGGTTCCCGCTGCATCCTTTTATCCATGGGGCTTAAACCATTTTTCAGGCATCAACAGGTTCCTGCCGTTACTGGTGCTTTGATAGGTTGCCATTCTAGCGGTGCTTCAATAGGTTCCTACCTCTACCGGTGCTTCATTGAACACTTCCAGCAACCTGTTCCTCCAATGGGTAAGTTCCTGCTCCCGTATGGCGGCTGTTTGCCGGGCGGGCCCGTAAACGATATGCGGCCGCAATACGCTGAACCCGGTGAACTGCAATATGCCCCGCTGGATGGGCTTGAGGATATTGTGAATATCACCCTGTAACCCATCTTTACGGTAGTTCTCTTCTGCACCACCGGTGGTAAGGGACAGCAGGGCTTTTTTACCCCTGAACACGCCTTGTTCATAAATCCTTTCCTGGCCATAAAACCGGCCCATCGCAAAAACACGGTCTACCCAGCCTTTGAGGATAGCCGGCACGGAGAACCACCACAGGGGAAATTGCCAGATCATGAGGTCACACCATTCCACTTTTTGTTGCTCATTGTCAATGTCGGCAGCGAAGCTGCCTGTTTCAGTTGCATGCAGCTCTTCCAGCTGCTGCTTGTAGAATACCGGATTCCGGAGCCTTGTAAAATTGCTGCGGTCGGATACAGGATCGAAGCGCATAACGTAGAGGTTGGAAGTCCTGACTTCATGACCTGCCTTCTCGAAGGTCTCAATAGCTGTGGTAAACATGGCGCCGTTCATGCTTTGTGGTTCGGGATGGGCCAAAAGGAGCAATACTTTCATAATAGTCCCTGTTTTTTAAAGGGCATAACAAAACTATTGCTATATCGGTTAACTTAGCAGGGCACAGCGGATTGTGCGAAGCACACAAAAATGTAAGTAATGGGAAAGCGTAAATCGACCTCAACCAATACCATGAATCGCGAAAAGCTGGTCGTTTTCTGCGGAATGATCTATGCAACCGATATATTGGGTGGAAGATGGAAGCTGCTCATTTTGTATAAGCTCGAAGGGAGGCGCCTGCGTTTCGGTGAGCTGAAGCAACATTTACCCAATATCACAGACCGCATGCTCACCCTGCACCTGCAGGAGTTGGAAAAGAATGGCCTCGTGGTCAGGACCGTCTATGCGGAAGTGCCGCCAAGGGTGGAATACCACCTGTCGGAAAGCGCCCGGCTGCTGGCGCCGATCTGGAAACAGCTTGAGTCCTGGGGTATTGCCCACAGAGCCGTCATGGAAAAAGAAGCAAAACTTTCGGCTGTGCTGTAAGAGATAATTTTGGTCTTTGTCTGTCTCCGCCTCCGGTCGTGTTCCGGCAAGCCACCTCGGATGGGGAGGCCGGCGGTTGCCCTTTTGCCAGATATTCGATGTTCCAGCTTAAGTTGCGCGATGCATACAATAAGAGTGGTATAAAAGACATGATCTTTATGTCGAACGGCTGGAGCCGTTGTCCGGCAGAACGATGGGTGCCTGCGGTACTGGCGGGGATTTGGAAAAGGGCCTATAAATGATTATATTAGATTTGGAAACGAAAAATGCATGACGGACGACTGGCTGATCGTAAAAAAATATAATGAAGCTTTTTTAAAATTCAGGCGCGAAGAGATCATCGATCTGGACAAAAAACAATTACCTAAACTCCATTTTACGGTGTATCGTCTCGAAGACCGCTTGAAAGAGCTCAACGGTGTTGTGCCCACAAATCGGGAGTCCAATTATTATATTGCCTTTATAAAAAGGGGGGTGGGCATAAAAACGATCGGGTTCACGAGGTTCCCCATTGTTGATAACACGCTGATGATCATACCTGCCAGGGCTATTCATGGAGGTGAATATACTTCTCCGGATTATTCCGGGTATGTGGTGGGGTTCAGCCTTGAATATTTCCTGGATAACCGTTTTCCCGGACAGCTGATCACCGATAAGCTGATCTTTAAAAAATCACTCCGGCCGTACCTGGTGCTGCAGGCCGATGAAGCCCGTAAGGTCGAGGCGATTTTCGAGGATTTGCTGCGCGAATATACCTATTCGGGAAGTCCTCATGGCCGCAGTGAAATGATCGCGCTCAAGATATTGGAGCTGATGATCACCTGTGACAGGTTGTTTGCAGACAACGATATGATCGGTATAGGGGTTACTTACCCTAAGGTAATCGACCGTTTCAATGACTTGCTGGAAGAATACTTTGCCACGAAGCGTTCCGTAACTTTCTATGCAAAGTCTCTGAACATTCACCCGAACACGTTGAACGCCCTGGTCAAAAAATACAGCGGCCGCTCGGCAAAGGATGTCATTACTTCCAGGATTGTCATGGAAGCCAGGTACTTCCTGACGCATTCTTCCTTTTCAGTAAAAGAGATAGCGTATAGGTTGGGATTCACCGACCCGAATTATTTTTCCTATTTTTTCAGGAGAGCAACCCAACATTCACCCGGCGATATAGTCAGGTTAAAGGCGCAGTAAGGCACGGGAAAGTTCAATTCGTATTGCCCTTCCCCGCACTCACGGTTGGTCCGCAAGCCTCTAAGTAGCTAGTTGTTAATAAATTAGTACTTTTACCAGTCAAATTTCAGTTTATAACGAATTATTCAACACAAATTGATAGGGATTTGCTGGCACTGCTCCGCAAGGATAATACCCTGGCTTTTGCGGAGCTTTACAACCGGTATCACCAGGACATGTACCGTTATATTCTAACGATTGTCAAGGTGCCCGATGTCGCGGAAGATATAGTGCAGGATGTGTTTATTAAAATATGGGATGTGCGGGAACGCCTGGAAATACAGCAGAATTTCCGCAGTTATCTGTTCCGCATTTGTCACAACAGCGCAGTGGATATGAATAAGCAGATCGCCTCTGATCGCCAGCTATTTAATCAGCTGTTGTATCACTATCAGGCTGGAGCGGATTTAGAACATTATAGCCAGGAGCAGCTGCTGCACTACGATGCCCTGGTGGAGGCAGCATTAAATATGCTCTCGCCGCAACGCCGAAAGATCTATGAGATGTGTAAGAAAGAAAAGAAAAGTTACGAAGAAGTGGCCCGCGAGCTCGATATCTCTCCCAATACGGTGAAGGCCCATATCACCCAGACGTTCTCCTTATTACGTAGCTACCTTAATAAAAATGCGAATATTCCCGTTCTCATCCTGCTGCTGCAAAAAATTTTATAAAAAAGTTGGTTTTCGCAATAACCCTTTTTTCCTTTTTTCAGTCTTTTAACTGATCATGCAACATTCACAGGCATATTATAAAGATCTGTTGTCCGGTTTTATCCGGAATAGCATTACCGTCGACCGGGTAAAGGAACTCTATCTATTTATAGAACAGGAGCCGGAAATGTATGAGCGGCTGATGCAGGACCCTGATATTATTGGAGTAATTGAACAGAACGCTGATCAATCGTCTGCTGAATTGCAGCCCGCTGCGGGCCATCGCATCCGGGAATATCTTCTGGCACATGCAGATACGCAGGTGCGGAGCGAGGATGAAACTCCCGGAACCGGGAAAATAGTACCGCCGCCAGATCGCAGCCTCCGTTGGGGATGGGTTGCCGCTGCTGCCGTTCTGATTATCGGTCTTACAACGGCCCTGATCGTTTCTTCCAGCCGCCGGAGCAGCGCTTCCCGCCAGGATGTTGCCAGCCAACCCATGCCTTCCGATGTGAAGGCTCCTCAGATCAACCGGGCTACCATAACGCTGGCCAATGGTCAACAGGTCGCCCTGGATAGTCTTAATAAAGGCGTGCTGGCCCTGCAGGGCAACGTGAAGCTTGTCAAGCTGGATGACGGTCAAATTGCTTACCAGGCGTCTTCCGGCGAGGTTATCCGGGAAGTTCAGTACAACACCTTATATAACCCCCGGGGAAGTAAAGTGATTGATATGGGGCTCAGTGATGGCTCTCATGTATGGCTGAATGCAGGTTCTTCCCTGACCTACCCGGTTGCTTTTATCGGTAAAGAACGGAAAGTGGCCATTACCGGTGAGGCTTATTTTGAGGTCTCACACGATGCTGCCACTCCTTTTTATGTGAGCAAGGGAAATGTCGGGGTGATGGTGTTGGGCACTCACTTTAATGTGGATGCATATGATGACGAGGACGAGATAAAAGTAACGTTGATACAAGGTTTGGTTAAGGTTGTGAATACTTCGGATGGCGGTTCGTCTTCCGACCGGCAATCCAGCTCATTATCCAGTGTAATGCTTAATCCGGGGCAACAGGCCGCGGTCGCTGTTGAAAAAAGAATAACCGCTACACCCATCAGGATCGTTCCTCATCCGGATCTTGAAGCTGTTATGGCCTGGAAAGACGGGTTGTTCAATTTTAATAAGGTTTCGCTGCAGGATGTGATGCGCCAGCTGGCCCGGTGGTATGATGTAGAGGTAGAGTATCAGGGCGCCGTGACCACAAAAACGCTAGGCGGGGAGATGCAGCGGGACCTTAATCTTTCTGAGGTCCTGGACGGCCTGCGAGACATAGGCGTTCATTTCAGGATCGAAGGGAAAAAGTTAATTGTGATGCCTTGAGCCTCCTGAAAGGATATCTTAATGGTCAGCAGGGTAGTCACGGCCTGATCATAGTGACTGCGGCCAGGTGAGACTGATCACGATACCAGCCATTTGAAAATACGATACTTCCCGTTGTCGTGTCTTTTGACCGGCAACTTAATATAACTGTGCCTATAACAAGAGCCGGAAATGCTTGCGACATTCCCGGCCGGCGTTCTGGTACATTTTTGAATAAAAAAACGAGTCGACGAAGACTGCTTATTTATCCACCAAAACAATGCAAATGTATGCTATTTAAGGCTCATTTCCAGGCTGTTGTTGCGTCTTCTGACCGACAACTGTCCTGGTCCACCAAAACTCTGCTCGTTATGAAGCTAACCTTTATTTTGCTCACCGCTGCCGTTTTGCAGGTGTCTGCAAAGGGGAATGCCCAAACTGTTACCTTTACGGGTAAGGATGTCTCCCTCAAAGAGGTATTTTCCGCGATCAAGCAACAGACAGGTTATGTCGCGCTCTTTGATTATTCTATCCTGGAAGACAGCAGGCTGGTAACGGTAGCTGCCAGTAATCAGCCGCTTTTCGATTTTCTGACCGAAGTGCTCAAAGGGCAGAAGCTGGATTTTTCTATCCGTAAGAAAACGATCTTTATAAAAAAGGCCCGCATCGTAGCCGTTTCAGAGAATGATCCGGCTGATGTCCTATCGCCTGAAGAGAAAAAGCCCATTCATGGTATTGTTTATAATGCCCAAAAGGAGCCTCTCGCCGGGGTCAATATTGTAGTTAAGGGAACAAAGAAAGGCATTGCCGCTGCTGCCGACGGATCATTTACGATCGAGGTCAGCCAGGGGGATATATTACTCCTGTCTTCTGTAGGATACGAGCAGGCAGAGTATAAAATAACACGATCCGTTTTTGAATCCGCCGATCCGGTGCTCATTACGTTAAAGCCTGCTGTCGTCAAGCTGGACGATGTGGAGGTCGCCGTCAACACGGGTTACCAGCGTATCCGGCCCGAGCAAAGTACCGGCGCCATTGCGCAGATAACCACAAAGGAGTACGAATCAAGGATCAGCACCAACTTCCTGGACGGCCTGGTCAATAAGCTGCCCGGTCTGATGATCAATAACAACGTAACATTTACCAGCAGGGACCCCTATGGGAATACGGTTTCCAACAGCCTGTTCAATATTCGGGGGATCTCCACCATGACCGCCAATCAAAGTCCGCTGATCGTGATAGACGGCTATCCCACCGAGCTGACAATGGATATGATCGATCCCAACGAGATCAAATCCGTAACGATCCTTAAAGATGCCGCAGCCGCGACCGTATATGGCGTAAGAGCGTCGAACGGGGTGATCGTAATTGAAAGAAAACAGGCTGCCATCGGGAAAGCGAGCATCTCCTTTCGGGCGACATCCGGGATCACCCCCAAGGAAAACTACAGCCGTTACAGATATGAGCCGAATGCCTCCACGATTGCCACCAACTATGAAAGGGACCTTTATGGACAAAGCGTAACCGCAGGTTCCTGGGGGCAGATCACTACAAAGAGCGGCATATCCGGAGTGGCATTTGCTCCTGTCTATTATATACTGGCGCAGTCGGCGGCCAATATCATTACTCCAACCCAGGCGGCTCAATCGTTTGCTAACCTGGGAAGCTATAACAATACCAAAGACTACAGCAGACTTTTTTTGCAGTCGGCCCTGACCCAGACGGAAAACCTGGATATATCGGGCGGCAACGAAAATGCCTTGTACTATATTACCGCTAATTATACGGGCAACCGGCTGGAGCAGATAAAGAATAACAATGACAGGATATTGCTTTCCGGACGGACTACCCTGAAGTTTTCCAGGCGGTTATCCCTGGAGCTGACAACGGATTACCAGGAAGAGCATGTTAAAACCGCGCCGGTGCCGGGCTTCACCTCCATTTATCCGTATGAACATTTCCAGGATGTGAATGGGAGTCCTCTGCCTATCACGCCCGGATCGGGAACGAATCCCTACTATAACAATACCCTGATGTCTCTTGGGATGGAAGATAATCTTTATTATCCCCTGGTGGACGTTAACCAGGTCAGCAACAAGACACATACCGTCAATAACAGGATCACCGCCAATTTCGACTATAAGATCGGTTATGGTTTTGATATCGCCTTCGGGGGGATATATGAAACTTCCCGTTCCGATATACAACACCAGGCATCAGAACAATCATCCGAGGCAAGGCAGTATATCAATAGTTATGTAACGCAAAATGCCGATGGAACACTGACATTCAATGTGCCCAAGGGCGGTTTTCTCCGGCAGGAGACGGACAACACATCCAGCTATACGGCACGGGCTCAACTGAACTACAATAAAAGACTGGGGCGCAATCATTCCCTGAATGGTATAATAGGTACTGAAGTGAGAGACGTTACAGTAAAAGGCAACACCGCCTCTTATTTTGGATATAATGATCAGACCTTGTTACAGCAGCCCGTGGATTTTCCGGATATAGCCAGTGGAGCGATTCTCGGATCGTTCCTGCAGTCACGGTCACTTACCGGGTTCACCAATTATTTCAACCAGGCATATACCGATGACAGATTCGTGTCGGGATATGCGAATATGGTCTACGCTTTTAAGAACACCTATTCCCTTACGGGAAGCATGCGTATAGATCAGTCCGATCTTTTTGGCACCAATCCCAAATATAAATACAAGCCGCTTTGGTCCGTGGGAGCGGCATGGAATATCAATAAAGAGAAATTCATGCAGGATGTTACCTGGGTGAAAATGCTGAAACTTCGTGTTGCAGAGGGATTCAACGGTAATGTGGCAAAAGAGTCTCTTCCGCAGGTGATAGCCCAATCGGTGGTAAATTATTATACCTCGCCTTACAGTCCTGCCCTCGCGGTGTTCTCCTATGCCAACAAGAGTTTACGCTGGGAGCAAACCAGAAATTTCAATCTTGGACTGGATTATCTCCTCGTCCGGCATATTTCCGGAAGTATAGACTTTTACAGAAAGAAAAGTACGGATCTGCTGGGAAACACGCAGATCGATCCCACCATCGGCGTCAGTCCTTCGCTGATCAACAATGCGTCGATCAACAACCAGGGCCTGGAAATAGGCTTACATGCCGACTGGATAGCTACCAAAAAGGTGAACTGGAATACCGGGTTTATCCTGGCCCGGAATACCAGCAAGGTGCTGAAAGTCTACCAGACGCTGGCCTATTCCCCCCAGAACATCGATCAATTGGGGACGCTTAATTCATTAGGGTATGTGCAGGGGTATCCTGTAGGGGCGCTCTTTGCTTATCGTTACGGCGGACTCGACAGCCTGGGGTTTCCTTTGTTAAAAGATAAGAAGGGGGGGGTATACAATACGGAGAACAGCAATGCGGCTTATACCAGCAAGGTTAGCGGGCTGATGCACAGTGACACTTCAGGTCTTAGCCGGTATATGGGGTCTTCTATTCCTACTATAAATGCCGGAATGAGCAACAGGGTGGATATCGGTCCTTTTTATGTGTACTGTATGGTGAACTATTACGGGGGATTCAAGGTGCTCGTACCCAGGCCTGATCCATCGAGCCCGATGCCGCTGAAGGGTGCGGGTACTTATTGGAAGAATGCGGGAGACGAGAAGACGACGGATGTAATGGCCCTGGCGGGGTATTCTCTGGCAAATTCCAATTATACCTATAACTATTCGGACAAGTATGTAGTGAATGGAGATTATATCTCCTTAAGCGATGTGACTGTTTCTTATAGCCTGGACCGTACTCCATTCATCAAAAAGGCGGGCCTCAGCCATTGTGAAGTAAAACTTCAGGCTACCAATGTCTGGACAGTAGGCCTGAACAAGTATAATTACAGCATGGCGACGGGCAGTTACGCAAAGTCTTACCTGACGCCTACTTATACGATTGCCATTTTTACCAATTTTTAAATCTTACGCGAGTGAAAAATATTAAATATACCGTTATCCTGCCGATCTTCTGCTGTGTGGCGCTGGCGGCATGTGATAAATACCTGAATGTGACGCCCAAGGGAAAGACATTACTCACTACTCTTTCCAACTACGACCAGTGGCTGGATGATCCCTTTCTTAGTTCAGGGCTTGGCGCACCCGCGGGCACCTTTGATTTACTAACTGATAATGCCGACCTCCCTTCCATTTCGACTCCTCCGGTATTGCAGGGCGAGCTTGTTTATACCTGGGGGGACCAGTTCTCGGTGGACCTGTCGGTTGCTCCTTTTTTCTGGGGACCGCACTATGCCAATATCAATAAGTTCAATACGGTATTGGCAGGGATCGATAATGCGACGGGCGGAACCGCCGATCAGATAAAAAGCATTAAGGCGGAAGCACTATTAGGGCGTGCTTTTGAATACTTCTACCTGGTGAACGAGTATGGAAAGGAATATGATTCGGCAACGGCCGGAACCGATCCCGGCGTGCCCTTTGTCACCTCCAATGATGTAAGCCAAACCGTGCCTGCAAGAAGCACCGTATCGGAAATTTACAGCAAAATAATAACCGATATCAATACGGCAATTCCCGATCTTCCGCTGGACAATAGCGGCAACAGATACCGTGGATCCGTAGCGGCGGGATACAGTGTGCTGGCCAGGATCTATTTCTATGCCGGGGACTATGCGGATGCGGAAAAGAATGCCCTGCTTGCCCTGCAAAATACGAGGGCTGCCATGATCGATTTCAACGGAGCCCTTCCCACCACTTCTTTATTGAGTACGCAGGCGGACGTCATCTACGGAAGAATGATCCTTGGGGATATCATCACTACACTGGATTTTATGCGTTCGTTCGCCAGCAACGATCTTCGTGTTAGAAAACTCTATTACAGCACCGACGGGTATACATTTGTAACAAGAGGCGCCACGCTCTTTATCCCCGCGTATACTACCCCTGGTTTGCAATATGTGAACACAGGCACTTCCATCCAGGAAATGAGGCTGATCGTCGCCGAATGCGCGGCGCGCAGCAACGATCTGGCTGCGGCTTTACAACAGCTGGACGGAGTACGCAAGTATAGATTTGCGTCGGCCAGCTATTTACCTTACCAATCGAATAACCGGGACAGCGTATTGGGCGAGGTACTGATGGAAAGAAACCATGAATTGCCCTTCTGCGGATTACGCTGGTTCGATATGCGCCGGCTGGACAGGGAAAACAGGATGGATACGGTGTATAGATATGATGGAAATGGGAATGTCATAGCAACGCTGCCGCCGCATAGCGCGCGTTATACCCTGCAAATACCCGTTCAGGTGCTGAAGTTCAACCCGGATATGGTTCAAAACCAGTAACAGGACCACCGGCCGGATTAATTTATAGAAAAATGTATACACCATGTCTAAGACTCATATAATTATATTTTCGTCGCTGATCTTATTGTTGGCGTCATGCAAAAAGGAAAACACCAGATCCCTCTTACCAGATGGCAGCGTTGCCATTCAAACGATTGCTAATGCGGATACGCTGGTACGGCCTCTTTCCATACTGAAAGATTCCATTGTGGTAATAGAATTAGCTGCCGGGTTGT
>JAATFV010000205.1 GCA_015655015.1 Chitinophagales bacterium | reverse complement strand
CGTTCGATGGTGGCGACGGGAATAAGGTTGATATCAAAGCTGTTGTCGGTCTGCGAAGGATCTCCAACGGGAACGCCATCGATGGTCACCAGGGTCCTGCCCGACCCTGCTCCCCGTATATAGATCGCCTGGTTCGTTCCCATGCTGTTCAGGGAGCCGGCGACTGTTATTCCTGCCTGTTCATTTAATAATAAACCCAGGGTCTTTCCGGCATTTTTTTCCAGCTCTTCATGGTTGATGACAATAACGACTTTCCCGGTCTGGCTTTGTTTTACAGGATACCGGGTGGCTGTCACCACTACTTCATCTAATTGCCGGACTGCGCTGTCACTTTTTGTTTGTGCGGATACGACACTGCCGCCGCTGAGGGCCAGCATAAAGATTGCGAAATGTTTTCTGCTCATTACAGTTAATAATTTTTTCCCTTCAATAAGAAGGGAAGGAGTTAATTGAATGAGCCTTCGGAAAAAATGAAAATAAAGTAGAAATATAAACTGCCTGTTACGGGGGCATTTTACATTCCATGCTTTTCACCCGAAAGCTGTGAATGATCAATGATCCTGGCAGGTCTTCTGGCTTGTGCCGGACTCAACTTACCTTCCCATCCTTCTTTTATAAGGACAGTGGTAGAAGTGTTGTTGAGACCTTTTCCCCTCTCCTGTTCTCCTATCCCTTTTTAGGGGACAGAGGGTGAGGTCGGGGGGACACTTACAGCTACGGGGATAGCGCCGGATTTACACCGGACTTCCCTTTTAATGGCGCCGCGGCGCCAACCAAAATCTGCGCAAATATACTAATTGAATGTTAATTCATTGGTTAATCAGGAATCGCAGGCAATGTTTTAGAGCTGCCGCCGGCCCCTTACGAATTATCGGAAGGCGGATCACTCCTAAATCGCTTGTAGAGGAATAACTGCCATTTCTCTTCTGCTACTCCCGCTTTATCCATTTCAGCCCTGGCCAGTGTAAAAAAAAGATCGGAAAGCCGGTTGATATAGGCTGGGATAGCGGCATGTACGGCATCTGCTTTCATGAGGGACACCAGCCTCCGCTCGCCCCTGCGCATCTGCGTGCGCACCATATGGCACAACGCGGAGATCTCATTGCCGCCCGGCAGCAGAAAATAATCGGAAGGGCTCTTCATGGCGGCTTCCAGCTCATCTATCCAGGTTTCACAAAAGGCAGCGCCGTCTTCCGGCATGGGATTGCTGTTGACTTTTTTGCAGTCGGAAGGCCGTGCGAGGTGAGACATCATATCCATCATGTCTTTTTGTATCCGGTGTAACTTAGGCTGCCATTCATGGTCCGCCGATAATTTTACGCGCAGCAGGCCGATGGTGGAATTCACTTCATCCAGCGCGCCCAGGCATTCCACACGTATGTCGTCTTTGGGAACACGGCTCCCGCCAAAAAGTCCTGTAGTGCCGCTGTCTCCTTTTTTAGTATAGATCTTCATTCTTATAACGTTTAAATAAAATGATCGAATAGGTGTCGAACGACCGGGGATGTCGCCTTCTCCGTAAAAGACGTCGATCCACAGGCTGTCTGGCTGGTACAACGGTCATGGAGTTGCGGAATTCAATGCCGCCAGCAGCTCTGCGATGGTGTCATATTCCTGCACCTGTCCCCTGTATTCCAATAGCCAGCTTGTGCGCCCCTTATTTTCGAGTATCCGGACGGACGGGAAATCTGCAGGGACGATTGCCGGACCGGAAGTTTTTTCCGACAGCCCTGACGGGTCCTTAACAAATTGGGAAAGTCCCTGCCCTTCCACTACAAACCCCTGGCGTTGCAGGGCCCTCCTTGTCCAGAAGGCCGGCGCCCCTTCACCGGTAAGTCCTATTTGTCTGGAATTGCCGGCATGTATATTGAAGGCGCCGGTAGCCTTATCGAAGAAAATACCTTCTTTGTCAAAGGCGGCTTCGAAAGTGCCATTCAACACCAGGTCCTCCGGCGCCCCCTTACTGAGCTGTCCTCCTGCCTGTAACAGCCATACCTGGTCTGCGACCTGTAGCGCCAGGTCCAGCTCATGCGTGGAAACTAAGATGCCTTTGTTGGTTTGCCCCGCCAGCTGGTGCAGCAGGCGCATTAATTGTATGCGGCTGGGAAGATCCAGGTGAGCCGTAGGTTCATCCAGCATCATCAGGGGGGTGTCCTGTGCGAGGGCACGGGCCAGCATCACTTTCTGGTTTTCCCCATCGCTGAGGGTAGCCACTTTTCTGTTCACAAGGTTCTCTATCTGCGCAGCGTCAATGGCCCGGCTGATAACGGCCTTATCGGCTTCGCGTAAGATCCCCAGCCAGTTGGAATAAGGATACCTTCCCAACGCGATCAGGGAATAAGCCGTCAGATTGCTGTTCCGGACCGGATCCGTTAATACCAGGCTGATCTTTTGAGCAAGCTGGGCCGGCTTTAGCTGGTGAACATCGCCGCCTTCTATTTTAATGGCGCCTTCCAGGGAAGGCTGAAGGCCGGCCAGGGTCTTCAGCAGGGTGGACTTCCCGGATCCATTGGGGCCCAGCAGGCAGATGAGCTGTCCCGCCCGGATCTCGACCGACAGCGGCCCGGCTATGGGAATGATCTTTTTGGAGCCGGATCTATATCCCGCCACCAGGTTCATCGTTTGTAATAAGGGCCAATTATGATTCATCAGTAACCTCTTATATTATTTCTGCGGAGGATGATCCAGATAACGGCCGGAGCACCTACGAGGGCGGTGATTATATTGATAGGCAGGACGGTCTGGCTGCCGGGCATGTGTGCGATGATATCACAGGACAGCATCAGGACGGTTCCGATAAGACAGCAGGCCGGGATCAGGATGCGGTGACTGGAAGTATTGAAAAGGGAACGGGCCATATGCGGAACGGCTATCCCGATAAATCCGATAGGACCGCAAAAAGCCGTAATGCTGCCTGCCAGCAAGCTCGTGCTGCAAATGATAATGACCCTCGCTCTTTGTGCGGTCAACCCCATGCTGCGGGCATAGTTTTCTCCTAACAGCAGGGCGTCGAGCAATTTCGAGGAAAGAAAGGAGATAACGAGACCGGCTACAACAGCCAGGGCCAGGATATATAATTGACTGCCGGTTACGCCGCCTAAGGAGCCGAATGTCCATAACAGGTAATCTTTTATTAATTCCGGAGCGCTGAAATATTGCCAGATGCTGATAATGGAAAGGGTGATCGTGCCGATCATGATCCCGACGATCAGCATCATCACATTGTCTTTAAAACTCCCCGAGATGGACACCACCAGCAGCATAATGCCGGCTGCACCCATACAGGCTGCTCCGATGATCAGCCAGCTTCCGGATATCCCCAGCTCTTTGATCGTATCCAGTGTGGTGATGCTGCCGCCCGCCAGCATGATCATGGCGACCCCCAGGCTTGCCCCGGCAGTAATGCCCAGAACAGAGGGATCTGCCAGCGGATTGCGGAAAAGGGTTTGCATCTGAAGGCCGCCTACCGACAAGCCACATCCTGCCAGCACGGCTGTAATTGCCTTGGGTATCCTGATCTTTTCTATAATATACTGTCCGATAGTATCCTGACCGGGCAGGGAGAAAATGGATCTGAATACCTGTCTGATCGGGATCTTTACGGAACCTATCGCTATATCCAGCAGGAACACGATCAACAGGAGCAGCAGCATAGCTGCCAGGCGTAATTTTTTATGTCGGATCGCTGCCATTATTTTAATTGTTTATAATAGACCAACGAATGATCGGGTAACAATTCAGGGTGCAGGATCCTGATCATGTCTGCCAGGATCACCTGGGGTTGTACCACGCCGGACTCCCAATAATCATTGGACCCTATATCATTCGTCAGCCTGTTATTGTTATAGACCTTGTCTGTTTTAAAAGGTTTGAAGCTGGCAAAACGTTGGTCTTTTGCGGTAATATCCGCTTTTGTATCTACATAACCGACATTCAGCCAGTAATCAGCGGTCAACGCTTCGGGCGCTACCGACTCAAAACTGAGCGCCAGGCTCCCGGTCCCCTTGCTATCCGACCATTTGTAACCGGCGCCCGCATCCCGCAGGAACTGCGCCATATAACTCTCTCCGGCCGGCACGAACCAGGTGCCTTTATAAGGCATGCTGATGATCACATTCGGTTTGGCTGCGGCCCCCCGGCCTAAAACGGCCAGCTTTTCATAGTCCTGCGCCAGGCTATCGAATTTTTTATTAATCAGTTCCTCCTTGTTCACCAGGGCCGCCATCAGCTTCACCCATTCGGCCCGGCCAAGCGGGCTGGTCTCCAGCCATTCGACATTTAACAGAACAGGCACTCCGGCATTGATCAATGTTTTATACCTGTCAAACCCCGCATCCGGGTTCCCCATGTCCATCAGGACGTCCGGGTGGATCGTCAGGATCAGCTCATTATTTATATTGGCATCCAGGCCCACCTGGGCTACCTTGCCGGCTTTGATATTTTTTCGGACTTCCGGGGAAGTAACATATTGCAGCCCCCCCAGACCGACGATCCTATCTGCTACTTCTGCAAAATCCGCTAATGCGATATGCATGGATGACATGCCGATGATCGTCCTTACCGGTATGGTGATCACCTGCGCTTTGGGATAACCGGCCGGCACGGGATTACCCCGCTGCACCAGCAGGTATTGCAGCGTATCTGTTTTCCCCGTCAGGTTGTTCAATACGCGAACAAGCTTATAATGATCGAAGTAGTCAATGCTGAAACCTCGTGCATATTTAATGACGGCTTTGCCGGAAAGACTGTCTGCAGGGATGCCTTTTTCATCGGCGGCAGCCTCTTTGGCAGCCTCTTTCTTCGCTGCCTGTTCACAGGATACGTGGAAGACCAGGATGATAATACCGGGAATAAAGAAACGAAGACTTTTTATCATGATGGGTAGCTTTTTTTATTAAATAAGGATCAGGATAATAATGATCATGAGCAGGCAGCTCCGGTGATTGATCCCGCTCACTCTTTTTATTTCACCCGGCAGGATTGGCCGGTCGTTGCTGCCGATAAAAGGCTTGTCGACCAGGATCCCGTGATAGACATTCGGGCCGCCAAACCGGGCATTCAGGATGCCTGCCAGCGCCGCTTCCGGGTATCCGGCATTCGGGCTCTTATGCCGGCGGCCGTACCGGATGATGAAATTCATGCCCCGCAGGCTGGAGCTGACCAGCACCATGAGCAAAGCTGTTAGCCGGGCGGGTATAAAATTCGCCGCATCGTCCAGCCGGGCCGCAAATTTTCCAAACTGTTCATACCGGGCATTGCGGTAACCGATCATCGAGTCCAGCGTATTGATCATTTTATAGGTCATCATGCCGGGCACACCCGCCAGCAGATAATAGAAGAGGGGGGCGATCACCCCGTCACCCAGGTTCTCGGAAAGGGTTTCCATTACGGCGATCCTTATTTGCTGCGGAGTAAGACGGCTGGTATCCCTGCCTACGATGCGGGACAATTGTAAGCGTGCGGCTTCAAGGCCCCCGGTTTGCAAAACATCAAATACCCGCCTTCCTTCCAGGACGAGCTGCCGGTTGGCCAATCCATAAAAGACGAACACGCTGCTTACGATAAGATACAGAGGAAGATCATACGTCCATAAGAGGTCGGATAAGCTCCGGAAGAAGAAATAGGTGGCTGCGCATAAAAAAAGGGTCATTCCCATGCCTTTCAGAAAGGTCGGTGTCGGCCGCCAGGACCTGTTACCGGGCCGGCCGGCCGGCCCGACCGGCGGGGTCTTGTTGAGCCGGCGCTCTCCCCGGGCGATAAGCCAGCCGAAGAGCCTGACCGGGTGGGGCAGCCAGGACGGATCTCCTAGCAGTAAGTCCAGCAGGTATCCGGCGACGAGGGGTATGATCAGGTATAGTCTTGTCTCTACCATTCTTTTAGTGCATTTACCAGCAATCGATTTTTATCCGGGGGCAGGGTAGCCAGTCTGAAATGTCTGGCGCCGAGACCGCGAAAGTTACCTGCATTCCGGATCAGCAGCCGGAATTTATTCAACAGGAAGTTTTGTAGTTCCGCTGCATCTCCATGATCCGTTTCACAAAGGAAAAAATGCGTAGAGCCGGCATATACTTTTATTCCTGTTGCCGCTACCTGTTGTGAAAAGCTGGCTTTATCCTGTAACAATTTTGTCAGGGGCAACCGAATCGCTTCATACCGGTCAAAAATAAAGTTTCCTGCTTCCAGCGCCAGGGCATTCACCGACCAGGGCAGCTTCAAGGCCCGTAACCGGGAGATGATCTCCTTGTCCGCCGCAATATACCCCAGCCTCAGCCCGGGAATGGCAAAGGCCTTGGTGAGGGACCGTAAGATCACCAGGTTGGGCAGCTCCCGGATAAGGCGGATGGACGATCTGATGGAATCGGTGAACTCTATAAAAGCCTCATCTACGACAAAAATTATTTGTGGGTACCGGCGGATGAAGGCCTCCAGTGCGGGCAATACGGCCCCGGTGGGATTATTGGGATTGCCTAACCATATCAGATCTGCATTCAGCCAGGCCGGCCGGGCCGGCTGGTTCGAATATCCTTGCCCGTACGCCTGCTCCAGACTGTTTGTCCATTGCTCCAGCTCCTGCCAGGGCAAAAAATGGATAAGGTGTTCAAACATGCTGCAGGCATCTTCATATTCGGAGAAGGATGGGACAACGATGCCGGATCTTTTGTTTTTGAATGCCTGGGCGATCAGGTACAAACTTTCTGTCGTACCGTTATTGATCAGTATATTCTCCGGGTCCAGGCCATGATGGTAGCTGACTTTTTCCGTCAGGCTTTCGGCCAGTACCTCCGGGTATTTGTTGATGCGTTTCCATTGCTGAAAGAGAAACTCCTTCAAGCCGGCCGGCTCTCCGCCATACCAGACATTCGAGCTGAAGTCGGCGATGATCTCTCCGCTGTATAAATACCCGTTATCTCCATGTCCGTGTAACATAATTCAGGATTGCAGGGTTTTATAAATTTCTTCCATATCCAGGTGCTGCCGTAAAAGGGCAGCCAGCTTATCGTATTGGGCTTCCTTATACTGCCGGTAGTCGAAGTCGACTCCGGGCTGGTTAGTATATGGCGATATCAGCTCATTGATGACGGATGCATTATCTAAAATGCCATGCAGGTAGGTGCCCCAGCATTTCCGGTGTAAGAAATAGCCGTCGGTGTCTCCGTCGGGGAAATAATTAAGCGGACTTTCGGAGCCCTGCCCGGAAATGACCGCGTCGCCCGGTCCGTCTGCATTCCGCGGTCTCTCTATCACCCGGGTCACCCCCATGTGGATCTCATAACCCTGGCAGAGTTCCGGGAGCCCGCGAAACCGGAAGGCGCGTTGCAGGGTTGTTTTTTCCGCCTGCATGACAGTGGTTACCGGCAGCAGGCCCAATCCCTTTGCCCGGGCAGTGTCCGATTCCATATGCAGCGGATCCTCCACCTGTTCGCCCATCATCTGGTAACCTCCGCATATGCCAATGACTGTTTTTTCATTTGCATAAGCTTTCTGAATGGCTGCTGCCAACCCATTATCATGCAGGCTAAGAAGATCTTCAATGGTGTTCTTGCTCCCCGGCAGAATAACAATATCGGCCTTCCCGATCTCAGCGGCTTCCCTGGTATAGAATAAATTTATCCTGGGATCCTGTTCAAGGCGGTTGAAGTCAGTATAATTAGACAAGCGGTCTACCAGGATAACGGCGATATTCACCTTCCCGCTAATGGATCGGTACTTTCTGCCGGCGAGGGCGACGGAATCCTCTTCCTCGATGACAATATCTCTGAAAAAAGGAATTACGCCCATCACCGGCACCTGGCATAATTCTTCCAGGAGGGCCTTACCTTCCTTGAATAATTCGGGATCGCCTCTGAATTTGTTGATGATGATTCCTTTTATGTGTTGTTTTTCTTCCGGGGTCAACAAAGCCATCGTACCATAACAGCTGGCAAATACTCCTCCGCGGTCAATGTCTGCTACCAGGTAAGTGGCGGCGCCTGCTGCCCTGGCCATCCGCATATTGGTGACATCCCGGTGTTTGAGGTTCAGCTCGGAAATGCTGCCGGCGCCTTCCAGCACGATCGGAGAATATTGTTCTGCCAGCCGGTGATAGGCTTTCTTTACTTCGGAAAACAAGGCTTCGCGGCTACCGGAGAGAAAATATTCGGCCGCAGAGGAATTACCTGCGGGTCGTCCATGCAAAATAACCTGCGAGCTTTTATCCGTGACGGGTTTCAATAAGAGAGGATTCATATCGGTGTTACAGGCGATACCGCAGGCTTCCGCCTGTACAGCCTGGGCTCTTCCGATTTCCAGTCCCTCGGGTGTAACATAGCTGTTCAGGGACATATTCTGCGCCTTGAAAGGGGCGGGATGATAACCATCCTGCTTAAAGATCCTGCAAAATCCCGTTGTAATAACACTCTTGCCAACATCGGAGGCCGTGCCTACAAACATGATCGGCCGGAGATTTTCTTTGATTTTCATTCAAGACACGATTGACCGGAAAAACACTCCTTGCTTTTCACCCGAAAGCGTGAATGATTAAAGGATCGTGGCAGGTCTTCTGACTTGTGCCGACTCAATGTACCTTCCCATCCTTCTTTGCAAGGACAGTGGTCAGAAGTATTGTTGAGTCATTTTCCTTCTCCCGTTTTCATCCGTCTCTTTGGGGAGACAGAGGGCGGGGTGGGGGGCACTTACAGCTACGGGGATAGCGCCGGATTTACACCGGACTTCCCTTTTAATGGCGCCTCGCGCCAACCAAAATCTGTGCGAAGATATCAACTATTCGTTCATCGAAAAAGATAATTGACGGAGATTCCTCCGAAATAATTCACCCCGGGGGCCGCATTGTAATAACGCCCTGCCGCTGCATTGAAGTCATTCCCCAGGCTATACCGGGTATTAAAAATATTGTCTACCCCGCCGTAGACATCCAGCTTGAATTTCTTTGCGAGGATCTTCCGGTACCCGATCCGGCTTCCCAATAAATTATAAGAACCGGCATAGGCGGAATTGGCATCGTTCAGCATAATACGGTCAGAATAGGTATAAGTGGCATTCAGATAGAATCCGGGCTTCAGCAATACATCCAGTCCTGCTACCACGGTCTGGGGTGGAACACTGGGCAGCCGTTTGCCGGAGAAGCTCGTCGTATCCTGCGTGAAATTCCTATAATGAAAATCATGCAAGGTATGGCTAATCCATACTTTTATATTGCTGAAGAACTGCCGCGGCTGGTCGGCAAGCTGGTAGGAGATATAACTTTCCAGGCCATGCTGGTCCGTATTTCCTGCATTGATAGAATAACCGACGCCGACCGTATCGATCCTTTGTACGATCGTATTTTTCAGATGGAAGAAAAATGCATTGATGTCAAAAAAAAGTTTGTCATGAAAAAGGCTCCCCCGGGTACCCGCCTCGTAATCTATCCCGTCCTCTGGTTGCAGGGGAGGCCCGATAATGCCATTTGTCTTCTGCAGCTCCTGTGCCGTGGGCGTGGAGAACCCGCGGGATGCGCTGGCATATAGCGAGATCTCCGGTAAGATCTTCTTCAGGAGCGCTACCCGAGGCGCCAGCTTGTTATCAAAATTCCTGGTATTGGCGATAGCGGGCAATACGGATTCCCGGGTGATCTGAACAGCGGATTTATTAAAGCTGGCGCCTGCTGTCAAGGTCCAGCCTGCACCGAATTTCAGGTCAGCCTGGGCGAACACCATGTACTGCCAGCTGTTGATCCGATCGTCCGTTTGTAAGGCATCCAGGGCGCCCAGCTTATTCGCATAGTCCCTGGTCTCGAAAAATCCCTTTTGCGCCTCGGCTCCGGCATTCACCTGCAGACTGCTCTTCCCCAGCTGCGTCTTGTACTGGAATACCGTTCGGCCTCCGAAATGCGGTTCCTGCCTGACTTCATAGACCCGGATCCCGGGGTTACTGAAATCAGTATACGCTCCGTATACTGCCGTTGTATTCTGCCAGTGTTCATTGAAATGGTACTCATTGCTAAATCCTGCCGTGAAATTTTTCTGGTAGATCGCGGCCCTGGCCTGCACTGCGCCTGGCTGAGTGCCGGCAGCAGGCCGGGCTTGCCGGGGATCTTTATTGTATTCCGCCAGCGTCAGGGCTCCGGGAGTCTGGTAGAAAAGATCGCTGTATAACATATAAGCGTGGATCGACTGCCGGTCGCTGGCTTTCAGCTCGGTCTCCCAGCTGGCGATATCCCTGCGCATCTGCGTCTGCACCCGGTAGCCATCACTGGCCTGATGTGAATAGCTGATATTATTGCGGTGGTCGCTATCGCCCGTCCTTATATTTACATTGATACTATTGGTGTTGAAGCTGCCGTACCCATAATCCGCGCTAACGCCTTTTTCCCAGACAGAAGGCATGCTGTTGATCAGCACGGCCCCTCCGATCCCGGCGCCATATAAGCTCCCGGCCGTGCCTTTAATGATCTCAAGCGACTGGAAATTATAAAACCCCAGCTGATTCAGATAGGTATTACCTCCGGGATCTGTCAAAGGGATCTCATTCCAATAGATCTTAATATCCCTAACTCCGAAAGGCGAACGCAAAGAGCTTCCCCGGATATTCAAACGATAGCTGCCGGGTGAACGTTCTTCCATCCGCACACCGGGATTTGCATTCAATGCGGGTAAAATACTGGTATTGCCAAACCGGCTGAGGCTGGCCCTGGTGACAACACTGACCGGGGCCCCTACTTCGGATAATTTACGGTTTTGCTCATAAGCCTTTACCATTACCTCGCGCAATGGCCTGGTATCGGATGAATCCGCCAGAAAGGTCTCCGGATGGACCTCCTGGGCAGACAAAAAATAACCTTGAATAATGGAAAGTGATAACAGTATAAATTTCTTCATGTGATCGGAATTAAGCTTCGAGGTTACTAAGTTAGAACAGAATATTGATTATCTTCAAACCGTTCGTAAAGACGCCTCCGGGATCTCCGGCATATTTAAAGACGTGGGAGCGTCTTGCGATTCCGGAATAAACCAAACGCTTATGAATCAAAAGAAGCTGGGCCTATTCGATCTGACCATGATCGTGGTGAGCCTTACGATCGGGATGGGCATCTTTCGTACGCCGGTGGTGGCGGCTTCCAAGGCGGGCTCCCCTTCCATATTCTTTTTGGCCTGGCTGACAGGAGGACTGGTGGCCCTGTGCGGCGCCCTGACCTATGCCGAGATCGGCTCCCGGTATCCTGTAATGGGCGGCTACTATAAGATATTCTCATACGGGTATCATCCTTCCGTGGCGTTTGCCGTCAACTGCATTGTCCTGGTCTCCAATGCAGCCTCTACCGCTATCGTTGCCGTGATCGGCGCCGAATATATAGGGCATTTTTTTTATATCGGTCCTGCGCCCGAAGCGTTCAAGCGGGGGGTAACTATAGGTGCTGTAGCTATTTTTTATATCATCAACATGCTTGGATTGAAGATGAGCAGCCGGGTACAGAATATCCTTATCCTGATAAAGATCTCACTCATCATCTTGTTGCTGCTTTCTGTTTTCGGCGCCTATCCCGTTCCTGCCAATCCTTCTGCACATTCTATTCCAGTTGCTGCTATTTCCCAATCTTCTTCTCCGGTCCTGAATTTTTTTAAAGCATTGGGCATCGGTCTTATTGCCGTCTCTTTTACTTACGGCGGATACCAGCAAAGCATTAATTTCGGAGGAGAAGTGAAAGATCCGGCCCGTGTAATGCCCAAAGGGATCACGTATGGGATCTTCATCATAATAGCGCTCTACCTTTCGCTCAATTTTGTATATGTCAAAGTGATCGGGTTTGAACATCTTAAGACAGCCGATTCCATTGCAGCGATATTGATCAATCATCTTTTTGGCCCCATCGGAGAGAATATTTTACGGGTGCTGATGTTCCTGTCCGTCCTGGCCTATGTCAACGTACTGCTGATGAGCAACCACCGGGTAATGTTTGCGATGAGCGAGGAAGGCATCCTTCCGGCCATTTTTAAGATAAAGACCCGCCGGCACGATGTGATCCTTTATTCGCTCACTGCGTTTTCCCTCGTTATTGTCATTACCCTGCTCTTTAGCAGCACGGTGGAGAAAATCATTAATTATACCATTTTTCTGGATTCCATCGGCATGTCTACTTCCGCGGCAACGATCTTTATATTACGAAAAAGGAAAGTAGGCGAGGGTGGAGAAAATATTTACCGGATGAAGCTCTTTCCCCTGATGCCGCTTATCTTTATCCTGGCGTATACGCTGGTAGCGGTCAGTATCGTGGCGGATGATCCTTCGTCGGCCGCATATGGGGCCGCGATATTTGTTTTCTTTTTATTGTTATGTTTATTAGTGCGCCGCCGGCCCAGGGCCAATCATCAGACCGGACAGGATAAAATATAAACATCTATGGACATCTCATACATCATCAATGAACTGGGAGAGGACAGGGAGCATTATTTCAATGCCGTTGCGCCTCCCATTATACAGACCAGCAATTTCAAGGTCAACACCGTAGCGGAATTAAAAAAATTGTTCGAAGATGAATATAGCGGTTACCTCTACAGCCGGGGCCTCAATCCCACTGTTGACATCCTCCGGAAAAAGCTGGCAGCCCTGGACGGGGCGGAAGATTGCCTGGTCTTCAACAGCGGGGCCGCAGCTACTTTTGCAGCGGTCCTGGCCAACGTAAAGGCCGGAGATCATATTGTCTCTGTAGAAAAGCCCTACACCTGGGCCCAACGGATGTTCGATGTTATCCTCCCCCGCTTTGGCGTAACGACTACCTATATCGATGGGACCCTGATCGAAAATTTTGAACGCGCCATTCTGCCCAATACAAAGGTCATCTACCTGGAGTCGCCGAATTCCTGGGATTATAAGATCCAGGACCTCCCGGCAGTGGCGGAGCTGGCCCGGTCGGAAAATATTATCACGATCATCGACAACAGCTATTGCACCCCCCTCTACCAGCGACCCATTGAAATGGGTATTGATATTGCCATGCAGACGGCTACCAAATACATCGGAGGCCATAGTGATACGATCGGCGGAGTGCTCACCGGCAGCGGGGCTATGATGAAAAAGATCTTTGACAGCGAATACAACAATATCGGCAGCGGCATCCAGCCTTTTAACGCCTGGATGCTGATCCGTGGACTCCGGACATTGCCCATCCGGCTGGATCGCATCACGTCGGCCACCCAAAAAATAGCGGCTTTCCTGAAGGAGCATGCACAGGTGGAAGGTATTCTCTTTCCTTTTGATGAATCTTTCCCCCAATACGACCTGGCCATCCAGCAGATGAAGGGAGCCTGCGGCCTGCTGAGCTTTTATATCCGGGCGGTGACCGCCGGCCAGATCATTACATTCTGCGAGTCCCTGCAGCATATTATGATGGCTGTGAGCTGGGGCGGCCATGAATCCCTGATATTGCCCCGGTGCGCCTCCCTGGCTCCCGGCGAATTCGACCCCGCGAATAAGGAACACCGGATGCTTCGGTTATACACGGGATTGGAAGATCCCGGTTATCTGATCGGAGACCTGGAGCAAGCTTTCTTAAAAGCATTGTAAAATTGGTTGAATGGTAGATTTTGCTGCTTGCCGGAGAGGATGGAATGTGTATTTTAGCCGAACTTTTAACGGAGAACTTACCATTGACACCAGCTTTCGGCAGGAAAGCGCATTAAATTTGTTGCATAACTATGAAAAAGGGACTGCTGCTGCTACTATTGCCTGTGTTATGCCTTACCGGCTACGCACAGGACAAATGGGATTTGAGAAGATGCGTGGAATATGCCATTGCCAACAATATTTCTGTAAAACAATCGGATGTCCAGGCAAGGCTGGCTGCACTGACCCTGGAGCAAAGCAAGCTGGCGCAGCTGCCTACGCTGGGATTTAACGGGTCGGCAGGTTACAGCGCCGGGCGCAACCAGGATCCGACAACGTATGCCCTTATTACTCAAGGTTATATATCCAATCAATACACCCTCCAGGCCGGCATCAATTTCTTTAATTTCAACAGTCTCCGGTACAATGCACAGGGGAATAAATATGCACTGGATGCCGCTAATGCGGGTACGGACAAGCTGCGCAATGATGTTTCTCTCAATGTGGCGAATGCCTACCTGCAGTTTTTACTGAGCTATCAGACCGAAAAGACGGCGGAGCTGCAGATGACACAATCCCAGACACAGCTGGAGATCACCCGCAAGCAGGTGACCGCAGGTACGTTACCGGAACTGAATGCGGCGGAGCTGGAATCCCAGGTGGCCCAGGACAGCTCGGCCTATGTTACGGCCATTTCGAATGTCACCCAGGCGGTGCTAAATCTCAAAGCCTACATGAGCATAGATGCGGCGGCGCCTTTTGCACTGGACACGCCTTCTGTAGACAAGATACCTATCGAGACGCTGGCGGAGCTGCAGCCGGAAATGGTCTATTCCATGGCCCTGGCCAACCAACCCCAGCAGAAGGCAGATGCTTTTCAGCTCCTTGCCGGGCGCAAATTCGCAGATGCCAACAAGGCGGCTATGTATCCTACTTTCTCTATGTTCGGTGCACTGGGAACGAGTTATCTGGACAAACCGGCGCCTAACGTTACCAAGGTGATCACCACCCCTCCTCCCCAGATAGGAACAGTATCGGTAGGGGCAAACTCCTATGATGTCTATTCTGTTTTGCCGGGTCAGATCGGCATTTTCGATAAGCCGGATTATTTCAGCCAGCTCAATCAGAACTTCCGCCAGCAGGTGGGGCTTCAGATCAATGTTCCTATCCTCAACGGCGGGACCCTGAAAATAAATTACAAACGGGCGAAGGCCAACCTGCGCAATTATGAACTGCAGCAGCAGCTGGACAACCTTACCCTGAAACAGAATATCTACCAGGCTTATAATCAGGCAGTAGCCGCCTATCAAAAAGTCGAAGCCAATAAAAAGACCGTAGACGCGACGCAGAGAAGCTTCGACTACGCGCAGAAAAGATACAAAGTCGGAATGCTCAACACTATCGACCTGCTCACCAACCAGAACAATTACTATAAAGCAAAGAATGACCTGTTATATTCCCAGTTTGATTATGTATTCAAAATGAAGGTGGTGGAATTTTATAAAGGCCTGGGAATAAAATTGTAAAAAAAGAATAACCTGTTAACGTATGAATAAGAAGTTGCTCCGGGTCATCATAGGATTGGTCGCCCTGGTAATATTACTAGTGATCCTCAAAAAAGCCGGGGTACTGGGTAAGGAGGAAGGAATAAAGGTGTCAGCGGAAAAAACGGTCAAACGTAATATCACGGAAATCGTCACGGCCAGCGGCAAGGTTTATCCGGAAAAAGAGGTAAAGATCAGCCCGGATATCTCCGGAGAGGTGGTGGAGCTCAGTGTAGTGCAGGAGGGAGACAGCGTTAAGAAAGGACAGGAGCTGGCAAGGATCTACGCGGATATCTATACTACCCAGCGTGACCAGGCTGCCGCCCAGATGAACCAGCAGCAGGCCCTGGTCTCCAATATGGCGGCTCAGCTGCCCGGCCTGAAAGCTTCCATGGACGCTTCTAAAAAGACATTCGACCGGCAGAAGCAATTGCTGGATCAGAAAGTGATCTCCATTTCCGAATATGAAACGGCGGAGAGCACCTATAAGACAGCCGAAGCTAATTATATGGCGGCATTGCAGACAGTGAGAGGAAATGTCGCCGGGGTGGCAAGCTCCCGGGCCAACCTGTCCATCGCTGCCAAGAACCTTAGCCGTACAACGGTAGTCTCTCCTATCGACGGGGTAGTCTCTTTGCTGAGCATAAAAAAGGGGGAAAGAGTGGTTGGCAACTCCATGATGGCGGGTACCGAAATGATGCGGGTGGCCGATATGAGCAAGATTGAGACGATCGTGGATGTGGGAGAAAATGATATCCCGAAGGTCCACCTGGGTGATTCGGCCCTGGTATCGGTAGATGCCTATAACAACCGTAAATTCAGAGGAGTCGTCACCCAGATAGCCAGCAGCGTCTCCACCGCCACCGGCTCTACCACCACGCTGTCCACCAATGATGTGACGAACTATAAAGTGCATATCCGCCTTGTTCCTGATTCCTATAAGGACCTGATCGATCCGGCCCGGCCCAAGAACTTCCCTTTTCGCCCGGGTATGAGCGCCAGCGCCGATATCCAGACAAGGACCCATGTCAATGTACTGTCAGTGCCCATTAATTCCGTTGCCACCCGGGAAAAAAATTCAGATAAGGTCACTGCCGCCGGTAAGGATGACAACGAAAAAGATAAGGATGATAATCCTGACGATATGAAGACGGTGGTATCGGCCATGGAAGACCTGGATGAAGTGGCATTCGTTCTGCAGCCAGGTGACACCGTGCGGAAAGTAAAAGTAAAGACAGATATCCAGGACATCAACTATATAGAGGTGACAGATGGACTGAAAGAGGGTGACCAGGTGATCACAGGCCCCTATAGCACCGTCAGTAAAACACTGAAGAGCGGAATGAAGGTGAAAGTAGTTCCGAAAGACAAACTGTTCGAAGCAAAAAAAGATTAATACTATTCGTATGCGCTTTGGAGTGATAGGCAGCGGCAGTTGGGCTACAGCATTGGCCAAGATCCTTACCGATAACAGGACACCTATTAACTGGTGGATAAGGAACCCGGCCACGATAAGCCATTTGTTATCCCGGCATCATAATCCGCAATATCTGCCCTCGGTTTATTTTGATACAAGCTTGCTGAACCTCAGCTCGGAAGTGGGTAAAATAATCGGGGGATCGGATTGTGTGGTCATCGCCGTTCCTTCCGCCTATGTGACGGGCACCCTGGAAGGTCTGGACAAAAATGCCTTTAAAGGGAAAAAGGTCCTTTCTGCCGTAAAAGGGATACTGCCCGGGGAAAACCTGCTGCTGAATGAGTTTCTCCACCGGAAATTCGGCGTGGCGCTAGCTGACTATTTTACGGTAATGGGTCCCTGTCATGCGGAAGAAGTGGCTGCTGAAAAGTTGTCTTACCTGACTTTTTCCGGTCAGGATGAAACCTCCACCCGGGAAATAGCGGCTTACTTTACGACGGAATATATTAATACGGTCATTAACGGCGATATATATGGGGTGCAGTTCGCAGCGGTCCTGAAGAACATCTATGCCCTGGGTGCCGGGATCGCTCACGGGCTGGAATACGGAGATAACTTTTTGAGCGTGCTGATCGCCAATTGTGCGGATGAAATGGCCGGTTTCCTCCTGAAAGCAGGGATCCGGCATGTGGAAGTAGGGATCCATGGGGAAGAGGATCCCGTATCTCACAGGAAGAGCGCCAATTACGCGGCTTCTGTTTATATGGGCGACTTACTGGTCACCTGTTATTCCCTGTACAGCCGCAACAGGACCTTCGGGAATATGATCGGGAAAGGCTATTCGGTCACGGCGGCCCGCCTGGAATTGAATATGGTGGCGGAGGGATACAATGCCAGTAAATGTATTTTTCTGATAAATAAGGAGATAAAAGCGGAAATGCCTATAGCCGGCATGATCTACCGGATCTTATGGGAAAATGTTGAAGCGGCGGAAGGGTTTAAGCAGATTGAGCCATACCTTGTCTGACAATAGCCGCCGGAAATGATCTCCCATCTACACTTTACAATTATTTAATACCTCGGTGAGAGTGGAGCTTTTAATTTTGCCGGCTTAAGACGCCGCCAGAAAAGCCTTAATTTCAAACCATCGTTATGAATCGTCGTGAACTTTTAAAACAAACAGGATTGCTGGGACTGCTGGGACTGGCTCCCGGCATCCGCAGCTTTTCAGCTCCTGCCGTCACCGGACCCGCTGCCGTACCTAAAAAGAGGGCCCTGCGTTTTGCCCATTTAACGGACATCCACCTGGAGCCGGAATTACATGCAGCCGAAGGACTGGCCGCCTGCCTGCATCATTTGCAGGGTCAGGCCGATCAGCCTTCATTCATCATGAACGGCGGCGACTGCGTTTTTGATTCGCTGCAGCAGACGAAAGACCGCGTGGAGCTGCAGTGGGACCTCTGGCAGGGCGTCTGGCAGAAAGAGAACTCCTTACCGATCGAATACTGCATCGGCAATCACGATTGCTGGGGAATGGGGCAAAAGAGTGATCCTTTGTATGGTAAAAAGTTTGCCCTCGACAAAATGCGGCTCGCGGCTCCTTACCGGAGCTTTGATAAAGGCGGCTGGCATTTCATTGTGCTGGACAGCATACAACCGAAAAGCGACGGTAACTGGTATACGACCCGGCTGGATGACGAACAATACAGCTGGCTGGAGCAGGACCTGGCCAGGACGCCCGCGAATACCCCGGTGATCGTAGTTTCGCATGTGCCTATCCTGTCGGCAGCCGTCGTGGCGATAACAAAATCACAGGGTGAACAGGGGTATGCGATAGGAGGAGGTTCCATGCATTCGGATGCGGCAAAGATCATTGCCCTCTTCAACCGGCATGGGAATGTAAAGGTCTGTCTTAGCGGACATATCCATTTGTATGAGCAGATACAATACGACGGGGTTACCTATATCAGCAATGGCGCGGTGAGCGGTAATTGGTGGAAAGGCATCCATCATGAGACGGCTAATGGTTATGCGATGGTGAACCTGTATGATGACGGCAGCTTCGATAATGAATATATCCCTTATGGATGGCAGGGTAAGGGGTAGGCTTTTATAATTCTACGTCTTTTTTATCAGTCCTGTGCGTCGAAGAACAGATCCGCCGCGATCCCATCAGCCAGCAATTTTCCATCCTGCGTCAATACGAGCCGGGGATTCTTTGCCGGCTCTTCGTATAGCTTTATCTTCCCGCTGCTTATATACGGTGCTGCCTGTTCCTGTAATTCCCGGGCTTTTTCTTCACCAAACTGATCCGATACCCGCTGCAGGTCACAGCCCTCCATCGTGCGCAGAGAGATCATAATATATTCATTCAATTGCTGGACAAGGGTCAGCTCTTCTTTTTCGAACAGGAGCTTGCCGGCGAAGATCCCGTCTATGTATTGGGCATTATTGGCAACATTCCACTGCCGGGATGCACCATTATAAGAATGAGCGGAAGGGCCCAGGCCCAAATAAGGTTTTCCCTGCCAGTAAGAAGAATTATGCCGGCTCCTGTGGCCGGGCAGGGAAAAGTTGGAGATCTCATAATGCTCATAACCGGCGGCAGCGAGCCAGCTCATCAATAAGAGGAACTGACGGGCCTGGTCATCCGGGTTGACAGCCTCTTTTTTTTTCTGATGGATCATCTTGTCCAGCGCTGTCCGGGGCTCTACTGTCAGCGCATAACAGGAAAGATGCGAAATGCCGGAAGTTACGGCCTGCGCCACATTCTTTTCCCAATGGCCGTCGGGGAGGGTAGGTCCTCCATAGATGAGGTCGACGCTGATGTTATCAAACCCTTCCTCCTGCGCCATGCGGATACTATTGGCTGCCTGTCCGGCATCATGGGCCCGGTTCATCCACTGCAGATCCGCTTCAAAGAATGACTGGATGCCGACACTAAGCCGGTTGATCCCTGCCGCCTTCCATGCCTTTAGCTTTCCTGCTACGGTAATATCATCCGGATTGGCTTCCAGCGTGATCTCTGCGTCGGGCGCCAGCGTAAAAAGCTCCCGTACGCGGCCCAGGATCTGCTGCAATTCCTCCTCTGACAACAAAGAAGGGGTGCCGCCCCCGAAATATACGGTCTCCACTGTTGCCGATCCGATATAATCCCGCCGTCCTTCCATTTCTTTCAATAAAGCGGCGACAAAATCGTTTTTACGGTTCAGGGAAGTGGAAAAATGAAAATTACAGTAATGACAGGCCTGTCTGCAAAAAGGGATATGAAGATAAATACCTGCCATAGGGTTTGCTTAATTTAGCGAATATTGACTGGAAGAAGATCGTTAAAAGACATTATGTACCGAAGTGCAAAATTAAGGAGATATGGCCGTACACTTTTATTGTTGCTGTTATTAAGCAATTCCAGGGTATTCGCACAATACCGGCTGCATATCTCCTATGTAGATAAGGATTCCCTTTCTTTACAGAAGAAGCTGGGCCTGGAAACGGCTTTTAAGTCCAGGGAGACCTGTACGGAATATATCTATAATATGCCCGCCCTGCTGCAGGCAAAAGGCTTCATGACTGCCTCGGTAGACAGTGCGCACTATGATTCCGCCGGCGCCTCCATCCGGTTATATGTGGGGGCTGCTTATCGCTGGGCCAATATCAATACCCGGAAGATAGAGCCGGCCCTTTTAACGGCCGTCTCCTGGAATGAAAGGAACTTTTCCCATCGCCCGCTGGACTTCCGCCAATTTCAGGCCAGGCAGCAGCTATTGCTGGATTACCTGGAGAACAACGGTTATCCTTTCGCAAGGATCAGCCTGGACAGCATTGTATTAAAAGAGGATGGGGAGCTATCGGCGACCTTGAATATTGATAAAGGCCCCCTGTACAGGATTGACAGCATTCGCATATATGGTTCAGCGAAAATATCCAATGAATTCCTGCAGCACTATCTGAATATCCCGAACGGCAGTTTCTACCGGAAAGAAAAATTAGAGGCGATCAGCAAAAAAATACTGGAATTGCCTTACGTAGAGGAACAGCAATCCTGGACGCTGACCATGCTGGGTACGGGCTCTGTCATTAATCTATATCTCAAGCCTAAAAAGAGCAGCCAGATCAATGCGTTGATAGGCTTCCTGCCCAGCAGCGACCCTACCCTGGGGAATAAGATACTGGTTACCGGGGAGGCTACGATCAACCTTAAAAATACACTGGGGAGCGGGGAAAGCATTGGCCTCAACTGGCAGCAATTGCAGCCGCAGTCGCCCCGCCTGAACTTATCGTTCCAGCAGCCCTATCTGCTGAATTCTCCTTTTGGCCTCAACGCCTCTTTCGACCTGTACAAGCAGGACTCCAGCTATCTCAATATCAACCTGATGCTGGGAGCGCAATACGCCTTATCGGCTCATCAGACAGGTTCCGTCTTCATCAAGGAGATGATCTCCAACCTATTGAATATTGACACCCTGCAGGTGATCGCCTCTCATGCCTTGCCCACGGAGGCGGATATCAATTCCGTCAGCCTGGGAATGACCTATGAGTTCAATAATACGAACTACCGCTTCAACCCCCGGAAGGGGAATGAGCTGCAGTTCCTGGGATCGGCAGGAACAAAGAAAGTGAAGCAGAACCCCCAGATCCTGAAATTGAAAGACCCCTCGGATACTTCTTTTTCCTTCGGGTCCCTGTACGATACGGTAAAACAGCATTCGTATCAATTCCTTTTGAAATTGTCCGCGGCGCACTATTTCCCTGTTTCGCGGGCCTCGACGGTAAAGCTGGGGTTCAACGGAGGCGTATACAGCAGCCCTGCTTCGTACCGGAATGAGCTTTTCCTGATAGGCGGATATAAGCTGCTGAGGGGGTTTGATGAAGAGAGCATCCTGGCGTCTCAATATGCGGTCGGCACGGTTGAATATCGCTACCTTGTCGGCCTGAATTCATTTTTATTCACCTTCATCGACGCCGGCTGGGCAAAGAACGATGTTCCTGGTTACAACCTCAACAATTCATTCCTTGGCCTGGGGCTGGGAATGGCTTTTGAGACAAAAGCAGGCATTTTTAATATATCCTATGCCCTGGGCAAAAGGAATGATACCAATCTTAATTTTCATGATTCAAAGATCCATCTGGGCTATGTCAGCTTCTTTTAAAGGACCCTGACCTAAAAATCAATTTCGGGTAATCAGCATACTATGATATTTTTGTAACAGTAACCATATATCGTGACAAAACTCTCCCTTCTTCTTTTTTTATACTTGTTGTGTTCCCTTCATTTATCTGCTCAAACAGATTCGACTATCCCCCAGCCGCCTGCTCCGGCAGAACGAACGAAGGACACGATGGCGCCCGGGCTTGCCAGGCCTTCTTCCGTGCAGGGACGGGATTCCGCACTCCGTCATGACACGGCTGCCCGGCACAGATCGTTTGTCCGACATGACAGTACAGCCCGGAAGAATGGTATCGTTCCCGGTCAGGACTCCGCCGCCCGGCATATGCTCGTGACCGGCCGTGACTCCGCGGTTCGTAATAAAGCCTTAGCCCGTCCTGATACTTTCACCGCTCCTGGTGCTTTCGCCCGGCAGGATACTTCGGTCCGGCCTGATTCCCTCGTATCCGCCGGTCGAACTCCAGCCCTTACCGGTAAAGGGCCCGACTCCCGCACTTACTGGAAAGCCGTATTGACGGCCAGCCCCTTTTTTAATTTTACAGGAAAGCCGGTGCAGCAACCTTTCGAGATACACCGGCCCAACTCCAAGGATAGCCTTTTCTACCTGTTGCTGGGCATCCTGTTTTATTTAGCGCTGGTCCGGATCTTTTTTGAAAAATACTTCAGTAACCTGATGACGCTTTTTTTCCGCGTCTCTCTCCGCCAGCAACAGATCCGGGAACAGGTGCTGCAGACGCCCCTGCCCTCTTTATTATTAAACCTCCTTTTCATCATGACAGGAGGTCTCTACGCCTGTTTCCTCTTCCATTATTCCCGCTTCGGGGCAGGGATCAGCTTCTGGGTCCTTTATTTCGATTGTATGATTGGATTAGGGGTCATTTACCTGCTGAAATTCCTGATCCTGAAATTCTGCGGGTGGGTTTTTAATATTTCAAGGGGGACCGACACTTATATTTTTGTGGTGTTTTTAGTCAATAAAATGCTGGGAATTTTTTTGCTTCCTTTCTTGATCCTGATCACTTTTTCGGGCACTGAGGCCCGGGAAATTTTCATAACGATCTCATTAGTAATGATTTTTGTCTTGTTGATGTATAGGGTACTGGCTGCCTACCGACCAGTGCGAAATGAAATAAAACTCACCCCATTTCACTTTTTTTTGTACCTTTGCGCCTTCGAAATAGCACCCCTGCTATTGATTTACAAGGTGTTATTGACATATTTGGAAAAAGTGTATT
>JAATFV010000069.1 GCA_015655015.1 Chitinophagales bacterium | reverse complement strand
TGTAACTGGTGCCTGTTGTGGTAATGTTCTGTGCTGTGCCTGATCCTGCCTGTGTGAAATTCCTGAAGAGCAACCCGCCTGAGTTAAACCCATTTGCGCTCACGCTGATCGTTTTTCCGGCTGCAAGGTTAGCTGTTCCTGAGCCATTGCCGAAATAGACGCCTCCGCCATTCAGATTTGTCACGCTTATGTTGCCGTTGAACTGCGTGTTGATCCCGGTATTGTTGGGATAGATCCACAAGCCTGTAGAAGTCGGCTGATTGTTGAATACTACATCGCCGTTAAAAATATTACCCGTACTGTTGTACGCAACGTACATATGTTGTCCGGTGCTTAGATTATTGAAGGTGGCGGTGGATTGCCATAGATCAGGGTTGCCACTCCCCATCATAAAATAGCCAGCGCCGGTATTGGTGACGGAAAAGGCTCCGTTAAAGGTGTTGTTGCCGCTGGAGGCATCGTTGGTGGCTCCGTTTTTTAGAGAGGTGACCGTTCCACCGAAGATACATCCGTTAAAATACAGAGCAGCGCTTACGGTTGTTATATTTCCTCCGAATGCGGAGGATGGGCCGAAGGTCAGGTTACCCGTTCCTGTCAGGGGAAGGTTTTGCGGGGTCGTTCCCGTTTGCGTGAACTGCCGGAGCAATAAGACGCCGGCAGAAAAGCCGGCAGGTCCTACCGTAATTGTTTTTCCGGCCGCTAAGGTGGCTGTGGCCGTGGTGTTGCTTCCGCAGAACTGGACTCCTTGTCCATTAGTGGAGGTGACTATGATATTATCGTTAAAGAGGGTGCCGGCCGAATAAGGGCTGGTATAAATCGCAGTATTCGTTGTGGGTGTGTTGTTGAAGGTTGTAACACCGCCGAAAACATTGTTAGGACTATTATAAGCGACAAGCAGGTTGCTGCTGCCTGTATTGTTAAAGGTAGCGGCAGTCATAAACTGGTCCCGGTTGCCATTGCCCAGCAACAGCTGTCCGCTCCCTGCATTCGTTAATGTGGCGGCTCCGTTAAAGATATTGTTTCCGCTGCTGTTATCATTTGTTGTGCCGGTCTTTGTTGCATTCACTAGCCCATTGAACGTGCAGCCGTTAAAATATAAAGATCCGCTTGTGGAGGTAAGATCGCCGCCAATGGTGGAGGTAGGACCAAATATTAAGGAAGAGTTGCCGGTCAACGGTAAGTTCACAGGCGTATTTCCCAATTGGGTAAATCGTTGGATCTGTAAAAAGCCCGTGTTAAAACCTGCTGCTCCGACCGATATCGTTTTTCCTGCTGCCAGCGTCTCATCGGTGGTAGCGCTCCACCCAAAAGCTATTCCCTGGGAAGAGCCTATCTGGGTCAATATGATGTTGCCGTTGAATTGGTTGCCTGGCGAATTATTTCCAAAGATTATCCGCTCCGTGGAATTGTTATTCGCATATACGTCTCCATTGTAGATATCAGGGGCGCCATTGGCAAAGCCGAAATAACCGCCGCCTGCCTGATTAACGGTAAGGGTTGAATTGAAAATGTTGCCTCCCGCAGACCATTCTCCCGTAACCCCTGTTTTTGTCAGGGTAGTGATGCCGGAATAAACGGCGCCATTCAATAGGATACGGGGGGAGACAACTGTAAAGCCGCCGCCGATAGCTGTAGAAGGTCCTACCTGGATAAGTGTGGTAGTACCTGTTAAATTAAGGTTGATAGCAGCGTTGCCTGCTTGCGTAAAATTCCCGAGTAAGAGGGTTCCTGAAGAAAAACCGCCGGCTCCTGTCTGAATGCTGTTGCCTGCGGATAAGGTAGTGGTGGCGGCAGCACCAGGAGAAAATTGAATGCCCGTTGACGCACCTGTGCTGGAAACTGTGATATTGCCATTAATTATATTTCCCGGGGAGTTCCATCCAATCCCTATTAAAGAAGAACCAATGCTGTTGAGGGAAATATCGCTGTTCCAGGTATCGGATACTACATTCCCGAATAGTAAAAAACCTGTTCCGGAATTGGTAATGGTCGTATTTCCCTGGAAGGTATTTCCTCCAGTGCCGGAATTATTTCCGGATCCTGTTTTGGTAGCATTTACCAGACCTTGAAAAGTACAGCCGTTAAAAGTGATGTTCGGGGTATTCGTGGTCAGATCACCGCCGATAATGGAATTACGGGCAAAATTAATATTGGTGCCTGTTCCGGCGAATGTTAAATTGATGGGGGCATTTCCCAGCTGCGTAAACGTATTTAGATTTAAGGATCCTGCATTAAAACCTGCTGCACCCACTAAGATCGTTTTGCCTGCTGCCAGCGTGGGCGTTCCTGTCCCTGAGCTCCAGCCTAAATTAATCCCGCCGGTGCCTGATGACGTTATAATTATATTGTCATTGAACAGATCGTTGGAGTTGTAACCTAACATGAAATACCCGGTATTGCTTTGCTGGTTGATGGTACAAGTGGAATTAAATATATTCTGATACTGATTGTTATGATTAGAGGAACCGCCCGTCTTGGTAAAAGATGCGGCGTCGTTATAAGTGGCGCCCTGTGCCCAGATGTCAGGCGCTGTAGCTGTTAATGCCCCTCCGAAATTGCTGCCGGGGCCAAGGTAAAGGGCGGAAGTGCCGGTAGCTGTTAAATTAACAGGTGTGTTGCCCGATTGGGTAAATTGTTTTAAATACAGGTAACCGGCCGTTAATCCGGTAGTGCCTGCCTGAATGGTCTTAGTGGCGGCCAGGGTAGCTGTGGCAGTATTATTGCCTCCGCAAAACTGGATCCCGGTGGCGCTGCCTGAAGTATTTACATAGATATTCCCGTTGAACTGGTTGCCTGCAGTTGCCCAACAGGGTAATAAACGCTCAGATCCATTGTCTGTAAAAATTACATCATTGTTCCAGGTGTCCGGGTTGCTATTACCCAACACTAGATAACTGCTCCCGCTATTGGTAATGCTGCAGATGCCGTTGAATATATTTCCTCCTGCACTCCAGTCTCCGGTGGCTCCGGTCTTGGTAAGATCGACAGCTCCATTGAAGGTAACTCCATTTAAGCTCAGGGCAGGGCTGGAAGAAGTTACATCTCCATCGAATGAAGAAGAAGGGCCAAAGGTTAAAGTACCGGTACCGGTGAGGGTAAGATTTTGCGGGGTCGTGCCTGCCTGGGTGAACTGTTTGAGTAATAGAGTGCCGGCGGAAAAACCTGCTGCTCCGATACGAATGGCCCTGGTGGCTGACAGGCTGCTGGCGGCAGTGGCGGCGCCGCCGAAGAGGATCCCCTGTCCGCTGGTGGAAGTGACTACGATATCGTTCTTAAAAATGGTCCCTGCCGAGTTCTGGCTGACAGAGATCGCTGTGCCGGCGGTAGGGGCATTATTAAATGTGGCAACCCCTCCGAAGATATTGTTGGTACTATTGTATGCAACATAAATGTTACCGGCGCCCGTATTATTAAAAGTAGCTGATGCTATGAACTGGTCCGGGTAACCGTTGCCCAGCAGTAAATAGCCGCTTCCTGTATTATTCATGGTGACATCGCCATTAAAGATATTGTTCCCGGCACTGGCATCGTTGGTCGTTCCGGTCTTTGTTATGGTGAGGGTATTCTGAAAGATGGTATTTCTTGCCGTTACGGTTGCGGAAGTGACCGTTACCGTACAGTTCATGGTAAGTGGACCATTGCCAAAGGCGGTAGTGGTTGCGCCGGTGACTATTACGGAACCGTTCTGTACTGTGCCTGTGGTGAAGGCGGCCGCAGGGCCATCGACGGTGAGTGTGAATCCTCCCAGGTCCAATGTGCCGCTTGTAAGGGTAATATTGGTGATGCCGGTGTTAGCACTTAACAGGCAGGTATTGCTGCCTGTGACGATCTTAACATTGTCGGCAGCGCCGGGGATACCATTGGGTGTCCAGTTGCCAGGGGTATTCCAGGCGGTCGATAAGGAGCCATTCCAGGTATAAGACGTCTGGGATTTTGCGATGTGCGTAAGAAGAAACAAACTAGCAATGAGCAGAAGTCGCTTCATGGGAAGAATTGATTTTTTAATAGATATTGGTGGAAACACTTAATCTAATTTTAATCCAAAAAAATAATTATTTGGAAATCAACTAATTGGATATGTATCTTTTTTGACGGTTATTCCCAAAATGGGCCTCTGGTTCCCAAAATGGAATGAAAAGGCCGGCGGTTACATCCGCCGGCCTTTGAAAATTTATCAGGAGCTGTATGCCACCCTGGAAGAGTTGATCAATCCACCCCCGAATCCACCCCCGGGAACCAAGACCCCGGACCGCTTCGACAGAGCAGGCGAAGAAGAATCACTGCGTCACGCCCTTTTCCTATAGTCTCCGGGTGTCTGGCCGTATTTTTTCTTAAAAGCCTTGATAAAGCTGTTTACGCTCTTGTATCCGGTCAGGGCGGCGACCTCTTTGACATTTTTGCCGCCATTACTGAGCAGGAGGCGGGCTTCCAGCATCCGTTCAGTCCGGAGGTATTCGTAGACGCCATTACCGAACAGTTCGCGGAAGCCATTCTTTAGCTTGAATTCGTTCATGCCTACTTTCTGGGAGATTTCGCGGATGACGAAATGATAGCGAATATTCTTTTTGATCATGATGCGGGCTGCCTGGATGCCATCGATCTCATAATGGGTGTAGATACTGGCGGGTAATCGTTGTACGGACTGGTTGAGCAGGTGGAAGAGGAGAGTCCTCAGCAGCAGGTCGAAATAAGGTTGATAGGAAGTCGTGTTTGACGGGGTGTGCATGATCCGATAGATGATATCCTGGATCTCTTTGGTGAGCCATTCGGGGTGGCTGAGCAGTGCGGCTGGTTTGCCTGCCTGTACCTTTTCCAGGAAAGCGGCCAGCTTAGGGAAATAGGGCGCCCATTCCTGCAAAACGTTCAGATCGTACCGGAGGTTCAGTGTAATATATTCCCGCCCGTCCTCATGGGCGCTGACCAGGTCCAGGAGGGGAGCATATATCAAATTGAACTGCCCTTCCTTAATCAGCACTTTCCCGAGCCCGGCTATTTCCAGGTACCGGTCATGCTGCAGGGCGAGGCAGAAAAAGAACAAAGGGCCTTCATCCCGGAGCCGGAAACTGGTCTTTTTATCCACCAGGTATACGGCATAGAATACTTTACAATGGGCGGAATAAAATTCCTGCAGTAGTAATTTCAGGTATTCGTTAGCGATAGCGGATGCCTGACTACCCGGTAACACGTACCGGATCAGCTCAGCGGGAATCTCCCGGGTAGACTTGAATTTCTCGTGCTCGTTGAATGAGAAGACCATTGACTTATTAGGATAAGGGTAAAGTATTTACAAAATATCAGCCTGATTCTCCCCTATTGGGCTAATCCAATTGGAAACTAATCGTAAACCTGCCATCTTCTTTGTAGTAATAGCTCTTTCGCTGCCTGGAGTAAAAAACAGGCGCGCCGAAATCCCTCATGAGCCGTATATATTCATACGTACTCCTCTCGGAAATGCCGATCTTGTCCGCCAATTCCGAAGGCGTGCCAGTACCTTTGATCCGGATGAGCGCATCAATTCTGCTCAACCGGTGAAAGATCTCTTTCTGCATAAGAATAAGGTTTAATTCGAGATCCACTTGACTAGTCAGTGATACTACAAAGATCGCATAGGTTTTACAATCTTGCTTATTTGGAGACCCGGAAAAGACTATCCAATCGGGAATATTTTGGAGAAACAGTGTAGGCTTTCTGCCCGGGGTAGACGAAAAAGGACTTTTCTTAGCACAATTCACCCAGGTAGGATCGGGTAATCCAGGAAAGGGGTAATTTGACGAAAGGTAATGTTATAGCGAGAAATTGTATATATGTTTGTTGCCTATTACATATTTATTATAAAAAGAAATAAATGAAAACACTCAAGACGGCGACCTTTTTATTATTAGCCAGCCTTAGCATCGGTGCTTTGAAAGCGCAGACGGTGGACGAGATCGTGTCAAAATATGTCACCGCTCTGGGCGGAAAGGACATTATCAGCACTATCAAGACCCTTTATGTGGAAAGTTCTATCGGGATCATGGGGCAGGACGCTCCTTGTACCACCTCTATCATCAATGGGAAGGGGTATAAGAACGAACTGGATTTTAGCGGAACGAAGATTGTGCAGTGTATTACGGACAAATCGGGCTGGGCTATCAATCCTATGGCAGGAAGTGCCGAGGCTACGGCGATCCCTGAAGAACAGGTAAAAGCCAGCCAGTCACAGCTGCAGGTAGGCGGGCCTTTGTATGACTATGCTGCGAAGGGGAATAAGGTGGAACTGGTCGGAAAGGACACTGCCGGCGGGAAAATGTCCTATAAGGTAAAATTGAAGACGGAAGGTGTGGAGATCACGTATTTTATTGATGCGTCCACCTATTACATTAACAAGGCTGTCAGCAAGTTCAGTGTAAACGGGCAGGATATCGAATCTACGGCCAGCTTCTCGGATTATCGGAAAACGGATTTTGGCTATACGATGGCGTTTATTCAGAAAGTGGAGCTGCCTCAGTTCACGCTGCAGATTACCAATAAGAAGGTAGAAGTGAATAAGGCGATCGATCCGGTTATTTTTGAGATGCCGAAGTAGGATGTCGTGGTAGGTGTATTTCGCCTACTTTAAATTTAAATAGGTAAGCGTGTGGTCCTGATGGCCACACGTTTTTTTGCGGCATGATGTTATATGAGCTTTAGTGGTCGGTTTTTGGGGCGGCCGGGGCCTTGGGCGTCCGGCGTCCATACTCACGTCGGCGCTGATCTGCTGTTGTATTCGCTGATTGGGCGGGTCGGTATGCGCAGATAGGCGCCTTACGCGAGATGGCCGACCAGCCGCCAGATACAATAATGCGGCCGGATTCCGATAAAGGGGACCCCTTACTCATTAACACCTGAACTTTTGTAATGCTGCCAACGCCCGGAGTGCCGCCCTCCAAAAGGCGCCTATCTGCGCATAGAGACCTACCGGTGTCAGCAAGCATGCCAGCAGATCAGCGCCGTTGGACGGTGTGGCAGACGGGCGCGGAGTAGATCGCTACATCTGAATGATACGGCTTTCACTTGAAGCGGTAGTTCTTGAACGAAAAGATCTGCCTTCCGCCCATGAAATGCTGCTCTATAAAGGTCAATAAACGATATTTTAGTTTTTCGTGCCGGTGTTGGACCGCATGCGTATGCCGTCTGTTCCGATCCAGCTGGTCGGCCCAGTTGAACTGCCGGATCCTTTCCTGCATAACTCCGGGGTGTGAATCCCTGTAGACAGACAATTGGCTGAGATTGCCGAAATCAAATTCTTCCTGTTCCTGCCGGAAGGTTGCCTCTGCACTTTCTCTTCCCAGGTGGATGGTGGCAAAGGCCTTTCTTTTCTGCTGCATATAACGGGGGGGGCGGACCCATCCATAGTGATAGATATAGGCATCGACCCGGGCCACTTTCAGTTTGTATGTGCCTTTTTTCTCCCGATAATGAACGCCGTCAAAATCCGGCATGCGCCGGAAGGACTGGGCCGATTCCCAGGAGTGGATATCCTTATCGTTACGGATGATCCTTATTTCGTTGGCGTACCAGGCGTGCGAGGTAATGTAATGGTCGTAATCACCCCAGAAATGCCGGTATTTAAATAACAATCCTTCGATGGAAGTATCGTGCAATAATTCCGCACATCGCTGCCGGATCCGGGGAAGATCTTCCTCATGCACCACTTCATCGCTCTGCACATAGAACAACCAGTCTCCCTTGCAAGCCTGCCGGGCGATATCCGTCTGGTGAGCATGCTCCATCCCCCGGGGATATTTTTCCAGGTCCCAGACCGTGTGAATGATCCGGATCTTGTCCGAACCGATACTGAGGATCTCTTCCAGGGTATGGTCGTCGGGATCGCAGTCCCCAAGAGCTACAACGAATTCATCGACAATGGGAAGGATGGAGGAGATGGCCTGCCGGATTGGATAATAAAGTTTGGTGGCATTGCGCACCATAGTAAAGCCACTGATAGTCATAGCCAGTTATTTAAGTCGTTAGGAATATTGATAGAGCTGCTCTGCAAAAACTATTCTTAGGTGTATAGACGTCCAAACACCGTGCAGGGTTGAGTCATAGAGATTAAGAGGGGATTAAACGGGTACCAATGGGAGAATCTGCCCTGAAAAATCATCTTAACAAATGGATAACCGGTATTTATGGGTGAACGGTTAAAAATTACCGGTGAATGGAAGCCGTTGGGGTGGGATCGTTGTTTTCACGGTTGTTTTTTCATGGGGGCGGAGGTATAATTCCTATGTGGATAACCTTGGTTTGGTATAGTTTTCGCCGCTTTTCAGCGTGCTTTTGGAAGGCCATACGTGCGTGTGGCTGCCGACTGCACTATTAACCGTTAAATCTTATCCTATTGTAAATCCGTTCTTATGAGAAAAACTATACTGATCAACCTGCTGTTGATCCTGGCTTATTATCTATTTTTACAATTTCTGGCGGGACTGCCCTTTTGAGGAAAGGTATATTGGAAGAAACTGGCTCTTTGCGGAGCCGGCTTACTCGTCCAGCAGGTCAGGTCTTCTTTCTTCGGTACGCCGGAGGGATTGCTCGTGCCGCCAGTCCCCGATCTTTTTCGGATCGCCGCTGAGGAGGATTTCCGGGACTTTTGAGCCGCGGAAGTCGGCCGGCCGCGTATACACGGGGGGAGCCAGTAAATTATCCTGGAAGGAGTCGAACAGGGCAGAAGTCTCATCATTCAACACGCCGGGCAGGAGCCTGCCGATCGCATCTACCAGCACTGCTGCTGCCAGTTCCCCCCCGCTGAGGACATAATCCCCGATGGAGATCTCCCGGGTGACATATAATTCCCGGATACGCTGGTCGATCCCCTTATAATGTCCGCAGATCAACAGGAGATTGCCTTGCAGGGAGAGCTGATTCGCTATTTGCTGGTTGAGCCGTTCGCCATCCGGCGTCATATAGATGATCTGGTCATAAGGATTGTCTTTGGAGAGGGTGTCGATGGCGTTGGCCAGGGGCTCCGGCATCATCACCATACCTGCGCCCCCCCCATACTGATAATCGTCTATCTGTCCGTATTCATTCACTGCCCACTGGCGGAGGTGGTGTACGCGGATCTCCAGCAAACCTTTTTCTTTCGCCCTTTTTATGATGGAATGGGAAAAGGGGCTTTCCAGGAGCTCGGGAAGGACGGTGAGGATGTCGATTTTCATAGCTGCAAATATAGGCAGTGTCCCGGTGAGAATGGCGCTGCTATTCTTTGGCGTCTCCTTCCCCCATAAAATCGCCCAGGTCTCTCCTGTCTTTCTTGGTGGGGCGGCCTACCTTGCTCTGGCGTTTGCCGGTATTGAAGCTGGAGGCCTGGTATTGCAGGCGTTCTATTTCTTCGGCGGGGGTGATGTCGCTATAATAGTTGATGGCTTCGGAGTATTGTACCCGGTGGTCCAGGAGACCGGTGACCCTGATGCGCCAACGCCGGTCTTCCGCCTTTACTTCGTATTCATCTCCGATGGAGATGTTCTTTGAGGCTTTGGCGGCGTCGCCGTTGAATTTTATCCTTCCTTTGTCGCAGGCGTCGGCGGCCTGGGACCGTGTTTTGAAGAGGCGGATCGACCAGAGGTATTTATCGAGGCGGAGTTTTTCTTTTTCGGGCATAGATGGGTCCGGATTGCGGCCGGGCTGTAAAATTATGGAGATTTTGTGGAAATATACGGTCGGTGGCCTGTGAGATTGGTGGCAGGTCTTCAGCCGGCAACCGGTTATGAAGTTAGTAAGCCTTGTTTTTCAAACCATAGCTCTTTATATTTCTTCTTATCTTCTTCTCTTAAAAAAGACCTCTCTATGAGATCTGTTATCTCTTTATTTCGGGAGGCGAACCGGAGAAAAGTGGTTTCTATTACTTTATCCGGAATATCCAGTGATTTACCCAGTACAAGGAAATCACTTTTTTTGATCCCTGTCTTTTTCCCATTCATGTATAGTCCCAGTTCGTCTTTATCTTTCGGATGGACAAGCGCCACGTTCAAAAGATCATACGCCGGGCTCAATGTTATTCCCTCTTTATATAATAAAGAGAAATTTTTCAGGTGCATATCATTATTACCCGTGAGATAGGAGAATAATATCAGCTCAAAATAAGATAATGCATCTAATTTGTTATAGGTGCAATATTTGAGGATCAGTTTGCCCGCTTTTTCGTAGGAGCCTTTGTATTTGTTTTCTGTAGGAAACTCTGATAGCTGGCAAAAATCTTCCATATGGATCTTTTGGCCTTTATCCCTGTCGAAACGTTTGGCTAAATACACCAGGCTGCCATCTGTGATCCTCATTAGGGTGTGTTCACAAACCTTAATCTTAAAAACGGCGGCAAGGTGCATGGTCAGGTCTTCTATCTCCGGCATGAATGGATATTTCTCCTGTTGAGGTTTTAATATATATTCTCCCCATAGTCCGACGATAGTCAGTCTTTCTTTTCCATGTTGGACCTTTTCCAGGGTCACAGATAATTTAGGTTGCACGCCTGTTACTGCGATGCTCCGGGTAATAGTCTTTTCGGCCAGATCCTGTAAAAGTTGGTCATCAAGGGTGAGTTCCGGAACGGTGGTGCTGCCAAAAAACTTTTTGGAGCATGCCGGATGATAGGCTGCTTCTCCTGCATCTTTATAACAAAACCAACAAGTAGGCATGGATTGATTTTAGGGTTCTGGTAGTATACTAACTGCCCCGATGGCATCTTTACAGGTTGCCAGCAACAGCGCAAACCGGTCCCGGGGATTTACCTTCCAATAGTCGGTTGCTATATCCAGCAGCCATCCTTCGGGAATTAGTCCGTCAAAAAAGGGAAACAATACTTTACTGGCGTATGTTCCGGCGGTAAGAGGAAGGGTGAGGCTTACCGGCTTTCCACCGGCGTAGATATAGTCAGTATGATATTCAAAGGTATACCCTTCGTATGTTTCTGAAAGCATACCGGCCAGCTGGTCGCCATAAAGCACTTTGGCTTTCTTACTCATAGTTATTTGCTTTAGGTCCGGGAATCAGTTCCATGCCGAATAATGCCAGCAGTTGGTTGACCTTATCCATCCGCATGGAGGTTTTGCCTTGTTCGATCTCTCGCACAAGGCGCAAACCTATGCCGGATTTGGCAGATAATTCAGCCTGGGTCATGTCAAGCTGCTTTCGTTTTTGTTTGATGAAAGTCGACAGTATTGTCATTTTATACCTATTTGGGTATAAAGGTAGGCAAAAGATATTGATTTATACCTAGAGGGGTATAGATAGAGACTTTTTGGTTGCTTATACCTTTTAGGGTATAAAGCAACCAAAATAAATAAAATTATACCCGAAGGGGTATAGTTAAGGTTTGGGCTTATTTCTCCGCAAAAAACTGGTGAAAATAGGGGATCGTCTCGATGCCTTTATAGAAGTTGACGAGTCCGAATTTCTCGTTGGGGGAATGGAGATTGTCGCTATCCAGTCCGAATCCCATAAATACGATCTTGATGCCCAGCTCTTTTTCGAAGAGGGCGCAGATGGGAATGCTGCCGCCGCCGCGGACGGGGATGGGGGCTTTATGGAAGACTGCTTCGATAGCTTTCGCTGCAGACTGGTAAGCTTTGGAGTCGATAGGGGTCATATAGGGTTCGCCGCCATGGTGTTCTTCCGCTTTAACGGTAACGCCCGGGGGAGCGATCTGCCTGAAATAGTTCAGCAGCTTCTCTGTGATAACGGTGGAAGATTGATTAGGCACCAGGCGGGCGGAGATCTTGGCTGTTGCTTTTGAAGGCAGGACGGTCTTGGCGCCTTCCCCGGTATAACCTCCCCAGATCCCGTTCAATTCCAGGGTGGGGCGGATGCCGGTGCGTTCATTGGTAGCATAACCTTTTTCTCCCCATAATTCCTGTACGCCCAGGTCTTTTTTATATTCCTTTTCATCGAAGGGGGCGGCGGCCATTAATTTTCTTTCGGCCGGACTTACTTCCACCACATCGTCGTAGAATCCGGGGATGGTGATATGATTATTCGCATCATGGCAGGTAGCGATCATCCGGGCGAGGATGGTGATGGGATTAGCTACTGCTCCGCCATAGACGCCGCTATGCAGGTCCCGGTTGGCTCCTGTCACTTCCACTTCAATATAGGAAAGTCCCCGGACGCCGATATCGATGGAAGGGGTGTCCAGGCTGATCATGGAGGTATCGCTGATCAGGATCACGTCCGCCTTCAGCAGATCTTTATGGGAGGAGACGAATTTTGCCAGGTTGGGGCTGCCGATCTCTTCTTCTCCTTCAATGATAAATTTGATATTGGTAGGCAGGGAGCCGGTCCTGACCATCGTCTCCAGCGCCTTTACATGCATATAGAATTGTCCTTTATCATCTGCAGATCCCCGTGCATAGATCTTGCCGTCTTTAATGACCGGTTCGAAGGGACCGCTATGCCATAACTCCAAAGGATCGGGAGGCTGTACGTCATAATGACCATAGACCAGTACGGTTGGTTTACCGGGATCGGTGATCTTTTCTCCGTATATGACGGGATGGCCATCCGTGGGATAGATGTCCGCTTTGTCGGCGCCTGCATCGAGCAGGCGCTGTCTGACGGCCTCTGCACATTTTTTCATATCGTCCTTATGCTCGCTCCGGGCGCTGACGGAGGGAATGCGTAATAGTTCCAGCAGTTCATCGAGAAAGCGGTCTTTGTTCTTTTCCTGATAGTCTTTCCAAGCTTGCATGTCGTTCGATTTTATAGTGGATGGCTGTCCATGGCGGACGGGAGGCAAATATAGGGATTTTGTTGGGTCTACGCACTGAGCTTTCAGGCGGTGGGGATCCATCAATAAGCGGTGGGGATCCATCAATAAAATGAAAGCAATTAAGCTGATCTGGTTTAAGCGATAGACTTCATCTGAGAAAATTTGGCCGAACTATCACAGGAGATACTTATTACGCTCTACCTTTTGGACCAGTGGCATCCAATACAAGGGATATTTTGGAAGCAAGCTCTTTTTGCAGTGAGGAAGAATTGGCTTATAGTGGTAATTTCATTACGGCAGACGATAAATATTATTATTCCACTATAGCGGATACTGAATTGAAAGTTTTTTCTAAAAGTGATATGGATGCTTTTGAAGATGTGTACCGGGTATATGGGTATTTAAACAAATTTGAACTGTCAGAGCTTTCTCATCTTGTTTAGGTTTGTTTATTGTTTTGGGCATTGCGGTTTGGTTCACTACAGTTCACTGGATCCGCTCATAAACTTTGTCTTTCTCTTCTTAATATTCCAGCTTCTCCGGCGTCTCCGGAAATTCCAGATGCAGCTGATCTTTGGACAGGGGCGGTGTTACACTTTGATGTTTTTTATTAGGCGTTACATTTTTCAGGGTCCATTCCACCCGGCCTTCGAAGGCGCGTTTGCGTACGGGACAGGTTTCCCTGGTACAGATCGGGCAGGAGAAGTCGAGGCAGCCGTCGGTATGGACGAAGAATTCGATCGCTTCCCCGAACTCCAGCCGGATCAGCGCCGTGAGGGCGTCGATCTCTGCATGGGCCTCATTCACGTTCAGGTACCAGGGTACGGTAAGATGGCAATCCACGTGCAGCAGGCCGCCGTACTTGATCACCCGGAGATTGTGCAGGTCGATCCAGTTTTCCCGCCGGTGGGCATTGAGGTAAGCTATGAGCTTGTTCAGGAGCTGCACATCGGCCTCGTCCATGATGCCCGCGATGGAGCCCCGTAAGATACGGTAACCTGTAAAAATGATGATCCCTGCAAAAACAATGGATATGACACTGTCCAGGAACGTTAGTTTAGTATACCAGATAATGATCAGCCCCAGGATAATGCCCAGGGTGGAATAGGTGTCGGATTGCAGGTGTCTGCCGCTGGCTTCAAGGGCCATGGATGCGTTCTTTTTCCCTTTATAGATGCTGATGGCGCCCACTATGAAATTAATGACCGCTGTGAGGGCTATGATGAGGATGCCTTTATCCAGCTTCTGCAGTGTATGGGGATGGATAAAATTGACGATCGCTTCATAGATAATGATGAAACCGGCCATGATCACCAGGGAGCCTTCCACCGCAGCTGAGAGGAATTCCGCTTTCCCGTGCCCGTATGGATGATCTTCGTCCCTGGGCTTGGCGGCTATGTATAAGCTATAGAGACCGATAAATCCTGCGATGACGTTGACGGTGCTTTCCAGGGCATCGGTGAGCACCGCCACGGACTGGGTAAGGTAGTATGCTCCGAGCTTCAGCCCGAAAAGGAGGAGAGCAATAGCCACTACCCACTGCTGCAGGCGTATATTTTCTTTACTTTTTTCCAAATGCATCGGTCAGGTATTGAGGTCCGGATTACCCTGCGGGGTCTTTCTCTTGTTCCACTTGTCCAATAGGACCCGGATATTTTTTATTATACGGAAATAAAATTCCTTGTTAAATAACTGGGAGTCATGCAGCGCCTTGTAGATGAGGAACAAGCCGATAGGTGTCAGCACGTAGGTAGCCAGCCACATACCGGCAATGGGGGAGAGCACGTCCTGCTTGACAAATTTTTTCCCGAAATTATTTAAGAGGAAGAAGACGACAAAAAAGATCACGGCAAAGATGAGGGGCATTCCGATGCCTCCTTTGCGGATGATGGAGCCCAGGGGGGCGCCGATGAGGAACATCACCAGGCAGGCGACGGAAAGGGTGAGCTTCTCATGCCAGGCGATCCGGTGCAGGCGCAGGTCGTTCTCCTGGGCCGCATAAAGAAGGGCGGGCTGGTCCAGGCTGATCTTTACGGAGTTCACCTGGGAAATAGCCCTGTCGATCACTGTGTTGCGGGTGCTGTCCGGGAGCATGTCGATAAAACCCGGGGCTGGCAGGGGGAGGTGGGACTTAGCGGGTGCCGGTTTGGGGCTGGTGGCTTTTGCATTGGATGCGGTGACCGTTGTGTCAGGCCGGGTAGCAGGAGCTTTCGTTGCGATATTTGGCTGGGCGGCAGCAGCCTGAGCGCCGGATCCCTTCGCCGGGGTATCGGGCCGGGTAACCGGGGGAACAGGGCCGTTTTTCACAGTGGAATTCAGTGGTGGCGCAGGAACCTGGACCGCGGTCTTTTTAGCGGCTGTGTCGTGAGGGCCGTTCGAAGATCCATTCACGGGGGGCCTGGCTGCCGCCAATTTTGCCGAATCAGCTTTTGCCGCCTGGACCCTGGCGACCCTGGCTATCGAGTCGAGCTTTGCCTGGGCCTTGTATGCCAGGGCCAGGGAGTCAGCCCTGGCTTGCAGTACGGCTCTTTCCTCCTGGTCGGCCTTAACGGCCGAGTCGGTCAGCAGGTAGGCCGAATTGATCTTCGGCATCTTCTCTATTGCTTCCCAGCCGGTAGTGTCGAGGTATCGTGTGAATTTCAGACCGATCCGCAGGTCGGTAGCTGTTCTTTTATGGGAGTTGTTTTCCACTTTTTCCAGGGAGTCGATATTCTTACCCAGCTGCCGCATGGAGAGCATCTGGTAATTATTGCGGAAGGCGCTGTCATCCGTCTTGTTGAGCTTGAAGGAAGTGAGGTCCAGCACTTTCTTGTAATCTTTAAAGCCCATGCGGATAAATTCGGTATTGGTGGACATCCGGTCGCCTTTTCCTTCCTGGTAGATCCATCCGTTCTGCAGTACGAATTCCAGGGATCTTTTATCGGGGGTGACCACCATTTTCCCTTTCTCCGCTACGATGATATTATCCTGGTTGCCTGAATTGTTCTGTTCATAGATCACTACCTGACGGATGGTGGAATCATCCTTTTCCTTTTTGCCGATCTTGATGACATATCCTTCGATCCTGTCGTAGAAGACGCCTTCCTTAATGTCGAAGGCAGGCTTGGAGACGATGATATCGTATTTGAGGGTATTCATCTTCAGGTTGGCGACCGGGATGATGCTGTTATTGAACAGGAAGGCGATATAACAGATGAAAATGCTGACGATGAAAAGAGGGCGCATGAACCGGAGCAGGGAAATACCGGCGGATTTGATAGCGACGAGCTCGAAGGTCTCGCCCAGGTTGCCAAAGGTCATGATCGATGATAACAATACCGCCAGGGGGAGGGCCAGGGGCACGAGGGTGGCTCCTACGTACATGATCAGCCTGGCGACAGTGAGCATGTCGACCCCTTTACCTACGATATCGTCGATATAGAGCCAAAAGAATTGTAATACGAGTACGAAGAGGGTAATAAAGAACGTAGCAATAAAGGGCCCGATGAAGGCTTTTAAGATGAGAAGATCCAGTTTTTTAAACAGGCGATTAAGCACGGGTGGTAACTTTCTGAAATGATGGTATCTTTATTACATGGACGCCGCGAAAATACGACTTTCGAAAGAGGAATGGACACTCGTGATGGATCCGGATTGGATTTTAACGAAGAATTCCATCATGGGAAAGGTGGGAATGCTGTTTGCGGAATTGAGCGGGGGACAACAGGAGCGTTTCAGGCTTCACGATATTAGTTCCAGGCTTCACGCTATTAGCTCCATGCAAATTGTAAATAAGCCTGGCTCGCAGCCTGCGGCTGACGCCTTGCCGTTTGCAGGGGGCTTGCCGCCTGTTGATGGCTTGCCGCCTGTTGATGGCTCACTGCCTGCCGATGGCTCCCCGATTGAAAGGGAAACTCTGCCTCTCAACTGGGCTACTCCAAAGATATCGAAAGGGGAGAATTATAAAGGATTGCCTTATATGGTGCTGGATTATCCGAGAGCATTTGGCCGGGAAGACGTATTGGCGATTCGCACGTTATTCTGGTGGGGGCATTATTTTAGTGTGACCCTGCACCTGAAGGGGCGATATAAGGCCTTATTCCTTCCCGTTATTCAGGAGCGCATAATCCTGCTGGCTGCTGCAGGCTTCCATCTCAACGTGTCGGAGGACGAATGGAGACATGAGCTGGCCCCGGAGAATTACAGGCCTTTACAGGGAGATACGGGCACGGTCATGCTGAAGGAGCGCACGTTCCTCAAATTATCCGCGAAATGCGGCCTTGACAGGTGGGAGGACGCAGGCTCCGTCTTGTTGGAATTATTTAGCGTGCTAATGCAGGTACTGAAGCAATGACCGGTTAGTTTCCCAACCGGTGGAAGAGGTCTTTTACCTGGTAGCTCCAGAGCTGGCTCTGGTCTTTGATCTCCTTTTTATCTGCAAAATCTCTTATTACCAGGATCGTTTGATTGGTGACTTCTGATTTTTCAATGCGGAACTCAAAATATTCTTCCTTGGGAGAATGGGTCCAGTGAAAACGGATGAATTTTTCAAATTCGCTTTCCATGACCTCTGCTTTATCTATGGTGCCATTCCAGGAAAAGCTGAATACATTGTCCCGTTCGTCTACTTTATCTGCAAACCACTCCTGCAGCCCGGCCGGAGTACTTAGAAAGTCGTATAGAATGGAAGGTGAACATCTTACCGGATACTCTAATGTGAATAGTTGTTTCTTACTCATCTAATGATCAATTGAATCTTGTTACCAAACATAACATCCCGGGAAATCGTTTTATCCTCTCATAAACAAGTAGATAAATTACCAGGTTACCAGTCTTCCTCGTGCCGTCTCAGCCAGGAAAGTTTCAGTGGTAGGTGCAATAATAGAAAAATATTTCAACCATCAAAATTTTTTTTCATTCATCCTTTCCCGGGTAACTATTTGTGGAATTAATACTTTTTTAACCTAAATAAACTGATAACCAGTCGTTTACAGAAAAATATTTGTTTGCTTGTGTGGAAATAGGTATATTGCTATTCACATCTCAAAGAAGTAGTTGGCGGGCATTATACAAGAAAAGCGCTGTTTATTCGTTTTTATTTCCAATCAACCTAAAAACCTACAAAAACCTTAAACCTTTAAAAAAAAACCCTTTAAAGACCTCTGCCTATGAGCATGCGTCAACTCAAGATCACGAAAAGTATTACTAATCGTGAATCCCAGAGCTTGGAGAAGTACCTGCAGGAAATCGGAAAAGTCGAGTTAATCAGCCCCGAAGAAGAAGTAAAGCTCGCTATCCGCATCAAGCAGGGAGATCAAAAAGCCCTCGACAAACTTACGAAAGCCAATCTTCGCTTTGTTGTATCCGTAGCTAAACAGTACCAGAATCAGGGACTTTCCCTGCCGGATCTGATCAACGAAGGCAACCTTGGATTGATTAAAGCGGCCCAGCGTTTCGATGAAACAAGAGGCTTTAAGTTCATTTCTTATGCTGTATGGTGGATTCGTCAGAGCATTCTGCAGGCATTGGCGGAACAATCCCGGATCGTTCGTCTCCCCCTCAATAAAGTGGGTCTCACCAATCGTATTCAGAAGGCTTATTCTCATCTGGAACAGGAATTCGAGCGCGAGCCCTCTGCGGAGGAGCTGGCCGAGCTCCTGGAGCTGGACATCGAAGAGGTGTCTTCCACCCTGGGCATCTCCGCCCGCCATGTCAGCATGGACACGCCTTTATCGGAAGGGGAGGACAATACGCTGCTGGATGTAATGGAGAATCCAAATGCGGAAAGGGCCGAGACGAATATCGAGCATAAGGAATCTCTCAAACAGGAGATCGACCGATCCCTGAGGACGCTGACGGAGCGCCAGAAAGAGGTGATCTGTTTCTTCTTCGGCATTGGGGTGGATCATCCCATGAGCCTGGAGGATATCGGGGATAAGTTCAACCTGACCCGGGAAAGGGTACGCCAGATCAAGGATAAGGCGATCACCAAGCTCAGGGGGAATTCCCGGTCGAAAATGCTGAGGAGCTACCTGGGGGTTTAGGAAAGACAACAGGTCACTAACTTAAATACGAACAAACTGAAATAAATTTTTACACTTTTATTTTATTAATTTTGGACCTCTTTTAAGTGAATATGACGTTGGTTGTATTCACTTTTCTTTTTTATTTGGCGAAGGAAGGGGATTGTAAATTTTGCATGCTGAACTTTGAGTTAAAGGTGCAATAATTCAATAATTTAAAACTTAACATTCAAAATAACACGAACTATGTTTGAGAATTTGTCGGAGCGGCTGGAGTCGGCGTTCAAGCAGATCAAAGGAGAAGGCCGGATCACCGAGCTCAACATTGCGGCAACGGTGAAAGATATACGCCGTGCGCTGATCGATGCGGATGTGAACTATAAGATCGCCAAGGAATTCACCGATACGATACGGGAGAAGGCTTTGGGCCAGAAAGTGCTGACGGCGGTGAGTCCCGGCCAGCTCATGGTGAAGATCGTGAAGGACGAGCTGGTGGAGCTGATGGGTGTCAGCGAGAGCGAGCTCAATGCAAAGGGCAATCCTGCGATCATTCTGATCGCCGGGCTGCAGGGTAGTGGTAAAACGACATTCAGCGGCAAGCTGGCGAACTATCTGAAGAACCGTAAGGGACTATCTCCCCTGCTGGTGGCAGCGGATATTTACCGTCCGGCGGCTATCGAGCAGCTGAAAGTGCTGGGAGGACAGATCGATGTGGACGTATACAGCGAAGCGGAGAATAAAAATGCCGTGCAGATCGTGCAGAATGCCATAAAGGAGGCCCGGAGCAAGAATAAGAATGTGGTCATTATCGATACGGCCGGCCGCCTGGCGGTGGATGAGGTGATGATGCAGGAAGTCGCGGCCATTAAAGGGGCTGTCAATCCGGGAGAGATCCTCTTTGTCGTGGATTCCATGACGGGGCAGGATGCCGTGAATACGGCCAAAGCCTTCAATGACAGGCTGGATTTTTCCGGGGTGGTGCTGACCAAGCTGGACGGTGATACCCGCGGCGGGGCTGCCCTTTCCATCAAATACACGGTGAACAAGCCCATTAAGTTCATCAGCAGCGGGGAAAAGCTGGACACGCTGGATGTGTTCTACCCCGAGCGTATGGCGCAGCGGATATTGGGGATGGGGGATATTACCACCCTGGTAGAGAAGGCCCAGGCGCAATTCGATGAGGTTCAGGCTAAAAAGCTGGAAAAAAAGATCCGGAAGAATCAGTTCGATTTCGAGGATTTCAAGCAGCAGCTGGAGCAGATCAAAAAAATGGGAAATATCAAGGACCTGCTGGGCATGATCCCGGGAGTGGGGAAAGCCGTAAAAGACATTGATATCAGCGATGATTCCTTTAAGGGGATCGAAGCGATCATCAATTCGATGACTCCCTTTGAGCGGGCCAATCCCGACGTGATCGACCAAAGCCGCCGCAAGCGTATATCAGGCGGCAGCGGGAAGGATTTGAACGAGATCAATGCTTTTCTGAAGCAATTTGAGCAAATGAAGCAGATGATGAAAATGATGAATAAAATGCCCATGGGAATGGGGGGGAGGCGGTGAAAATCAAATGTTAATTAGCCTGCCGTTCATAAAATTTAGTCAATAAGATTCGCCTGTTCAATTACGATGTATTATTTTTGAATTATTAGTCGCGGATCGCTACCTTTGCGGTCCAAAAATGAAATCGTAACCTTATTTGTTCACGCATTTAAATTTCTATTTAAGATGCCAGTTAAAATCAGACTGCAACGCCACGGGTCTAAGAAGCGGCCATTTTACTTCATCGTAGTAGCCGACGCCCGTGCACCGAGGGATGGTAAATTCATCCAGAAGATCGGTACTTACAATCCGCTTACTGTTCCTGCTTCCGTTCAATTGGATCGCCAAAAGGCATTGGACTGGCTGCACAAAGGTGCTCAGCCCACCGATACAGTTCGCAGGATCCTTTCTTACAAAGGTGTTCTCTACCTGAAACACTTATTGCGTGGAGTCAAATTGGGTCTTTTCGATGATGCGGCAGCCATGGTGAAATTCCAGACCTGGCACACCGAGCACGAAGCCCAGCTGAAGAAGCGCCAGGAAGATAACAGAAAGTCCAAATACCCCAACAGAAGGGGACCAGGCGGACCTCCTGCAAGAAGAGTAGAAAGAAGACCCGAAGGACCTGCACAGGCTTAATCGTATTTTTACTATGTAATGTAATTCCCAGGAGGCCCCTCAAAGGCCTCCTTTTTTTCTTTGGAGCGTTTTATTATGGCTACAAACTACCGTAATATCGGAAAACTGGTGGCGGTCTTCGGACTGCAGGGGGAATTGGTGTTGGTACACCGCCTGGGCAGGAAGACCAGCCTGAAAGGACTGAAAACCCTTTTCCTGGAAGATAAAAAGGATGAGATGCTGCCCTGGTTCATCGAGAGCACCCGGATCAAGAGCGAGGAGGAGATCTACCTGAAGCTGGAAGGGCTGGACACTAAGGAAACGGCCCGAAAGCTGGTCCCGAAGGAAGTCTGGCTTACAGAAGAGGATTTTGAACAGTTCGCCGGCAAGTCGGCCCCTATTTCCCTGGTGGGCTTCCAATTGTGGCAGGGGGAGGAGAATCTGGGAGAGATCCTGGAAGTGATCGAGCAGCCGCACCAGGTGCTGTGTAAGATCGATCTGAATGGCAAAGAAGCCCTGATCCCTGTACATGCAGCCACTCTTGAGAAAGTGGATAAGAAGAAGCGGCAGGTGTTTGTGGTGCTGCCTGACGGGCTGCTGGATGTGTACCGGTAATAGCCGCCAGCTGTTAGCTGCGATCTGTTAGCCGCAAGCCAGCGTATTTTACTGTTTTAAGATCTTAAATGTCCGGGCCGTCGCATTTCCCACCTCCTGCACCCGGATCAGGAGCATTCCTTTCGGGGCGGCGTGAAGGTTCAGGCTTACCTGCTGTTCAACGCTGTCTGTCCGGATCGTTCCTGACTGTATGATCTTCCCATCCAGGGCCGCCACTGAATAATAACAGGAGACAGCTGCGGAATGATCGATCCGGATATTCACGTAATCGACCGTCGGATTGGGGTAACAGCTGATAGAGACGGCCGATCCTGCGGCCGGGGAGCTGCTTAGTTCCCTGATGGGAGAATAGCTGAAGTTACCATCGATATCCGCCATTTTAAGGCGGTAGAAATTGACAGATAAAGGAGCCTCATCTGTAAACCGGTAATTGGCATTGCCGGAATAATTTTGTTGGGCGGGCAAGGATCCGATGCTGCTGTATTGAATGCCGTCGGAGGAACGTTCGATGAAAAATCGGAGGGTGTTCACTTCATGGGCGGTCGTCCAGAGAAGATCGTTACCAGCACTTTCCGCGCGGGCGTCGAAAGAGAGCAGATCCAGGGGAAGGATGACGTTCGGCACCTGTATGAGCAGGTTGTCCAGTACGGGGACATTGCTGTTACTGCCGTCCATTCCCGATGCGATGGTAGCGTTGCCTGCGCCGGTCCAGGAAAGGGGAGTGCCGGCTGGGGCTACCTGGGAAGTATATTGCTGCATACCGTCCAGGTATAAAGTAACGTTGCCGCTGATATTGTCATAAATAAAGCGATAGTTATGAAAGGCGAGGTCGGAGGGAGTGGTAAACTTGTTGGTAAGGCTGATGGTTACATCCGAGCCGCCTTCTCTCAGCACGAATTTTACATAGATAGAGCCTCCGCTGATCCCAAAGTCCAGGCCGCCGACGGTGAAAAAGCTGGCGGCATTCTCCTGTCTTGCAAAGTCTACTGATATATCGAGGCCGGATTGGCTGGTAAAGGGTGCTCCGGGAAGGACCATGTCGATATTTGTACGGCCCGAGCCTGCGTTCAGCCCATTGGTGCCGCCGGCCCCCCCGCTGCTGGATGTTGCATTGGCGCTGACCGAAGTAGCATTGTTGCCCACGACTGCCTGTGTTACGGGATTACTATTCCAATTGAATTGGCTGATTATCTGGGCTTGTGCGGAAAAGCTTATTATACAAAGGGTAAGGATGTGTATAGCTTTTTTCATGATGTCGGATTGCGTGTTACGGATAAAGTGAGACAACCCCAATGCCAAAACGTATCATATTGGTTGCTAGTATTATCTAAGGGTAAAATGGGATTCGTTTTCCAGCTGGGGGACTATTTTCCTGATTTGGGAATGTGGGAATGGCGGGGCCGGAAGGAGGTGCAGGATCCCCGGACCTATTTGAGAATTTCTCCGGGGATCGCCGTGATGGACTGAATTTTAATCGCTTTATAGAATACTTCCGCTCCTTCCGATTGGAGCTGCAGCCTGCCTTTTGTAAGGGGGAGGACCTGGCCTTTGTCGGATTGTCCGCTATGATAGAGGATCATCATTAATTTGCCATTGATGATGTGCACGCTGGTATCGCCATGGCAATACAGGTCGAGGGTATTCCACTGGCCGGAGGGCTTTTCGGCATCTGCCGCTTTGATACAATGCCGTCCTATCGTGTTGTCGGCACGGAAGGTGGTCAAAGCTCCCGCCGGGTCATATACATATTCACTATCCGACTTTTTTATGGCGGGAATATCCGCCATTCCGCCGGCGCATCCCCAATAGTCGCCGCAATCGCCTTCCTGCACCTGGAATTCCTGGGACCGCATCCAGGCGCCCCAATCAGCTCCATAAGGACCGACAGAATGATACAGGACCCCGCTGTCCTTCTTTTTGTTCTTTTTCTCTCCCCAGGTGAGGGCGCCCCATCGGAATAGTAGCTGAAGATGATAGTTGTCAAATTCTTTTTTGGTGGTGATCGCTCCGATGTCTTCCCCGGAGATACGAATGACATTTTCCGTTCCGTCCTTTACGATAGTGAAAACGTGTTTAGGGTCTTTATTCAGGCCGCCGGATTGGTTCCCGGCGCTATCTGATCCGGGTCGGAGATAGGAGTCCCATCCGGTAAGGTCCTTACCATTGAAGAGGGATATCCAGCCCCGGGTATTAACGGCGACGGGACTATTGTCAATGGCGGAGCTGCTGCCGGTAACGGAATTTTTATCGCTGCCGCTAAAAGAACAGATGAGCAGGGTAGTTAACAGGATGAGCAGGGAATTTGTCATGTGCGCAATTTGTCTTCGCTGAAAGTAATAAAAAATTGTCAATGTTGCTTTCCGGTATTCTTCCGGTGCAGTGGATTATGCAAACAAAAATTTATACAAACGTTCTTGTTTGTAAAAATACTTGTTTACGATTCATCCGATAAATTTCCAGGACGAGCCGGCGTATGTTTGTTCTTATGGAATCCACTCACTAATTTTTTTAGTATCTTTATGTTTCCATGCCTTCTATGCAACGAATCATAGCTCATTTTGACCTGGACGCCTTTTTCGTCTCCGTCGAATGTATCCTGGACCCTTCCCTGAAGGGGATCCCCCTGTTGGTGGGGGGGCATAGCGAGCGGGGAGTGGTGGCTGCCTGCAGCTATGAGGCGCGGAAGTACGGCATTCATTCAGCCATGCCGATGAAAACGGCTATGCGCCTTTGCCCGCATGCTACTGTTGTGGGCAATGCCCGGGGAGAGTATAGCAAATATTCCCGCTGGGTTACGGAGATCATTGCCGCCAGGGCTCCTCTTTTCGAAAAGGCGTCGATCGATGAATTTTACCTGGACCTGACGGGGATGAACCGGTTCTTCGACCCTTACCAATGGACGATCGACCTGCGGGAGGAGATCACCCGGGCTACCGGGTTGCCTATTTCTTTTGCCCTTGCTTCCAATAAAATGATCGCCAAGATCGCTACGAATGAGGCCAAGCCCAATGGGTATCTTCACGTGCCGGACGGTATGGAGCAGGAATACCTGGCGCCCCTGAAAGTCAGCAAGATACCCGGGGTAGGGGAGCATACCTGCCAGGCCTTGCAGGAAATGGGGATCGTAACGATCCGGGACCTAAGCGAACGTACTATGGGGGAGCTGGAGCGGAGATTTGGGAAATACGGGCTGGACCTCTGGAATAAGGCCCGGGGCATCCACGAGGGGGAGGTCGTCCATTATCACGAGGCCAAGTCCATCTCAACGGAGAATACTTTTGAAGAGAATAAGACGGATATGGATTTCCTGATGGCGGAGCTGGTGCGTATGACGGAGCGGGTGGGCTATGAGCTCCGGCAGGACAATAAAACGGCAGGCTGTATTGCGGTGAAGATCCGCTATCCTGATTTTGAGACCACTTCCCGGCAGGTGACGATCCCTTATACTTTTTACGATGACGAGCTGATAGGGAAGGCTAAAGAGCTGTTCCACAAGCTTTACCGCAAGGGGCAGCCTATCCGGCTACTGGGGGTCCGCCTGAGCGAGCTCACCGGGGAGGCCATACAGACCAATCTTTTCCAGGACAGTCAGAAAAAGAATAATTTGTACAAGGCTATCGACGATGTGAAGAACAAGTATGGGAAATATTCGATCGTGAAGGCGGGGGGTAATGAGGGTATCCGACGTAGAGAAGAATAATTTAATAAAAAATTTAACAGTGAAGTCTACCGTATTGATAGGGAATTAATATCTTCGTTATCCGTTTGTGGTGAAAGAAGGGGATCCGGTGACGGAAACCAATGGGATCGACCGATTCCATATGGCTCAAAATACGGGAACCGACTAAGCGCCTGGCGGGGTTTTTTTAACTTCAAATTTATTGTATATGAGTTTACGTTTAGGGGACACCGCCCCCAATTTCCAAGCCAGGACGTCTCTTGGCGAGATCGATTTTTACGAATTCCTGGGTAATTCATGGGGTATTTTGTTCTCTCACCCTGCCGACTATACGCCTGTCTGTACCACTGAATTGGGAAGAACGGCAGCTCTGAAGGATGAGTTTGCCAAACGCGGCGTAAAAGTGCTGGCGTTGAGCGTGGACCCTGTCGATAAACATCTGGGCTGGATCAAGGATATCAATGAAACGCAGAAAGTGAGCGTGGAATTTCCCATCATCGCCGATGAAGACCGCAAGGTCAGCGGACTGTATGAGTTCATCCACCCCAATGCATCTGCTACGGCTACTGTACGTTCCCTGGTGATCATCGGACCGGACAAGCTGGTGAAACTTATCATCACTTATCCTGCCTCTACCGGAAGGAATTTCCATGAGGTGTTACGCGTAGTGGATTCCCTGCAGCTGACTGCCAATTACAGTGTGGCTACGCCTGCTGACTGGAAAGAAGGAGAAGAGGTCATTGTCGTTCCTTCTATTTCTACGGAAGATGCGCAGAAGAAATTCCCGAAGGGCGTGAAAGTGGTCAAGCCATATTTACGTTATACGCCACAACCCAATAAATAAAAAAAAGCTGTAATAAAAAAAGGCCGCTGGAAGCGGCCTTTTTTTATTAAGTAATGCCTGTGCTGTTCTATAGCCTTTCTTATAAGATGATACTGTTCAATCCCTTTTCCACCGCAGTATCCTGGATCCCGGGTATGGCTGTTCCCTCTATGCGGAGGACCGATACATCCGTCATTCCCATGAAGCCCAGCATCCATTTGAGATAAGGCGCCACAAAATCATGCGCTTGCATGGGTCCTTCGGAATAGATACCTCCTGATGCCATCGCAACGTAAACTTTTTTCCCTTTCACCAATCCTTCCGCTCCTTTTTCGCTGTAGCTGAAGGTGATCCCGGCCCGGACGATGTGGTCGAACCAGGCTTTCAGGCTGGAATGGATGTTGAAGTTATAAAGCGGGGCGCCAATGACGAGAATGTCTGCTTCCATGATCTCACGGATCGCCTCATCGGAATTCCGGACGGCTTCGATATTTTCGGGAGTTCTGTTCTCCGGCGGTGTGAAGAAAGAAACGAGGTGCGCCTCTTCCAGGTGCGGGAAATGGGTTGTCACCAGGTTCCTTTCCTTTACGGTGCTGCCGGGGTAAGCGGCTTTGATCTTATCAATGATGGCAGCGCCCAGCTTAATGCTGAACGAAGCTCCGTTCCTCGGGCTTGAAATGATATGCAAGATCTTTTTCATTTGCTGTGTTTAATTTATTTGTTTTAAGATTTATTTGGTTTTCAGGCAGAGTGATCCCTGTCGCCCAATGGCGAAACGCTGATCCGGTGAATGGTCAGGGGAGGGGCTAAGGACCTGTCGTGGATGTTTTTGTTGCCGGGCTGTTTTCGGGCAGTTCTATTGTTGGACCGTTCTGTGGTCATCCCGTTCTGTGGTCATCCCGTCTTGTGGTCAGGCCGTTTTGTTATCAGGCTGTTCTGTTATCACGCCTTATTGTTGTGTTGTCAGGTTGTTTTGTGCAACCGGTGATAGCTGAAATAAGAGATGGCCAGCAGGACTAAAAAGATAATGGGCGCAGACCGGTTACCGGCAGGATCACCGGAGGCCGAGTGTGCAATAAATGCGGAAATGAACGTAAAGGCAAATCCGGCATAGACCCATTCCTTAAGCCTTGCTTTCGCCCCGGAGGATGCCAGCGGCGCCAGCAATAAGACAACCCCGATAAGCTTGGCGATAGCCAGCTCCACCCGGAAGTAATCCGGATAGCCCAGGTGATGGAAAGCCTGCGTCATCATTGGCTGTGTGAGATAGGCATAAGCCGAGTAGGTCATCATCAGTCCTACGATGGCCGTTGTTATCCAGTAAATAATTTTGATTGATTTCATCCGTAAATAATGTTTTTTAATGGACGGATGGAGCCTCGCTCTTCATCCCCTTGTATGTTAAAATTTGTGATGCCCGGGTTCGTGAAGCAAAACTAGCTACCTTTGGTTGTAAATAGTTAGTAGTATACTAAAGGTTAGTAGTAACCTTTGGGTTAGTGAGCCTTCAAAAAATGCTATATATGTCTGAAACTAAACAAAGAAGACTTGGCGGGGATAAGCGCTCCGCGGGGGAATGTAAGGCGAGCCTGGCTGCTGTCGGGGATGCCCTGTATGTGATCGGTGGAAAATGGAAGCTGCCAATCATCGTTGCATTTATCGATGACCATGGTCAACCCAAACGATTCAATGAGCTGCAGCGTGCCGTAAAAGGCATTTCCGCCCGGGTGCTCTCCAATGAATTGAAGCAGATGGAGTTGAATGGGTTTGTGGAAAGAAAAGTTTATACGGGGACGCCTGTTGTCGTGGAGTATATCCTTACTGAGTACAGCAATACGCTGGGTGAGGTGCTGCATGCTTTACAGGCATGGGGGACCATGCACCGGGATAAGATCCTGGGGAAGAGGAACGCTAAGAAAGAGGTGGAATTAGAGGAAGCATAGGCCGGCGGCAGCCGCCTGATGATGAAGGGAGAACATATGTTCGCTCATGGAATCAGGCCCGGAGGTCCGCGGAATTTTCTTATCTTGACGTTCAACAATGCTGGTTATGAAAATTTCTTCTTATATAATTACGATTGCAATGCTGTGGATACAAACAGCCGATGCCCAATCAAACAGCACCCGGGCTGCAACAGTCAATGGCGTGGTCGAAGGGACGGTTGAAGCCAGCGGTGTCCGTTCTTTTAAAGGCATTCCTTTTGCGCAGCCTCCGGTAGGGGATCTGCGTTTCAGAGAGCCTCAGCCGGTTAAGAGCTGGAAAGGGGTACGCAAGGCGAACGCTTTTGGTCCGCGTGCTATGCAGCTGCCTTTGTTCAGCGACATGAATTTTCGTTCGAACGGGATGAGTGAGGATTGTTTGTACCTGAATGTATGGACGGCGGCAAAGTCCGCTGCAGCGTCTCTTCCCGTGCTGGTGTATTTTTATGGGGGTGGTTTTGTCGGAGGGGACGGTTCGGAATACCGCTACGACGGGGAGAGCCTGGCTGCAAGGGGGATGGTCACTGTTACCATCAATTACCGGCTGGGCATATTTGGGTTCCTGGCCCATCCGGACCTGACAAAGGAATCGGCGCACCATTCATCGGGCAATTACGGGTTATTGGATCAGCATGCGGCTCTTGTCTGGGTGCAAAAAAATATAACGGCATTTGGGGGGGACCCTAAGCGGGTTACGATCGGCGGAGAGTCGGCCGGCTCGTTTTCGGTCAGCGCGCAGATGGCCTCACCGTTGTCTGAAGGACTGTTTGCCGGGGCCATCGGGGAGAGCGGTTCCCTTCTCGGGGGAAGGACCATTGCGTTGGCGGATGGAGAGAAGAATGGTGTAACCTTCGCCACTGGCCTGGGCAATAAATCGCTGGCGGATCTGCGTGCCATGCCTGCGGCGGATCTATTGGCGGCTACGGCAAAGGGAGGCCATTTCCCTACGGTCGTTGACGGCTATTTTCTGCCTGAGACCCCCGTAGCTATTTTTAAGGCAGGGGAGCAAATGCATGTTCCATTGCTGGCCGGCTGGAACTCGGCCGAGCAGAATTACCATTCTCTATTGGGGAAGGACGAACCTACGGTTGAAAACTATGAAAAGGCCGTCCGGAAGCTGTATGGCGATAAGGCCGATGGCGTATTGGAGCAGTACAAGGCAACATCCGCGGAAGAAGTTAAACAGGCTGCTACGGACCTGGCTTCGGACCGTTTTATTGCCTATAGTACCTGGAAATGGATAGACCTGCATAGTAAGACCGGCGGGAAGCCCGTGTACCGCTATCTTTATAACCGTCCGAGGCCGGCGCCTGTCGCCGATCCGGCAGCCGTAGCGGCTCCGGGCGCGGGGCATTCCTGGGAGATCGAGTATGCCCTGGGGAACCTGAAGACCAATAAGGTATACGCGTGGACGGCGGATGACGATAAGGTGTCGGAAACCATGGAGGCTTATTTTGCTAATTTTATTAAGACCGGCGATCCGAACGGGCAGGGGCTGCCCTCCTGGCCGGCAGTACAGCCCGGGACTGCCCGGGTGATGGTAATCGATGTGAGCTCTCATTCGGAAGAGGAGTCGCATGCAGCGAGGTATCGGTTCCTGGAGGCTTTATATTAATCACACTTTAATTGCCGGGGGAAATGAATGGTTCAATATTTGCAAAGGCTCTGGGATATAGTCTATGCCAAATTCAATCGACCCATGTTATGCAGCGGAGCCGAATAGTCGTGTAGGGGAGCTGAACGGGACCGTACCGGAATTCACCAGGCCTGTACCGGAGTTCCTGCAGCTTCCTGCTGCAGAGACCGGGGCGGCCGGGTTGTATGAGAGGCTGTTCAGCCCGCAGCGGCTTCCGTCACGTCGTCTGGCTTCGGTAGATGCTTTTCGTGCGATCACCCTATTCCTGATGATTTTTGTGAATAATCTCTGGTCTCTGTATAAAGTACCGGGATGGCTGGGACATGCCGGAGAGACGGAAGACAAGCTTGGCCTGGCGGATACGGTGGCTCCCGCCTTCCTGTTCATCGTAGGGCTGGCTATTCCTTTCGCCATGCAGACAAAAAGATCCAGGGGGCTTTCGAAGAAAAAGACTTTTCAGCATATTCTTTCGCGGTCGGCCGCCTTGCTGGTGATGGGTATCTTCCAGGTGAACCTGGACACTTATGATACGGTCTCATCCGTTCTGCCCAAGCCCTGGTGGCAGATCGGCATTACCCTCGCCTTTTTCCTGATCTGGCTGGATTATCCGTCTTCTTTCTCCAAAAAGAAAAAGCAGGTTTTAAAGGGGCTGGGCATTTTTTTACTCACTATGCTGGCTTTGTTATTCCGGGGTAATACAGACGGGCATCATACCTGGATGCAGCCCGACTGGTATGGCACCCTGGGGATTATCGGATGGTCGTACCTGGTAGGCGCCTCTGTTTACCTTTTTGCCGGAGAAAAACTAAGGGTATTCGCCGGCTTATTTGTCTTGTGCGTATTGTTCAATATCGCCAATATGTCCGGCTGGCTGGAATTTCTGAATCCTGTAAAGGCTTATGTCTGGTTCCTGGATAGCGGAGACCTGATCGCCTTCACCATGGCTGGTATTTTGACTTCGGTGCTGTACCGGCGGGTAACGAAGGAGGGGCAGACCGAACAGGGCATCCTGGTGCTGGCCACTGTTGTACTGATCCTGATGGGGGCCGGTATTGCCTTAAGGCCTTTCTGGGGGATCTCCAAGGAAAGGGATACGGCCTCCTGGATACTGATCTGCACGGCGATCAGCATTGCTTTTTACATTTTCCTGCTCTACCTGGTGGATCTGAAAGGGAAGCAAAACTGGATGCGGTCCATTCGCCCTGCCAGCACGAGTACGCTGACCTGTTATCTCCTGCCTTATATTCATAATGCTATTTTTAATCTTTGCGGAAGCGGCAGCAGCCTGCCTTTGGCGTTGCGTACGGGAGGGGTCGGGATCCTTAAGGCGCTGATCTATGCCTGGGTGATCATCCGGATTGCCGGCTGGCTGGAGAAGAAGGGGATGCGGCTGGCGCTTTAAGTACATCCGCCTATCAGCTTGCCGCTTTATCAGCTTGCCGCTTGCAGCTCAAATTTGGCGGGTTCGTATAATATCGTACTTTCGGTTTCCAACACAGATGAATTACTTGCAATGTGTGCCGCTGCTAACCATATGATCAGGATCTGGCAGGATGGGATCGGAGCTTCCGATACTCCTTCGTTCAATAGTTTATTCCGGCACTATTATTCCAGGCTGGTGCGATTTGCCATTCAGTTCGTTCATACCCGGGAAGCGGCTGAAGAGATCGTCTCCGATATATTTGTAAAGGTCTGGGAAAAAAGATCCACTCTCCATGAGGTCCGGAACCTCGAAGTGTACCTCTACGTTGCTGTCAAGAACGGATGTATCAATTATTGCGAAAAATATTCCGTCGTACATCTCCAGCTGGACATACATGGCGAGACGGGATTTCATGATACGGCCAATAGTCAGAAGAACCTGGAAATGAAAGAGCTGATGCATCGTCTGCATATGGCGGTGGAGCAATTGCCGGAGCAATGCAGGCTGATATTTAAGATGATAAAGGAGGACAGCCTTCCTTTCCGGGAGGTAGCTGAGATCCTGCATATCTCTCCCCGAACCGTGGAAACGCAGCTCTACCGGGCAGTTAAAAAGCTCAAGGTCATTTTGTCGGATCAGCCTGGCCAGCCGGATACTGAAAAGGGAAGGGGACGCGAGCTGTTACTCTTACTGGGAATGATCTCCCGGCTGCCTCTAAAATAAATTTCCATCCTGTACGTAGTTTTTTTCTTTTTCCTGTCCTTGCTTATAAAGAGGATCTTTTTGAACGAGGAACAATTCATATTGCTTGCTATAAAAGTGCTCTCCGGCAATCATCTCCCGGAAGAGTCAGAAAAGCTCCGGCTGCAGGTTGCCGCCCATGAGTCCTACCGTTCTTTATTCGAAAAATTATCTATTTACTGGAAAGAGGGCGCCCCTTTAGCGATCAATGAAGAGGCCGCTCTGGGCAAGGTATGGGGGAGGATTGGAAATCCGCCGTTGACGACCAGCGAGCACAGCGGGAGTCAGCACGTGGTTAATGAATGGACGGCCACGGACTTCTATCGCGGTCAGGAAGCTGCCGTTGAAATAACGGCAAGAAAGATCGGATGGAGGCGCCTTTTCGCAGCGGCTGCCCTGATCCCGCTCCTTGCGTTAAGTATCTGGCTGATCATGCGGCATTCTCTGAAGACGGAATTGGTGGAGAAATATAATCAGAAGGGGATCCGTTCTGTCATTACGCTTTCGGATGGCAGCAAGATCTGGCTGAATGCGGATAGCCGCCTGAAATATCCAACTTCTTTCCAGGCGGGCCTGCGGGAGGTTTACCTGGAAGGGGAAGCTTTTTTTGAGATCGCCCGGAATCCCCAGCGTCCGTTCGTCGTGCATTTGCCGAAAGGGAATGTTCATGTGCTGGGGACCTCTTTCGATATCAGGGCCTATGACGATGAAGAGTGGATGACGACTTCTGTGGCTACGGGCCGTGTAGCTTTTATTCCTGCCACCGGGGCTGTTACCTCGCCTGCCGGCGGGTCTGCTGCCGACGGGTCTGCTGCCGACGGGTCTGCTGCCGACGGGTCTGCTGCCGACGGGTCTGCTGCCGACAGCTTTTATCTCACGTCGGAAAGGAAAGCAGTGTACCATTTCGGATCCGGCGTGGTGAATGTCGGGCCAACCGATGCGGCAGCCGACAGGGATTGGATTAACGGGGTCATGGCTTTCAACAATGAATCTCTCGGAAAAATAGCGGTGGAGCTGGAAAGGTCTTTTGGAAAACCCATAAAATTCAGGAATGCTGCCATGGCACAATACCGGTATACGGCCACCTTTAAAAATAACACGGAAGAAGAAATATTGTCGACGCTCAGAAGGGTAAAAACCTTCTATTATTCGGTGACAGATAAGTTTATAGAGATCAAATAATTTTTTTTACATCTAAACGATTGCTGCGTATGATCATTCATACTCATGGGACCGGTCATGTGTGCCGGCGCCATCAACGACTGCTTTTTATTGTGTGGATATTATTCCTGCCGACGGTGCTGCCGGCGAACACGGGAAAAAAATATCCCGAACAAGGGAAACAATCCAACAGTATCTCCATCATCTGCAAGGATCAACCGCTGAAGTGGATCCTCGCGCAATTCGAAAAGCAAAGCGGCCTCTCCTTTGTCTACTCCAATGACGATCTGGATATCACGCGAAAATTCTCCGTGACTGTAAGGAAGAAGACAGTTAATGATGCCCTTTATAAGATCTTTTCGCCTCTCCAATTGAAATATGAGATCTCAGGAGATAAGATCCTGCTGCGCGCTCTTCCTTCATCCCGGCCGTTGATAAACGCGCTTCCGCCGGGCGGCGCCAGGGATACTTCTGCATGGGTAACTGTCAGGGGGAAGGTCCTGGATGAGAAAGGAAATCCGCTGGCGGGCGTCTCCGTGGAATGGAAGAATGAGAGCCAGCATACGATCACAGACAATGCCGGCAATTTTCAATTGAAGATCCCCCGGCTGGAAGGAGTCCTGACCTTCTCCTATGTAGGGTATGAAATAAAGGAGGCGGCAGTTTCTTCCGCCGATCTTACCGTCACTATGGTGCTGCTGGACAAGTCGCTGGGCGAAGTGGTAGTAGTGGGTTACGGCACGCAAAAAAAAGTAAGCCTTTCGGGAGGCGTCGATGTGATCCGTTCCTCGGTCCTTGAAGGCCGTGCGGCCCCCAATTTGTCGCAGGCTCTGCAGGGTGCGGCTCCCAGCCTCACGATCCAGCAGACCAGCTTTGAGCCGGGGCAGGGCGTCAATATCAACATCCGCGGTATCGGCACCCTGGGGGATAATACTCCGCTGGTGGTGATCGATGGACTGGTAGGCGGAGATCTCAACCTGCTCAATCCAAATGATATCGATAACATCTCTGTCCTGAAGGATGCAGGCTCTGCGGCCATTTACGGATCGAGGTCTGCCAACGGGGTGATCCTCATCACGACAAAAAAAGGAAAAAAGGGGGACGGCACCCTGGCCTACAACGGCATTCTCAGCGTGGTGAAACCGCATTTCTGGATGAAGCCGGTGAAAGGCTGGGAAAATATGATCCTGAAAGACGAGGCCATTGTGAATGCCGGATCGGGACAAACGCCTTATTATTCTCCACTGGATATCGAGCAACGGAAAGAAGAGGGCGATGAGCCCTGGTTCCTTAATTCCATCTTCCAGAACGCTCTCCAGCAGAATCACAATCTCAGCCTCAGTGGCGGCCGGGATAAATCATCCTATCTTGTATCCCTGGGCTACATGGACCAGGAGAGCAATTTCGTCGGCCCCGCCAAAGGGCTGAAGCGTTATAATTTCCGGATGAACCTTTCCAATGAAGTGGGCCGGCTGAAGCTGTCCAGCATCATTGCTTATTCCAAAACCCATATCCGCGACCACTCTTATTCCACGGGCACCCTGGTAGTGGATGCGGAAAGGACACCGCCCTATTACAAGCTGAAAGACTCGTTGGGGAGATACCTCATCAACGACGTGCTGGCGCAGTTCAACCCCCTGGGCATCCTGGAGCAGGGCGGGTTCCGGGATTATGACAACGATGACCTGACGGGTAGTCTGACGGCATCGGTGAAGATCGTGAAGGGGCTGACCCTGAGAGGCGTCTTTGGCGGGACGCTGGATGCCAACCATGAATATTATGTGACTCAATATGTTCCTTTCTACCGGGAGGGACAGGCGGTAGGATCGGCTCCCGGCGGCGTATATGGCAATGCCCTGGGTAATGTCACCGGGGATCAGAATACCAAGAACCTTTTCCTGAACACGCAGCTGCTGTTGGAATATATAAGGGATTTCGGCAAGCATCATGTTCAGCTGCTGGGCGGCGCCACCAATGAATCTTTCACGGGTAAGTCCAATAAGGTGGTCCTGAATTATACCTCGCCCGATCTGAACCTTCCCCAGTCTGCTACCATCGCCAATATCGGCGACCAGCAGATCACGCCCCAGGGCACTGCACAGAACAGCCTCAATTCCATCATCGGCCGGGCCTCTTATTCCTACGATGACAAATATTTCCTGGAAGGAAGTTTCCGGGCCGACGAATCTTCCAAATTCGCCAAACAAAATCGCTGGGGGTATTTTCCTTCCGTCTCTGCTGCCTGGCGTATCAGCCGGGAAGACTTCTACCAGCAGGCCGGCATCTCCCATACGCTCAACGAGCTAAAGCTCCGGGGCTCTTATGGATTACTGGGTAATCAGAACGTCGGCAACTATCAATACCAGACGACGTATACCGTCTACGCCAATATGTATGGCTTTAACAACACGGCTGTCTCCGGCACGGGATTCAATGTCGCCAATCCTGATATCAAATGGGAAGTGGCCAATACGCTGAATATCGGAGTGGATGCCGGTCTGCTCAATAACAGGGTGAATGTGACCTTTGATTATTTCAACAAGCTGACGAAGAATATCCTTATGCAGCCCAATCTGCCTGGCACTTATGGCGGCGGGACGGTGGATTACAACATCGCTTCCGTCCGGAACAAAGGGTGGGAAACCAGCATCTCTTATACTATTGCAGGCCGGGCGCTGCATCATACCATCGGCATCAATATCGGCAATACGAATAATGAGATCGTGAAGATGGCCAATGACCAGGACCGGCTGCAGTCCCTGGAAGAATTACAGGTCCTCTATGGCAAGGGAATACCGATCGCCTCTTATGTGGGTTATAAACGCGACGGGTATTTTCAGAACCTGAAAGACGTGGAAAACCGACCTCGTTTCACCGGCCTGGCCGTAGCTCCCGGAGACATCGCTTACAAGGATAAGAACGGGGACGGCGTCATCGACGACAATGACCGTTATGTCCTGGGCAACCCTTTCCCCCATTATATTTTTGGACTTACTTATTCGCTGACCTGGAAGGACCTGGACCTGGGGCTGCTGATCCAGGGAGTGGGTCAGCGGGATATGGCGCTGCGGGGTGAGCTGCTCGAGCCTTTTCATGTCAATTATTCTTACACCATGTTCGAGCATCAGCTGGATTATTGGAGACCGGATAATCCGAATGCCAAATATCCGCGGCTGGCTATCAACGGCAGCGCCAGCAATACCAATAATTTCCGGAAGGGGTCGGACCTGTCCGTGCTGAATGCAGCCTATGCCCGGTTGAAGAACGTCCAGATCGGGTATACCTTATCGCCGGCGATCTCGAAACGAATGGGCATTCAGAAGCTGCGGGCCTATCTCACCGGTCAGAACCTGCTCACCATTACAAAAAACAGATTTATCGATCCCGAATCTTCCGAATTCCATAATGGACCCAATAACTCCGGCAATAATTTAAATGCAACGAACGGGGCCAACAGCGGGCGTTCTTATCCCACGCTGCTCTATTATGGATTCGGACTGGATGTAACTTTTTAAAAGGCTAACAGAATTAATATGAAAATAGATAATAAAAAAACCGGAAGAGCGGCTTTGGCCGGCAAGAGACTCCCGGTCAGTCTGTTGCTGTTCATTGGGATGCTGGTCCTTTCCTGCAATAAGATGGATACCGCGCCCACCGACCGCTATACAGAGCTGAACTACTGGACTTCCACGGAAAAGGCCAACCTGGTATTGAATACCGCCTATGGCCAGATGCTGGACAACAACAACAATTTTTTCTATAATGAAGCCTTGTCCGACAATGCCTATGCGGGCAGGGGTGATGTCAACGGCGTGCTGTCCATCTCCAGCGGTGTGTACGATCCGTCGCTGGGCCGGCTGGATGATGAATGGAAGTTTCATTATGCCGGTATCAAGACCAGCAATACCCTGCTGGAAAATATAGACCAGGTGCCGGGTATAAATGCGGGATTGCGGGACCGGATGAAGGCGGAGGCAAGATTTCTCCGGGCCCTGCATCATTTCCAGCTGGCCACCTGGTATGGCGACGTGCCCCTGGTGACAAAAACGCTGAGCGTGTCGGAGTCGCAGAGCATCACCCGAAATTCCCGGGCCGATGTCATTGCCTTTGTGCTGAAAGAGCTGGATGACGTGATCGCTATTTTACCTGTGAACACCTCCTATTCGGGTGCGGATATCGGGCGGATCTCAAAAGGGGCGGCGATTGCCCTGAAGGCGAGGGTATTGCTGTATGAGAGCCGGTGGGCTGAGGTCGTCACCGAATGCGGACGGCTGATCGGGACTGCCGACAATGGGACCTATTCCCTCTTTCCGTCTTATACGGGCCTCTTCAAACCTCAGAATGAAAATAACTCCGAAGTAGTATTAAGCTGCGGGTATGTTCCGGACCTGCGGACCTATGGCGGCTTTATCGACTTTGTACCTATCTCGGTGGGGGCGCGTCTTAACGGGTTGGCGCCCACGCAGGAGCTGGTGAATGACTACCTGATGACCAATGGGAAGGCGATCGCGGATGCCGGGTCGGGTTATGACGAATCCAATCCATATCAGAACCGTGATCCCAGGCTGGCGGCTACGGTAGTATATGACCGCTATCAATGGCCGATGAACGATGGCAGTCTGAAGACCATCTATATCAAACCCGGCAGCGATCCCGATCCCAATGCCCCGGATGAGTACAAGTCAGGGTCGGTGTCTTCTCCCACGGGATATTATGTCCGGAAATATTATGATTCCACGGCCAACAATTTCAATTCCGGTCTGGACCTGATGCTGATCCGTTATGCCGATGTATTGCTGATGTATGCGGAGGCGAAGAATGAAGTGGCGGCCCTGGATCAGGGTACCTGGGACAATACGGTCAAGCTGTTGCGGGTGCGGGCGGGCTTTACGGACCCTGCCGCTCTGAACTATGACGCCTCACTCAGCCAGGCGCAGTTCAGGGACATCATCCGGCGTGAACGAAGGACGGAGCTGGCCATGGAGGGATTGCGGATCTTCGATATCCGCCGGTGGAAGACAGCCGAAACGGTGCTGAATGGCTATGTACATGGCGCTAAGTTTGCAGATCCCAGCGTAGACAATGGTTATATCCGGGCCAACCTCCGGAGTTTTGTCGCTCCCAAACATTATTTATGGGCCATTCCGAGGGATGAGCGGGCGTTGAATGCCAACCTGACGCAAAACCCCGGATGGTAAAAATCAATTTTAATTATTTTAAAAATACAAATATGACAAAGACTTTGCTGGCTGTCTTTACCCTGCTGCTGCTGTTCACTGCCTGTAAAAAGAATGATGGCGTCAATACAACGGTCACCCCGGTGGCGACCCTCTTTTCCCCGGATGATAGCAAGGCTGTGGACCTGGCCTCTACGGCTTCCGTGGTGTTCGAATGGGACGAAGCCCTGGCGGCCGATGGGGGACTGGTATTATATTCTGTAGCCTTCGACAAGAAGGGAGGCGACTTTTCGAAGCCGGTGTACACGCTGCCTTCCGATGGGAATGGCTTGTATACAAAGGCTACGATGACAAAAGAGATCCTCAATTCGGTGGCAAAGCTGGCAGGGGTGCAACCCCTGGGCACAGCCGATTTTATCTGGACAGTATATTCCTCCAAGGGTGTCAACAAAGTGAGATCCGGTATGACCCGGAATCTTTCCATCACCCGCGCGCTGGGGGTGGACAATCCTCCTGTTGCGGTATACATTACCGGCTCTGCTACCGAAGGAGGGACGGACCTGGGCAAGGCCCTCGCCTTCAAGCAGACGGCATCGGGAAAATATGAGATCTACACTTCCCTGGCTGCGGGCTCCTATCATTTTGTCAGCGCAAATACCGGGACTCCCGATGTCTTCTACACGGATGTGGATGGAAAGACGATCCGCCAGGGGACCGGCGAGACGACGGTGACGGGTGCTACAAAAGAAGTGCGCATTCGTTTGGACTTTAATGTAGTGTCGGTGCAGAATACGGAGATCAAAGAGCTGGCGTTATGGTTTGCCCCTGTCAACGGAACGCTCTTCAATCTTGATTATTCCGCCGGCGGGGTCTGGAAGGCGGCCGCCAAGCCCATTTCGTTCCACCAGGAGAGCTGGGGGAGGGACGAGCGCTATAAATTCAGGATGCTGGTCAATGACGGGACGGCGGACAGCTATGAATGGTGGGGCAGCAAGAACAGTGACAACAACCGGCCGGATGCCAGCACCCCTCCGACGTTCTGGGACCTCTATACGGTAGACGACTCGCAGTTTAACTATTGCTTCAAGTTCGTCACGGAAGCTGATGGCGCCAACTGTGATGTCAACATGTACTTTACCGCGGATAAGCCGAATTATACACATGAGGTGATCGTAAAATGAGTATTCATAAAATAAAATGTGCTTTCGTAAAATAAAATGAGCATTCGTACTATAAAAAGCGTTCCATGAAAAAATATTATATCGCTTTTGCGATGGCCGGCCTGCTGGGGATGGGCGCCTGTAAAAAGAACTACGATTATGATTTCAGCACCAGCGACGGCGTCGTAAAATATGCCATTAACTGGCAGGCGGCGGCGGACAGCAGCACGGACTTCCTGGTTAAGAATTACTGGAATAGCGCCGCCGGCTATTTCTATAAGGACAACAGCGGGGACAATACCTTCAACTACTGGCCCCAGGCCCATGCCCTGGATGTGATGCTGGACGCGGATGTCCGTAACGGCACGAAGAAATATGGCGCTGAATATGATCAATGGTTTACCGGTGTGCCGGCAAAGAACGGCGGCAGCTTTCTCAACCATTTTTATGACGACATGGAATGGAATGCGCTGGCGCTGCTCAGGGCCTTTGATGTGACCGGCGACACAAAATTCAAGGATGCCGCCGCGACGGTGTGGACCGATATCAAGGGGGGATGGAATACGGTACAGGATGGGGGCATCGCGTGGAATAAGAGCGAGACGGGATACAAGAATACGCCGGCCAATGCGCCTGCCTGTATATTGGCGGCGCGGTTGTATACCCGGTTTAATAATGCGGATGATCTGAATTGGGCAAAGAATATCTACGGCTGGCTGAAGGGGCATCTCTATGACGAGGGGTCGGGGTTTGTCTATGACGGGATGAATAAGAATGGGGATGGGGCGGTGGATATGAATGCGTTCACCTACAACCAGGGGATCTTTATCGGCTCCGCCCTCGAGCTGTATGGTATCACAAAGGACCCTGCTTACCTGAATGACGCGATCAAAACGGCGGATAACACCTTGAACAGCGCCTCGCTGACGACCAGTGACCGGTTGCTGAAGGATGAGGGGCAGGGGGATGGGGGATTGTTCAAGGGGATCTTTATCCGGTATTTCACGCAGCTGCTGTTGAATAAAGATTTGCCGGACGACACCCGTAAACGTTATCTTAGCTTCTTAAAATTGAATGCGGAGACGTTATGGTATCAGGGTACGAACAAGACATTGGGCCTTTTCGGATCTTACTGGAAGACGCCGCCGGGCACAACGGCGGACCTCACCACGGAAGAGAGCGGCTGTATGCTGATCGAAGCGGCCGGCCTGCTCAACAAAAACAAACAGCTGTAATATTATTATTTAATCAGTCATGAAGTTGCGAAGTATCCATACCCTCTTTTTTATACTCTTTTTTTTGCTGCATGTCACTGCGAAGGCCCAGACCGGGGGGACATCGGTGAGGAAGGTCCCGCCGGTGACTCGTGATTACCGCAAGGATTTTATTTCCTTATACGGTGCCGTGCAGCGGCAATTTTATGATTCTGTCAGCGGTTTTTACAGGGATTTCGAGGAGCCGGCGCCTAAGAATGGATATGCCTATTGCTGGCCCTTGTGTGGATTATTACAGGCGTATAATGAAGCGGAAGCTGCGGGGATCGGCGGGGGGGGCTCTGTCGAAAAGATCACCGGGCTGATCGATAAATACAAGAGCGATAAGCCGCCGATGTCGGGATATGGGAAACAAATTCCGGGGGATGGGAAAGGGGTGCCGGGGCAGGGCCAACAGCTGCCGGGGGATGACAATCAGCCCGTGCCGGGTTATGACTCTTATCTTGTTCAATTCGGGGGAGGCAGCCGGTTCTATGACGACAATCAGTGGCTGGGCCTTGCGTGGATGGATGCCTGGCAGCGCAAACGGGAGCCGGCCTTGCTGGAGAGGGGAAAGCTGATCTACCGGTTTATGATGACCGGGTATGATACGGCGACGGGCGGGGGGCTGTATTGGGAAGAAGGGAAAATGGCTACTAAAAATACCTGTTCGAACGGGCCGGGTATTGTGCTGGCGCTGCAGCTGTACAAGGCCACCCGGGAGAAGAAATACCTGGATACGGCGCTGTTGCTCTATCACTGGGTGAATGAGCATCTCCGGGATTCGGACGGGCTTTATTTCGATAATATCCGGGTAAGGGATCGCCGGATAGGGAGGGCAAAATATTCTTATAATACCGGTACGATGCTCCAGGCCAATGTTGAACTCTATGAATTGACCGGGGAACGGGAATATCTTCAGCGGGCGGTGGCGATAGCGGATAGCGCCTGTTCCTATTTTTACGGATCGGGGAAATTCCGGGACGGATACTGGTTCAATGCCGTTCTGCTGCGAGGTTACCAGGACCTTTTGCGATTTTATGACCATCCTGCCTACCTGGAGGCATTTAAAAAATGTGTGGACGGGAGCCTGGAGAGCGATCTTTCCCCAACGGGTGTAATGGGTGTTAAAAAGCAGCAGTTGCTGGTGAACCAGGCTGGTATGCTGGAGATATTGGCGAGGCTGGCGCTTTACAGGTAAACGGAAAATGGTACGACCGGTGTTCCATTCCGTCCGGGTCGGAATTTTTTGTACATTCCGGTAAAAAAGGAATGGATACGTTAAAGATCGCAACAGCACAATTTGAACATAAAAGCGGGGACAAATCCTACAATCTTTCCATCATTAAAGATTTAGCCGGAAAAGCGGCCGGGCAGGGGGCGCAGGCTATTGCCTTTCACGAGTGTTCGATAACGGGGTATACTTTTGCCAGGCATCTTTCCAGGGAGCAGATGCTGGACCTGGCAGAACTATTGCCGGATGGCCCCAGTATAACGGCGTTAACAGCCTATGCCCGGGAGTTGGGGATAGCGATACTGGCCGGGCTGTTTGAGAAGGACGGGGAGGGCAATCTTTTCAAGGCTTATGTTTGTGTTGATAAAAATGGGATGGTGGCGCGGCACAGAAAGCTTCATCCTTTTATCAATTCTCATCTTACCCCCGGGAATGAATATACGGTCTTTGACCTGTTGGGCTGGAAATGCGGCATTCTTATTTGTTATGATAATAATATCATTGAAAATGTGAGGGCGACCGCTTTATTGGGCGCGCAGGTGATCTTTATGCCGCATGTCACCATGTGCACGCCATCCACCCGGCCGGGGGCGGGTTTTGTGGATCCGGAATTATGGAAGGATAAGGAGGCTAACCGGGAGCAGCTGCGCCGGGAATTCGACGGGCTGAAGGGAAGAAGCTGGCTTATGAAATGGCTGCCCGCGCGGGCCTATGACAATGCGGTCTATGCCGTCTTTTCCAATGCTATCGGAATGGATGATGACCAGCTGAAGAATGGCTGTTCCATGATCATTGACCCTTATGGGGATATTATCGCGGAATGCCGGGAGCTGGGTGACGCCATCGCTGTAGCGGAGCTGGCTCCGGAGGCATTGACCTTAGCGGGCGGTTATCGGTACCTTAAAGCCAGGAGGCCGGACCTGTATAAGGATATTATCGGGCAGCCTCACCGGAGCGAGCAGAAGGTGATCTGGCTGACGGGGGACGTACGATAGTCCGATAAGGTTGATCGTCGTTGATCGTCCGGCGGACAGATTATTTTAGTCCGACAGGCAGGTTCATTTTAGTCTTTTTAAAGAATGCAGGTGGGGTCTCAGCCCGCCGGCATCGCGATAATCTACTGTTTGAACATCTCCTTTGACGGTCCATCGGTAACGTTTGCCGGTGACGGGTCCGAGCACTGTCAGCGCTATATCGCCGATAGATTCAAAATGGAGATCGGCCCACATTTTCAGGGGGACGGAAGGGGTGATCCGGCCTGCGGCGGTCGCGGATGATCCCGGGTTATTGGTAGCTTGTCGCGTAGTATTCGTCGACTGCTGAGCGTAGGCGGCTCTTTTATTTCCACAGCAAGACATGACATGATTATTTTAGTGATGAATGAAAAAGGCCCTTCCCCCATCCGGGGAAGGGCCGCCTGCTAATCAGGGCTCCAACGCAAAAGCCGCTATGTCTCCCTGGTCCTTGCCAGCGAGCCGGTAACTGCCATCGGTGGCCATGGCAGCTACGGAGAGGATCTCTGCGAACGCTGCCTTTCCGGCGCCGGCGCTGTAACAGGATTCCAGCAATTGGGAGGGCGTGAAGGGCTTATCATAAATGCTGCTGTTATTTCGAATATATCCATTTGCGCTGTCGATGACCATTCCGTTTGCATCCGCTATGGGTACATCTCCACAGGCGCCCCTTTCTACGCTGAAACCGAATACGGCAAAGTTGTTCGGGTGTGCTGCCTTGAAGGAGAGGTCCAGTACCGCATCTACTTCTCCCGGCCGGTAAGCAACAAATCCGCAGCAGTCCGAAGAGGCTGACACGCCGTTGACCTTCACCGTGTAAATCTTTGCCTCGCAGCCTGAATTGTCGATACGCATCAGCATATTATAGCCGTTTGCCGTGGTGAGGGTAGGGCTGTCCAGCAGTATATCGGGGGCATTCACACTATAACCGGAACTGTTATAATCGGGTATCTTAAATGTTGTTTTCGGAACATTGGTCAGGAGGTTGCCCGCCTGGTCGAATACTTCCAGCTTAAAGGCATAGAGTCCGTCTCCTTTGGCCATCGCTGCATCGCGCAGATCGGTGGAATCAAAGGTGATGCTGAGGTTACGGTAAGTCTGCTCATTCCATTGGGGATCGGTCTCCGGCGCGTTGAAGGGCGCCATAAAGGGATATTCCGGAGGAATGATGTAAAGATTGTCGTTGCTGCCTACTGTGAAAGGTCCCAGCTTCACACTGTTGGGCGCCCATTGGGTAACGCCATGGGAATCCAGGTAGGTAAATTCATATCCCTTCTGCACGCTGCCGCCCACCGGCAATAATGCTTTATAGGAATCGCTTACTGCTGTCAGGCTGGCGTTCGCCACTTTCTTATAGCTCCAGCGGTAGTAATACATGCCTGCATTGGGCATATCCGTGCCGAACCCCACGACGAAGGTGGGGAAACCTCCGAATGGGCGTTTGAAATCTCCCGGTGTGGTAGGAAGGAACCAGGGATCGTAAATCGCGGCGGCATCTGTCAGCCCGATGCGGTTGTAGTTGACGGATTGGCCGGGCGGAGGTTGCAATAAATTCTGCTGATTGATATGAGCGGTGCTGGCGCCGCCAACCGCCCTGATCCAGACTGCTTCTCCGGGTATGCCGCAATCGCAGCAGCAATTTCCGGGCACGCGGGGATCGGTGACATGAATATTGATATTCGTACCGCAGGCATAGTCCCAGAAAGTGTAACAGGGGATGGGCGGTTCATAGACTGTTGTCCAGACGCCATTGATCAGGTATTCCACCCAGATATAGATATCGGGTTTATCACCGGTGCACCAGTAGGATACAAGGGTATCAAAGCGGCCGTTGGCGTCGGTGTATACGACAGCCAGCTCTCTGCGACGATAGAACCAGGGCCAGTAATAGGGCCACAGGCAGAGCCAGGGATGGAAGAGGGTATAGTTGGCGGCGATCGTCTCCCGGATGCGGTTGAGATTGCCGGATGCCAGGGTCTGGCGGATGTCGATGCTGAGCTCGGGGAGGCTGGCGGCGATGTCCATTTGCTGTTCTTCTACGGAGGTGGTGCGGAACAGGCTCTTTTTCTCCGGCGAAGGGGCTGCGAAGGAGTTGATGGAAAATGGGGGCGGGTCGGGAATCGGGATCGGAAATTTGATCACTTCCTGCGGGTTGAGGATGAGCTCCGGTATTTTCGCGATGATGTAGTCGGGTATCTTGTAGATCCAATACAAGATGGCATCGATGTCGCAGATATGTACTCTGGCTTTACAGACGGGGCGGTCTTCCCAGGTATTATCGACGGAGAACCATTTGGAGACTTTGCCTGTCACCCGGCAGGAGCAGAAGGGCCAGAATTTTGAAAGGAGGCCCGGTATGGGAAGGATGCTGAAATTGCCGTCGGCATTGGTCTGGAGGATTGGTTCGTACGGTTTGTATTGTTCCAGTTCGTCCAGGCTTTGGACGTTCTGAATGTTTTTATCCGTAGCGGGAGCGATGAAAAGCCGAAGGTCCTGGCTGTTGATGGGGCGGGGGGCTGTTCCTGCAGCATTTGTCGGGGCCCCGGCAGCCGGGGACTTACCGGGATCTATACCTGCTTCGGGATTACCGAGATCCTTACCCGCCGTGGGCCTACCGGGACCTGTACCTGCCGCGGGCTTACCGGGATCCGTACCTGCCGGGTCCGGTTGGGTAAGGTCGAATTCCAGGAGATCTTCGCGGACGGGTTGCTGCTGAAGGAGTCTTCCGTTGCAGAGGAAGAGGAACCCGATAAGGGAGATCTGTTCTGTGGGCTTTTCTTCGTAGCTCACATTCAGGCTTATTTTTTTAACATCTTTTGCCATAATGATTTTTTTGAGTGTTTGTTAATGAATTTCTGATTGCCGTCCGGTGACGGGACATAGTATTCCTGTCGGCGGCTTTACCTGTTTGGTAAAGGCGGCCGTTGAGAGGTCTATAAGATCATTGGGGACGGCCGGGTGATCGTTGGCTATCGTCGCTGCCTACGGCTGGTTACCCGGTCAATTGGCGGCCGTTGCGGCCGGAGCAGGGCAGCAACGGTATTCCTGTGATTTGTCCAGCAGTTCGATCTGTCTGCGGAGCAGGTCATTTTCCAGCTGCATTCTTTCTTTCACCATGGGCTCGCATATATCGCAATCATCCAGGCAGCCTTTTACGAGGATACCGGCAGTAGGGATGGAGAATTCCGATTCGAATTCAATGACTGTTTTTATTTCCGTGGTGACCTTACCGGTCTTATCGAGCAGGTTTTTAGCGATGAGCTGGTCGTCTACCTCTTTTAGGGCTTTGTTGCGGGTATCGGTATCCAGCGGCGTTCCGGCGCCATCATCCCCGGTAAAGA
>JAATFV010000145.1 GCA_015655015.1 Chitinophagales bacterium | reverse complement strand
GGCCTGCTAACGAACAATCGTTAGTATTTGGGGCCAGGTATTTTATTTTTCATAAAACCCGATTTATTATATGGTAGTAGCTATTAAAAGGATATATGCAGCTCTTCTGCTCCTCTGTCTTATTCCCGGGATGTCCCTGACGGGTCGTGCCCAACAGCCTCTGGCGCTCGATCCGGCGGTCCGGACGGGTAAATTGTCCAATGGGCTGACCTATTACATCCGTCATAACATTGAACCCAGGAACAGGGTTGACCTTTACCTGGTGAATAAGGCGGGCTCCATCCTGGAGTCGGAAGATCAGCGGGGCCTGGCTCATTTTATGGAGCACATGAGCTTTAACGGAACGAGCCATTTTCCCAAGAACGAGCTGGTTGATTACCTGCAGAAATCCGGTGTTCGTTTTGGCGCCGACATCAATGCCTATACCAGTTTCGATGAAACGGTCTATGAACTGCCTTTGCCTTCGGACAAGCCGGACGTATTGAAAAACGGCATCCAGATCATCCGTGACTGGGCTCAAAACGCCACCCTGGATCCTGTCGAGATCGATAAGGAGCGCGGGGTGGTCCTGGAAGAAAAGCGGTTGGGCAAAGGCGCCGGTGAGCGTATGCGCCGTATTTACTGGCCGGTGATCCTGAATAATTCCCGTTATGCCGAGCGTATCCCTATCGGCCTGGATACGGTCTTAAATAATTTCAAGCCGGAGACGATCCGTCGCTTTTATCACGATTGGTACCGGCCGGACCTGCAGGCGGTGATCGTGGTAGGAGATATCGACGTGGATCAGATGGAGAAGACTATCAAAGCGCAGTTCGCCGACCTGAAAAATCCGGCAGGTGAAAAGCCAAGACCTGATTACAAGGTGCCATTGACGGGCAAGAATCAATTTGTCGCTGTTACAGATAAGGAAATGACTGCTACCAGTGTGGAAGTGCTGATCAAACATAAAGCGCAACCGTTAAAAACAGAGGCTGATTACCGCAGGAGCCTCAAGCAGGAATTATTCAACCAGATGCTGGGGCAGCGGTATGAGGAATTGTCCAGGGCGTCTGATCCTCCATTTGTACAGGGAAAGGCTGGTATCTCCGGCTTTATGGGCGGACTGGATCTCTATGATGCCAGCATGACCGCTAAGCCGGGAGAGGTAGAAAGGAGCTTTAAAGCACTGTGGAGAGAGACAGCACGGGTAAAACGGTTTGGATTTACCCAGTCTGAGCTGGACCGGGCCAAAGCAAACTATATGAGCGCTGTGGAAGCGGAGCTGAAAGAAAAAGATAAGACGCCGTCCGAAGCCTATGTCAAGGAATACCAGCAGTATTTCCTGAAAGGCACCGCTGCTCCCGGAATCGATGCGGAGTATGCTCTTACTAAAAAGGACCTGCCGGGTATCACGCTTGCCGAAGTGAATGAGCTGACGACGGCTTATGTTACGGCTGTCGACCGGGATATCCTGGTGATGGCGCCGGACAAGGATAAAGCGCAATTGCCCAATGAACAGACGGTGGTCGGGTGGATGAAGGCGGTGGAAGGCGAAGACCTGAAACCGTACAAGGATGAGGTGAGCACCCTGTCTTTTCTGACCAGCGAACCTGTAGCAGGCAAGATCACTGCTGAAGAGCAAAATAAAGAGCTGAACGTAACGACGCTCACCCTCAGCAATGGGGTAAAGGTGGTTCTTAAACCTACGGACTTTAAAAACGATCAGATTCTGTTCAGCGGTTTCGCCCCGGGGGGAACATCGCTCTACTCCGATGCCGATTATCAGTCGGCGGCCAATGCGGCAGGGCTCATCGCGGCAGGCGGCGCCGGTAATTATAACGTTACGCAGCTGGAAAAATATTTAACGGGAAAACAAATAGGCGTCAAGCCGTTTATCGGAGAACGTAACCAGGGGGTCGGCGGAAGCTCGACGACGAAAGATCTGGAAAGCGCCCTGCAGCTTATGTATGCTTATTTTACGGAACCAAGAAAGGATACGGCTATTTTCAGGGGCATCATAGAAAGGTCCAAAGCTGGCCTTGCCAACCGTTCCAATGATCCGGGCAGCGTGTTCAGCGATACCGCCAGCGCTATTCTGGGAAATTACAATATACGCCGGACGGGTCCCTCGCTGGAAAAGCTGGCCCAGGTAGATCTGGATAAAGCGTATCGTATCTATAAGGAGCGGTTCAGCGATGCGTCCGGGTTCACTTTTTCGTTTGTCGGAAGTTTTGATATAGCGACGATCAAACCGCTGCTGGAGAAATACCTGGGATCGCTGCCTGCTACACATGCGGGAGAACAGGCCCGGGACCTGGGGATCCATATGCCGGATGGTAAGCTAACCAAAATCGTTTATAAGGGATCGGAGCCCAAGGCAACGGTCTATATGGTGTTCCCGGGAACTTTTGATTACAACCTGGATAACCTGGTAAAGCTGGATGCGCTGAAGGAAACGCTGCAGATCCGGATGATCCAGCGTCTGCGTGAGGAAGAGAGCGGTGTATACAGCCCCAGCGTTCGTGTCAATGCTACTAAATTCCCCCAGTCCAGGTATGCCCTGATCATTACCTTCGGCTGTGGTCCTCAGAATGCGGACAAGCTGGTGGCTTCGGCGCTCGATGAGGTGGATAAGCTGAAGAAAGACGGCCCCCTGCAGGAGAATGTAGACAAGTGGAGAGTGGAGGACAAGACGAGCAGGGAAACGCAGATAAAGACCAATGGCTGGTGGTTGGGATATCTGGGAGGACAGCTGGAAAATCAGGAGGATCTGAATCAGCTGACCGAATATCCTGCCGCCCTGGACAAGGTGACGCCTGCGAGCCTGAAAGAGATGGCTGGTAAGTATCTGAGCGGAGCTAATTATATCCGGTTGGAATTGCTGCCGGAACAGAAATAGAGTTGGTATATATAGATAGACAGCCTTCCCGGTTTCTTCGGGAAGGCTTTTTTTATTTCCACGTAAGCGATAACCGGAACCAACAAATAGTAAATATTAGTCAACAGTTAATCTTACAAATCTAAAGTCATGGTCATTCCGATCGCAGGCTGTTGACCGGGTAGGGGTAATTTTTTTTATGAATTAAAATAATATTACGATTTTAGGAGACGAAAAACCCGAGTCTTTGAGCAGTAATAGTAGTAATAACACTATTGTTCCTCTAGATGTTACCGATACAAGCAGCGTTGCTGCAAGCGGATGGCCGAATTATGCCAATTTGAGTGGTTTGGGCGGCGGGATTTATACGGCTGGATCACTATCTTATAGTTTTGATTATCTCAAATCAAGGGCTTATCCAAGTGTATACCAAATCACCATTCAAATAAATACGGATGGTGGGGGTTTGCAGCATGTCTATGGTATCGGAGGTAGCAGCTTTGTTTATGCCGGCACAGGGTCTCCTACTCCCCCCGTTCAATGGGCCTATACGAACAGAGGAGGATCGGCCAGTGGCACTTCGAATGCACAACCAGGATTCTCAGTTACCTGTTACGGAACAGAAACGGAAGTTATTACCATATTGGGTTTTACCTATACATACGTGTATAATATAACCTTTCGGATTATGAATCAATTATTTGCGGCCTATCAAACATATGCTACCATAAATTTAACAAGGGTCACCAACTAATCACGCGATTTTGTTATTCAAAAACATTTATGAAAAATACGTTGTATCCTATGTTATTGGGGGTTGTCTGTTTAACCTCTTGCTCATCCGTATCTCATTTCGAGGAAAACAGTATGCATAAGCTGGTTAAAAAATATGGAGGGGCGGTAAGCAGCAAACCTTCATATTATTCGAAAACCATCAAAGAGGCAAAACAAAGGATGAGCCAGCTCGAGAGGTTTATGGCACTATCCCCTGATTCATTGATCGTTCAAAACTCCATCAGTCAATCAAACAGATCAGGCGCGAGTGAAACCGGATCGATTGACTCCTTTTTTTGTAACAAAAACAAGATTGATTACATCAAAGCCCACGAAATATCATCACCTAATATACATTTTTATACCTGTGCTTCTGCAACCAAATGAGAGTATAAAATACTTTGTGTAAATAAGCAACGAACTGCATTAGGCCGGCATCTGTTTTCAAAGGTAGTTAAGAACTGATGCAGAATAAGTCCGCATGGGGGAACCCCCAATGGATAAAAGAAAGATAGCTGCGTCCGGAAATGCAGCTATCGAATTCTTTTAGTATAATCAGCTCCTGTCCCAAAATGCCGGCGGCTCGATCCCCAGGGCCCTGAGGTAAACATATCCCTGTCCCCGGTGATGGATTTCATTGTCAATGAAATAGAGGACGGTAGCGTAGATGGGCTGCTTATACAAGCCGAAGGCGGCCTCGACCTGCTGGAAACGATCCGCTGTTATCTTTGGCCAGAGCTGGTTGAGCAATTCCGTGATCTTATCCCAACGCTCAAGAATGGCTGATTTGTCCCGGGGGATAGCGGAGGAAAGAAACTCCGTTTCATCGCCGGCCTCCCACACTCCACTGACAAGGCCATGAATGCCGGGAACGGCCATGCCGATCATTTCTGCAGCTAATTCGGAAAAGGGGCGCATGCCACCGACGGAGAAGGTAGTGAAGGCGTCTGCCGGGAAGGCGGAGATCACGCGGCGGGTCAGTCTGCGGTGTGCCTGCCAGTGGTTCAAAAGTTCATCCGGGGTAATAACGATAGCATTGTTGTTCATATGTGATAATTTAATACCACAAAGGAAATGGTGGGTAGTGACAATGTTATGTCAGGAGGGACGGGATATTTTTTATTATCCCGGTTCATCTGCTAAGTGTCCCCAATGCTGAGGCCTCCCGGCGATGTGATGGCTGATGTTGGCAATGTGTAATGACTATTGGTTTAAGAAATCCAATACCGGTTTAATAAAGGCCTCGAAAGCTTCGATATGGGGTGCATGGCCGATGCCGGGCAGGATTATCAACTGACAATGGGGAATTTTTTCCTGGGTCAGTTTTCCAAGCAGGGGGTAATTGCCAAGGGTCTGTCGGATGCTGTCGGGCACGAGGTTCTTGCCCGGCGCCGTCCGGTCCAACTGACCGATGATAAGCAGAGTGGGCGCCTTGATCTGGCCGAACTCGTAACAGATGGGCTGGGTGAAGATCATATCCGAGGTGAGGGCGGAGTTCCAGGCTATCCTGCTATATTCGGGGCTAAGGGTCCAACCTGCGGAAATATTCAGCAGGTCATCATAAGCCGGGGACCATACTCCATGAAAATAATTTTCCAGCTGATATTTTTTCAGGGAGGCATAGTTCTGTTTCAGCTCGCTTTGATATGCGACGTCGACGCTCTGATAGGGGATTTTTAATTTCCAATCTTCCAGGCCGATCGGATCTTCCAGGATGAATTTTTCCACTATTTCGGGGTACATCAGGGTGAAACGGGTGGCGACCATGCCCCCCATCGAATGCCCCAGCACAATTACCTTTCCCACCTGCGCGCTATCGAGCAGCGCCCGGGTATTTTGCGCCAGCAGCTGGAAGGTATATTGGAGCTGCGAAGGCTTGGAAGACTTTCCAAAACCGATCTGATCGGGGATGATTACCCGGAATCCTTTACCTGCCAGTACCCGGGCTGTTTGCCCCCAATAGGCGCCGCAAAAGTTCTTTCCATGCAGCAATAAGATGGTATGGCCGTTGGGCCGGTCGGGCTGAACGTCCATATAGGCCATTTTGAGGGTCTGGTACTGGAGGTCCAGGGTAATGTATTTGACAGGGTAGGGGTAGGCATAATTTTCGAGGCAGAGACCTAAGGGCACCAGGCTGTCCGGCTGTGGGGGTGTGATGGTCGATTGATTAAGCTGAGACATTTGCATCTTGCCAGGCCTGGCGCATACATAAGTTGCGGTTAGCATCAGCAAGAATGTAAAAACACCTGTTTTTTGACCGGATGGAATTTTCATTTGCACTGGTTTAATGATATTCCCTCCTTCAATAAGTGGTCCAATTTATTCCGTGAGCTGTGCGGCTCCGATGGAAATGAAAGATTTTCGGTTGTTCGCTGGCTTTTGGTTAATCGCTGACTTCCGTGATCATTTTGTTGACGATGAGCCAGCGGTTCCCGGCTGGAAGGTGCTGCCTAATAAGGCAGTGTCGCCTTCATAGATGCCTTTAAAGTAGTCATTCAATGGCGTGATGATGGCTAATGAGTCATCCTTGTACTGTTCCATGATAGTTGTTTTTTTGCGTGTTGTATTGTTTGCCTCTATGAAGATAACAGGGAGGACAAAGAGGGTTGTTAACAGAAGAAGTCGCATGATCGGGGAATTAATTGTTAAAGATTAAAATCCGCGGGTAGGGACGACCTGTGGGCCATTACTGGTTTGGCAATTTTAGGGCTTTTTTTACTAGATTCGTCCCTTATCTGATTGTTAAATTCGACTTACGGAGAAGGCTCTACTATATGATGTGCCCGATCTGCCGGATGTACTCCGGAAGATCGCGGAGGGTGATGAAATTGCTTTTGCCAGCTTTTTCAGGACTGTAATGCCGGCCATAGAGCCTGCTATCAGAAAATATGTGCATTCCGGGGAAGGCCTCCGGGAGGTGATCCAGGAAACATTCATCCGTGTCTGGATGAGCAGGGATAAGCTTCCCGGTCTTGAGAAGCCGTTGCATTGGCTGTACCGGGTGGCATCGAATGAATGTTTTACCTGGCTGAGAAAAGAGGCGATCTGGGATAAGCACGTTGCTCAGCTGGCCCGGACCATGGCCTTTCAGGAGGAAGGACAGGCGGTGGAAAATATGGCCGCGGCTGAAACCCGGGAGCTGATCCACAAAGCCATCAATAAGCTGTCGCCTCAGCGGAGGCTTATTTTTAATCTCAACAGGAATGAAGGCTTGCCGACGGCTGAAATAGCGGAAAAATTAAATTTATCGCACAGCCATGTTAAAAACTCACTTTCTGAATCGCTTCGCTTCATCCGGGAATATCTTGCTGCTTCCGGTAAGATAATGACCTTACTTTACCTTTTCCTGAAATAATTTTTAAAAAGTTGATTGTTGGGCCGTACAAAACGGCTTCAGGCTATTCTTTATAACAGGACCCATCAGGCCCCATCAACATGGAAAAAGAAAGATTCGTATATCTCATCCGGCAGCACTCCTTACATCTCTTATCGTCTGCGGAAAAGGCGGAGCTGAAAGACTGGCTGGCCGATGCTGCCAACCGTGAAGCTTTTGTCGACCTGGTAACTCCCCGGATGATGGAGGATCCGGATCGCATGGAATACCAGGATGTTTTATGGCAGCCGGTCCTGGACGTGGTGTTGAGGCAGGATCGGAGCCTGTCCGGTGAGGGAGAGCAGGAATTGTCCTCAGTGGTGACGGATCGCAGGCCGGCCATCCTTCGTCGCGCCCGCTGGTTTGTGGCGGCAGCAATTCTGTTCGCCGTCGCAGGGATTTACCTGTTGTTGAACCGCCGGAGCCAGCCAGCAGCCAATGTTCCTAAAACGAGCTTAGTCCAGGATGTGCCGGCGCCAGCCCAGGCCAGGGCCGTCATTACATTGGCAGATGGACGCCAGGTCGTTCTTGACAGTTCCGGTGCAGGCACGCTGGCCCTCCAGGGCGGCATGCATATTATCAAACAGGCCAATGGACAGATCGCTTATTCGGGAGAGGCGGTCCGGACCGCAAAGACAGCATACAATACATTGACGGTACCCCGCGGGAGCCGTGTGGTGCAGCTCGGATTGGCAGATGGAACGAAAGTGTGGCTTAATAGCGGAAGCTCCCTGCGTTATCCGGCGGCTTTTACAGGGAATCAGCGGGTGGTGGACGTCACCGGGGAGGCATATTTTGAGATTGCCAGGGATCCGGCGTCACCCTTCATTGTACGGAAGGATTCTCTTGACGTCCAGGTGCTGGGGACGCATTTTAATATCAATGCTTATTCCGATGAGAAGGGTGTTCGTGTAACGCTGCTGGAAGGAGGAGTAAAGGTGATGGCAGCGGGCGCCGGCCGGGTGCTGCAGCCCGGTCAGCAGGCGCTGGTCAACCATAACATCCAGGTGCTGACAGGGATCGACACGAGCGGGGTGATGGCCTGGAAGAACGGCCTGTTCCAGTTCGGGGACGCGACGGACATTACTGCCGTTATGCGTCAGCTGTCCCGCTGGTATGATGTGGAAGTGGAGTATGAAGGGGGCGCTACCCGGCATATAGGCGGAACCATATCCAGAAATGTAAATATCTCCAGGGTGCTGGCCATGCTGGAAATGACCGATGCCGTTCATTTCCGGGTGGAGGGGAAAAAGGTGATTGTCCTGCCATAGGAAGATCAAATAATGATACCAGGTTGACCGAAAAAAAACCGGAAGTGTCGTAACCACTTCCGGCGAAAGATTCGGGCTGACCTAACTATACAATAGGCTCTATTGACTGCTTTGTTTCACCCAAATCAAACCAAAATTATGACTTTACCGGCTTATTGCCACCTCTCGTTACCAAAACGGAAGGCCAAACATCAAATGCTGCTGATTATGAGATTAACCGCCGTCCTGGTCATTGCTGCCTGTCTGCAGGTGCATGCCCGGGGGTATGCACAGATCTCCCTTAAGGAAGACAATGTTCCCCTGCAGAAAGTATTCAAGGCGCTGCAACGACAGTCGGGATATAATTTCCTCTTCGATGCAGACCTGCTGGTCAGGGCAGGCAATGTCAGCGTCAATGTTGAAAATGTCTCCCTGCAACAGGCTCTTGACGAATGTCTGAAGGATAAGGCGCTGACCTACGCCGTCGTTGAACGAACGGTGGTGATCAAACCGAAGATCATTCCCGAACAGCCTGCCCCGGAAACGCCTCCTATCCGCGATCTGACAGTACGGGTCATCGACTCCACCGGGGCCCCGCTCAACGGCGCGACTGTCGTTATAAAAGGGACCAATATTGGCGGGCAGACGGATGACCAGGGGACCATCGTGCTGCGTGCTGCGGGAGAGGAATTTGTCCTGGTGGTGTCTTTTGTAGGTTATCAGACCCGGGAGATTTCCGTTAAAACAAGTCCTGCATTTGTCGTTCTCCACCAGTCCTCCAAAAACATGGGGATTTTCACCGTAGGGCTCAATACCGGGTATCAGATGATCCCCAAAGAACGGGCTACCGGCTCTTTCTCCTTCGTGGACAACCAGCTCCTGAACCGCAGTGTCTCGACCAATGTGATGGACAGGTTAAGGGGGCTCGTTGCCGGTATGTACATCCCCGGGAATGCGTCCGGCGGAACGGGTATCGTTATCCGGGGCACCAGTACGCTGCAGGCTGCCCCGACGCCGCTCATCGTGCTGGACAATTTTCCTTACAGCGGCGATATCAACAATATTAATCCTAATGACATCGAGAGCATCACCGTTTTGAAAGATGCTGCGGCTGCTTCTATCTGGGGCGCCCGTTCCGCCAATGGCGTTATCGTCATTACCTCTAAAAAAGGCCGGCTGAATCAGAAATTAAGGGTAGACTTCAATATCAATACCAACGTGCAGAACAAGCCGGATATCTACGCCATCCGGAATTACCTGACGGCGCCGGATTACATGGACATCGAGCAACATCTGTTCCAGCAGGGGTATTACGATGCGGATATCTCCGGCACCAGCTTCCCGGGAGAATCTCCGGTAGTGACGCTGCTGGACCAGCAGCGGAAGGGATTGGTAAGCGCCGGCCAGGTTCAGAGCAGCCTCGATTCGATGAAAGGGCTGGATGTCAGAAAAGATTTTGATAAGTATCTCTACCGGAAGACCGTCAATCAGCAGTATGCGCTCAACATGACGGGGGGTACCAATAATGCCACTTATTCCCTGGCGGCGAGCTATGATAAGAATGGCTCGAGCATCGTAGGCAGTCAGTATAACCGGGTATCCATCAACAGCACTTCTTCGTACCGGCCGGTCAGCAACCTGGAGCTGAATGCCTCCATCAACTACACTATCGCCAAATCGTCCAACGAGGGCGCCCAGGGGTTTGGCGGCATCTACTATAACGGCAGCTTCCCGTTGTATCCCTATGCCCGGCTGGCGGATGATAATGGCAACCCGCTGCCTGTCACGTATAGTTACAGCCCTGCCTATATCGACAGTGTACAGAAGCTGGGATTTCTCAACTGGCAATATGTGCCGCTGAATGAGATCAATAACACCAACAGCAGCAGCCAGACAAAGGACATGCTGCTCAACGTCTCTGCGAAATACCGCATCCTGCCCTGGCTGAATCTGTCCATGCAATACCAGAATGAATACCAGACCGTCGGCGCTGCTACGATCTACAATGCTCAGAGCTATTACGCCCGTAATCTCGTCAACCGGTATACCCAGTATGATCCGGTGACCAAAAAGCTCACCTATCCCATACCGATCGGCGGCATACTTAGCGGCAGCAACAATGACACCAAGGCATACGCCTGGCGCGGGAACCTCAGTGCCGATAAATACCTGAACAAGGACAATTTCATCTCTGCCATTGCGGGGGCCGAGATCCGTCAGTCGCAGACGGCGGGTTACAGCCGATTGGCTTACGGGTATACGGATGCTTTTGGCACAGGCAATAACAATCTGAATTATAATACACAGTACGCGATCAATCCGGTCAGCCCTTACAATACCAACACGATACCGGCCCCATCGGGTACGGTGACCGGCACTACTCAACGGGCCATTTCTTATTTTGCCAATGCGGCCTATACGTTGAAGGACCGGTATACCGTTTCTCTATCCGGAAGAAAAGACGGGACCAACCTGTTTGGGGTAAAGACCAATGATAAGGTGACGCCGTTATGGTCTTCCGGACTGTCCTGGAATATCAGCAAGGAAGCGTTCTATCATGTAGACTGGCTGCCCTATCTGAAGGCAAGGCTCACTTATGGATACAATGGCAACACTTACAGCGGGACGGCGTACGTTGTAGGAAGCTACGGGGTCAGGACACTCACGGGGGCACAGGCTCTTGGCGGCCTGACAGCGCCTAATCCGAGGCTGCGCTGGGAGAAAGTGCAGAACACGAATCTCGGATTTGAGTTTGCCACGAAAAAGAATATCCTTTACGGAACGCTGGATGGTTATATCAAAAAGGGGCAGGATCTGATCGAGCCGATCTCACTGCCTCCGTCGGTGGGATACACCTCCTTTACCGGCAACGCTGCCGGCACCAATACCAAGGGGATCGAGGTTACGCTAAACAGCAGGATACTGGATGGCGCTTTCAAATGGAACGTCTTTTTCATCGCCAATTTCCTGAAAGATAAAGTGACCCGGTACGATGTGCCCCAGACGGCGTCCACCATTCGCAACAATGGCAACCTGGTAGCGCTCAAGGGCAGGCCGCTGTTTGGCATGTATGGCTATAAATGGGCCGGTCTCAGTCCCACGACAGGTGATCCGCAGGGGTATCTCAACGGGAAGGTGAGCACCGATTATACTTCGATCCTCAATAACTTCAAGCCGGATAGCCTGGCCTTTCTCGGATCGTCGCGTCCGGTCAGATGGGGCAGCCTGCGGAATGAATTTTCGTATAAAGGGTGGTCTCTCTCCTTTCTTATCATGTATAACTTAGGTTATTATTTCCGCCGGCCATCGATCAGCGGCAACTATTCGGATCTTTTGTCGACGCCCAACCGGGATTATACAAAGAGATGGCAGAAGCCGGGGGATGAAAAGACGACCAATGTACCTTCCCTGGTATACCCGTCGAATTCGAACAGATCGACTTTTTATACGTACTCGGCGACCCTGGTGACGAAAGCGGACAATATCCGTTTGCAGGACATCCGGCTTTCTTACGACCTGATGAAAGTGCTGAAAAGTCCCACCTTCGGTTCGTTCCAGATCTATACCTATGCGAGCAACCTGGGGCTGATCTGGAAAGCCAATAAGTATGGCCTGGATCCTGATACCTACAGTTCTTATCCCAATCCGTTTGCTATTGCGGCGGGCATTTCGGTCACTTTAAAATGATAAATCATGCGCGTTACGAATAAATGTACAGGAATAGCTTTTTTCGCAGTGATGCTGCTTATCGGCGCCTGTAAAAAACAGGATGACTTTCTGAATAAAAAGAACAATAATGCCAGTGTCGTTCCTTCGACGATGAGCGATTTCCAGGGAATACTGGACGATTATACAGTTATGAACGGCATCAATCCGAACCTGACCGTTGCCGGGTGTGATAATATATACATTTCGGATGTCAACCTGGCGGCGTTGTCCGTTACGATCAGGAATACCTATACCTGGACGCCCGATATCTTCCAGGGGGCGGCGAGCGGCGACTGGACCAATCCCTACAACATGATCGAGCACGCCAATATTGTGCTGGACGGGCTCGATGCCGGGCCAACCGGGGCTTATACTCAGAATGACTATAACAATGTAAAAGGGCAGGCGCTGTTCTTCCGGGCCTTTTGCTTCTACTGCCTGTCCCAGGAGTTCTGCAAGACCTATGACAGCAGCTCAGCGGCTACGGACGAAGGCATCATCCTGCGGCTAACTTCCGATGTCAATGAAGCCTCGAAAAGGGCGACGGTGAAGGCCAGCTATGAGCAGATGATCACGGATCTGAAGGCTGCGATCCCTTTGCTGCCGGTAACGCCGCTCTATCAGACGAGGCCTTCCCAGCCTGCAGCCAACGGTCTTCTGGCAAAGATCTATTTAGTGATGGGGGATTATAAGGATGCTGCCGTTTATTCCACGAATTATCTGGGTCAGCTGTCCGCGCTGATGGATTTCAATACCATCATTCCGAAGCCCAATGTGAGTCCGTTCAAGACTTATCCCAATAACCCGGAGATCGGCTTTTATATCTGGTGTAATTCCGACGGAACTTCCGTTACATCAACTCTGAACAACCGGGCCTTTATCGATTCGGTCTTTTATAAAAGCTATGATTCGACGGATCTCCGCAAGACGATCCTGTTTCAGCTGGGCACGAACAATGCGGCGAGTTTCCTCGGTTCCTATACCGGCAACGGCAATCAATTCGGCGGTATCGCCACCAATGAGATCTACCTGGTGAGGGCGGAGTCTTATGCCAGGCAGGGAAATATTTCCGGGGCTGAGACCGACCTGAATGCGCTGCTCGTCAACAGGTATAAGGCGGGTAAATATGTTCCTGTCACGACCACCGATCGGGACAGCCTGCTGACAAGGATTGTGCTGGAAAGGCGGAAGGAGCTGCCGATGACGGGGCAGATGCGATGGGAGGATCTGCGGAGGCTGAATAAGGAGCCGCGGTTTGCAACCACTTTGCAGCGGGTCAGCAAGGGGACAACGTACACGTTGGCGCCGAATGATCCGAAATACACCTTTCCCATTCCGGATATTGAGATTACGCTCAGCGGCATCGCCCAGAATCCGCGGTGACGATTGGCTGTTATCGTAGCGCTGCCGGGGACAGTCTTATGTCGCCGGCAGCGTATCCACCATTTTTTTATCCTTAAAATCAACTGATGCAGAATCCCATTGTGCGCATTGAACATCTGTCGCACCGTTATTCGACTACCTGGGCTATCCGGGATATCAATTTAGAGATCGACCAATCGGGTATTGTGGGCTTGCTGGGTTCCAACGGGGCCGGCAAGTCCACGACGATGAATATCCTCTGCGGCGTGCTGAATCAGACGGAAGGCAGCGTATGGATCGACGGCATCGATATGCGGAAGGATCCGGAATCCGCCAAGAAGCTGATCGGCTTTCTGCCGCAGACTCCTCCGCTGTACCTGGATTATACCGTAGATGAGTACCTGACGCATTGCGGTTATCTGCGGCTGATCGAAAAGGACAGGATCAAAGCGTCCGTGGCTGATGCTAAAGAACGGTGCGGGATAGGGCATTACAGTAAGCGGCTGATCCGCAATCTGTCCGGCGGTTACCGTCAGCGGGTAGGTATTGCACAGGCTATTATCCACCGGCCCCGGCTGGTGGTGCTGGACGAGCCTACCAATGGGCTCGATCCCAACCAGATCGTCGAGGTCAGGTCATTGATCCGGGAAATTGCGGAGGATCGTTCGGTCATTTTTTCTTCGCATGTCCTGTCGGAGATACAGCTGCTTTGCAAGGATATTAAAATGATCGACGGCGGGAGGATGGTGTTCTCGGATTCCATGGATGCCTTTAAGAACTATGTGCTTCCTCATAGTGTAGTCGTGCAGCTGGCGAACCCTCCTTCCGAAGAAAGCCTTAGGATGGTGCCGGGCGTCACCCGGGTGGATTTTTTGACGGCTAACCAGCTGCGGGTCTATTTTGACGGCGATCCGGAGATCACGGAGAACATTGTCGAGGCCAGTGTCCGCAATGGATGGAAGCTTCGTGAGATCACCCTGGATAAAAGCTCACTCGACGAGATATTCGCCCAATTGTCTAACAACCCCTCCAAATAATTTAACCCATGAAAAGATCGGTTCGAGTTGCCAAAATGGAGCTCAGCACATTGTTCTATTCGCCTATCGCCTGGTTCCTGCTGATCGTTTTATTGTTTCAGTGCGGTCTTGTCTATACCAGTGTCCTGGATGGGCAGGTAACCGGTCAGCAGCTGGGCAGGGATCTTTCCTTCCTGACCCGGAAAATATTCGGTTACCCGGCAGGCCTGTTCTATTCCATGATCTCGAAGATATATCTCTATCTTCCCCTGCTTACGATGGGCCTTATCAGCCGGGAGATCAGCAGCGGGACGATCAAGCTGCTATATTCGTCACCGTTGAAAGTACGTCATATCGTCTTCGGAAAATTCCTCGCCATGATGGCGTATAACCTGCTACTGCTGCTGATCCTGGGACTTTTCGTGCTCTCCGGCGCTATCGTGATCAAGGGTACGGACCCCGGCTTGTTATTCTCCGGGCTGCTGGGGATCTACCTGTTGCTGTGCACCTATTCGGCCATTGGCCTGTTCATGTCCTGCCTGACGTCTTACCAGGTGGTAGCGGCTATCAGCACCCTGGTCGTTTTTGGGATCTTAAGCTATATTGGCACGATGTGGCAGGATATCGATTTTGTACGCGATCTGACTTATTTCATTTCTATTTCCGGCCGGACGGAGAATATGCTCAACGGCCTGATAAGCTCAAAAGACTGCCTGTATTTCCTCCTTATCACGGGGATGTTCCTGGCTTTCAGCATCTACAAGCTGCTGGGGGATCGGGAAACGAAGCCCGGATATATCAAGGCAGGCCGGTATGTGCTGATCGTTGTCTGTACGCTGCTGATCGGATATGTCAGCTCCCGGCCGGGGGCAATCGGTTATTATGACGCTACGGCGGGCAAGGCCAATACGCTTAGTGTCAATGTGCAGCAGATCATAAAAGGCATGGATAAGGGCCCGGTGGAAGTGACCTCTTATATCAATTTGCTGGAAGGGCATTACGGATATGGGTCGCCTGCCCAGCGCAATATGGATATGGCGCGGTGGGAGCGGTATTTACGGTTCAAGCCTGATATGCAATTCAAGTATGTCTACTATTATGACACGGCGGATGCGTATATTTTCAAGAGCAATCCGGGACTTAGCCTGAAGGATATTGCGAGCAAGACGGCCCTGACCTACAAAGCGGACTTTTCCCGCTTCCTGGGGCCCGGACAGATCCGTAAACGTATCAATCTCAAGCCGGAAGAGAACCGGTATGTGATGCAGCTGAAATACCAGGGTAAGACTACATTCCTGCGGTTATATGACGACATGCAGGTTTTCCCCGGAGAGACAGAGACGGCGGCGGCTTTGAAGCGGCTGACGACTAAGCTCCCGAAGATCGGTTTCCTGGAAGGACAGCTGGAACGGAGCATCGATAAGACAGGCGACAGGGATTACAAACAGCTGACCAACCAGACTCATTTCCGATATGCGCTGGTGAACCAGGGGTTTGATGTAGCAAATATTTCGCTGAAGGATGGCGATAGTATTCCTGATGTGGCGGCTCTTGTCATTGCGGACCCTAAAACCGATTTTGATACGATTACCCTTGCCAGGCTCAGGCAGTATATAACCAGGGGCGGCAACCTGCTGATCGCCGGTGAGCCGGGAAAGCAGTCCGTCCTCAATCCTTTGCTGAGACCGCTTGGTGTGTCGATCATGGACGGCATTCTTGTCCAGAAGAGTAAGGACAATGCCCCGGACCTGGTATTGCCGTCTTTGACGGAAACGGCGGCGGCACTTTCTCCCACGCTGCGAATGGCCTTTGAAGACAGTATCCGGGTATCGATGCCGGGAGTGGCGGGTCTGTCCTACGATAATACGGGAGGTTTTGAGGTCCGGCCGTTGCTGATGACGGATGGAAAGCTGACCTGGATCAAAAAGGGTAAGCTGACGGTGGATTCGGCCGATGTGGTATTTGATCCGGCGGGGGGAGATGAAAAGGCCGTCGTGCCTACGGCGCTGGCCCTGACCAGGAAGATCAACGGAAAGGAGCAGCGGATCGTCGTCACGGGTGATGGAGACTTTATGAGCAACACAGAATTAAGGCGATGGAATGTAAAGACGGCCAACTTTTATTTCAATACGGCGCTGTTCGGTTGGTTTTCCTATGGGCAGTTTCCTATCGATGCCGCCCGGCCGAAGCCTACCGATACTCACCTGAATATAACGCTGTCAGGTGTAACCCGCCTGAAGTATTTGTTCCTGGCTATTTTACCTGGTCTGTTGCTTATTGCGGGAGCGGTGTTCCTCATCAGACGTAAAAGGAAATAACTCCTGGAACATATTGCGAGTCCGCAAAAAATAAACGATGCTGAAAATACGAAAGCCCCGGTTCTCCCTTTGAGGCCGGGGCTTTTGTCAATGACTAACCGGTAGTTTTTGTCGATGACTAACCGGTAGCTTTTGTCGATGGCTAATGGTAATTTTTGTCAATAACCACTGGTTGTTACTTGCTCAGTTTCCAGTCAGGTCGTATAAAATGACAGGTGTATCCGTAGGGATGTTTCTGTAAATAGTTCTGGTGTTCTTCTTCGGCGTCCCAGAAGTCCGAGGCGGGCACTACTTCGGTTACGATGGGTGCGGGCCATATGCCGGAGGCCGTCATTTCGGCGATCAGTTTTGTGGCCGTATCTTTTTGTTCTTCGTTCAGATAGAAAATGGCTGAACGATAGGATAATCCTATATCATTACCCTGTCTGTTGCGGGTGGTCGGATCATGGATCTGAAAGAAGAATTCGAGCAGCTTGCGATAGGGCAGGATCGACGGGTCGAAGGTGACCCGGATGCCTTCGGCGTGTGTCCCGTGATTTCTGTAGGTCGCGTTTGGCACGTCGCCGCCGGTATACCCGACAATGGTGGACTTTACACCGGGAAGGGCGCGGATCAGCTCTTCTACACCCCAGAAGCAACCTCCTGCGAGAATGGCTTGTTCATCTTTCATATATTTTCCTTTTGGGTTTTATTTTAGAGTGTTATTGTACAGTTTCGGGGCGGCATTGAGCATCGGGAACTGGCGTTGGTGCCAGTAGGGGTATATTGGCAGGATTTCGCTGGCTTTGTCCAGTTTTTTGACCTGATCAATGGTAAGGTCCCAGCCTACGGCATCGAGATTCTGTTTCAGCTGGGCTTCATTCCTGGCGCCGATGATGATATTGGCGACGGTTGGCCGTTGTAAAAGCCAGTTAAGGGAGATCTGGGCGATGGTCTTGCCGGTTTCTTTTGCCACTTCATCGAGCGCATCTACGATCGTGTAGAGCCTTTCTTCATCTGCGGGAGTATTGATGACAGGGTTGCCTCCCTGAGCGATCCGGGCGTCCTGGGGAACAGGATGATCTTTGCGGTATTTGCCGGTGAGCTTACCGCTGGCCAGCGGGCTCCAGACGAGGGTGCCTATCTGCTGGTCTATGCCTAAGGGCATCAATTCCCATTCGAAGTCCCGGTTCAACAGGGAGTAGTATGCCTGGTGGGCGATGTATTTCGACCAGCCATACCGTTCGGAAACGGAGAGGGATTTCATGAGATGCCAGCCTGAGAAGTTGGAGCAGGCGATATAACGTATTTTCCCGCTTTGCACCAGGTTGTCGAGGGCCCTGAGGGTCTCGTCGACGGGGGTATTGGCGTCGAAGCCGTGCATGTGATAGATGTCGATGTGATCGGTGTTGAGTCTTTTCAGGCTGTCTTCACAGGATTTGACGAGGTGGAGCCGGGATGATCCGAAGTCGTTGATGCCGTCGGACATGGGGAAGGTGGCTTTGGTGGAGATCAATACTTTATCGCGTAGTCCGGAGATCGCTTTGCCTAATATTTCTTCTGCCGCGCCGCCGGAATAAACGTCGGCTGTATCGAAAAGGTTGACACCTGCATCGAGGCAAAGGTGGATGAGCCGGGTAGCTTCTTCCACCTGGGTGTTGCCCCAGGCTTTGAAGAAGTCATTGCTGCCGCCGAAGGTGCCTGTGCCGAAGCTGAGTACGGGTACTCTTAACCCGGAATTGCCTAATTGTCTGTATTCCATGATCTTTTATGATTGATTTTTTTTAATATTAGTCCTTGCTATTGGTGCTGGTTTATATTGAACGAAATTAAGCTTAACGGGGGTAAAACGGGGAAGAAATTTTACATCGCCGTTGTGAGGAGAGGGGCCATTCAGGATCGGAGAATCCATGCGATGATGGCTATGAACATACGCCGGATAGTCAGTATATTTACGTAATCCACGCGGTCTAATTAAATCAATCATATGTTAAACAGGAGATCATTTTTAAAAGTTTCGGGTGTTCTTAGTGCCGGCGCCTTGTTGCCGGCTATTGGTCGCGGCATGTTACCCGGTTCAATGGCCGGTTATCCGCCGCCGGGATTACAGACCTATACGATGAATTTTCTGTGGAATGCGCCGGGCGCCGATACGCAGGCAGTGCTAAAAACGATTTCGGGCATTGGCGTGAAGGAGCTGGAAACGGCCACGGGCAATACGGATGGATTGTATTACGGGCATAAGGCAAAAGAGTTTGCGGCCATGGTCAATGACCTGGGTATGAAATGGATCGGCAATCATGCCGGCGGCTTGCCCCGTGCGCGGGCGGTCCCTAAGCCTGGCGCCGATACGGCCGCTGTACATGCTCCCCGGGGTCCGCAAAGGACTAATTTACGTGATAATCTTCAGCAGATCGTTGATGAAGCAGCGGAAGGCGGTTGCAGCTGGGTGGTGTGTTCGAGCTCGGCGGAGTCTACGATGGATGAAATAAAAATGACCGCGGAGCTATTTGCCAGGGCGGGAGAGGCGGCGAAAAAGAGCAGGATGAAATTCGCGTATCATAATCACCAGACGGAGTTTGTAAAAATTGACGGGGTCAGTGCGTATGATTATATTTTAGGGCAGACCAATAAGGAAGAGGTCTACATGGAAGTCGATCTGGCCTGGGCGACCCAGGCGGGTATGGATCCGGTGGCGATGTTCCAGCAATATCCCGGCAGGTTTCCTTTGTGGCATGTAAAGGATCTGGATGCGGTAACGAGCCGTCCCTGTCCGGTAGGAAAGGGGAAGGTGGATATCAGGAGAGTTTTCGAGCATGCTGCGCTATCGGGAGTGCAGCATACTTTTATCGAGCAGGATGGGGCTACGAATGTGGAAGACCCGGCTTCGAGTGTCCGGTGGTTGAAGGAGAATGTCTATCATTAGAGCTCTGGTGTACCGATTATGCTCTGGTCCGGGGGTGACCGCTATCGCGGTTGATTGGAATCCGGACGCGTAAGCAGCAGCCCCTGTTGCGGTTCGCGAAGTAAAATACTCTTCTCATCTATTAGTTTCTTCAATTCTTCATCGGGCAGGCTATCCAGCAATTCATCCCTTACATAAAACTTTTTCGTCTCATCGTTGCCTTGCCTCCAATCGACGATTTTGCATTTACAGCTGGCATTTTCCAGCGTATTAAGCACTTCTTCCGTAGTGCCCCCCTTACCCTGTTTTAGATAGACTTCTCTTATGCCGATAATATTATTCGAGCTACCTACGTCAAAATTCCACGACGCCGAGATGACGGGAATATACTTTTTGTCGACGTCGAGCCGCATCAAAGAAAATCGGGGTGATTCGATAGAGTCTTTCTGGTTGCTGACATTGGAATAAACAGCCACCAGCCAGGGCGCTTCGAACTGCATATATCCGCGGTGATTGAAACTGGCCCCAAACCGTTTGAAAACAAAATAGCCGTTCTTATATCTTACATCTACCACATTTGAAACGACCAGATGATACCGGTTGGGATTGGAGACCCTTGCCTGCGGCGAGGCCGTATAGCATAACCATACGCCCGTCAAACTGTCAATTTCAGCAGGCGTAGGTTTATACGGCAACAAAACCAGATCGCTTTTGATAGATTCCCATTCCTTTTTCAGCGTTAGCCATTTATACCCGAAAAAGCACATCCCTGCCAGCAATACCATCAGCCCGATCTCTTTTACAGGCCAGCCCGTTCTTTTGCTGCTGATATGCTGTACTGCCGGAACTTCTTCTTTTGGAGAAGGAGGTTTTTGCGGAAGGGCTGATCTCATCAATTCGAGGAGTTCGTGGTCTTTTGGCTCTTTCTCAAAAGCTTTCCTGCCTTTGCCATATAAATAGATATAGGCTGCATCCACCAAAAATGGCCGTGGATTGCTGACGATCCCCTGGTAGGCATCCTTTACCTGGCTGGCGGTTATATCATACTTGCGGTGCGGGTACTGCAAATCCCGGTCTCCGTCTTCAGCGAAATATTGCTCATGCCCAAACTGCGCGGCTGTGAACGGCAGTTGGTTGCTTATTTCACTAAGCCGTCTTGCGACATCCTCATAATTCTTCCGGTTAGTATTGCGGATTATCGATCTTCCGGTCTCCTGTTCATACCTGTCAAAAACCTTCGAAAACAAATAGCTTAATTCATTTTTTGTATTAATTATATTCATATGAAGTTAAATATCAAAATGTTATACATTTCGGAAAGGTATTTGGTCCTTTCCGAAAAAACATTTTCTTCCGGAAACCAAATATAAGTATTCGAAAACTATTACGTAACGATGAAATTCGCTTTACCACCATCCGAAGTTCTAAATTACCGGCCTGCTTGACTGTTCTATTCTAAATAAATATGCTTGAATATGAAAAGAAATCAACAACTACTGCTTGTACTTTTACTGCTATTGACCACCTCTGTAAATGCTCAGCTGAGAACCATCACCGGCCATGTAAAAAAGGAGAACAATGAACCTGCCTTCAATGCTACTGTTGCTATCAGGAATACTTCGATAGCCAGTCAGACGGATTCCGCCGGCCATTTCTCCATCTCGTTGCCGGCTAGCGCCACAACATTGATTATCAGCTATGTAGGCTATAAGACCGAAGAAGTAGCCATTGGCGGCAGGTCAGATATCCTCGTAACGCTGAGCCCGCAACCCGCGGCGCTCCAGGATATCGTGGTCACCGCGCTGGGGTTTGAAACTAAAAAGGAAAGATTGGGCTACGCTACCTCGAAAGTAGATGGAGCGCAGGTGGCGGGTTCAGGGGAGGTCGGATTAACCGATGCCCTGGGTGGTAAGGCTTCGGGTGTCAGGGTATCGCGAACATCCGGTTCCGACCCCGGCGCCTCTTCACAGATCCTTATAAGGGGGCAGAGTACGATCACGCGGAGTACCGACCCCCTGATCGTATTGGATGGCGTACCTATTAACGGAAGCAGCCGCGACCAGGGCGGCGGGGGTACCACCTCCGGGAGCCGGCTGAACGATATCAATCCGGACGACATCGCCACCATACAAGTGCTGAAGGGGGCCTCCGCTGCCGCGTTATGGGGTACCCAGGCGGCTAATGGCGTGTTAATGATCACAACGAAAAAAGGCTCGGGACAGAAAACCTCCGTCAACGTTGCCAGCACCTATTCTCTTGACCAGGTGAACATGCGATATCCCATGCAAACGACGTATGGGCAGGGCCTCAACGGTAAATGGGCCATCAATGCGCCAAGGAGCTGGGGGGATAAGATCGCGGACCGTTCCGGACAGCCCGATGTGGCGGATATGAACGGCCCTTACTTTTTGGCGTACAACAACGGGCAAAAATATTATAATATCACCCAGAAGAATTCCAAACAAACTTTTGTAGACCAGAACTGGGATGAAGTATTTCATGATGGCCACTATTGGGACAATAATGTTTCCGTCAGCGGAGCGGACAGTAAGTCAAACTATTTTTTCAGCATCGGCAATATCGATCAAAAGGGGGTCATAAAAAGCAACAGTGACTACCAGCGCACAAGTATCCGGCTGAATGCATCGAGAAAAATAACGGACTGGCTGACCTTAACGAATAAGGGCTCCTACGCGCTGACCAATTCCAACCGCATCCAGAGAGGAGTCAATACCGGGGGATTTACGACTGCGATCCTCCGCACTTCACCAGACTTCGACAATGCAGGATATATCGGCGACTATTACAGCACGTCGAACGGGTCGGCCGTCCCCAACCATCAGCGATCGTACCGGAACGCCATAGGCGCCGCCGCCGACCCGGGCTTTAACAATCCTCAATGGGATATCTACCAGCAGAATAATAAAGACAAAGTGAACCGGTTCATCAACAGTGCCGAACTGAATGCAAAACCATCAAGCTGGTTGAACCTTGTCGCCAGGGCGGGCCTGGATTACATGGATGAAGAGGTGAAGAACTACTGGCCGGTGAATACGGCTACGGCAACCGGCGGCTCCTATTCCAGGAGCGAGTTCAAACAAACCTTATTTAACCTCGATGTGTTTGCAAGGGCCGAAAAGAATTTCAGCGATGTGTTTTCCGGCAACCTGTTGGTGGGATTCAACTATAATTCCAACTATAATACGGTATTAAGCGGATCTGCCTTGAATTTCATCATCCCGGGCGGGCCCCAAAGCCTTAATAATTTTCCGTCTTCCAATATCGGTCCGGATGACGAGTATACCCTGAGTAAATCCAATGCAGGTTATGCGTCGGGGGGGATCGGGCTGTATGACCAACTGTTCGTCAACGGCACTTTTCGGGCCGAGGCGGCGTCTACCTTCGGCTCAAACAACAGCCGGTTCCTTTATCCTTCCGCTGACATTGCATGGATATTTACCAAATTAAAAATGTTCCAGAATAGCAGCGTTCTGTCATTTGGCAAGATCCGCGGCTCATTCGGCATTGTGGGGATCCAGCCGGCGCCTTACCAGACCTCCAATTTATTTGTCAGCCCGACATGGAACGATCAGCTGTTGTCGTCCCTTACCGCCGGACTGTATGGCAACGGCACGTATGTGCAAAGCAGCAATAAAGGGAATCCGCAGCTGAAGCCCGAAAGGAAGAAGGAGTTCGAAGTTGGCGCCGATCTGCGTTTTATCCAGGATAAGCTGATCGTAGGTGTTACCTATTATCAAAACAAAACGGTGGACGCATTGCTGAGCATACCGCAGGCGGCATCAACCGGATTTAGCTCCATCTATGCCAATGCAGGCTCTATCCAGAATAAAGGCTTTGAAGCCGATGTCTCCTACAATATCTTCCGGAATAAGGACTGGAACGTGACCTTCGATATCAACTGGTCCAGGAACGATAACAAGGTCACCAGTCTCAATGGTGTCAACTCCTTCAGCCTCAACGGCAGTGGTGTGGCCGGCGCTTCTTCCGCCATACAGGGGTATCCGTTGGGTGAATTATATGGCATTGGCTGGCAGCGGGACGATAAAGGGAAGCTGATCCTGGATGCCAATGGATTTCCCAAGGCGGATGTAGTGAGCAAACCCCTGGGTAATCCGAATCCCGATTGGCGGGGCGCTGTTGGATTCAAGGTGGCCTACAAGGATTTCTCTCTCTATGCGTTGGTCGAGCATTCCCAGGGCGGTGTGATCATGGATGCTACGGAGGCTGTTTTGCTCGATTATGGAACCAGCGCAACCACTGGTCATGAGAATACCGCGACAACGGCCTTGAAGACCTTAGCCGGAACGACCATTGCGGCCGGAACAAAGTTCAGGGGCAATATACAGAATTTCGGAGCTGGCCCTGTAGCGCTGGAGCAGTCCTGGTATACCGGGATAGGCGGTTGGTTCGGCAACGTATATGAGCAATACATTCATAATAATACCTGGACCCGGTTCCGGGAGCTGACGCTGGCATATAATGTAAAAAGCATTGGCCGGTGGACGAAGGGCAGCATCAGCTCGGTTACTATCGAGCTCAGCGGAAGAAACCTTCTGTTGTTCTCAAGTCTGAAAGGCATCGACCCTGATACTAATCTGAACAGCAATTCATCCGCGCGCGGGGTCACCTATTTTGACAACCCGGGCACCCGGTCTTACCTGGCTTCGCTGAAACTGAATTTATAGACAATCAAAACTTCTATATGAAAATAAAATATTTAATGGCGGGCATCCTTTTGGCAGGTGTGCTCACCTCGTGTAAAAAAATGGTGGCAGGTATAAATAACAACCCCAATCTACCCACCGACGCGGATGCTCCTACCATGCTGCCGGGGGTGGAGACCGCCGATATGATCCTGCAAGGCGGCGACATCGCCCGGACGACCAGTACCTGGAGCGGATATTGTACCGGGGAATTATTGCAGTCCACACAAATTCAGGCTTATAATGTGATCGCCGGGAATTTCGATCAATCGTGGTTCCTGGTATACGGCGCCGTTCTGAAAAATGCCCGTATCATGCGCGAAAAGGCAAGGGCTGTCAATAATATGCGGTTGGTGGGCCTTAGCCAGCTGCTGGAAGCGCATGCTATCGGGACCGCCGCCGATCTTTGGGGCGACATTCCTTTCACACAGGCCTTTAATGCTCAGTATCCTGCCCCTGTGTATGACGCACAGGCTGCGGTCTATAAGGATGTTCAATCCCTGCTGGACAGCGCCATTACCAATATGAACTCTTCCTCCTTTACCGATTTCTCCACGCAGGAGGTCTTCTTCGCCGGGAAGATGCCTCCCTTTGTCCAGGCTGCTTATACCCTTAAGGCGAGGAATTATTTGCATGTCCGCGACTATAGCTCGGCGCTGGCCGCGGCTAATAACGGGATCAACACAGCGGCGAATTCCTGGCTGGCGCCCTATCCAGCCAGTACAAAAGGCAATACCAATCCCTGGTATCAGTACCAGGCCATCGACCGGTCAGGCTCTCTTGACGGCAAAGGCGCGTATGTGGTGGGTTTGCTGAACCCTGCAGGCGGCAGCTACAGGGGCAACAGCAAAACCAATGAAACGGCGCGTTACAATTATTTGTATTCCGGATCTATCCCTGCGTTGAATGTGGCTGCCGGGGCTTTCTTTTACAGCAAGACCTCTTTCCCGATGGTAACCTATGGGGAAAACCTGTTGATATTGGCGGAGTGCGATGCCCGGCTGAATGGATTCGCTGCTGGTCTCACCCGCCTCAATAACTACAGGGCGTACATGGCACAGGGAGGATATATCGGCACGACTTTTCTTACTCCAACTAACCACCAATATGACGCGTACCTGACGGCGGACTTCGACGCCGGGGGGATCGGCAATAACCGGTCTTTATCCGCTGACGACGCATTATTATCAAATATCCTGGAGGAACGTTATATTGCTTTTGTCGGACAGATAGAAGGGTTCAATGATCTGCGAAGGACACAAAAGGAGAACAATGTCACCGTACCTGTTCCGCCCAACGCGGGCAGCCAGATACCGCAACGGTTTTTGTACCCGCAGGGCGAAGTGGACGGGAACACATCCGTGCCGAAGCCGATACCCGGATTATTTACCGCAACCCCTGTCAATCAATAATTATCTTTATTTCATGAACAGATATTTTTCATCAGCCGGGCGCATACGGATCGTACGAATCACCTGTGTTATTCATTTCCTCTTAGTAACTATGGCTTTCTTCATAATAACTATGGCGGCAAGTGCGCAAAAAGTGCTGCTGTTATACGAAGGCAGGCCGCCCGGCAATAAAACCGACGACAACAAGGAAGAGCTTGTACGGCCGGAAAAAGGGCGTCCCGTTGTAAAAAATGTGACTATTCCCACGCTTACACATTTCAAACCTGTCCATGCGGATGCTGGTCGCGGTGCGGTGATCATCTGTCCCGGCGGCGGATATCTTAATCTGAGCATTGAAGACGGCGGTTATGATATCGCAAAGGAGTTCGCGGATGCAGGCATCAATGCGTTTGTGCTGAAATACAGGACCTGGGTCGATGGTGCGTATGACCATTTCAGGGATATTCCATTGCAGGACCTGGACCGGGCCATGGAGCTGATATATTCAAATGCCGCGCAGTGGAATATCGACACAGCGGGTATCGGCCTGATGGGCTTGTCGGCCGGGGGGCACCTGGCGGCCATGGGTTCGATACCCGGCAAGCTGCATCACAAGCCGGCCTACACTATGCTCATCTATCCCGTTATCAGCTTCAGGGACTCTCTGACCTCTCCGAGATCAAAGACGAGGAGAACTTTGATCGGGGATGATCCGGCGGTCGCGGAAAAGATCGCTTTCTCGCCCGAGCTGCACGTTGACAGGAATACTCCTCCGGCTTTTGTAGTGCAGGCGGAAGACGACAGCACATCGTTGGTCGGTAACAGTCTGTCTTATTATGAAAGTCTTGTTGCTCATGGGGTACCCGGCCGCCTGCTGATCTATGAAAAGGGAGGTCATGGCTTTGCCTTGCATAATAAGGCCGAAGGGGAAGACTGGATGCCAGAGGCCATCAAATGGCTTAACCTCAACGGATTTCGAAAGACCACGAAGACGTCGTACTTAAAGAAATAGGAAATGAGATATCTACGTATACTATATGTACAGGTGATCATAGGCATGTTGGCAGGGGTGCTGGCCGGCTGGCTGTTCCCTGCTTTTGCTCCCACGGCAAAGCTGATCAGCGACATGTTCATCAACATGATAAAGATGATCATCGCCCCTGTCATTTTCTTTACGATCGTATCGGGCATTTGCAGTGCCGGAGAAATGAAAAAAGTGGGCCGGATAGGGTTGAAGTCGATCATCTACTTCGAGCTGGTCAGCACGTTATCGCTGGTGATCGGCCTTGTTGTCGCCAACCTTATCAAGCCTGGTTCAGGCGTTCAATTCCACCAGGCGGCGGGCAGCCAGGCGGCTTCTTTCTCCAAAGATGCGGAGCATATGAACTGGGGGGATTTCATATCACATATCATTCCCTCCAACATTGTGGACGCTTTTGCCAAAGGCGATATCCTGCAATTGCTCTTTTTCAGCATCCTGTTTGCGGTGGGCCTGAAATGGATGGGGGCTGAGGGAGACAGCCTGCTCGCCACCTTTAATAAAATAAATAAGGTCCTTTTCAATATCCTGAAGATAGTCGTACGGTTAAGTCCTGTAGGCGCCTTTGGAGGAATGGCGTATACGATCGGCAAGTTCGGCTTTGGTACGCTCGCGGTGTTGGGGAAATTGCTTGCCTCTTTTTATCTTACCGGCATACTATTCATTTTTATTGTTTTGAATATCATATGCCGCTCTTATAAGATCAGCCTTTGGAAATTGCTCGGTTATATCAAGGAAGAATTGCTGATCGTATTAAGCTCCAGCAGCAGCGAGGCGGCCTTGCCGCTGGTGATTAAAAAGCTGACGGATGCGGGGTGCAACAAGGAGGTGGTAGGACTGGTGATACCGGCCGGTTATAGCTTCAACCTGGATGGGACAACCATCTATTTGAGCATGAGCGTGATCTTTCTGGCCCAGGTCTTTAACGTTCAGCTTTCGCTGGTGCAGGAGCTTACGTTGATCGGCATCCTGATGCTTACCAGCAAAGGGGCGGCGGGTGTTACGGGCAGCGGTTTTATCGTGCTGGCTTCCACACTCACCGCATTGAAGGTAATCCCATTGGAAGGGCTGGCCTTGCTGATCGGCGTCGACCGGTTCATGAGTGAAGGAAGGGCTGTCATAAATTTTATCGGTAATGCTGTCGCCACGGTGGTGATCGCCAAAAGTGAGAACGAATTGGATATGGCGACCTACAAAAATGTCGTGGAGCACGAATAACAATCGTCCTTCGGATCCCGGGTTAAGGACGCAGCCGGGTGGGTTGCTGGAATCACTATAAGCCGGGGGACCGGCCACTATCCAGGCCAGGTGCTGGTAGCTGTTGCACCGGTGCGAACAAAAACAGGAACCGGCCTCTATGGCGGTTCCTGTTTTTCTGTTTATATCTGCCTGTTGAAATTTCAATTGCTGCAAATGGGCTGTGCCGGATGTGCTATAGAGAACCTATGACAGCTGAGGCTCGCTGATTTGGGAGGAAAAAGAAACCGGCTTCCATGTCTCTATCTGGTCGCGCAGATCGGCGCATTTGGCTATAGCACGGTTGTATGCGTCGCTGCCCAGGAACAGGAGTGTCGGAGGGGTAGGATTTTCGGCCAACCGGATAAAGACTGCCGCAGCTTTTTCGGGGTCTCCGATCTGCTTGCCGTCCATCGCCAGGTATCGCTGGTGGGAGGCTCTGACATCGGTGTAGTCGTCGATGGGATTTTTGGCAAAGGCCAATGAATCAGCCGAAAGGAACTGTGTCCGGAATGCGCCGGGGGCGATGGCCGTTACTTTTATTCCCAGTGATGCTACGTCCTGCGCCAGCACTTCCGATAGGGCTATGACCGAGGCTTTGGCGGCGGCATAAACGGCCCAGCCTGTGGCCCCGGCGAAACCGGCAATAGAAGATATATTGAGGATATGGCCGGAGCGCTGGGTGCGGAGGTAGGGCATGGCTTTTTGAATGACCCGGATTGTGGCAAAGACGTTGATGTCAAAGTTGCCGGCGACTTCTTCGGCTGACAGCTCTTCCAGGGTGCCTCCGATGCCATAACCGGCATTGTTGACGATGACGTCGATGCGGCCAAAGGTATCGTGGGTCTTTTTCAGGGAATCAGCTATTGACGAGTCGCTGGTGAGATCTGTTTCCAGCGGGAGGAAGCTGTCGCCTGCTCCTGTTCCTGCTCCTCTTCCTGCTCCGACGGATTGTGTGAGGGCGGTAAGATCGCGGGAAGTTGCGGCTACCCGGTATCCCTGTTCCAATAACAGCCTGACCAGGGCAAGGCCAAGGCCTTTGGAGGCGCCGGTGACGTACCAGACTTTTTTGTTGTTCATAATTTGATGTTTAGGGTGCAAAGGTACGGGGAACGGGGAGGTGGGGGTATGCGGTAATCAAACCAATGATTGCAAAAATCAAACAAATATGCAGGCGCCTGCGAGGGGAGGGTATGACTTATACATTTTCTTTTTGTAACAAGGCAGGGATCGTTTTAAAAATTACGATTATATCGTTCTTAAAACTGTGATTCATCGCATAGGAGTTATCCAGTAAAAGCCGTTCTTCCTCGCTCATCTCCTCTTTACCCCTCTTTTCCACTTGCCATAAGCCGGTTATGCCGGCCGGTGCGTTAAAGCGAAGCGCATATTTGTCTGTGGTCAATTTTTCGGCTTCATACAGGGGTAATGGTCTATTGCCCACTAAGCTCATATTTCCAATAAATACATTCCATAATTGAGGTAATTCGTCAAGGCTGGAGTTCCTGAGAAAATTTCCAATCCTGGTAACCCTGGGATCATTTTTTATCTTAATGAAAGCCGAACCTTTGTTCGATTTTATCGTGCTGTTGTAATTTTTTTCACACATGACCGTGTTATTGTCCGCATACATAGGGAACTGGCATTTATTATGTCTGAGGCAATCGATGCAAAGAGCCGTCGCGTTATTGATTCCCGTCTGAATTGATAAGTCGGCGTCATCGTATTGGTTCAGGTGTTTTAAATCTTTTAACTTTTGATCGGCATTCATGTACATTGACCGGAACTTGTAAAATTTAAATACACGATAGCCTGTGCCTACCCGGAATGAGTAGTAAAATGCCGGGCCCGGGGACTCTATTTTAATGAGTAAGGAGATCAATAAGAATATTGGCGTGAGGCATAATAACGTGAATCCTGAGAAGAGTATGTCAAATATCCGTTTGCCTATTGGTGTTTTATAGGAAGGGCGTTCATTGCCTTTGAATTTTTTCTGCAGATCGTTCCAGTTGTCAAGTATAAAATTTACCCGGGTTTCGAGCTTTTCCGTATTTAACGGGAATTGAAAAATATCGGTTATTCCTTCTGTAAAGGCGATGGTCCGAAGGCTTGCCGTAAATTTGTTGACCAATAGAAAAACGGGTACGACCGGGAACTTATTATACCTGCGGCTTTCGATATTAATACTTTTATTGCTGATTATTTCATTTTTCGAAATGATGGCCGTGATATTTAAATGCCTGACTTGCCAGGCTGCCATCATCTCTTCTGAACTATCAAAATGCAACAGGCGTCTTTTTTTAAAGTTGCATTGATTAATTGAAAGGAAGGTCTCATTGTCAAAGTTGATTAAAACGATGGTCGGCAGGAAATCAACGCTCATAATAATTCTATATTAATTTATTAGACCTTTTTAAAACAACTCTTACCCGGGCTTCCAGTTCGGCGGGATTAAACGGCTTGATGATATAATCGTCAGCGCCGGCATTCAGGCACATGACCCTGGCTTCGAATGAATCCTCGCCGGATATGATAATGATGGGGATGGACATAAAAAATCCGCTAGCTTTGAGCTGGCTGATCAGTTCCAGGCCACTAAGGCCTGGTGTATACAGGTCTGAGATGATAAGATCGGGGATGTTGCCGTTCTGCAAATAAATGAGGGCATCCAGCGCATTGTTGAAGATCTCTATTGTGTAGGTCTTTTCCAACAGCTGAGACAGGATGAGTCGCATAAATTTGTCATCGTCGATGATTAGAATTTTGGAGGAGGGTAAGCTCATTGGGTAACATGTTTCGAGAGGTGATGGGATATTTGTGCGGCAAAGATATTATGAATTATATTAATAAAGAAAAATGTATATAAAGAACTTTATATAAGTTGGCCGGGGGGCGGACGATTTTCCCCGGGGATCCGGGCGATCTTTATGGATAAGCGGTAACGATGAGGGGTAAAGGAACAGGTAATTAAATAGTAGCAAATGCTGATAAAATATATATTCGTGTATTCCTTACTTATTTTGATGGATTGTAAGGGAAGAGAAACGGGCCTCGTGGGTGTGCCGGATACTCACAGGGGCGTCCCGTCTGACACGGCTAAACCGGTCAAAGAAAGGATGATGGGGGTATCTGCTCTCCCGGGGAATGTCAGTGATCAGTCTGCTGTTACATTCGATTCTTCTTTGATAATTCCTTTCTTTAAGCGATATCCGGCTACGCCGGAATGTAAAAAGGATGTGGAAATGTTTTATTCCCAACGCAGGTATGCTTTCGCGTGGTACGACGGCAAAGGGATGACCGAACCTGCCGGTAATTTATATAACCGCATTAAAAATCTGTCGCAGGAAGGGCTGGCGGGTGAAATTCCATTTATCAAGTCTTTGGACAGCCTGATGGAAATGCCGGATACAAGGGATCGTGCGTCCAGTCTCCGAACGGAGCTGTTATTGACGACGATGTATTTTTATTATGCGGAGAAGGTGTGGACGGGGCTGGATGAGGGAAAGAGCACGAAGATGGAGTGGTATCTTCCCCGGAAGAAGACGAATTACGCGGCCTGGCTGGATGCTTATCTGCAATCGCCGGAGAGGGCTATGATCAGGGATGAACCGGTCTACCGGCAATATGGGTTGTTGAGGACGTTTTTAAAGAAGTATGCTGCTCTTGCGCAACAGGATAAATGGAAGCCGCTGCGGTTGAGTAAGCGATCTTACCGTCAGGGTGATACAGCGGGAGTCCTGGTGGATATTAAAAAGCGGTTGTACGAGCTGGAGGACCTGGGGGTAAATAACGGCGATCCGGTTTTTGATGGGGACCTGGAGCGTGCGGTTGAGGGATTTCAGCATCGGTTGGGCATGAAGGAGGACGGTATTATCGGGAGGGAAATGATCGCTGCGCTGAATGTGCCGGTTGAAAGCAGGATCCGGCAGATGGGGGTGAATATGGAGCGGAGCCGGTGGTTGCCGGAGTCTGTAAAAGGCGGATACCTGGCGATCAATATTCCTGAATTCAAATTGCATATGTATATGGATGATTCCTTGTTATGGGACATGAAGGTGGTGGTGGGTCAGGCGTTGCATAAGACGGTGATCTTTTCTGGCGCTATGAAATATATCGTGTTCAGTCCTTACTGGAACGTGCCGGCGAGCATTCTGAAAAAAGAGGTGCTGCCGGGTATCCGGAAAGACAGTCATTACATGGCTCTGAATCATATGGAGTGGAATGGAAATAGTGTCCGTCAGAAGCCGGGCCCCTGGAATTCATTGGGGAGGGTGAAGTTCTTGTTTCCTAACCAGTTTAATATTTATTTGCATGATACCCCGGCGAAAAGTTTGTTTGGCGAGGATAACAGGGCGTTTAGTCATGGATGCATCCGGCTGGCCGATCCCATGAAGCTGGCCTTATACCTTTTGCGCGATGATCCGAAATGGAATGAAGCGGAGATCAGCAAGGCCATGGACAGCGGGGAAGAGCAGTATGTTTCTTTGCAGAAGCCGTTTCCTGTATTTATCACTTATTTTACTGCCTGGGTGGACCGCGCAGGCAAGCTAAATTTCCGGCGCGATATCTATAACAGGGACAGGCGGCTGGAAGCGCTGATTGGAAACGATTAAGCTATTTAAACCTTTTTAAATCTTTTTAGATCACTTTAGATCTCTTCAAGCATGGCTCGCTGCTGCACTTTGAGATGTTTATAATGGGATGCGGTATGGCCGGTGACTTTCTTGAACTGCGAGGAAAGATGGGCTAAGCTGCTGTAGTGCATTTTAAAGGCTATCTCAGTAAGGTTGAGCTCATTGTAAATGAGCAATTCCTTTACCCGTTCAATTTTATGTTCTATGAGAAATTTTTCAATGGAATGGCCCTGCCTTTCGGAGAAGATATTGGCCATATAGGTGTAATTATGGTGCAGCTGTTGGCTTAAATATACGGACAGATTGACGGGGAGGGGTTCTTCGGAGTAATGAACCAACTCGATGATCACTTTTTTTATTTTTTCAATAAGGACGCTTTTGATGTCATCGATCAGCTCAAGGCCCGATTTTAAAAGGTCGGCTTTGATCTGATCGTGCTGGGCGATGGAAATATCCCCGGTGATATCGGCCTGTCCCAGGTCAACCCGGGTAAAGTGAAGCCCCATATTGGCTAACTCGGCCTTGACGACCATTTTGCAGCGAATACATACCATATTTTTAATATAGATGGTCATAGCCCTCGGTTTAAGGAAAGTGAAATGAATAAAGTGATTGGAGGGATGCGGATATTTCGTAGGGGAATATATATAAGCACCTAACATTCGCCATGCACGGGTTTTAAATATGGGTTGTTGTTATTTGCCCGATCAGTTGGCTGTTCTGATGATGTCAACGGTATTTGAATGGGCACAATATCCCTGCCACATCCTTCGAAATAAGTGGATATTGAGAATAACGTTATGTTAACGCATTAATCACGTTCATAAGCCAGGCTGGAAAGATGCCCAGCCAAATGACTGCACCACCTAAAAGGGGCAGCACCAATAGTCCTGCCCGGGAAGAATAGGGAGGGTGGGTATTAATGGGGAAATTTTTTCCGTCCTTTTCCTGCGCCTTCGCAGGGATGAACGATGTTGTTTATAGTCATGATTGCCAGGAATCCGGGATGATGGCGCCGGCTCCCGACAAACTGGACGATTTAAGGCAATTAATGTTATACCCTTCCATAAATTAATTATATAATTCACACCTGTACCGGGCAGAGGTATCTGCGGGGAAGCGCGGGGTGTGAATTTTACTATTTTTCGGGGCAGGTCTGTAACATTTCATAGCGGGTATTGCTTCATTTTTGTTGCATGGAAAATAATAAGAAGAAAAAAAAGTAAATGATTTTTTTATGAAAAATAACAGAGGTTTAAAATTTTCTTACCATTTTATGGCGTATTCGCTGATAGGGATAGGGATTGTCATTGGCCTTACGGCCTTTTCGGTCGTCCCGATCACGGGTGTTAACAGGGCCGATGGAATGGCGGGCGCCGATATTAAGGTATTGGGAACATCTAATCTGCACGATTGGTCGATGGAAGACAAGAACGTCAGCTGTATGGCGAAATTCACTTATTTGGCGGGCAAGCCTTCTATGCCGGGTGGTCTTGCAACCTTTAATTTTTCTTTTCCGGTTCATAGTTTAAAAAGCGGTAAATCCGGGATGGATTCGAAGGCCTATGATGCAATGAAGGCGAAAACCGGCGGCAATATTGCTTTCGTGGCGTCTTCTTCGACGGTAACCCCGGGCACCGGCAATCAGTTCAGCGTAAAGAGCAACGGGGGGCTGACTATCGCCGGTGTGACCAAACCTGTGGTGCTGATCGCTGCCTGCGTGGTAAAGGCTGATGGATCGATTACCTGTACGGGTACGGATAAGCTGCTGATGAGCGATTACCAGATCAAGCCGCCGACCTATATGCTGGGCGCTTTGAAAACGGGGGATGGGTTGACGATCAACTTTACCATGGTCGTTAAGAAATAGGCTGGGGGTGGATTATGCTGAAAGCGGAATATGTCCGCGAGGAATATAGGAATTATCCGGCGCTCAATATACCGAATGGGGGGGATTCTATGGGGAGATGGCGGAAGCGTCTATTGCTTTTTAAAAATGAGTGAATTAAATTAAATATAAATACTATGGCGATTCAAACGATCAATCCATCCACGAATAAGACGGAGAAGTCTTTCGAGGAAATGACAGAAAAGGCCGTCGATGCGTCGGTCGCACAGGCGGTCAAGGCATTTGATCTCTGGAAAAAGACAAGTTATGAGGAGCGGGCGGCTGTATTGCATAAGGTGGCGTCCCTGATGCGGGAGAAGAAACCGGCTCTGGCAAAGATCATTACGACGGAGATGGGTAAGCTGATCTCCCAGGCGGAAGGGGAGATCGCGCTCAGCGCGGATATCATCGATTATTATGCGACCAATGGAGCGAAATTCCTGGCGGATAAGACCCTGAACCCGGAATTTGGAAAGGCTTTCATACGGTATAGCCCTATTGGCGTGCTGTTAGGGGTGGAGCCCTGGAACTTTCCTTTTTACCAGGTGGCCCGTTTTGCCGCGCCCAATATTATGATCGGGAATACCGTCCTGGTCAAACATGCGTCTATCGTACCGCAATGCAGCATCCTTCTGGAGGATCTTTTCAGGGAGGCTGGTGCGCCGCATGGGGTGTACACCAACCTGCTGATGTCCGGCAAAAGGGCGTCAGCGCTCGTAGCGGATGAACGGATCAAGGGGGTATCGCTGACCGGGAGCGAAGCGGCCGGAGCGAGCATTGCTGCCGAAGCGGGGAAGCATTTGAAGAAGTCTGTCCTGGAATTGGGGGGGAGTGATGCATTTATCATCCTGGAAGATGCGGACATCGACCAGGCGGTGGAATGGGCCGTCGTTGGCCGCATGAACAATAATGGGGAATGCTGTGTGGCGGCCAAGCGGTTTATTGCCGTTGAGCCCATCGCGGATGAGTTCCTGAAAAAGTTTAAAGACAAGCTATCGAAACTGGTGGTAGGCGATCCGATGGACCGGGCTACGCAATTAGGTCCTTTGAGCAGCGAGGAAGCGGCGGTACAATTGGAAGACCAGGTATCGCGGTCTGTGAAAGGCGGAGCTAAAGTGTTGCTGGGGGGAAAAAGGGTGGACAGGCCGGGCGCCTTTATGCAGCCGACCATCCTGACAGACCTGAAGCCCGGGATCGCAGCGTATCACGAGGAGTTGTTTGGCCCTGTGGCTTCTTTTTACAAGGTGAAGGATGAAGCGGCGGCCATTTTGCTGGCAAATGATTCTCCATTTGGACTGGGGGGATCGGTATTTACGAAGGACATAGAACGGGGTAAGCGGGTGGCGGATCAGATCGATACGGGTATGGTTTTTATCAACCATCCGACCTGGACGCAGGCGGACCTGCCTTTTGGGGGGACGAAACGTTCGGGATATGGTCGTGAGCTGTCGGAGTTGGGTATCGATGAATTTGTCAATAAGAAATTGATCCGTGTCAGCGAACTGACTGATCCGTTTTAAACGATTGCCCTGTTTTAAGCGATTGTCCTGTTTTAAACGATTGTCTATTGTCCTGGTTTAAACGAGGTAACTCTTCTTTTTGAAAGAAACCGTACTGTCGCCTATTAAAATCGTGGGTGGCAGTACGGTCAATAATCGCTGGTGCTATTGTTATTATTTTATGATAGTATCGATCGTTCCTTTTGAGTCCTCGCATTTTTTCAACTCCGATTCTTTGAGTTTGCTGTCCAATCCGTCATTTTTAAGATCAGTGCGGATGAGAAAGAACAGGCTCATATAAATATTGGCGATCCAGATCAGGGAAAAGCCTGAAATCAGGTAACCCCGCCAATCCGGATAGAGCAAGTGGTACCTGGTAATGAAGAGCAATAGGGCGGTGACATAAAAGCTGAAGCAGTATTCACAGGTGAAGAGGTAGAAGAATTTCCGGTGGAGCAGGGTCTTTCCGGATAAACTTTGTTTTTTGCAGTAGTTCCTTGGCTCGGAAAATATTTCTTCGTGGGTTACGGTCCAGGCGATGCAGGCTATAGGAATGGCCAGGATAAAAAGCCAGTAGACCGGTTGTAGACTATTCATGTAGAATGTACCGCAATATTCTTGCCACAAGCGGTGTTTTGCGGGGTGACAGGGTGGTTGAATTACGCATCGTTTCAAGCTGGATCAGATGATCGAGGCCTATGATACATTTGAACATGCCGCAAAGGAAAAAGCATTGAAAGTGATATTGGAGAATTAAAGGCCGCTTAATTTATAATTCAAAAAAAAAAAATTACCTTGAAGACATAAAATAATAAATGAATAGTGATCCGAAAATGAATAGTGATCCGCGTGTATTGATCCCTGAAACGATGAAGGCGATGGTGCTGGAAATGCCGGGCCGTCCGCTCGTTTTGAAGGAGGTTCCCATTCCGGCGCCTTTGGCGGGGCAGGTATTGGTTAAGATCATTGCCTGCGGGGTCTGCCGGACGGACCTTCATATCATGGATAGTGAGCTGGCGCATCCGAAGCTGCCGCTGATCCCGGGGCATGAGATTGTGGGAAGAGTGGCGGCCGTGGGTGGATCGGAGACAACATGGAAGCCGGGAGACCTGGTGGGTATTCCCTGGGTGGGTTATACCTGCGGGCATTGCCGGTATTGTTTGAAAAAAGAGGAGAATTTATGTGAGAATGCGTTGTTCACCGGGTATACCCTGGATGGGGGCTATGCGGAATATACGGTGGCGAATACAGATTATTGTTTTTCGCTGGATGCCGGATATGGAAATCCAATGGGAGCGCCGCTGCTGTGCGCGGGCCTGATCGGGTACCGTTCGTATGGTATGATCGGACCGCAGGCGGAGCGGCTGGGGATTTATGGATTTGGGGCGGCGGCACATATTCTGATCCAGGTGGCGCTGTACCAGGGGAAGAAGGTGTATGCCTTTACCCGGGACGGAGATAAAGAATCGCAGGCCTTTGCTATCCGGCTGGGCGCCATATGGGCGGGAGGTTCTTCGGAGTCGCCGCCGGAGCGGCTGGATGCGGCGATCATTTTTGCGCCTGCGGGTGAATTGGTGCCCAAGGCGCTGAAGGATGTGGACAAGGGGGCCAGCGTTGTATGCGGGGGGATCCACATGAGCGATATTCCTTCTTTCGCATATGAACTGCTGTGGGAAGAAAGGATCATCCGGTCGGTAGCGAATCTTACGAGGAAGGATGGTCTCGAGTTTTTGGCGCTGGCGGCGAAGGTGCCGGTGAAGGCGGATACGCAGCTGTTTCGGCTGGAGCAGGCGAATGAGGCGCTGGCCGCGCTCCGCAAAGGAGAGGTACATGGGGCAGCGGTGCTGGTCATGTAGGATTGGCCGGGCACACGACTATGGTTAAAAGGATCACGGATTCT
>JAATFV010000012.1 GCA_015655015.1 Chitinophagales bacterium | reverse complement strand
ATCGAGCTGGGCGTTACCGGCGGCGAAGAAGACGGCGTAGATAACAGCGGCGTAGAAAATCACAAGCTCTACACCCAGCCCGAAGACGTAGCGCATGCTTATGTCGAATTGAGCAAGGTGGGACGCCTCTTTGGCGTAGCTGCCGCCTTCGGAAACGTACACGGCGTATATAGCCCGGGCAATGTGGAGCTGCGTCCTATCATCCTGAAGAACAGCCAGGACTATATCGAAAAACAATTGAAGACCGGTCCCAAACCAGTCTACTTCGTCTTCCATGGCGGCAGCGGCAGCCCGCAGCACCAGATCCGCGAAGCCATCAGCTACGGCGCTATCAAGATGAATATCGATACCGACCTGCAATGGGCTTTCTGGGACGGTATCCTGGAGTTCTATAAAAAGAATGAAGGTTATCTCCAGGGCCAGCTTGGCAACCCCGAAGGACCCGCCAAGCCCAATAAAAAACATTATGATCCCCGCGTCTGGCTGCGCAAAGCAGAAGAAAGTTTCGGCAAACGACTGGAAGTTGCCTTCGAAGACCTGAATTGCATCAACAGGAACGCATAGAAATAAAATTAGTCTAAAAAAAAATCCCTGCCGAAGCAGGGATTTTTTTTTAGACCCTTATGATCCTTATAGCTTAATTCTTATAAATATCTTCTAATTTCTTCTCTAATTCCTCCCCTCTCAAACTCTTCCCCACGATCTTGCCCTGCGGATCCAGCAGGAAATTCGTCGGAATGCTGTTGACGCCATAGGCTTTGGCGACGGCATTATTCCAGAACTGCAGGTCGGACACATGCTGCCAGGTCAGCCCATCTTTATGGATAGCTTCCAGCCACTTGTCCTTCGCACCCGGCCTGTCCAGGGATACGCTGAGGATCTTAAATCCTTTCCCCTTGTATTTATTATAAGCGATCACAACATTTGGATTTTCCATCCGGCAGGGACCACACCAGCTGGCCCAGAAATCCACCAGCACATAGCTGCCCCGGAAGGAAGCAAGGCTCACCGGCTTGTCCAGCGTATCGTTCTGCGTAAAATCAGGCGCTACCTGCCCTATGCTGGTTGCCTTGGCGGCATCGAGCGCCTTTTGCAAGGCTACCCCTGCTTCAGATTTTTTATTAGCCTCCGACAAATGGTCAAAAAGAGGTCCGACAACAGCCGGGTCCACTTCGCCACTGATGGTGTTCTGCAAAGCGAACAGGGCGATTGGAGAAGCAGGATTATTTTTAACATACACCGTCAACACATCTTCCTTCATCGTATTATTGATAGCATCGAATTCCTTTTTTATCTGCTCCACCCTGGCCGTATCGCCTGCGGAGCTGGCGTCCCGGTATTCTCCGCTAAGCTTCTGCTCTTTGGCAATCAGGGGTTCCAGCTGTTTCATTAGCTTGCTGAACTCAATATTGGCGACCGATCCGCTGGTCGTGATATTGGAAAAGGAATCGACATGGGTAACGCTGAAGCTCAGCGGCTCCAGAAAGATACCGACATGATTCTTAGGCATCCTGCTGGGCATGCTCATCGGGCTCACGCAGAAAAGAGTCGCCTGCTCCGGACTGCTGATCTCTCCCTTGAAAATATACTTGCCGGCAGTGACCTGAGCACTGTCCAGCTTGGTCTGCCCGTCTTTGGGATATGCCAGGTATACATACCCGCCGCTGACAGGGCTGTTCTTCAATTCTCCCGTAAGCGTGAAAGACTTTTCCTGCGCCCACAAACTGACCGGTCCCAAAACCAGTAAAGACAAAATGATCTTTTTCATTTTAATTTGAATGTAGTTTTAATTTTAAACCTTCTTCCGTTGCGAGGATAGTAAGGATATTCTCGTTCTCAATGATCATCATACCATGACGGTCCGTCGTGATGCCCCGTTCCATTTTGTAGGTGTACCTGGGAACATTACCATCCATAACAGTAGGCAGATACGCGAACTGCAGGTTATCGCATCTCTCGCGTAAGGTCTCCCCTACTTCGATGATATGGGTGGAGATGATGAAAAAACAATTCCTGTATTGCGAAAAGGATTCCGTCACAGCCAGTGTGGCGTCATAGGCATCCTTCACATTGGTGCCTTTAAAAAGCTCGTCGAATATAACGACGAGGTTCTTACCCGCTGCCACCTCTTCCGCCACCTTTTTCACCCGGAGCACCTCAGCATAGAAATGACTCAATCCCAATGCTAAATTATCGGGCACATTGATGGAAGAATAGATCCCATCCCTGATCGAAAAGACCATCTCCGAAGCTGCCACGGGAAAACCCATATGAGCCATATAAACGGCTATGCCGAATGATTTCATGAAAGTGCTCTTACCGGCCATATTGGCGCCCGTCAGGAACAGCATATTGCTGTCCTGGTGAAGGCTGATCGGATTGGCTACAGCCTTCTCCAGGCCGGGATGGCTCAAGGCGGCTGCACGAAGGATACGGTTTTCGCCGGGTAATGCCTGCGCATAACCAAACCCTTTTGTCCTGGCCACATTGCTGACGGCAATGAAGACATCCAGCCGGTAGATCTGCTCCATGATCGTCTCCATCTCTTCCGCCAGCACCTGCCTGAACAGGTGATCATACCTGGCTACTTTCAACAACGGCAGCTGGGTAACGCCCTTTTCCTGCCGCAGTCCTGATAACCTCCTGTCACCCAGGATCTTTTTCAGCAGGTTCACCTCTTCCTGGAAAGGCCTTCCAAACTCCCGCAAGGTGGGAGATTCCGGCTCTTCCAGCTTGCCTAAAAGATCGATCAGGCCGTTCAATACATTGATGACGGTCTGCACGCCTGTCTGCAGGATGCCATAGGCCTCGTCCCGCACCAGCGTGCTCATCAGTTTTTTACGCATAGCGCCCACGCCCGCCGACAGGATATTGCCGCTGCCGGCGCCCAGGAAATCTTCCACGATGCCGATCTCTTCCCTGGTAAAAGGAAAAGTCAGCGCCTTTTGCTGAAAATATTGAAAGATCTTACTGCGCTGGTTGATAGCCTCCGCATCCGTCAACGGATGCTGGAACATCGATTCCAGTTTTCTCTCGCCGCCGGTAGTCGCTGCCTTATTGAAAAGACTGTAGATGGAATAGGGCTTGTATTTGCCCAACAGGTTCAGATCTTCCAGGGTCTGTTTGTCTGCTATAAAGCTCATGCAAGTGTCGTTTTATTGCTGTTCAGGATGCCGTTCTTTAAAATATCGAGGATGCCCTCATTATTGACAATGACCATACCATGCCTGTCGGCCGTAATACCGGACTCCAGGGTATAGGTATAGATCGGGGTATTGCCTTTCATGAGCGTTGGCAGGTATACGAAATTGATAGAAGGGCTGCGCTCCTTCAGCACATCCCCGGCCTCGATGATATGGGTAGAGATGACGAACATGCTGTTCCTTTTGGCAGCAAAACCTGCCGTAATGGCGATGGTAGCCTCATAGGCGTCTTTCACATTGGTGCCCCGGAATAGCTCATCGAAGATGATAAAGAGGTTCTTCCCCAGGCTCAGCTCCTGGGCGACCTTTTTGACCCGCAGCACCTCGGCATAAAAATGACTGGCGCCCATGCCCAGGTTGTCCGGGAGGTTGATAGTCGTATAAATGCCATCCAGCACGGAGAATTCCATTTTTTCAGCAGCCACCGGGAAACCCATATGCGCCAGGAACAGCGCAATGCCCAATGACTTCATGAAGGTGGACTTACCCGCCATATTCGCCCCTGTCAGAAACAGCACATTGCCGTCCGGCGTGATCTGCACCGTATTAGGAATAGCCTTTTTCAGCTGCAGGTGATACACCCCTTCCAGATTGAGCAGATGGCGATCTCTCGGCAAGGCGGTAGGAAACACGAATTTCCGCTCCAGCGCCACCTTTGCGACGGACAGATAAACATCCAGGTAATAGATATGACGTAATAATTTCTGTAGAATATTGCGATGCCGGAAACGGAAAAGCACATCGTACTCCGCCATCGTTGCATGGGATAACTTACCCTGATCTTTGAATACCGGAGCAAAAGCAGGCTCCGCCAGCAGGTCCAATATAGCCTCCTTATCTGTCTGGTAAAAATGGCCGGACGACAGGCCCGGTGAATTTCCCGGCTTCCCGTCCAGGGAAGCGATAAAATCCCGCGAGCCTTTTAACAGCTCCGTCAAAGCCGTCACCCCCTTATAGATCACGGCCGTTTCCGCGTCTACCCCTATCAGGTTGCTTAGCTTCTTGCCGATCGAATGCTCTTCGGTCGAAAGTTTCGTCCGCTCATCCGTATTGCTGAGATACGGCTCTACGGCATCGAAATGAGCGCTTTGAAAAGGGAAGGTCATACCCAAAGCAGCAAAATATTGAATGATCCCGCTCCGGCGATTGATGGTGTGCTCATCCGATAAGGGATAGCGGAACATTTCTTCCAGGATCGACGCTCCTCCCCGGGTAGTTGTCCGGTTGAAGATAGTATAGACCGAATCACTGCCTTGTTTGCCAAAAATGTTCAGGTCCTCCAGCGTTTGTTTGTCTGTAGTAAATACCATAGAGCCTATTTTCTTTTTCGTCTGATTAGCAGAACGGTTCCAAAGATAAGTAACAGACCCGGAAAAACCCATATCAGTAATATTCTTAACATATCCACCCGCTCAGACGTCACTTTTACCCGGTTATCCCTGGCATCCGGCCGGGAGGTATCGATCGGGAACTCCCCATAGCTCAGCCAGCTGAACAAGGCAGTGCTAAAATAGAAATTAGCGTTTTGCACATTATATCTTTTCAATTCGCCATTGCTTATAAAATCGGCATCACTGGTCACTATAATACGCTGCTCCCTGCCATTGATCTGTCGGGTCAGGCTCAATGCGGTCGGAACCGACTTCTTCTCGTCCCCATTGGCAGGCATATAGATGATATCCGCAGAATCTACCACCAGTTTGCCTTTCTTAATCCAGCTCTGTTCCCCGTTGGTCAACAATAAAGGCGTGACAGTATAACCACTGTTCGGAGTATAGGAAAGACCTGTCGCTCCCGGCATGGTGACTTTCATGCCGTCCTCATAATTTTTCGCAAGCCCTTTATAAAAACCGGCCACCGCGGACGTTAGCTCCGCCTGCACCAGGTCAGGAGCCAATTCCTTACTGGGCTGTACAAGGACCCCATCCAGCAGCTGAACGCCAATCTTCTCCAGCAGCGGGTTCAATAACGCCTGCTTACCCGGTTCACCCGCTATCAGTAAATTTCCTCCTTTGTCGATATATTGCTGAATTTTAACCAGGCCGGCAGCACTCAGAGCAGTCTTGGGATCGGCAATCACCAGCGTAGAGATATCAGCAGGAATATCCCCCGTTTCCAGGGACAAAGTGTCGACATCAAACCCCTGATTCACCAGCGAACGACGGAAAGAAGGCATATTCGTAAGAATCTTGTAATCTCTTTCCCCGATCTTATTGATATTCCGTTCCAGGTCCCCGCTCAGAAAAGCCACCTTTGGCAACTTCGCCGCCAGCAGCCGTTTGAAAGCAGCCGACACCTCCGTCTCACTGGGAAAAACCATATTATCATCGAATATCCGCAGGAAAGTAGCCCTGTCCTTATACTTCAGCTGCATGACATACCGGTTGCCTTCCGGCCTCAGATCGACGATCTTATGCATCTCCCCTGGAGACTTGAACATAGACAGCTTCAGATTGAAATTCTTCGCATTCATATCCGCTATCTCTTTGATCGTCTTGCCCGGATACTGTTTATACATCCATTTACTCTCCTCGGCGCTGTCATAATAATTGACATAATGGAAATTTATTGAGTTCTTGAAACGGGTATACGGTTCCCAGCGGGCCAGATCCATGTTACGGGCTTCCGGCAAACCATAATAATTATGGCTCCCCAACAGATTATTGTAGATTGTCCATTCCAGCGGCTCGTCCCCCAATTCTTTGATAATACGCTGTGCATTGGGAGTCAATGTCCTGGATTTGTTGGCGGTAACATCCCAATAACCGGTAAGGGCCGGACGTGAACTGATATAACCGATCGCCAGCGCCGATACCACAATGACCACATATCTTCCCGCTTTGACAAGAAAAGATTTGGACTCCCTTCCCGCCTTCAGCTTACTGATAGTGAGGCCCAGAAAAATATAAATAATGAGTAGAAAATAGATCACATCTTTAGTCGTGATCAGCCCGCTCAGCATATGCTCCGTACGACCGGAAAGAGAAAGAAAATAAGTCAGGTCCCTCACAAAATCGATCCCCTGCCATAATTGCCCTATATAACTTAATATACCGATCATGACGAAAGTGCTCACCGCCGCCACTACCTGGTAGGTAGTAAGACAGGACATAAAAAGACCGATCGCCGAATACGTACACAACAGCAGATAGAATCCCAGCGTACCGGATAACAACATTCCTCCATCAGCGGATTTGATATTGAACATCCCCGCAATCATAAAGATGCCCACGATTGCGATCAGCACCAGGCTATAGACCATCATGGCCAGATATTTGCCGAACACGATCTGCTGCACTTTGATAGGCGATGAATACAACAGCTTGATCGTGCCGCCATTGATCTCCCGGCTGATCAGCCCCATCGTGAGCAGGGGAATATAGAGATACAATTTCTGCATGACATTGCTGAACACACCCTCCCTGCTCAGAAAGATCCGCTGCGTCAGATCAGTCATATATTGCAGGCCGATGCCATTCAGCTCCTGGGTCCTGGCATTGGAATCCAGCTGGTAGATATACGCCAGTCCGCACTGGACCATAAAAACGATCATTAAGAACCACGCAATAGGCGAATAGAACAGGCTGCGCAACTCTGTCCTTGCAATTTTAAGTACCGGCTTCATGAATATGTTATTGAGATGTTTTATTAGATAATTGTTTGAAGATCTCGTCGATAGCGCTCTTATCCAGGCTGATCTCTCTCAGCTTCCAGCCGTACTGCACGTTGGCCGCAATGAGCCTTTCCGTGACCTCCTGGTCTCCGCTGAACCAGGCCCTGACCTGCCGTTCCGTGAGAAAATCCACTTTCGTCACCCCCGGTATCTTCAGCAGCTCGGCTTCCGAAGGAGGATTTTCCATATGCATCAGCACACTATGCGGCTCCACATAATTGTTGAAAGCGTCCATCGTATCGGAAAAAACGATCCTTCCCCCTTCGATCATTTTGATCTCCTTACACAACACCTGCACTTCCGTGAGGACATGGGAAGAGAAGATCACCGCCCGGTCGGCAGCGATCTCTTTGATGAGCGCTCTTACTTCGATGATCTGATTAGGGTCCAGTCCATTGGTAGGCTCATCCAGCACCACCAGCCTGGGCCGGTGAATAATGGCCTGTGCGATCCCCACCCGCTGACGATAGCCCCCCGACAGGTTCCGGATCAGTCGGTTGCTGAAATGCGTGATACCGCAACGTTCCTTGGCATCCTCCAAAGCCGGTTTGATCTTCGCCTTTTCCATCAACCGCAGGTCAGCGCAATAAATCAGGTATTCATCCACGGTAAGATCCATGTACAGCGGCGGGGTCTGCGGTAAAAAGCCAATCTCCTTTTTAGCACGCTCGGGCTCTTCCCGGGTATCGATGCCGTTGATAAAAACATTCCCTTCGGTCTGGTTCAATGCTCCGCAGAGGATGTTCATCGTCGTGGACTTTCCGGCGCCATTAGAGCCCAGCAGTCCCACGATACCACTCTGATTGATCTCTATATTAATGTCACGGATCGCCCAGGAGCTGCTGTACTTATGGGACAGGTGTTCGATTTTTACAATACTATCCATACTGATTTGTGTGATTTCAATTTATTAATGCATTCCATCTTTTTGGTATTACTCCTTTTCCGCCAGCGCTTCCGCCGCATTGATGGTGAATTTCCCGTTATGGGTTGTTCACCATGCCGGAATTGGGCCCTATGACCGAGGGCGGTATCTGCAGGGTCAGCCGGTTAGGCTGTTCCAGTGTATAGACCGTTGTGGTGTTGTCGGTATTGTAAAGAGTATGGGTAAAGGTCTGTCCGGCGAACAGCGGATCGACGGAAAGGCGCCGCATGTCGAACCAGCGGGCCCCTTCCAGGGCAAATTCACGAATGCGTTCGTCAATGATGAATTTGATGAGAGCCCCCTGATCGGTAGCGGAGGCAGGAGGAACCGCTGCATCTGCCACCGGCATCCGGTTTTTCCGCAGGGTCTCTACATCCGTCTTTGCGCCGGCGAGATCATTTGTCCGGGCCTTGCACTCAGCGCTCAGCAGGTAGAGGTCAGACAGCTGCAGGCCGCAGCGCGACCATTTAACGCCGTATTTGCGCAATCTTCCGTTGGGAATGACAGAGCCGTCAGGGTTATTAGATGAATAAAATTTCAGGCGCCAGTCAGTGGAGCCGTATAATACCGCTGCCGTCGGGTCCAGGACCAGGCCGTCATTGCCAAAAAAGTTGCCTCCATAGGAACCGTTATAAAAGACCTTGGATACGACAGCTTCTGTCAGATCGTTGTAATTCTGACCGGGTGAGCTCGGTCCGTAAAAGGGGTCGATGGGTAAAAAGGACCCGCCGGGACCGAAAGTGACATTGTAGTCATACAATACAGGCACGCCGGCAGCAGCCACATCCGTCAGGGCAGCATTGAGCAGGGGAGCTGCATCGCTGTTCCTGCCCATGAAGAGATAGACCTTACCCAGCAATCCTTCGGCAGCGGGCCTGGACATACGGGTCTGGAACTTAGCTTTTACAGGCAGACTTTTTATAGCCTCCGTGAGGTCTTTTATCATGAAATCATAGACGGCCTGTACGGTTGCGCGCGTATAACTGGACATGGCAATATTGGGCTTGTCGATGATGGGGAAACCGGGATCGGTAGCTGCCGTGGAAGCCAGGTAAGGTTTCGCATAGAAATTAATAAACTCGAAGTTGAGCCAGGCGCGTGTTGTCATGGCCTCAGCCTTCAGCTCTGCCTTAAGAGAATCCGTCCCGCCCGGAGACTCATCCACCTCTGCAATGACCTTATTACATTCGTACATATTGCCCAGCTGGAGCTGTAAGTCAAATGGCTCTCCGTCCTTCTGCTGAAAAATGCCGGCCTGCCATTGGAAAGCTCTTGCCATCTGGGCCGATCCTTCATTGAAGTAATCAGCATCGGCCGCCACTTCATCACCCATCAGGGCAGGTTCCTGCCAGCCACCTGAAAAACTATAATAGTAGAAAGCCGGATCGTTCATCAGCTGATCATAATCATTAGTCGTGGAAGCTATCTGATTTCCTAAAGGGACAACATTCAGAAAGTCCTTTTTACAGGCAGTGAGAGACACCATCAGGATGATCCCGGCGGCAGTTAGTATATGATGTTTGTTCATGCTTTTTCTTTTAACAGGAATTAAAATGTGATATTGGCGCCCAGGCTATAACTATGCTTAAAAGGAGGAACATTTCTGCCTCCATAGGAAATGGACTCATATTCCGGATCGATGCCGTCATGATTGGCCTTCCATACCAAAAAGTTCGTCGCCTGCGCATACACACGAATGGTCTGCACCTTCACCAGCTGGAGGAGAGACGGAGCCAGGTTATAAGCCAGGGTAATATCCCGGATCTTTGCATAACTGGCGCTTTCGACATTGAGATCTCCCTTTACATAATAATCGGTATTTCTCCTGGAATAGCTGACATAGCTGCCCACATAAGAAGGTATATTGGTGGTCTTTTCGTCACCCGGCTGTTTCCATCTTTTCAAGAAGTCTGTAGTAATGGGCATACCGCTGAAAGAAGTGGTATTCCACATCCTGTCCGTATAAAATTGGTTCATATCATTGCGCATGACATTACCCATACTATAGATCATATTCACGGCCAGGGAAAGTCCCTTGTAAGTGAAAGTATTGGAGAACCCGCCGTTAAACACCGGCTGTGTCGTCCCCATGTATTTGACATCATCCACCTCGGCGGCATTGGGGTCTTTGCTGATAGTATGATCAGTCAGGTGAATCTGGGGATCACCCATATTGTCCAGCCCGGCAAAACGATAGGCGAACAGCGGACTCATAGCATATCCTGTCAGGTAGCTGGAGTATAACTTGGAAGACGCATTGAAATACTGCGGGTTGAGCGCTACATAGGATAACAGTTTGTTCTTGTTATAGCTGAAGACAAAATTAGTAGTCCAGGAGAAATCCTTCACCCGGATATTAAGTGTCCTTAAGGACAGCTCGATCCCCTGATTGCGCAACCTCCCTACATTTCCTGTCGTGCCGGAGAATCCGGAAAAAGGGTTCAGCGGAGTACTGCCGATGAGGTCGGTAGTGTTCTTATTATAGACATCGAGGTTACCGCTGATACGATTATGCATCAGGGTGAAATCAAGACCCAGGTTGGT
>JAATFV010000183.1 GCA_015655015.1 Chitinophagales bacterium | reverse complement strand
TGTTTCCAACTGGCTATATTATTTCCAACTGGTTATACTGTTTCCAACTGATGTTGTTTTTCTACTACTTTATCTTTATAGGCCTGCTGGATCTTCCGGCTCAGGGACTCTTTCCAGGGCAGGGTGAAAGGTCTTCCGTCCAGGGACTCCCAGCCGATCACTTCTGCTGCTGTCCCGCAGAAGAAGGCGGCGTCCGCTCCGGCAAGCTCAGCTGTCGTGAAAGTCTTTTCTTCCACGGGGATGTCCAGCTCTCCACAGATCTCCAGGACGGTGGCGCGGGTAATGCCTGGCAGGATATTGCCTGTGGAGGGGGTAAATAATTTGCCTGCTTTTTCAAAGAATACATTTGCTCCCGGTCCTTCGGCTACGTTGCCGTTCATGTCGGTGAGCAGGGCCTCGTCGTATCCGTTGGCCTTTGCTTCCTGGCTGGCCAGGATGGAATTCACGTAGTGACCGGATGCTTTCGCTTCTATTTTAAATCCTTTCGGATTAGGCCGTTGGAAGGAAGAGGTCATGACCCGCAGTAGCTTGTCACCCAGGAAGGGCGCCATTTCCCAGACCTGGATCGTGGTATGCGATTCCGTGTTCCGGTTAAAGCTCATGTTGGCAGGTGCATAGACAAGGGGGCGGATATAGGCGTCCTGGAGATTATTCTTTTCCAGTACTTCGTAGGTAATACGGATCAGCTCGCTCGTATCATGATCATAAGGCATATTCATGGCCTGAGCGGAACGCCGGAGGCGGTCGTAGTGCTCGGTTGCTTTGAAGATCTTCGTCTCGCCGCTGTCGGTCCGGTATGCACGGATGCCTTCAAAAACAGCGTAGCCGTAGTGCAGGGACTGGCCGTAGAGGTCTGTTACTGCTTCAGAAGCTTTTTTAAATTCTCCGTCGAGCCAGAGAATGGTATTTGCGTTATAATATGCCATGAGCGTTTGTTTGTCCTTGCGCCTCCGTGTGGGGAGGGGCGGAAGGGTGTAAAAAAAAGCGACCCGCCTCTTGGGAGGCGGGTCGCTGGTATCTTTATTTAGTATTTTAAATTACCACCCTCCTCCCTGACTTAAGGGAATAATAATGACCACCACGACCACAATAATTTCTTTTACAATTATTGCGGTAATTTGGGTGACAATATTTACTCTGCGTAGATTCATGAAGGATGTTTCTTACCACGAATATACTTCCGCCAATTGAATAAACAAAGAACTTTTTGAAAAGGGCCTAAACTTTTTTAGGTCCGGGTGATATTATTCCGATCTAAACGATTGTCTTATGATCTAAACGATCGTCTGATCTAAATGATCGTCGATTTCCTTAATTCTATATTTCCTTTATGTACGTCGCCGGGTATTTTACCCCCGACGTAATCGCTGATGAGCTCACCGATCGTTGTAGTGAAATAAAAATTGATCGGGTCTATATCTTTTGTGACGAATCCATTCTGCAATGTCCAGTTGGCGGCTTCTCTTATTTTGTCAGCTTCTTTATGCAGTCCGAAATGATCCAGCAGCATGGCTGCGGACAAAATGCTGCCCAGGGGGTTAGCGATATCTTTGCCTGCCGCCTGGGGATAAGAGCCGTGGATGGGTTCGAACAGGGCGGCGCCTTTGCCGATGGAGGCGGAAGGCAGAAGTCCCAGCGAGCCGCTGATGACGCTGGCCTCATCGCTGAGGATATCCCCGAACATGTTCTCTGTGAGGATCACGTCGAATTGTTTGGGATTCAGGATGATCTGCATGGCGGCATTATCCACGAAGAGGAAGTCTACTTTTACATCATTGTACTGAGGGGCGATCTCCTGGACGACCTTTCTCCAAAGCCGGGAAGTTTCCAGTACGTTGGCTTTGTCGACGAGGGTAAGTTTTTTTCTTCTTTGCTGCGCCTTCCGGAAAGCGAGGTGGGCGATGCGTTCGATCTCTTCGCGGGTGTAAACGCAGTCGTCGGAGGCCTGTGTACCTTCTGCGTTGGTCTCTTTTTTACCGAAATAGATGCCTCCTGTCAGTTCGCGGAAGATGATGAAGTCTACGTGCTCCAGGATCTTGGCTTTCAGGGGGGACAGGTGCTGCAGGGCCGGATAGGTGATCACCGGGCGGATATTGGCAAACAATTGCAGCGATTTTCTCAGCTTGAGCAATCCCTGTTCAGGCCTTACTTTGGCGGTGGGATCATTATCGTATTTGGGATGACCGATGGCTCCGAACAGGATAGCATCGCTGTTCAGGGCGGCTTCGATCGTTTCGTCGGGGAGGGGGCTGCCTGTTTTGTCGATGGCGTCGGCGCCCATCAGACAGTATTTATAGGTGAATTCATGGCCGCCTTGTTCGGCTATGGAATTCAGCACTTTGATGGCCTGCCGGGTTACTTCGGGGCCGATCCCGTCACCTTCGATAACAACAATGTTTTTTTGCATACGAAAATAAGTTTTGGGGTATGGGTTTTATGAATGTGTTGTTTCGTGAAGCTTTTCGAAAGTTTCTATGTCTTGCCGGATGCTGATCAGGTAGTCGATGTCGTCGTAACCATTCAGCAGGCAGGTCTTTTTATAGTTATTGATCTCGAATGTTGCTTTTTCGCCGGTGGAAGGGAGGGTGATGGTCTGTGCTTCCAGGCTGACCTCAATTTTTGTGGCCGGATCGTGTTCCACTGCTGCGAAGATCTTCTGAAGAAATTCGTCGCTGACGGTCACCGGCAACAGGAAATTATTCAGGGAATTATTTTTAAAGATATCTGCGAAGAAGCTGCTTACCACTACGTCGAAGCCGGCGTCTTTGATGGCCCAGGCGGCGTGTTCGCGGCTGGAGCCGCAGCCGAAGTTCTTTCCTGCCACCAGGATCTTTCCGCTGTAGGTGGGGTCATTGAGCACAAAGTCTTTTTTGGGCTGGCCGTTGCTTTCAAAGCGCCAGTCCCGGAAGAGATTCTCTCCGAAACCGTCTCTGCTGGTAGCTTTTAAGAAACGGGCGGGGATGATCTGGTCAGTGTCTACGTTCTCCCGGTTGAGCGGGACTGCGGTAGAGATGATCTTATTTATTGCTTTGCTCATTTTTTTATTTTGTATTCATTTACAAGTACTCCCTCACATCTGTTACTTCCCCGGTGATGGCTGCTGCGGCGGCCGTGAGCGGGCTGGCAAGGAGCGTTCTGGCATTGGGTCCCTGTCTTCCTTCGAAATTCCTGTTGGAAGTTGAAATACAGTATTTGCCGGCAGGGATCTTATCTTCATTCATACCCAGGCAGGCGGAGCAGCCGGGTTGACGGAGCAGGAAGCCTGCTTCGGAGAAGATCTTGTCTATGCCTTCTTCAATGGCTTGCCTTTCTACCTGTTTGCTGCCCGGCACGATCCATACTTCCACGTTGTCGGCTTTTTTTCTGCCTTTCACGAAGGAGGCTACCAGGCGGAGGTCCTCAATGCGGGAGTTGGTGCAGCTCCCTATGAATACATAGTCAACTTTCCTACCTTTTATGGGGGCGCCGGCTTGTAATCCCATATAGGTAAGAGCCTTCCTGTAGGAGGACTGTTCTTTTTCTTCGATGGATGTTTCCGCCGGAACGATACCGGTAACGGGGATGCCCATGCCCGGATTGGTGCCGTAGGTGATCATGGGGGTGATGTCGGCTGCATCGATATTGATTTCCTTATCGAAGACGGCCCCTTCATCGGAGTAGAGCTCTTTCCATTCGGCCAGTTTTTTATCCCATTCTGCTCCTTTGGGAGCGAATTGCCTTCCTTTGAGGTATTGGAAGGTAGTTTCATCCGGAGCGATCATTCCGCCGCGGGCGCCCATTTCGATGCTCATGTTGCAGATGGTCATCCTGCCTTCCATGGAGAGGTTGCGGATGGCGGAGCCGGCGTATTCGACAAAATAGCCGGTGGCCCCGCTGGCGGAGATAGCGGCGATAATGTAGAGGATGATATCTTTGGATAATACGCCTTTATTTAATTTCCCTTCCACATTGATACGCATCAGCCTGGGCTTGCTCTGCAACAGGCATTGCGTAGCCATGACCATTTCGACCTCACTGGTGCCTATTCCAAATGCGATGGCGCCGAAGGCCCCGTGCGTGGAGGTGTGGCTGTCTCCGCATACGATAGTCATGCCGGGCTGAGTGATCCCTAATTCCGGTCCTATGACGTGTACGATGCCCTGGTACGGGTGCCCGAGGCCGTACAGTTCCACGCCGTATTTCTTACAATTTTCTATCAGTTTCTGTACCTGGAACCTGGACAGATCATCTTTGATGGGGAGCTCCTGGTGGAGGGTGGGGACATTGTGGTCGGCGGTGGCGACGATCTGTTGGGGGCGGAATACTTTCATGCCCCGGTTCTCCAGGCCTTTGAATGCCTGGGGGCTTGTCACTTCGTGAATGAAATGTTTGTCTATGTATAAGACGGAAGGTCCGCCGTCGATGGTTTTGACGACGTGGCGGTCCCAGATCTTTTCAAATAATGTTTTTGCCATAATTATATATAAAGCTATTCTGTTCTTTTGGTATTAGTGGTATGTTATAATATACCAACTTGGATTATATCATGCGATAACGCCGGTCTCTAAGTATGCTTTTGCCAGATTATGGAGGTCTTCTTCGACGATCTCTTTTTTTGTATCTGCTACCTGTAAGAATCTTTCATACAGGACATCTATATCATTACGATCGAATGAGTAGCCTACTTTCTGGAAACGGAATGCCAGGGCGCTGCGGCCACTGCGGGCGGTGAGCACGATCCTGGATTCTTCGGCGCCTACTTCCTGCGGGTTGATGATCTCGTAGGTGGAGGAGTCTTTCAGGAAACCGTCCTGGTGGATACCGGAAGAATGGGAGAAGGCGTTGGCCCCTACGATGGCCTTGTTAGGCTGGACGGGCATACGCATGGTATCAGATACCAGGCGGCTGATGGGATTCAGGTGTTCTGCCCGGATGCCGGTATAGAAGCCCAGCTGCTTATGCTGTCTGATCACCATGACTACTTCTCCCAGGGAGGTATTGCCGGCCCGTTCTCCCAGGCCGTTGATGGTGCATTCGATCTGCCGGGCTCCGTTTTGGATGCCGGCAATGGAGTTAGCCGTTGCCAGGCCGAGGTCGTTGTGACAATGGCAGGAAATAACGGCTTTATCTATATTCTTTACGTTGTTCACGAGGTAGGCGATCTTTTCACCGTATTGGTCAGGCAGGCAATAACCGGTGGTGTCGGGTATGTTGACGACGGTAGCGCCGGCGGCGATGACGGCTTCGATGACGCGGGCGAGGTATTCATTGTCGGTACGGCCTGCATCTTCGGCGTAGAATTCGACGTCGTCGACGAAGTTTTTAGCCCATTTTACGGCTTGTACGGCTCTGTCAATGATCTCTTCCCTGGTGGAATTGAATTTGCTTTTGATGTGGAAGTCAGAGGTGCCGATGCCGGTGTGTATGCGGGGACGTTTAGCATGTTTAAGGGCCTGGGCGGCTACTTCGATATCTTTTTGCACGGCCCGGCTCAGGGCGCATACGGTCGCATTTTTGATGATCTTCGAGATCTCTTCCACGGAGTGAAAATCACCCGGGCTGGAGATCGGGAAGCCGGCTTCCAGGATATCCACTCCCAGGTCTTCCAGCTGCACGGCCAATTCGACTTTTTCTTTCGTGTTGAGCTTGCAGCCAGGAACCTGCTCTCCATCCCGGAGCGTGGTATCAAAAATGAAGATTTTTTTGTCGGGCATAAGATTTTTTAAAAATTTTGGAATTGACCTTAAATCCGAAATTAACTTTGTTTAGTTTCGCTATAAAATCATTATTAGCACCTTTTTACACTGGGTAAGAGGGGGAGATTGGCCTGAAACCCTTTACAGGTAAGCACTTTAAAGATGTAAATTACGATGCCCAACCGCTCGTCAGACGCACTGTTTCAATTGATCAAGTCGCTGGAAAAGTCCGAAAAGCGGAATTTTAAGCTGTATATCAAGCGGAATTCAGGGAGTGAAGACCTGAAAATCACCCGGTTGTTCGATGCTATGGACAAAATGGAGGATTACGACGAGGCGCAGCTGCTGGAAAAGAATAAAAGCATCAAAAAGCAGCAGTTATCCAATGCCAAAGCGCATTTATACCGTCAGATCCTCTCCAGCCTGCGGCTTATTAAGAATGATGAGAATATCGATATTCAGCTGCATGAGCAGCTGGATCATGCCCGCATTCTGTATAATAAGGGTCTTTACCTGCAGAGCCTTAAAATGCTGGACCGGATCAAGGAAAACGCCAAGGCCCATAACCAGGTCACTTTTCTTCTCCAGGTATTGTTCTTTGAGAAGAAGATCGAGGCGCTGCATATTACCCGGAGCATGCAGGACAGGGCTGACCGCCTTACTGCGGAAGTAGACGAGGTGAACGGGCATCTGCGGCAGGTGAGCGCCTGGTCGAACCTTTCCCTGCAATTGTACAGCTGGTATATCCGCAATGGGCTGGCCCGTAATGAAAAGGATGAGATGGCGGTGCAGCTGTTCTTCGAACAGCATGCACCAACCGGGCCGGGGAAGGATCTGGGGTTCTATGAGAAATTATATCAATACCAGAGTTACTGCTGGTATGCTTTTATCCGGGAGGATTTTCTGCTTTATTACCGGTATGCGCAAAAGTGGGTGGACCTTTTTGAGAAGTCGCCTTTTATGATCGGGATCGAGACGGCTCACTATATCAAGGGGATGCACAATCTGCTGGGGGCGCATTTTGACCTGCTCAATTATCCCAGGTTCACGGAAACCCTGGAACATTTTGAAGCCTTCTCCCGGTCGGGGATTGTGCTGCACAATCACAATAATCTGATCCAGACCTTTGTCTATCTATATATATCGAAGCTCAATAAGCATTTTTTGGATGGTACTTTCACGGAAGGACTGACCCTGGTGCCGTATATTGAGGAGAAGCTGAAGGAATACGAAATCTATCTCGACCGCCACCGGATCCTCGTCTTTTACTACAAGATCGCCTGTCTGTATTTCGGGAGCGGTGACTATGAGCGCACCATCGATTATCTGAACAAGATCATCAACTGGAAAGTGGATCTGCGCACTGACCTGCAGTGTTATTCGCGGTTGCTGCACCTGATCGCCCATTATGAGCTGGGGAATTTCGAGCTGCTGGAATACCTGACGATCGGGGTTTACCGGTTTATGGCCAAAATGGAGAATCTGAGCGGGGTGGAGGAGGAGATCTTCCGGTTTCTCCGGCGATCGTTCAAGGTGGTGCGGGGGCAGATCAGGCCTGAGCTGGAGAAATTGCTGGAGAAGCTGAAGAAATATGAGAAGAACCGGTTTGAGACCCGGGCGTTTGTCTACCTGGACATTATCTCCTGGCTGGAAAGCAAGATAAAGAATGTGCCGGTGCAGGATGTGATCCGGGAGAAGTACATGAATGGGAACAGGAATTAGTGCGAACCGGCGGGGCGGACAGGCGGAAATTCGAAGTTGGCTGGATTTGGATTTCTCAAAAGGGGGCCGCCGCGTAGGGGGAGGTGTTTATGGAGGGCATACTTGAAAGTTTTGGAAGTGGTTGTTAATGAACTTGTTATAAAAAGTTCATAAAATTTGATTGTTTTTTGGGGGGAATTGGGTGGATCCTTACAAAATAGAAAGGGTAGAGTAGAAATGAATGGCGGTATTCTTTGCAGCGGTAAAGAGACCGGGTAAAGAGACTGGAAAAAAGGGGATGCCGGGGCGGGACAGTGAACCATAATGCTCTATCGTTGTTATAAAAAGTAGAATTTTCAATTAAAATCAGAACAAAGTCATTATTTTACTTTCATTTTAGCATATTATACTTACAAAAACATAATTTTTCTGGTAAATTTTGTACCTTTGCCCTCCTTAATTTAGGTGCATTGGCATTATCATAATGCTATTTTGGGTATAATTTATTGACATTCAGTAGGGTAGGAAAAGATTAAAAAACCGCATATTGCAATATGGCTATTAAAAAAGAAAATCGTCCCAGGGCCACTTTTTCAAAAATCACTATCGGACTTGCTTCACCTGACTCGATCCTCGAAAGATCGTACGGAGAGGTATTGAAACCCGAGACCATCAACTACCGCACGTACAAGCCTGAAAGAGACGGCCTGTTCTGCGAGCGTATTTTCGGTCCTGTAAAGGATTACGAGTGCGCCTGTGGTAAGTACAAACGTATCCGTTACAAGGGTATCGTGTGCGACCGCTGCGGGGTGGAGGTGACAGAGAAGAAAGTACGCCGGGAACGTATGGGCCACATCAAACTGGTGGTGCCTGTAGTTCATATCTGGTACTTCAAGTCTTTGCCGAATAAGATCGGTTATTTGCTGGGGATGAGCTCGAAGAAGATGGAGAGCATTGTTTATTATGAAAGATATGTGGTCATCCAGTCGGGTATCCGGGTGGATAAGGGCCAGAATCCGGGCGATCTGCTGACGGAAGAGGAATATCTGGAAATACTGGAAAGCCTGCCAAAGGACAACCAGTACCTGCCGGATGAGGATCCTTCCAAGTTCATTGCCAAGATGGGTGCTGAGGCCGTACATGACCTCCTGGAAAGGATCGAGCTGGATCAGCTGTCTTTCGACCTGCGTAATGCGGCTGCGAATGAAACTTCCCAGCAGCGTAAGGCGGATGCATTGAAGCGTCTTAGCGTGGTGGAAGCTTTCCGGGATGCCAATTCAAGGATCACCAACCGTCCCGAGTGGATGGTCATGCAATATATTCCTGTCATTCCGCCGGAATTACGCCCGCTCGTTCCTTTGGATGGCGGCCGTTTTGCCTCTTCTGACTTAAATGATCTTTATCGCCGCGTGATCATCCGGAACAACCGGTTGAAACGTCTGCTGGAGATCAAGGCTCCTGAGGTGATCCTGCGTAATGAAAAGCGTATGCTGCAGGAAGCGATCGACTCCCTGTTCGATAACAGCCGTAAGTCCAACGCGGTGAAAGCCGAAGGCGGACGTGCCCTGAAATCCTTAAGCGATGTGCTGAAAGGAAAGCAAGGCCGTTTCCGTCAGAACCTGCTGGGTAAACGTGTTGACTATTCCGGCCGTTCGGTAATCGTCGTAGGACCTGAGCTGAAGCTGCATGAGTGTGGTCTTCCCAAGGATATGGCGGCGGAATTGTTCAAACCGTTCATTATCCGCAAGCTGATCGAAAGAGGGATCGTCAAGACGGTGAAGAGCGCCAGGAAATTAGTTGACAAGAAAGAGGCTATCGTATGGGATATCCTCGAAAATATATTGAAAGGGCACCCGGTCATGCTGAACCGTGCTCCGACGCTGCACAGACTGTCTATCCAGGCCTTCCAGCCCAAGCTGATTGAAGGTAAGGCTATTCAGCTGCACCCGTTGGTGTGTACGGCGTTCAACGCTGACTTTGATGGTGACCAGATGGCCGTTCACGTGCCTTTGAGCAGTGCTGCCGTACTGGAAGCCCAATTGCTGATGTTGTCTTCCCACAATATTCTCAACCCCCAGAATGGTACGCCGATCACCCTTCCTTCACAGGACATGGTGTTAGGCCTCTATTATATCACCAAGGGTAAGAAGTCCACTCCCACTGAAAAGGTGAAAGGAGAAGGAAAGGCATTCTATAGCGCTGAAGAAGTGATCATCGCCTATAATGAAGGAAGGATCGACCTGCATGCTCATATCAGGGTGAAGACCCGGGTGCGCAATCCGGATGATACGCTGGAAATAAAATTGCTGGATACCACGGTAGGCCGGGTATTGTTCAACCAGAACGTACCGGTGGAAGTAGGTTTTGTGAATGCCCTGCTGACGAAGAAATCCTTACGGGAGATCATTGGTAATATCATCAAATGGACGACGATCCCGAAGACGGTGAAGTTCCTCGATGATATCAAGCTCCTGGGTTTCCGGATGGCTTTCAGAGGCGGATTGTCCTTCAATATCAATGACCTGATCATTCCCGATACCAAGGAAGAGCAACTGGATAATGCGAAGGTGGAAGTCGATGAGGTCTGGGACAACTACAATATGGGGTTGATCACCAATAACGAACGTTACAATCAGATCGTGGATATCTGGTCCCGTGTCGATACCCGTATTACGGAGTCGCTGATCGTGGAGCTGGCCAATGACAAACAAGGGTTCAACTCCGTATATATGATGTTGGATTCCGGAGCCCGTGGCAGCAAGCAGCAGATCAAGCAGCTTGCCGGTATCAGGGGGCTGATGGCCAAGCCAAGAAAATCAGGTTCTACCGGTAGTGAGATCATCGAGAACCCGATCCTTTCCAATTTCAAGGGCGGTCTGAACGTATTGGATTACTTTATCTCTACGCACGGTGCCCGTAAGGGTCTTGCGGATACGGCCCTGAAAACGGCGGATGCCGGTTACCTCACCCGCCGTCTTGTAGACGTGGCGCAGGATGTGGTGATCACGGAAGAGGATTGCGGTACGTTAAGAGGGATTGCCACTTCTGCTTTGAAAGACAATGAAGATATCGTTGAACCATTATATGACAGGATACTGGGACGTACTTCCCTGCATGATGTGTATGATCCGCTGAATGACGAGCTGATCGTTACTGCGGGCGAACAGATCACCGAAGAGATCGGCAAACGCATTGAAGACGCGGGTATCGAGACGGTGGAAATCCGTTCGGTGCTGACCTGTGAAAGCAAGCGTGGTGTCTGCGTACGGTGTTATGGTAAGAACCTGGCGACAGGGTATACCACACAGAAGGGTGATGCGGTAGGTATCATCGCCGCTCAGTCGATCGGTGAGCCTGGTACCCAGCTGACCCTGCGTACCTTCCACGTGGGTGGTGTGGCCGGCAGTGCTTCGGTTGAATCCACGATGGGCGCGAAGTTCGACGGAACTGTCCAGTTCGACGGGTTAAGAACGGTTATTACAGAAAACAATGAAGGAAATAAGGTACATGTCGTTATCGGCCGTACCGGTGAAGTGCGTATCACAGATGTGAAGAATGATCGTCTGCTGATCACGAATAACGTTCCTTACGGAGCTACCCTGAACGTGAAAGACGGTCAGAAAGTGACGAAGGGAGATATCATCTGCACATGGGATCCGTTTAACAACGTTGTGATCTCTGAGATCCAGGGTCATGTGAAATTCGACGCTGTTATAGAAGGTATCACTTACCGGGAAGAAGCGGATGAGCAGACCGGTCACCGTGAGAAAGTGGTTATTGAAACAAAGGATAAGACGAAGATCCCTTCCATCAATATTGAAGGACCGAAGGAAGTGAAATCTTATAACCTTCCCGTTGGCTCCCATATCATTATCGAAGAAGGGGAAGCGGTAAGAGCAGGACAGGTAATTGTGAAGATCCCCCGCGTTCTCGGTAAGCTGAGGGATATTACGGGAGGTCTGCCCCGCGTAACGGAATTATTCGAAGCGCGTAATCCGGGCAACCCTGCCATCGTCAGTGAAATTGACGGGGTAGTTGCTTTTGGTAATATCAAACGTGGTAACCGCGAGATCATCGTGGAAGCGAAAGATGGTGTGGTGAAGAAATACCTCGTTCCTTTGACCCGCCAGATCCTGGCACAGGATGGTGACTTTATCAAGGCCGGCGCCCAGCTGTCCGATGGTCAGGTGGCGCCTGCGGATATCCTTTCCATCAAAGGGCCTTTCGCGGTGCAGGAATATGTTGTAAATGAAATTCAGGAAGTATATCGTCTACAGGGTGTGAAGATCAACGATAAACATATCGAAGTGATCGTGCGCCAGATGATGCGTAAGCTGACTATTGTCGATCCGGGCGATACCCGTTTCCTGGAAGAGGATACGGTGGATAAGTTTGAATTCCTGGAGGAAAATGACTGGATCTTCGATAAGAAAGTTGTTGTCGATCCGGGCGAATCCACCAAGCTGAAAGCAGGTCAGATCGTAAGTCTGCGGGAAGTAAGGGAAGAGAACTCCATCCTGCGCCGGAATGATAAGAAGCTGGCTGAATTCAGGGATGCCAATGCGGCCACTTCGGCTCCATTGCTGCTCGGTATCACGAAGGCTTCGCTGGGTACACAAAGCTGGATCTCAGCGGCTTCCTTCCAGGAAACGACCAAGGTGTTGTCCTCTGCCGCTATCCAGGGCAGGAGCGATGATATGCTCGGCCTGAAGGAGAATGTGATCACCGGCCATCCGATCCCGGCTGGTACAGGGTTGCGTGATTTCGAGAACATGATCGTGGGTAGCAAGGAAGAATATGAATTGCTGCAGACGACCCGTGAAGCCATGCAGTTCGATGAGGAAGAATAAGTCCTGATCATCATAAGATTGTTAAAAAAAATCAAGTAGGGGGTAAAAAGCCTCCTACTTTTTTTATATACAGAACCTACTCGTTATATTCGCGTTTGTTAATAAGCGTCCTTAATTTGCTATTACTATGAAGTATATTTCTACCATTTTAAGCGTGATTGCCCTGGCCCTGACCGGAGTATTATTCTTTCAGCAATCCCATCACGGGGATCAGCTAAGGAAGCTCGCCGATGGCGAGAAAAAGACTTCCGGCAACGGGTTCAAGATCGCCTATTTTGATATGGATACCTTAGAAGCGCATTATGATTATTTCAGGGATGCGCAAGCCACGGTGAAGGGCAAGGAGAACGCCATGAATATGGAGCTGAGCAGCCTGGACCGCGGCAACCAAAAAAAGGTGGAGGCCTGGCGCCAGAAAGGCAATACCATGACCCCTGCCGAAAGCGAGCAGGCCCAGCAGGAATACCAGTCCATGCAGCAGGCATTCCAAAGCCGGAAATCTGCCCTGGAGCAGGAGCTGTATAAGAATACCGAAGATCTGAAGACGAATATCCGCCGCAAGATCGAGGACTTCGTGAAAGACTACAATAAGCAAAAGGGCTATTCCTTTATTTTCGCCTACGATCCCAGCTCCTTTATATATTACAAAGATACTCTCTATAATATCACGCCTGATCTGCTGGACGGGCTGAATGCCGCGTATAAGAAGAAAAGCTGATCCTCCGGGTGGCCTGAATGGGTTGATTTCCTTATCTTCCCATATCGCTGGCAGAGGCGTCCTCTTGCGCGCGAGGGCTATTTTTCAGGACAGCCCCCGCGCAATTAACGGGTTCTTCCCCTGCCGCAAAAAATTAAATCTTCTATGGCAGAAACAACCAAAACTTTCAAGCCGTCCCTGGGATTACTGGATGGCACGATGATCGTAGCCGGGTCTATGATCGGGTCAGGTATCTTCATCGTCAGCGCAGATATAACAAGAACTACCGGCAGCGCCGGCTGGCTGATCTTTGTATGGGCCATCACCGGTTTTATGACACTTGCTGCCGCTATGAGCTATGGGGAGCTGAGCGCCATGTATCCCAAAGCGGGGGGCCAGTATGTGTACCTGAAAGAGGCCTATAATCCCCTGACCGGCTTTTTATATGGCTGGAGCTTTTTTTCGGTGATCCAGACTGGTACTATTGCTGCCGTGGGAGTGGCTTTTTCGAAGTTTGCAGGCTATTTTTTCCCCGCGCTGGAACTGACGGATGAGAATGTTTTTCTGCAAATAGGCGATCTGAAAATTCACTGGGCCCAGCTGGTGGCGATCCTGCTGATCGCTTTCCTTACCTACGTAAATACCCGGGGGATCAAATCCGGAAAATGGATCCAGACAATTTTTACGGTGACCAAGCTGTTGTCCGTGTTCGGGCTGATCGTTTTCGGGTTCCTGCTGGGGGCTCAAAAAGGTATCTGGCACCAGAACTGGACGGATGCCTGGAGCATGCAGAAGCTTACCCATGCCGCCGGCGGCGGGTCTTCGGATATCCTTGGTTCCCCTATCCTGGGATTGGCGGTAATAGGAGCCATTGCAGCTGCTATGACGGGCTCTATCTTTTCCAGCGATGCCTGGAACAATGTTACTTTCATTGCCGGGGAGATGAAGAATCCCAAACGGAATATCGGCCTCAGTCTCTTCCTGGGGACTTTGATCGTAACGGTGATCTATGTCTGCGCCAACCTGATGTACCTCACTGTCCTTCCGCTGAGCGGGATTGCGTTTGCCCCGCAGGACCGGGTGGCTGTTGCTGCGGCTAATGTGATCTTCGGCCATATCGGCACCTATGTGATCGCCGTCATGATCATGATCTCCACTTTCGGGTGTAATAACGGGCTGATCCTGGCAGGGGCAAGGGTGTACTATACCATGGCGAATGATGGTCTTTTCTTTAAAAAAGCCGGTAGCCTGAATAAGAATGCCGTTCCTGGCTGGGCCCTCTGGGCGCAATGTGTGGTGGCGGCTATTTTGTGCCTTAGCGGGAAATACGGCGATCTGCTGGATATGATCTCTTTTGTAGCAGTGTTTTTCTACGCGCTGACGGTGCTGGGGATCTTTATTTTGCGAAAGAAGGCCCCGGACATGGAGCGTCCTTACAAGGCGTTTGGTTACCCGGTATTGCCGGCTATTTATATTCTGTTAGCGACGGTATTCTGTATTGCGCTGATCATTGCCAAGCCTGTTTATGCAGGCTGGGGGCTGGGTATTGTGCTGGCGGGGATACCGTTATATTATATAGCTTTGTCATCCCATAAGCGCGCATAGGTTGCAGGCCATGGCTGATTTTTGCTGGCTTGTTGTTACGGCATGTTCCCGATTTTTGGCCCCAAGGCCGGGTATACGGCCGATGGCAGTGTGATCAGGGTGGCTGTACCTTTGACTTTGCGATAAGTGTGATATATAATTGATTGATGTATGACTGATTTTGTCAAATTATTCGGAGATTTTAAGAGTATAAAAGCAGGTGTCATTGGAGACATCATGCTGGATACCTATTTGTGGGGGCACGTGGAACGGATATCTCCTGAAGCGCCTGTGCCCGTGGTCACTCTCGACAAACGGGAATACCGGATCGGCGGGGCCGGCAATGTGGCCCTGAACCTGGCTTCCCTGGGCGCCAGTGTGTCCACATTCTCCATCATCGGCATGGAAGAAGAAGGGAAGCTGCTGGAAGGTCTCCTGGCGACCAATCAGATCAATACCGGGTACCTGCTGAAAAGCGAAACCCGTATCACGACCAGCAAGGCCCGTATCATGGGGCGCAACCAGCAGATGCTGCGGCTGGATTCGGAGACGACCCGGGATCTTTCCATACAGGAAGAAGATGAGCTGCTTTCGCAGGTGGAGCGATACCTGGAGCAGGAAAGTCCGCAGGTAATGATCTTTGAGGACTATAATAAGGGGGTGCTGACACAGCGGGTGATCAATAGGGTGACCGAGCTATGCAATCGGCGGCAGATCGTTACAGCTGTAGATCCCAAACGGAAGAATTTTTTTTCTTACCAGGGGGTAACCATTTTTAAGCCGAACCTGAAGGAGGTGAAGGAGGGGCTCAACCTGCTGCTGGAGGAGATCCGGCTGCCCGCCCTGCAGAAGATCCATGGGCAGCTGGCCGAAAAATTACACCATCTTATTTCCTTTATCACGTTATCGGAGAAAGGCGTCTTCTACCAGGATGCTGCCGGGGCTGCGATCATCCCTTCTCACCTGCGGAATATTGCCGATGTATCCGGGGCCGGGGACACGGTGATCGCCGTAGCTTCGCTCGTTTATGCGGTTACAAAGGATAGCAGGCTGATGGCGGAGATCGCTAATATTGCCGGGGGGCTGGTTTGTGAAGAGGTGGGGACGGCGGCTATTGATAGGGATAGATTATTATATGAATGTGAGACTTTGTTGAAATAGATGTTGCTGTTTTCATTAATAGTTCTTTACTCATGAAGAATTCTTTACTTCATGAAGAAATTTTCATAGGCCTGTCAGGACATCTCAACGGCACTGATCTTCTGGCCAGCTCTCCGGCATCGGCGGGTCTCTATGCGAAGATAGGCGCCTTTTGAGACATCCTGTCCAGGCCTGGTGGTTGTTACGTCATTGGAGTGTACTAGCTATGTGGGGTAACCTGGCTGGCCTGTTGTGTTTTGTGCGGATTGTGCCGGGGAATGTTAGGTGGATGGTTGTTACTTTGATAAATATTTGCAGGTGCTAATGAATAAATATGCCGTTATTGTTGCAGGAGGAGCCGGGTTGCGGATGGGGACGCAGGTGCCCAAGCAGTTTTTAATGTTGCGGGGTAAGCCTGTGTTGTGGCATACGCTGAAGGTGTTTTTGGATGCTTATGAGGATCTGGAGATCATCCTGGTATTGCCTGAAGAGCATATGGAAACCGGAAGAGCGATCCTGTATTCTACGGAAGCTCCACATCGTATTCGAATGGTCCCGGGCGGAGCAACCCGTTTTCATTCGGTTAAAAATGGGTTGGAAGCCCTCGGACGGAACAGGATGTCCGGGATTGGGATAACCGGCGGGGCGATTGAAGCTGTATCAACCGAAGCCTCCGTCATTTTTGTACATGACGGCGTCCGTTGCCTGCTGACGACGGAGCTGGTGCATCGTTGTTATGAGCATGCTGTTCAATATGGTACGGCTATTCCTGTCATCGATTCCAAAGACAGTGTCCGTCTGGTAACTCCTGCCGGAAATGAGGCGATCGATCGGACCTTTGTGAAGCTGGTGCAAACACCGCAAACTTTTCTCAGCCCTATCCTGTTGTCTTCTTATGGGGTAGAATACCGGGAAGCCTTTACCGATGAAGCTACCGTTGTTGAGGCCTTTGATCATGCCGTACATCTCGTAGAAGGCGAGATCCATAACATCAAGATCACCACTCCGGCTGATCTTGTTCTGGCGGAGCAGCTGCTCATTTTATCTTCCAAAGAGTGATCCCGGGACTGCCCGGATTGGCGCCCGGGGCATCCTGAATGTTGTGAGAAGCGGCAGGATCTTCCAGGTAGACGGGAGTATAATACTCTTTCAGGAAGGATTGCCATAGGGCATAAGTTGCCGGGTTCCATCTGTGTATATTGTCTCCATCCAGGTAGTTGTCACTGTTACCTGAATAATCGAGTATATAAGTCGTTCTGTGCTGCAGGATCTCCTGTTCTATGGATTGAAGGATAAGATGATCGGCATCCCAGCGATCAAACCAGCGCCAGAAGTGATGATAGACCCATTTAGAGGGCGACAGTATCCCGAACTCATTATAGACATAAACAAGGGGGGCGGGGTCAAAGATAAACAGCTGGTAGTCTTTCAGGTGTTCCTGCCGGAGATACCGGACTTCCGGTCTGGTGGTTATATTATCTGTATTATGCCGTGATAAGTGTGTGGCATGCTGTAAATCAGTGTAAGCAACATTGACGGAGAGCAGGATACCGTAGAGCAGCTGGCTTTTTTTGTCCCGGAGGAATCCGTCTTCCGTGAAGGCGAATACGGTGAATGCCAGGATGGGTATGGCGGCCGTGAGCGGAAGGAAATAGTAATAAAAATCAGGTGCGGGCAGCTTGCCCGACAGGTATTCCGGGTAGAAGGAAAGCAATACTCCCAGCAGCGCGGCAAGCACCAGTCTCTTTTTTTTGTTTTGGAGGAATAGTGTACTGATCCCCAATATGACAGCTATGATAAAAGTAATGGCATAATTACATCCGACCAACCCGTCCTTGATGGCTCTGAAATGCAGCAGCAGCGATTTTTTTTTCGCGTACCAGGTGAAATTAAAAAGGAATGCGTCTTCCCAGAAATAGCTTAGTGCGTGATTGGCTGCAAAATACAGGATGATGGGGAGGGCGATAACCAGGAAGCCTGCCCCCATATTGAGAATCCGCTTGATCAGCGGGACAGGATCGTCTCCGGCCAGTACATATATCAGAAAGGGAACAAGCGTCAGCACCTGGTCCTGCTGCATAAAAAAAGTGAGCGAGGTTAAGAGTCCCAGCAGGAGATGCTTGTACCGGAACTTTCCCAGCATCACGCAAAAGAAGAGGAGCAGGAAGATGGCCGTATATTCTCTTGTCATTCCAATCCCTTCACAAACAAGGAAGTTCCGGATAAGCAGGTTGAACAGGAGCGGCAGGATCCAGGGGTAGGAAAGCCTGAACTTTTTGCAAAGGTCCAGGAAAAACAAACTGGTCAGGAGGACCAGGAGGGTGTCCAATAACCATAAGCCCCAGGAGCCCAGGATTAATCCAACGTAATTGAGAAAAAAGATAAGAGGCGGCTTGTGGTCGAAGGCATCTCTGTAGGGGACGCCGCCTTTGTGAATAAGCAACCCGAAGTATTTGAATATTTCGTTGTCGTCATAAAAAACATTGACGGGGGGGCAATAGAGGAAGCTAAGCAGGAGGCAGGAAGCCAGGACGACTAATGTGGAGTAGTATTTGTTCATAATCTGAAACGCAGTAGGATCGTTTGGAAAATGGATTGAAAACACCCTCTCAGGAAATAGAGATTCATTTTACTCTGTCGTTGGATCCCTTCCTTCCTGTTACTGATCGCTGTGGTAAAGATCCTGGTTTGAAAATAGACGAACCAGGCGGTGAGCAATATATTCGGGGCGAAGCTATCCTTCGGGATGAATTTTAAAGCTTCTTTCACTTCGGAACAGCGCATCAGCCTGTAAGGGCTGTTCACGTCTTTCACTCTTTTGCCATACAGGAGCCGGACGATGAGACGGGAGGACAGGCTTACCCATTTGCGGGGGAGGGTAGCATTTTTTTCTTTTCTTTCTCCCAGTAAAAAATCAAACTTGTTCCTGTTCATCCAGAGGATACAGAATGCCGCAGGATCGTGCTGATGGTCAGAATCGATCTGGAATACCCATTCTGTATCCAGGGCCTGCCGGTAACCGGCGAGGATCGAAGGACCATGGCCTGCATTGGTCTGAGTGTGGATGCTGATCGTGGGCTGGTATGCTGTTAATGATGGCTGACCGGTCGCGGATAACATTTGCCCGGCTATGGATTGGAGGATCGACAGGCTGTTGTCCGTAGAGCCGTCATTGATAATAATAAACCGGTAGCGGACAGGGATAGCCCGGAGGGTGGCCTGCCAGTCTTTTAATAATTCACCGACATTCTTTTCTTCATTGAATACCGGGATCACCACGCTTAATTCATAATCAGCAGCCATTGTTAAGCCGGGTTTGGGTTAGAATTCCTGTTTCAAATATTTCCAGGGCCCTTTCGATGGTCTGATGCATATCATAGTATTTATAATCGCCTAAACGCCCGCTGATGAAAACATTTTCCAGGCGGGCCGCCTCCTCCCGATACCGTTGGAAGATCTCCATATTTTCCCGGGATGCGATCGGGTAAAAGGGGGCTGTACCGTTGTCTGCCAGCGAATATTCTCTTAAAATCAGCGTTTTTTCCTTTGTATAATTTTTTTCAGGGTGCAGGTGCCGGGGTTCATGGATGCGGGTATAGGGGATCTCCTGTTCGGGATAATTGATGACAGCATTACCCTGATAGTCTTCCATGTTAAGGATCTCTTTTTCGAATTGCAGGGTACGCCAGCTTAATTTTCCGAATTTATAATCGAAAAAACGATCGATCGGTCCGCTATAGATGATACAGGCATCTTTTTTCAGACGGTCGCGGATAGAAAAGAAGTCTGTGTTGAGCAGTACGGCGATGTTCTTATTAGACAATAGGTTTTGAAAAAGGGCCGTATATCCATTTTCGGGAATCCCCTGCCATTGGTCGAAAAAATAGTTCTCGACATAATTTTTTCTGAATGGCAGCCGGTTAAAGATAGCTGCGGGGAGCTTTCTGGGATCGATCTGCCATTGTTTGATGGTATAGTATTTAAAGAAGGCCTCATAGAGGTCTTTTCCGATCAGGGAGATCGCCTGCTCTTCGAAATTAGCCGGCTCTTTTATCGTTCTGTCCCGTATTGCCGACATGAATTCATCCACTTCGAAAGGCCTGAGGTTCATGTTATAAAAGCTGTTGATCGTCTCCAGGTTGATGGGGAACTGGTAGATCTTATTTTTATAAGAGCTTAACACCTGGTGTCTGTAGGTATTGAGGGAGGTGAACCGGTGGATATAATTCCAGACTTTTTCATTGGAGGTATGGAAAATATGGGTGCCATAACGGTGGAATTCGATGCCGGTGTCCGGATCTGTTTCGGAATAACAGTTCCCGCCGATATGTTCTCTTTTCTCAATGACAAGCACCTTGCTGTCCAGCTGACTGGCTATTCTTTCTGCTACCACCGATCCAAGCAGTCCGCTGCCGACTACCACATATGAGAATGCGTTTATGTCCATTCCTTTGCGTATTGTTTAAAAGTAAGTTTATTTTTTCAATAAGCTGACAGGCTGGGGTAATCGACTGTGATCGTAAAAATAGCAAAAGGTATTGAAAGAAAGCGATTAACAGAGGGGCCGGTGATGAAATCCTGGTTGGGAATGCTGCCTGTTGCGGGACTATTATTTGTTGTCGGAGGGCTGGCTGCCACCGGATTTGAAGAGGCGGAGCGGCCAGGGCAGGCGATTGTGGCGATAGAAAAAGAAGGGTTGGTCGAAACCTCCGAAATTGCTGTAAAAATGGGCCACGCCGGGAATCTCAGAGCCCTCGAAGTCGAGGAGAACGCCTGTTCCGGCAAACTCCCGGATGAGGCTGTCCAGCAGGAAATGATTGGCTTCTGCTTTTCTTCCTGCCGGGGGGCAGACAGACATGAGCAGGTAAAGCCTGTTCTTTTTTTTCAGCAAGAGGGCCAGGGCCAATGGCGGCTGGTCCATTGCGGGGGATGTTTGCGAATGGTCCAACTGGTTAGGCGGATGGTATTTGGAGGGAGCGCTTTTTGCCGGGCCGCCTTTAACCGGATGGTTTTTGGATGGAATGTTTTGGGCGGGATGCTCAAAGCCCTGGTATTCGTTGTCCTTTTGGGCGGTTACGGTCCGGATGAGAATTGAATCCGTATGCAGGGCTTTATGGCAGAATCCGGCAAAACGCCTGTAATCCGATATTGTTACGTGCGGTGTTCTAACGGCATAATATTTTCTATAAAGATCAATGGCTCCGTCGACATCGGAAGAGGCTGCATATTGTAATGGAAAGCCCGCGGCCCTCCTGAGATTTTTTTCCAGGTCCTTTTTATAGTTGGCTCTTATTGCTTTATAGGGTGCGTTCAGGTCCAGTACCCTATTGGTAAAGGGCCTCAGTCCGGGTGCCTGATTGGCAAAGTTCAGGTAGATCTCTGCGAATTTAAAATGGCTTATGGCTTGCTGCAGGAAGGCTGTTACCAGATTTTCGGTTATTGGTTGAGGTGAAAAAACACCCAGCTGAGGGGTTAGGGAGGGCTGATACAGGTACCGGATCCCCCATTTTCTGTTCCAGGTCAGCGGCATGACGGCCTCATAATCCCCCAGGATGAGGGCGTCCCAGTGCAGGGCCATGTCATCGAGGTAAGCAAGGCTGCCATAGATCAGTCCGTTAGGGGACTGGTCGATACAGGTCTCCCATTTCAGGGGATCGATCTCCTGCCGGGGTATATAACGTATATGATAGGGGGGATTCATATCAGAAGGGGATGCTGTAGGGGCCGGGTGTGGGGTTAAGGCTGCCACTATGGGTGAAGCCGGGAGTGGTTCCGGGATCGGATGACTGGTTACAGTCGAAGGCAGCGCGATGGCTGGCGGAATGGCGGAGGATATTTTGCAGGTCTATGCTGAAGGAAAGCCGTTTCATAAAGGTGTTCTGGTCGGGAACTGTCTTTAACTGATCCCTGAAATCACTGCTATACACCAATGGTGCGTAGATGTTGAGGACATTATGAAACAGGGACAATTGCAGTCCTGCAGTGTACAGGAAGCGGCTTGTCTGGGGATTGTCCTGCCAGGCGTCTGCATAGGTGCCTATGTCCAGGAACACTTTTAGAGGAAGCCAGCGGGGTACGATGGAATAGGGGAGGCTGCTAGTGAGGTTGAGGGAGCTTACCCAGTTATCGGACCTTCCTTCCAGCCAGGGGAAACTGGGAACCCGTATTTTCAGTCCGCCGTCCCTTATCATGATCTGCCGGCTGGCGGTGCCTGTGTACTCGTTGCGGCCAACGAAATAATTACTATAAGTATAGTCTTCGGAGCCGCTGACTCCCGTCAGCTTAGGTTGATATGTACTGAGATCCAGCGAGGAGCTCCTCCCGCCGATATAGCCGAATTTAGCGGCAAAAAAACGGAGGTTCAAACCGCCGCCGGCTACATAGCTGAAGAAATAATTCCCGGTAAAATTGACCCTGTAAAATCTGTCTCCCTGCTGGATCTGTAATAAGGCCCGATACGGATAGAGCACCCTGTTGTCTTCTATATTGAGACTAAGCTGGTTCAAATAGCGAAAGCTGTATTTTCCTACCGTGCTGGGGTAAGAAAGAGAGTCGCTGGATTTTTGAACGTAACCGGCCAATCCTTTTTCGCCGATGAGGTAAGTCTTCCATTCGATCCATTTCTGCATGGTGCTGCGGGCTGATCGGTTTTTCCCGGTGAGACGCAGGGAGGGGGCGATCTTATAAAATCCGCCAAACAACTGATGACCATTGCTGTCGCTGCCGGAGAGGGAGGAGAATTTTGCTCCTTCCAGACCGGGGACGATCTTTTGGAAATGACCTTTCGGGAACCAGGAATAGCTGAGATAACCTGCGCCATTCAACTGGCGGCTATTCGTTGCGTAGAGGGGGGCCAAAAGAAACTGAAAGGCATTGGGCGGCGCATTGAAATTATGGATCAGGGCTCCGATCATCAGATGATCGTAGGTGTTATAACCGAGTGCCGGGCCGATATTAATATAGCTGATCTTGTCCGTATTGCGGGCGGAGAAGAGGATGGTGGGGCGTATTTTCCCGGGATGGGACGGGGTGGGGGCGACCGGGCCCTTTTTGTCAAGCCGGGCAAAAAAGGCGGAGAGGTCCCGATGGCTGGCGTTCTCCATCACTACTCGAAAATCTTCGGGATAGGGATGTTGGAATGACCAGCGCCGGAAATATTCCTGCATGCAGGAGTCGAAGAGGCCGGCGCCCAGGTAGTCTTCCAATTGCTGCATCCAAAGAGCGGTTTTCGACTGAGCGATCAGGTGATAGTTGCGCGCTGTAAAATCTTCGGCGGCGGTGGAGATTGGCTGGTCCAGCTTTTCTTTGGCAAGTGTATTGATAAGAAGGAGGTCCGGGTCTTCCGGTAATTTTTTTCTTAGCCAGCCGGGTATATGGTGACGATGAGCCGGGTAATGGGCGGCGGCTGCCATAGGGTGAGCGGCAGGGTGATGGGGATTGGATTTATTGGTGTTGGGTTTGGAGCTCCGGGATGCTGTGCTGCGGGAATGGGAGACTGCATGCGGGGAGCTCCGGGATAATGGAGAGGCCGTTAACGGGGACCGGAGGGGCCAGTCGGGGAGGCCGTGAGGATATTTGAGGGTTCGATACCGACGGTTATAATAAGCGTTGATTCCTTCGCTCATCCAGGGATGGGCCCGTTCGTTGGCGCCCAGGGCAGCATGGAACCAATTGCGGCCGATACGCTGTTCGATGGCAAGATCAAGCGCTGCTCCTGTGATATGGGAAGGGATGATCGTACTGAGCGTATTGAAGGGGTATTCGCCTATCAGGGAGGAGCGGAAGCGGACCGCTGCTTTTATATATTGAAGGTTGTTTTGTTGGGGCTGTCCCGGTTCAGGTATATAATATGCGTATATCCTGATGATCCTGCCTGATGCCAGCTGCAGGGTATCTTCTTCTGTCCGGAGAGACCGGCCGGCGAACCAGGAGAATCCGGGTATATTTTTTTGCTGGTAACGGAAGGTGTGGAGGCCGGACGGGGTGAGCTCTCCGGTGGCGGCGACGGTATAATTTTCAGGAAGGGTGATACGGACGTCGAAATTGCCGTACTCACTGTAACAAACGCCCTGGCCGAGGTAGGGCATTTCGTGCCAGCCCTTGCTGTCATAGACGGCGGGTTGGGGATACCATTGGGTGATCTGGTAGACACCATTATTGTACCCGCTGCCCGAGAAGAGGAAGGGCAGCTGTTCGTGGAAGGGCGTAGTGATCGTTATTTGGGCGCCCGGTAAAAGAGGCCGGGGCAGGATTATTTTTATGATATCGATATACCGGGGATGGTCTTCCATTTTTGCGAGGATCCCATCTACC
>JAATFV010000251.1 GCA_015655015.1 Chitinophagales bacterium | reverse complement strand
AGTAAGTCTATTTTTCCGTTAGTTTCTTTATCCTGTCTTTAATATGCTTCTCCTCTTTTTTGGTCGCAATCTCCTTTGTCAACGCAACCTGATAAAAATGCAGGGCCTTCTGTAGCTGCCCCCGTTTGTAGGAATAATCCCCGGCCAGTACATAAGCATGATAAAATTCCGGGTTGCTGGCGACAAGACTGTCTGCATCCACCTCTTCCCCTTCAGCAATACGCTGCTTGAATTTCCGGAAACTCTCAAAATCCCTGTAAGCCGGCGTCAGCAGAAAGGAATCGGCCGGAATCGTCAGCTCAGGCTCCGATATCTCCCGATCCTGCTGCATCCCCTGCAACGCAAATACCTTATGCAGATCATAGGCGACATATTCCCCCAATTGCCAGGGAGCGGTAGACACCCATACCAATAATTTTTTGGGCTCAAACACAATGGAATGATGCGCTATCAGCTGGTTGATGGCCTTTTCGTTCCCGGTGCCGATATCTGCATTGTGCAATCCTTTTCGATCCCTTAAAATATTGACCGTTTTCTGCACTGTATTTTTCCCGTTGGCATTCAGCAGCTCCATCAATCGCTGATACCGGTAGGGAGAGGCGCTTTCCGCCATCTGTTCCCGGTTGTTCTTCGACCGGGCCAGGTCCTGGCCCTGAAAATGGTTGGTGCAGACAATAAAGTCCTGGCGGGGATCATAAATATCGAGGGCCGTGGGCGTCTTCTCGATGATCACCGCTTTGTTATCCGCTGCCGAAGCTACCAGGAAAGACTCCGACACGAACATCTTTCTCTCGCCGGCGATCTTCTCCGCCTCTTCGATGTTCTTCGCATACTGTAAGATCTCCCTTGCCACCAGCGAAACGGGAGTGGCGGACCCGGAAGGGATATCGGATTTGGCGGCATTGATCGTCACGGTAAGCCCTTTTTCATTCATCCCGGAGACCACCCCGATAAAACCGCCCCAGGTAACAGTCATAAATTTATAGCCCTGCGAGGGGTTGATAAAGGCGACGAGCTTGTCCTCGGCAAATTTATCGCCTACATAAAAATCAAAATTCCGTCCGATGATCATATTGCTGTCCTGCGACCGGGCATCCCAGGTCCCAAAAGAAGTGCACCCCACCAGGGCCATGCTCTGTAAGGCATGACCGATATCATGCGCAGCATGATAATTCAATATACGCTGATAGTTGGAGCCGATGTATTCGTATTTGTCAGAGGCGGATTGGCTAACGCCATAGATCTCCTCCTTATATTCTTCCGTTATATTTTTATCCAGGTCCCGGTTGAACCAGCCCACAAAATATTTTAGAAAATGACGGTAAAAGTTCGAAGGCACCATTTTGCGATCTGCTAATTAAAATGATCCTCCTGCCGCACCACCAGCTCTTTGGAGAGCCGGCCGTTGATAACGCCCCGCTCGAAAGGACTGCCTTCCACATACATCTCGTACAGACCGCTCTTGCTTTTCCGGAACCAGCTGTTCTTCAGGGTATAAAAACCGCTGCTCATTTCCTTGCGTCGTAATTCCAGGCTGCTCTTATCGGCAGGATCCGGCGGATCGACCACGGCGACGGAGTAGAGATAAATAAATCCGATCAGCAACAGTAACAGAAAGCCGCCTAAGACATATAACAGCCTTTTCCAGATCTTTTTTCCCCTACGCATTTCTTATTTTGTTTATGATATCATCATTCCCCATCAAGGCATTAGCCGTTACGATAGCGCTCATAGCAGCGCCCAAAACACCATGCAAGTTGAGATTCTGACCGGTGAAAAATAAATTCGGCAATTTAGTACGCGGAGAAATGAACGTTTTCAACGAGTCCTTATAATCTTTGGCGATGCCATATAACGAACCGTCTTCCGTACCGATATAATCCCTGTACGAAAGGGGGGTAGCGGTGTAATAGGCTTTTATATGCTCCCTGATCCCCGGGAATTTCCGTTCTATATAATCCAGGAGGATCTCCGCCTTTTGTTTCTTGAAAGCCTCGTATTCTTCCCCCCTGTCTTCTACATGGGAAACCGTATTATGGATATGTTCCCACTGCCGCACCTCTTCATATTTCATATACGCGAGGATCGTCATCCCCTCTGCATAATCCGGAGATTTTGAGGAGGCCCCAAAGAAGGCCGCATATCCCAGCGGCCAATCCTCCTCGGTATAAACATCTGTTTTCCAAACACATCCTTCATTATAAACATAATAATTGTGTTTGCAATATTTGAAGGAGTCCTTCTTAAAAACGATGTTCAGGGTAAAACAGCCGATGGTGTTTTCCAGGCCTTTCAGCCGGTTACGGTATACCTTCTTTATCAGATCGGTATCCGTCATTTCCAGGGTCCGCACCGGGTGTACATTGGAAATGAAATGGCTGGCGAACATCCTCGATCCGTCAGCCAGCTCTACCGCGCTGGCCTTCCCTCCCTCCACGATGATCTTTTTGACTTCGCAGTTGCGGATGATCGCTCCCCCCATGTTGAGTATGTTCCGGGAGAGGTATTTGGCGATCTGTGACCCGCCGTCAATGCATTTATAGGAGCTTTCGATATAGCTGTTTATAATAAGGGCATGTACGTATAAAGGGGTCTTATCCGGCATGCCGGCGTATAAGGGGTTGTTGCCGGCCAGGACTTCGCGCAGAACAGGGTTGGCGGTGATCGAATCGATAAACCCTTTTGTGTCGATCGTCAGCACATCGGCCTTTTCATGTTCATCGCCGCCGGAACGCAGATTGTATAAGGGGAATTTGCTGCAGACCTCCTTTATCTTGTCACAATAGACATGCAGGGCCTCTTCCTCTTCCGGGAAGTCGATCAAAAGCTTGTTGATAAAGTTGTCATACCCTTGCGCATACACATATTCTTTATCATCGCCTTCGAAAAGGATCTTGTCAAATACATCCTCTTCCATTTTTTGCAGCCTGAGCTTATCCAGGATGTCAACGTATTTGAAGATCTGGTAAAGGTTCTGTCCCTTTTCAAGGCCGCCCAGGTAATGCACGCCGGAATCAAAGATCACACGGTCCCGGACATAGGTTTGCAGGCATCCGCCGATCTGCCTGTTCTTTTCCAGGATGCACACCTTAAACCCCTCCTTCATCAGCAGATTGCCGCAGACGAGTCCCCCCATGCCGCTCCCTATTATTATCACGTCATAATCCTGCATAGTTAATCTGCATGTTTTAGTACAAAAACAACATTGGATGTATACTTCGTGCTGTCAATGATCTCGCAGCTCATCCCTCTCTCACTGGCAATGCCTTCAATTAGCTTGCCCGAGATAAAAGACAGCCCATTCCCGGAGGTCTTATTAAACCCGACCACCTTCGTCGAAAAAAATTCCGTCAGCTTCGTCCCCTTATGTTTTGCCACCAGGTCCTTATTTCCATCCCTTATGAGGATTGTTCCGCCCGGGCGGAGATGCCGGATACATTTTTCGATCAATTCCGTCTGCTGGTCAGGCTGGAGATAATGCAGCATATCCGCCAGGATGATCGCATCATAATCCTCAAAGGCATACTCCGTTGCATCGGCTGCCGCAAAATTGATCCGTTCATTTTTAGAAAAGCAATTGTTCGCCGTTTCTATTTTCTCCTCATCATAGTCGATCCCGGTAATCACCCGCCCGGGCGACACGAACTGCAGCATGTAGGACATAAATCCGTAACCACAGCCGATGTCCAGGATCTTTCCCTGTTTGGGCAGCAATTCATGAATAGGCTGGTAGTTCTTTTCCAGCCTTACTTTCACCTTCATGTACCATTCCAGCACGGGCCCCTTATAAAGATAGTTATAGATCAGCTTCTCCCGGAAATAAGCTGTCTGGTGGGTCGTATCGCATAACGCCCTGAATTCATCCCTGAAATAATGGCTTATTTTCTTTGATCGTTCTGAATATCCCGTTCCAAAACGGGTATCATCCGGCTTTATCCTTGGCAGGATTTTCAGGGTGATCCTGCCATTCTTCAATAAAAAATCGCCCTTTGTAATGGTGTACCCGGTGCCCTCTATGATGATCGGTAAGATATCCAGGTTCAATTTTTCGGCAAGGTAAAAGGCCCCTTTATGGAACCGGCCGATGCTTTCGTCCGGGGATCTTGTTCCCTCTGGGAATACCACGATCGAATAACCTTCTTTTACCCTGTCGGCCAACAGGTCGATACTGGGCTCCGCTCCCTGTTCAATGGGATAATAATCGGCTAAGCGGACCACGCCTCCGAATACCGGGGAGTTCCACACCCATTTATTGGTGAACAGGATCAGCTTGGGATGCAGCATGATGATCACCTGACTATCCAGGAAGGACTGGTGATTGCAGATGATGATCGCAGGCCGGGAGAAATCCTCCTTCTCCGTGTTGATCACCCGTTTCTTCACATTCGCCATGAGGTAGATCATGGACTTGATGAATTTGGAAATGAGCGTATGGTAAATGAGCTTTCTCCTTACCTTTTTCATGGGGT
>JAATFV010000181.1 GCA_015655015.1 Chitinophagales bacterium | reverse complement strand
GCCAACAAGAGATGCTACCGCATTGGCGCTTTATGGGCTGAGTACGCTTGGTGGCTTTGAAGAAACTCGTCCGAATTTTGAGGCCGCGTTATTAGCTAATAATTTGACATCAACCGATTTAACTTCCATATATAATGCTTATACGATAGGGATAAACGGCGTTAAGTCCGGTCATCTTCCCCCTCATTAATATTCAAGGAAAAGAATTATATGAAAAAAGCGTTTTTCTTACTCTTTATATCCCTGGCTATTTTGCAACTCCCCGTCACAGTGCGGGGGCAGATTCCTGTTTTCACTTACGGCGACACTTCCTTCACGCAATATATGAAGGCGCATGTAACATTGGATGAACTGAACATCTGTAGCAGGTCGCTGATCCTGGCCAGGTTTAAGGTCGATTCGTTGGGAAAAGTGGTACATATTTCTTTTTCCAAAGGGACGGATTCTCTGATACGCACTCCCCTACAATATGCTCTGGAAAGCACCGGAGGAAAATGGACCCCTGCGCTTAAAGACCTTCGGCCGGTAGAAAGTGATTTTTTCATATTGCCTTGCCTGATTGCTATCGAAAACGGGTGTAACCAGCAGAAAATAGATGCCTATTTTGCTGCTAAAGATAGCGTGCGTAAAAGTGCTCTAACAGGACATCCTCATCTGGATAGTCTGCGTTCGGCGAGTTTTAACAGGAATTATTCAAACACAACATTGAATACTTATTTTGCCAGTAAGGAATATGAGTCGATGTGGAATCTATTCATATTCGATGATCAATTTTCACAATACCCGATAAATGCCACGGTTTTGCCACAGCTGGATTTTATTTACATACACTGATTTTCGATTTTTCAGATAATTGAGGTTTTACCTGAACGTCAGGGCCAACCACCAACATCCCCTCACGGCCTTCGGCTATGCAGAACACAATCAGTTTGACCGGAACTCCCCCGGTAATTCGTAAGAGCCCCGGGTTCTTATTGAGGATCGTATCATAATGGATCTGCAATTTTTCCAGTTCCCTGGCGACGATCTCCCATTGCCGTTCCACCAGATATTTGTCATAATGGCCGCAATATCAGTAGACACATATTGGAATATAATCTTAACTTCACCGGGCGATTATTCCATAGATGCCTGCATATGAACTCGTTGGATAATAGAAATGATACCAGACTAGCTGATGAACAATTGCTGCTGCAAAAGACGGCAGAAGGGAGCCGGGAGGCATACACGGTTCTATATAGCTACTACACCCCGCTATTATTCAGGCAGTTATTTCCCCTCACCCATCATTCTAAAGAGGATACCGAAGAGATCATCCAGGAACTGTTTTTAAAGATCTGGGAAAAAAGAGATGTCCTCATTGCCATCCAATCCTTCCAGGCCTATGTTTTTCGCATGGCGAGAAATATAATGGTAAGCCAATACCGGAAAAGAACGGTTCGGCAACGGCTTTTTGTTGAACTGGAACACCGGGGGGACCCTCTTTGCACATTGCCGGAAGAGGATATATTATTTGTTGAATATCAGTCTATTGCACGTGAGGCAATCGCTCATCTGCCTCCCCGGCAACGACAGATCTTTGAATTGCGCACCGAAGAGGATCTGTCGCTGAACGAAATTGCTACTCTCTTGGGCATCGGTTTGCCCGCTGTAAAAAAACAATTGTACGCGGCGATCAATTTTGTTAAAGCCTGGCTCAACAGGCATGCCGGTTGGCTGGTCAGCCTGATAATTCTTTTGAAGGGATTATAGAATTATTGAAGGAATTATAGAATTATTTTTTCCGGCAGGTATACTTTTCATTTCCACAGACGACTTTTTAATAACAGTAATTTTTATGTCAGAAGAATTTATGGCCGAAATGGTCCGGAAAATAGCGCAGGGGAACTATACCCGGGAAGAACTGTCCGATTTTTTGAAGGAGCTGGATGAGCTGGACGAGTCATCCTATATCCGGATATATAATGAGATTTATACGAATGTAGTCAGGCAGACTCCGGGTGTTATAGATCCCATCTTTAAGGCCAGGCTCGAAGCGAGTTTGGATAATCTGCCGGCAGAGGGGGATTCAGTGAAGGAAGGCGTTGGTTCAGTGGCGGAAATGGATTCAGCGAAGAAAGAGATTGATCCGGTAAAGGAAGAAATGGATGCACGGGTAATAACGATGCGTCCCTCCATGCGACGATGGATCGGGTGGTCAGCCGCAGCAGTTGCTATCCTTCTGATAGGTTTCGGGGCTTATTGGAACAGTAACCGGAAAAATGAAAAACCAACAATCGCCGCTGTTCCCAAAGTTGATCTATTACCCCCATCAGCCATCCGCGCCACGATAAAGCTGGCCAACGGGCAAAAGGTTTTTCTGGACAGCGCAGGTCACGGAACACTGGCTGTACAGGGAAATGCCCGAGTGGTAAAACAGGCGAATGGCCAGATAGTATATAGTGGGTCAGCCTTGCTGGCTTCCGGATCACATATGGTCTATAATACTTTGTCCAATCCACGTGGCAGCAAGGCCGTTTCGTTGACCTTGAGCGATGGAACAGCTGTCTGGCTGAATAGTGAGAGTTCATTGACCTATCCAGCGGATTTTATCGGTGCAGTGCGTAACGTAACGATCACCGGCGAAGCCTATTTTGAAGTGGCAAAGAACACCGCCATGCCATTTACCATAACAAAAGGTGCAACAACCATCACCGTTCTCGGGACACATTTTAATGTCAACGCATATCCTGATGAAAATAATCTGAAAGTGACGCTACTGGAAGGATCGGTAAAAGTAACGCAGGGAAATGTTTCGGATTTGCTCAGGCCGGGACAGCAGGCGCAGATCGGTAAGGATATAAAAGTCGTAACCAATGTCGATCTGGACGAAGTCATGGCCTGGAAAAATGACAAATTCCTCTTTGGTGAAAAGACGGATATCACCGTCATTATGCGCCAGTTAGCACGCTGGTACGATGTGGACGTGGAATATCAGGGCACGGTCTCCCAACATTTCTGGGGGGGCATTTCCCGTAATGTGAATGCGTCCAAAGTATTCGAAATGCTGGAAACAACTGGCGGCGCCCATTTTAAAATCGAGGGGAAAAAAGTGACGGTAATGCCGTAGAAAGCGGAAAATCAACACCGTTGAAAAAACAAAACTAATACCATATAAAAACAAAAAAAGACTGACCGAAAAAAACCGCCCCGGGGACAAGACCGGAGCGGCAAAAAGTTCAGGTTAACCTATCTATACAATCTGTTCGGACTGCTAATTCAATTAACCTAAACAAATGCAAAGTTATGCAATTTAAGGCTCTTTGTCATCCTGCGCGTAGCAGGATTTTAACCCAAACGCTGCTTGTCATGAAATTTATTGCTATTTTCCTTTTAGCGTCCTGCCTCACCGCAAGCGCTACCGGGTACTCCCAGATCACCATCTCGGAGACGAACGCCCCTTTACAAAAGGTGTTCAGGGAAATACAACGGCAAAGCGGTTATGATTTCTTATGTACCTATGAAATGCTGGAAAGAGCAGGTTACGTGTCGGTAAATGTCAGCAATGTGTCGGTACCGGCGGCTGTTGAAGCCTGCCTTAAAGGCAAAGGATTGACCTATGAGATCCAGGAAAGGACGATCGTGATCAAGCCCATTCCGGCCTCGGCGCTTCAACAGGGGGAAACCGCCGGCCCCCCGCCTTCCCACGCTTTCATCGATGTCCGCGGCCGTGTCCTGGATGAAAAAGGCAAGCCGCTGGCCGGAGTAACTATCACGGTCAAAAATTCCAAAACAGCCACGGTGACCAATGAGAACGGGGAGTTCAGCTTACACACACCGGATAAGAATGCGACCCTTGTTATTTCCTTCGTCGGATATGAGAGCAAGGAGGTAAAAGTCTCAGGAAATTCACCGGATTTAACCATTCAGCTTGCGTATAAAAATTCGTCTTTGGGAGACGTCGTGGTCATTGGTTACGGCACCCAGCGAAAATCAGATCTTACTGGCGCAGTCTCTACGGTCAGTATAAAAAAGGTGGATGAAATACCGCTGGTATCCGTAGATCAGATCCTTTCCGGCAGATCAGGCGGTGTGCAAATTACACAGGCATCGGGACAGGCAGGAGCAGGTACCAGTATACGGATCAGGGGCGGCAATTCCCTGAACGGCACGAATGAACCGCTGTTTGTAGTAGATGGCTTTCCCATCATCAACGATAACTCGGCATTGGCTGCAAGCGGCCCGTTGGGTCTTACCAACTCCGCCAGCGGTAATCCCGGACAGGGCAACCCAAATGGCGCTTTAAACTGGCTGAACCCCGCCGATATCGAGTCCATAGAAATTTTAAAAGACGCCTCCGCGACCGCCATCTATGGTTCACGGGGCGCCAATGGCGTTATCATTATCACTACCAAAAAAGGCAAAGCCGGACAGGCAAAGCTGAATCTCAGTGTCAGTGACGGTTTCAGTAATTTCAACCAAAACAAAATTCACTTACTGAATGCGCAGCAGTACGCTAATTATGATAACCTGTATAATGAGCAAACCGGCAATACGATTTGGTACAAGGATACAACAGTAAATGGCAAATTGTACCCAACTCCGGATAAATTGGGAAAGAGCACCAATTGGCTGGATGCCATTACCCGTACCGGCCATACGAAGAATTATTCCGTGGGCTTTAGCGGGGGAAAAGACGTATTATATTCAGGTAGCGGTTCTTTCATCGATCAGACTACCCCGATACTGGGTTCGGATTTTAAACGGGCAAATTTCAGATTGAATCTCCAGACGGATTTGAATGACTGGTTGAGTTTTGAGAACAGCACCACCCTCAGCCTGTCGGTAGTTAACAATGCCCCGGCCGATACCAGGGATATTCAAAAATTCGGCCCGTTCGAAGCGGCTCTGCTCGCCAACCCGGTCGAACCTGTTTATAACAGCAGCGGCACTTTGAACTATTCAGGAGGAGATCCCAGCAATATAGGAGCGCCCAAAATTGCCTACAACCCGATCGCACTCGCAAACGATATCCTGAACAGAAATACCATCCAGACGATCCTGGAAAACGTTTCCTTAAGAGCAAAAATTATAAATGGTTTGAATTTCGAAGCGCGGGGCAGCGTCTTTGTCAATAACGAGCTGCGCGATATTTATTACAATTCCAAAACCACCTTTAACGGCGCCCAGGTAGGCGGGCTTGCCGGTAAAAATTCGAATAACATATTGAGCGCCTTAATTGAGAACTTCGCGACATTAAATAAAGGATTTGGTAAAAATGCCTTTAATGCGGTAGCAGGATATTCTTACCAGACTACCACAACGAAGACCATCTTATCGGGCGCATCGGGATTCCCGAATGACAATCTGAAAAATGAGGCTTTATCTTCGGGATCCACACAATATCCTACGGTAAGTAATAAGATCGTCGATCTTTTATCCTCTTATTACGTCCGGCTAAATAATATCTATGACAATAAATACTCGGTCACCTTTACCGCCAGGTATGATGGATCATCCAAATTTGGCCCGGGTAATAAATGGGCGCTTTTTCCTTCCGGTGCCCTCAGCTGGAAGCTGAAAGAGGAAGACTTTTTGAAAGATGCCGACGCCATCAGCGATCTGAAACTGAGGGTAAGTTATGGAGTCGTCGGTAACCAGGCCATCCAGTCACTGCAATCGAAATCCCTGCTGACATTTAATAATTACCCGATCGGCGGTGCATTGCAGACAGGTGTCCTTCCTTCCGTACTGGGTAATCCCAAGTTGAAATGGGAGACTACCAAAGAGTTCAACGCAGGGGTGGATTTCGGCTTCTTCAACAGGAGATTGACGGGAAGTGTAAATTATTATATTAAGAACACCTCGGATTTGCTTCAGCAGGAGAGTATTCCCGCAAATTCAGGTTTTTCGACAATTTATGCCAACGTCGGCAGCATATCGAACAAGGGAATTGAGCTGGAGCTGCATGCCGGTATTATCAGCACTAAAGATTTTAATTGGGACCTGGATTTTAATATAGGACATAATAAACAAATTTTAACTTCTTTAGGATTGTCGGGTAGTGATACGTTAATAGCTGGTTTTGACGTGGTAGGCGGTCAGGCCGATTATGTAGCTTTAATTAAAGGACAGCCGGTGGGAGAATATTTCGGATATCGCAGGGACGGGATCTTTCAATCTGCAGCCGAAGCCGCCGCAGGACCTGCATTACCCGGCGCCGGGGCAGGTTCGGTGAAAATCAGGGATATCAACAAAGACGGAGTGATCAACGACAAGGACAGAACAGTTATCGGAGATCCGAATCCAACATTTACTTACGGGATTATCAACAATTTCACCTTCAAAAGGTTCGACCTGAATTTTGTCATACAAGGCGTATCGGGCGGCAATATTTATAACGTAGGACAGTATACGTTGAACCGCCTGAGTTATGGCACCACGGCCAGCCTCGACTATTGGTCATCAGCCAACCCGAATGCAAAATATCCGTCGCCCGGATTCAGCCGGACGGCGGGCGCTGATCTGGGTTCGGATTTCTGGGTCGAAAGCGCCACTTACCTGCGCCTGAAAGCAGCCACCCTTGGTTATAATTTTCCAATGGGAAACCTAAAGTTCTTAAAGAGCATCAGAATATACGTCAGCGGAAGCAACTTATTCACCGTCACCAAATATCATGGCTTCGATCCGGAGGTAAATAGCTTCGGCCAAAGTAACCTGTTTAGAAATATCGACAACCTGACGGTGCCCATTTTCAAGACATACCTCTTCGGTTTAAATCTGGGCCTTTAAAATGTTAAAATGAGTTATATGAAAAAAAATAATTTATTATATATAGTATTCACCTCCATACTCCTTATTTCGATCGTTACCGGTTGCAATAAACTAAATGAAACAGCCTATTCAGCCCCCACTCCCGATAACTTTTTCGGATCCCAGGCAGATGTGGCCGCGGCATTGGTGGGTATGTACCGGCCCCTGCAGGCTTGTTGCAACAGTTACGAGCAAGCCGGTACTTTTATCCTCAATTCCGCCAGCGACGAAGGCACGTCATCCAATCCCTCCTTTGGGCAGATCTATGACAACCTTACGTACACGCCTGCCGCACCGGATATAGCCGGGGAATGGTCGGCCTGTTATCAGAGTATATCCGGCGCCAACTTTGTTTTGGATAATGAAGCGAAAGTCACGGCCCTCGACGCCTCTTCCAATCAGAGTTATACCAAGGCTGTTTTGGCGGAAGCCAGATTTGTGCGGGCCGTCAATTATTTTCAATTGGTCCAGATGTTCGGCGCCGTTCCGTTACGGGTTACACAGGCTAAAACACAGGGTGATGTAGATATTCCCCGCAGCCCGACCGATTCAGTATATGCACAGATTATAACAGATTTTCAGGATGCAGAAGCGAATTTGCCTGCCACCTGCCCTGCCGGTAAGCCAACGAAATGGGCTGCAAGCGCTTTCCTGGCAAAAGTTTATCTTACCAAAGGGGATTACCCCAATGCACTCACCGAGGCAACCAATGTCGTCAACAACGGCCCTTACAGCCTTCAACCTAAATTTGAGCAGGTCTTCGACGTAAATAACAAGAATAACAGTGAGGTTATTTTCGCCATCCAATACATTAGAAAAGATCAGTTTGGTTCGCGCATAGGATACCTGGTAATGGGAGCTGATGATAACTTTAACGGAGGCAGCTCCGGGGGATGGGAGCTTACGAATATGGAAAAAGGGCAATATAAGATTTACAATCCGTCGGATGACAGGATAAATACGACTTTTACCAATCCGGCCCCGAATCAGGTTATCTATCACGCCGGAAAATGGCGGGACACCCTGGGAGTAAGTGTAGACGGACAAGGCAATGATTTTATTGTATACCGGTATGCGGACTTGAAATTGATTTTGGCCGAAACAGAAAATGAAGTCAATGGACCAACCCCTATAGCTTATGCCAACATTAATGCCATTCGCAACAGGGCGCTGCTGCCCGATCTGACGCCAGGTTTGACAAAGGATCAATTCAGGGATTCCGTCTTATTCGAACGGAACCTGGAGCTTAATTTCGAAGAAGTCCGCTGGTTCGATCTGAAAAGAACAGGCAAGCTGAAAAGCACCCTGGTGGCAGACGGGAAAATATGGGATGATCGGTTTTATTTATTTCCTATTCCCCAGTCGGAAATTGATGCAAGCACCCAACTCAAACAAAATCCCGGATATTGAGCGTCCTGAATAAATGAAAAGTTCTTTGAGTTTTGCATTTAATGCTGTGTAAAAGATGAGGGTTGGCCCCTCTGAATCGACATGCAGGTGTTGGTTTCAAACCGCCGTCATGCTGCTTTAGTTAAATGCTTTGGTAGT
>JAATFV010000020.1 GCA_015655015.1 Chitinophagales bacterium | reverse complement strand
GTAGTATGTGTAAAATCATCAAAATAGCTTCCGTCCGGATTTTTGACAGGTGAGACCGGCAGGAACTGCAGCATTTGCTTCAACACTGTATTCCGGTAAGGAATGAAGTTGGCATAACTGGACGAATTGGTAACGGCCAGGCCCAGCCTTAGCTTGCCATTCAGGGTATACTGCTCGATGGACAAGCGGGCGATCACCCGTTCCAGGGAGCTGGTCTGTATAATACCCTGCTGATAATAATAATTCAGGCTGGCGTTAAAAATAGTGGATTCATTGCCCTGGGCTAAGTAGAGATTGTGGTTATGTGAAAAAGCGGCAGGATTTTCCACAGCGTTCTGCCAGTTGGTATTGGCGCCCTTGTCGTCTGCGGGGATGAACGACAGGTTGTTTCGGGCAAGGAAGGCTCTCAGCTGGCCGGCGTCCATCATTTTGAGCTGGTGTGATACTTTTTCGGTTGCTCCATACCCGTTGTACGTCACCTGCAGCTGTCCCTTTTTAGGCCGGCGGGTAGTGATCATAATGACTCCGTTGGCGCCCCGGTTGCCATAAATGGCTGTAGCTGCTGCATCTTTCAATACATCTACGGTAGCTATATCATCCGGGGCCAGGGAAGAGATATCTCCGCCGGGAGCACCATCGATAACAAAAAGAGGTGATTGGGCCTGATTTAAAGTAGAGGCCCCTCTCATAACGATCACCCCCAGCCTGTTGGGATCCCCGCTGGCGGTGATGTTCAGACCAGCCACTTTACCTTCCAGCAGCTGTCCGATATCGCTGGCAGCCTGCGGGTTCAGGTCTTCATTTTTCAGGGAAGTTATACTGCTGCTAAGGTCTTTGCGGTCCTGCCGTCCATATCCGATGACCACCATATCCCCTAAGGCGACTATATTCTCCCCGAGCATTACCGGGTAATAAATTTCTTTGGTGATCTTTTTTTCTTTGGGGAGATATCCTATGGAGGAAAATACCAGTACATCCCCTTCTGCAGCTTTCAGGTTAAAGCTGCCGTCCGCTGCCGTAACTTTTGATAAGGTCTTCCCTTTCAAGGTGATCGTGACATTGGATAAGGGATAACCTTTACTATCCGTCACGGATCCGCTCAGCTCTTTTTCCGGCGGGGTAGCGGACATAACCCTATCTTCTTTTCGTTTAGGCTGCAGGATCACGGTATTTTCCCGGTAGATCCAGGTGAGATCTTTGTCTTTAAGGAGCAATTGCAAGACATCTTCCAGGCTGACCGATTGAAAATGAACGCTTACTTTTTCCTGGTCATTCAGCTGGGCGGAATTATAGAACAGCCGGATATTGGTCTGATCCGTGATCATCTTAAAGATCGACTGAAGGGTCAGCTGCTCTCCGCTGATGGATACTTTTTTATCCCGTTCGTTTTGGACCTGCGCATGTGGAGAAAGACAGACCATCAAAAAGATCGCTGTCATAATACTTTTCCAAAACCTGAAATCGCTCCTATTTGACTCCGGGGACATAATTCTGAGCGAAAGTGATACTATTTGGAAACAATCGGGTGTTATCAAATTGTTTCCAAATGACCGGACAAATTTGCCAATACGCGGCCATTCATCGACAGAAAAATATCAAATAGTACAAAAATATTAAAAGATGGATAAAGATATTCCTATCAATGAGTGATACATTTATGTTCACTAATCAGAAATTAAAATTTCAACCATATGAAATATGATCTGAGCGAAGGCCAGGTACTGTCATACCGGGAGAATGGCTTTATTGTCATTGAGGATTTCCTATCGGCGGAAGAGCTGGAGGATTGGCGTAAGGCTGTTATGGAGGCTACGGGTGAGCGGGCCGGGAAAAAAATGCCGGGCAAGGATGTAAAGACGGGGGACGATGACGGTATCAATGCCGATGCCGGTTATTTTGGAAAGGTCTTTGACCAGCTGATCAATCTCTGGCAGACGAATGAGGGTGTAAAAGGGCTGATGCTGGACGAACGGATAGGCAAGATGGCGGCGCGGCTGGCCGGTGTCAGCGGGGTAAGGATATGGCATGACCAGGCATTGTTCAAGCGTCCCTGGGCCAACCCGACCGCCTGGCACCTGGATACGCCTTTCTGGTCTTTCTCCGACTGTACAGCGTTGTCCATATGGGTTGCACTGGATGACGCCACCCTGGAAAACGGGTGCCTGTATTTCATACCGGGTTCCTGCCAGGTCACCACGTTCCGCAACAGCGGCATCGGAAAGAATATGGATGGCATATTCGAAATTTATCCGGAGCTCGCGGGCATCGCTTCGGTGGCAGCGCCGATGAAGGCGGGAAGCTGCTCCTTTCATAATGGCCTCACGGTACATGGTGCGGGCGCCAATATGACCAACGGGTACAGGAGGGCCATGACCTGTGCGTTCATGCCGGACGGAAATGTATATAATGGTCAGCCCAATGTTCTTCCTGACGAATACGCGAAGACATTGAAGTCCGGAGATCCATTGAATAACGATGCGCAGAATCCGCTGATCTATGATAGTTCGACTTCCAGGGTATAATACTGTTCCATAAGCTGCCCGGCTAGCCAGTTCGGGGGATCAATAGATAAATGAGGGAATGTTACGAGCGGTCTTCCTCCATGCTGCGATAGGATTTGGGCGATACGCCGTTCTTTTTTTTGAACATTTTGGAGAAGTAGAATACCGAATCGAACCCGGTATGTTCTGCTATTTCGTTTATTTTAAGCACGGTTGACGTCAGCAGGTCCCTGGCCCTGTTCAACCGGAGGCTCAGATGATACTGATTAGGTGATTCGCCGGTGATCTGTTTAAACGCTTTCCGGAAGGAAGAATAGCTCATGGACAGCTCTTTAGCCAGCTGCTGCATATCGATCGTATTTTCAAAAGATTCCTGGATGATAAATTTAGCTTTGGCTATCAATTTTCCAACGGGGTCATTATTGTAATCACGATGAAGCGCCACGTTATTGATCAAACCCAGTATTTGCATCGTGATGCCGGCTATTTGCTGGGGGTAACCCGTCAAAGACGCCTGGACCATCTCGATCAAATTTCTGAACAGAACGAGAATGTCCTTATTTAATCCCAGATAGACAAACGGGCTTTGACGATCAAAGAAGCTATTAGTCATTAGCTGCTCAATATAATACCCGTTAAAGCCGACCCAATATTCTTCCCATCCTGATTTATGATCGGGCTTATACCGGTGCCAGACGCCGGGATAAAGGAAGAAACAGGTTCCGGCGACGGCATCAGCAGCCGGCGATAGGGCAGATTCGAATATTCCTTCTCCTTTGGAAATAAAAACGATGTAATAATCATTCAAAATGCGGCCCCTGTTCCATGTCAGCTGGTGGCTCGAAGGATGTTCCTGGTTGGGATAGTCATCGTTTGGCCCGACTTTAGAATAACCGACGGTAGTGATATACATTCCCCACCGTTCCTCGACGGTCGTTACATTTAAGTATTTAAAATAGGTTTGCATGGGGGGAAATATATCAGAAAGTACAAAGAAATGCAATTTTGTCCATTTTTATCTCCTGGAGGCGGGATTATCTTTAGCCGCCGATTATAACGGTTGAGACTAAAAATTTTTTACCCAAAAATTGACTGCCATGTTGAAAGAGTTACTGCTTTCTTTCATCCTTCCTTTTATTATACTTTCTCCAGGTTACGGTCAATCACTACCCGCACCATTCGATGGATATCCCCCGATTTCTGCAAAGAAAAATGGAACGATAAACCCCTTATCGCCTGATCCGATCATGAATTATACCTGGCCTCATCCAACCGCGACCGATGACCTGGAAAGCTATCCTTTACAACCTCTTAGCTGGGTAGTTTCCAATACGGCCAGTTTCGATATGGGGGATTTTACAAAAAAGGGGGATATTGTTATAAACGGGCCGGGGGTTATCCGCTTTGATTTCGGGCAGACAAATGCCGGCTGGCTCGAATTTGAATCTGACGATCTGACGGATAGTATAACGATGAGCATCAGTGAGTACAATGAACCAGCCATTGTTATGAGCGGAGCTGTGAACCGGATAAAAACACAACCGCCCATTAAGCACGGTCAGACTTACCGGCTGGAACTAAATCCGGAGTTTTATGAAGGGGTGCGATTTGGCTGGATAAACGTGGTCTCCCACCGTCAGACCTGGCATATGAAGAACTTTCGTTTGGTTTGCCAGACTAAACCGGTGAACTACCAGGGTAGCTTTTCCTGCAGCGATCCGGAGCTGACGCGGATATGGTATACAGGAGCCTATACCGTTAAATTAAATCTTCTAAAAAGTTATTTTGGCGCCATATTAATGGAGAGAACGGACCGGTTCTCCTGGACGGGGGATGCTTATGTAGCCCAGGCTGCGTCTATGGTTGCTTTTGGAAATTACGACTTTGTGAAAGCCAATATCGATTATACCTCCAGGCTGGATAACGGTATAGCCAGTTATGCTCTTTATTGGGTGCTGGCTCTTATTGACTATGTGAACTATACCGGCGATGTTGACTTCGCCCGGAAATACATCGATAATGCCCGTGCGAAGCTGGATTCGGCGTATGTGCATTTTGGAAAATCGCCCAAGCTGGAGTTTTATGGCTGGGACGAACGGCTGGGAGCGGGATTTGAGAATGCGAATATCACCGAGTCGCAGTATGCTTATTCGATGCTGAGCATCCGGGCGTGGGGGGATTTCGGGGGATTGATGACACGGATCGGAAGGGCGGATCTCGCAAAAAAGTATATCGGTTATGCTGCTCAAAAAATGGAGGAGGAACGGAAGAAAAAGGGCTGGCAGGACGATTTTGGGCTTCATGCGGCAGCAGATGCCATCAATACCGGACTTACCACATCTGCGGAGGAGACCTTATTCTATGAACGTAATTTTACTGATCGGGTAAACCGGGTGTCCTACTCCCCTTTCAATGAATATTTTATCATAGGGGCTATGGCAAAACTGCAGAAGTATGGAGATGCGGTCAGTGCTATTAAGGATTGCTGGGGCGGCCAGCTAAGATATGGAGGGACCACCTTTTTTGAGGTATATCGTCCCAGCTGGAATACTATTCTCGGAAAAAATGATGCCCCTCCTAATTGTCAGTGCACCTATACCAGTCTGACACATCCCTGGAGCGCCGGAGTTGTTAAATGGCTGTCGGAAGAAATGCTGGGGATCAAACCGCTGGAGCCTGGTTTCAGGACTTTTGAAATTATACCCCATTTGGCAGATACCATAACAGCTGTCAGTGGAACTACTCCTACATTACGAGGCCCCATCTCGGCTGATTTTGATGTAAGATCAGGGCTTACCACGCTTGTGATACCGGCGGGGACGATGGCAAAACGGGTTGCGATTCCGTTAGGCGGAAATAGCGTCAAATCTCTTTTTTTAAATGGAAAATCAATCTGGGATGACAAAAAATCAACCGGTGCATTCCATGATGTTATTCTATTGAAAGACGGTTATGTATATGTGAAGGATCTGGTCCCAGGGAAATATCAGTATAAAGTGATATACAATGTATTTCACGAACCTAAGCAGGTGACAGATGCGCCCTGGCATTACCCTGTTGATGCTTTTATCCAGGATAGTCTGACTTCCGGGACATGGAAAGACAGTTATGGAAAGGAAGGTTTTGTATTGTTTAATCAGCTTGAAAAAGGAAAACATTTGCAGAAATTACCGGAATATGTATCTTCAGTAATTCTAAGGAATGAAGCAAACGTTCACCTGGATCTTCCGGCTGACAATAACGTGTTGACCGAACCATCCGGCAAAACCGGTTCTTTCGGGAGTGTGATTACCCAGGACCCTGTCCCATTGCTGGAGACCATGACGATCGATCTCAAGGTGACCGGAAGCCAGCTTCACCAGGTTGCTGTGTATTTTTTGGATTGGGATAACCAGGGAAGACGGTCTGAGATAGAGTTGTTTGATGCCAAAACGCTGCAGCTCATCGCACCGGTTCAGCTGGTAAAAAATTATAAGAACGGGAAATACCTGGTATTCAATTATTCCGGAAGTATAAGGATCCGTGTCAACCAGGTACGCGGGCCAAATGCCGCGGTGAGCGGATTATTTTTTGACCAGATCAAATAAAAGATGAAGCCTGAAGGCCATTATGTAGATATAGAGCTTGTCATGAAATTGAAAAATCATGATGAGGAGGCTATGATCCTTCTTTATAAAAATTATTGGAAAGATCTGTACATTACTGCATTTAAAGTTCTGAAAGACAAGGAGGACTGTGAGGATATTATCCAGGATTTATTTATCAGGATCTGGAATAAAAGGGAAGAAACAGACATCAAAACATCTCTTAAGAGCTATCTTTTAGCTGCTGTTCGTTACGAAGTTTACCGGAAGGTCAGGGAATCAAGGAAATATGAATCTATTATGGATGACATCATCGAAATGGTTTCTGACCAGTCACTGTCCGATATGTTGGAATATAAAGAGCTGCAAAGCCGGATATCCCGTGTGATCGATACTTTGCCGACAAAATGCAGGGAAGTTTATCACCTAAGCCGTAATGAACTTTTAAGTCATAAGGAAATTTCAAGCCGGCTATCCATTTCTACTAAAACGGTTCGTAACCACTTAACGAAGGCCCTGCATTATTTGCGGATAAGTATGGACCAAATCCTTTTGGTTCTCCTTTTATTTTTTTCCGCCAAATAAGATTTTTTTAAAAAAAATCTTATTTGGCTAGGACATCCTCCCTGTTTTTTACTCTTACAGCAAAGAATCCATTTTGAGCAAGAAAGAATTTCTCAAACTTTCAGACAAGTACCTTGCCGGCAAAACCTCCCGGGAGGAGGAACAGTTTTTATTCGATATTTATCAGCGTGTGGAAGATAAATATGAATGGAGCCAGGCTGAAATGGATACACTTGACCAGCTGGAGTTTCGATTGATCCAGCGGTTTAAAAAGTCTATTAAACAGTCAGCAGAAACCGGTCGGTCCGGGGCCGTCCGTCAGCCGGAAAGCACCCGGCAGCTGGAAGCTACCCATCAGTCTGAAGGCATCTATCAGCCGGAAGGCCTGAAGGTAAAGAGGGGCTATTTCAACAGAAATTTAATACGTCTGACTGCAGCGGCTTCGCTGCTATTTGTAAGCATAGGTGTGGTATATTGGATGTATAACAATCCCTCTTCTGCCGTCACCAAGGTGTTTGCAGACAATAAGGTCAAAGACCTTGTTACGCATTCCAACAACACGCAGGCGACTGAAAAACTTATTTTCCCGGATAAAAGTTATGTTGAGCTTACAGCAGGAAGTAAAGTCATATACGAGAGGGATTTTTCCGGTTCGCTCAGGCAGATATATCTTTCCGGTGAAGGCTTCTTCCAGGTCACCCGGGATCAGGCTAAACCGTTTATAGTATACACTGACAAAGTGGTAGCCAAAGTTCTGGGCACGAGTTTTATTGTTAAAAGCGGATTGAATAATACAGTCGCCGGCGTCCAGGTAAAAACCGGGAAAGTTTCTGTTTTCAGGACAAAGGAATTTACCAAAGAAAATACCAACCCGGGTCCGGCAGAAGGTGTGATACTCCTGCCTAATCATGCTGTCGACCTTAACCCGAAGGAAGAGCTGGAGAAAAAACTGGCCTTGTCGCCTGAAATACTTAAACCGCAACCGGAAGAAAAATTCGATTTTAATGATACTCCGATCGATACCGTGTTTTCGAGACTACAGGATGCTTATGGGATATCCATTGTATATGATAAGGTTAAATTCAGCTCTTGTTCCCTTTCGGTAAAGATGGGAAAGGAAGGCTTTTATCAAAAGCTTGACCTGATCTGCCGTACGATCAATGTGTCCTACCAGGTTCGCGATGGGAACGTATTGGTGTCCGGATCAGGATGCGCCCAATAATTACAATAATTAAAAAATAAAATAAGGCGGTTAATGAGCCAACCCGAACCGCCAGTCTCCCGCGTGTACGCGGATAGTTTTTAATCGATTGTCAAACCAGAACAAAACCAACTAAAAATATGAAAAAACGATTGCCTTTTTCATTTGCCACTGTAACAAGGAGGATTTCGCTTATTACAACTTTTATTTTTTCCTTTGTGTTGTGTGCCCGCTCAACAATCACCGTGGGCCAGGAAATTCTCAGCAAGGAAATAAGTATATCTGTTAAAGAACAGAATATTAAGATCACTCTCGATAAGATCACTAAAGAGGCCGGAGTAAAATTCAGCTATAGCCCGGAACTTATCCAGGCCGTAAGGAAGGTCACACTCAATGAGCGGAATAAAAGGTTGTCCTACGTCCTGGATAAGCTGTTACCTCCTCTGGGTATCAGCTATACTTTTTTCAACAATTACATTGTTTTAAACAAGGCGGCTCCGCCGGCTGAAAATGAACAGCTTTCCGCTGTTCCATCGAAGCCGGTCACCATAAGCATATCGGGAAAGGTAACCGATACAAAAGGGGTTGTTCTGGCAGGTGTAAGCGTACAGGTAAAGGGGACAGCGAATGGCACTACTACGGACGGCGACGGGAGTTATAAGATTACCGTTCCCGATGATAATGCCGTGCTGGTCTTCGGATACGTCGGCTATCTGAGCCAGGAAGTGCCGGTAAAAGGCCGGGGAATGATTAATATAACCATGCTTGAAAATGCCAGTAACCTGGATCAGATCCTGGTGGTGGCGTATGGAAAGACGACACAGAGGACTTCCACGGGCGCCCTTCAAAGTGTCAATGGGAAGGAGCTCCAGGACATTCCTTCCGCGCAGTTCACCGAAAAGCTGCAGGGAAAACTTGCCGGTGTCGAAGTAAGCCAGACTTCGGGAAAGCCGGGGCAAGGCATCCAGGTGAGGATAAGAGGATCGGCATCCATTTCTACCACCGCTGTCCCATTGTACGTGGTGGATGGTTTCCCGATAGTCGGTGATATTGCCAATATCAGCCCGGATGAGATCGAAACGATCACTGTCCTGAAAGATGCGGCCTCGACGGCATTATATGGTTCACGGGCGGCTTTTGGGGTTGTATTGGTCACTACCAAGAGCGCCAAAACCGGGCAGACCAATGTGGGAGTGAATGCCTATACCGGGTTCCAGAAGGTCCCCAAAAAAGGCCGGCCGGACATGATGGATGGAACGGAGTGGGCAGAATTTAAAAAAGAATATTACGAAGATCTTAACCAGCCCGTACCGGCGGCATTCCAAAACCCTTCGCAGTACGGTAAGGGTACAGACTGGTACCAGGCCATGCTGCAGACGTGCCTCATCAGCGATTACAGCGTATCGGTGAATACGAATAAGGATAAGTTCAGCAACGCCTTCACGGCCGGCTTTTTTCAACAGAGAGGTGTGTTATTGCACTCCACGTATAAGCGCCTGTCACTTCGGGACAATGCTGTCTTTAAAATTACGGATAATTTCAGGGTGGGGGTTAACATCGCACCCACCTACAATTATGGCAATAATCCCCCTGCCGACGGTTCCTTCGGCGGCAGCAACGGTTTGTTCAGCAATGCGATCCTGACGCCGCCCATCTTAAGCTATAAAAATCCGGATGGTTCCCTGCCTGTTGCCCTGACCACGCCGGGTATTACCTCTTTTAGTACGCCGAACTGGGTCAGGTCCATCGAGGACATAAAACTTACCACCAATACGAACCGGTTACTTTCCAATGTGTATGCGGAGTATGAGCCGATTGCCAAGCTGGTGATAAAGTCCAGCATCAACATAGACATGGGACAGAGCGACGTCAATTTCTTTCAGCCCTCGACCGCTTCCCTCGGTTTTGCAACTACGCCCAGCGCCCTTAATGCCAACCTGGGGCAAAACAAGAGCAACTACTGGTCATGGTTGTCGGAAAACACCGCCACCTATTCCAAACAGATAAAAGACCATAGTTTTGAAGTGCTGGCAGGGTACACCACCCAAAAATTCAGGAGCAGCGCCACCAACCTTAACGGATCGGATTTTCCTGATGACAGGGTGCAGACCATCGATGCGGCCCTGATCAAGAACAATCCTTCGTTCGACATCGAGGAATGGAGCCTGATCTCCTACCTGGCGCGTTTGAGCTATAATTACGATCAGAAGTATTTTTTAAGCGCCAGCATCCGCCGTGATGGTTCATCCCGTTTCGGCATCAATAACAAATGGGGGAATTTCCCGGCCATATCGGCAGCCTGGGTGGTCAGCGAGGAATCTTTTGCCAGGAATATCACTAATCTATCCTTCCTGAAGATCAGGGGCAGCTATGGCCTCGTCGGGAATAATAACATCGGTAATTACACACAATATGCAACGGTGAGCAGCGCCGTGAATTCCCCCTTCGGCGCTACCAACAGTACCTCGGCCACCACGGAAAGCGGCATTGCTGTGACCACGCTGGGGAATCAAGTGCTGGGATGGGAAAATACCAAAGAGCTGGACCTCGGTATGGATCTCGGGCTCTTCCATAACAGGGTGACATTCACCTATGATTATTACAAGAAGACCACCTCCAATCTCCTGTTCTCGCTGCCTGTGCCCCAGGAATCAGGTTTTTCTCTTTTCCCGGGTAATATCGGCGAGCTGCAATTCTGGGGACACGAGTTTTCGATCAATACCAATAACCTTGTAGGTAAATTCAAATGGAACACCGGCGTTAACCTTTCGTTCGGTGACAACAGGGTGGTCAAGCTGTCCGGGTTAACGGATGCCATCTATACTTATAACGGAGGCGCTGAGACCATTACTAAAGTGGGCGGCAGGATCGGGCAGTTCTATGGGTTGGTTCAGGATGGGGTATATAAAGACCAGGCTGACTATGATAAGTCACCTAAGAGCGTAAATTCGCAGGTAGGCACTATTAAGTTCAAAGATCTGAACGGGGACGGCGTTATCACCTATGGCGACGGTGATAAAGAGGGGGATAAAAAGGTCATCGGGAACCCCTATCCTAAATTCACCTATGGCATTACCAACAATTTCTCCTATCAGCATTTTGACCTGACCATTGTCGCTACGGGCTCCTATGGGAATAAGATCGCCATGATGAGCGATGCCGGCACCACCAACCTCGACGCTGTATTCAATGTACTGAAGGAAGTGAAAGACCGCTGGCGGTCGCCCAGCAACCCTGGTTCCGGCAAGTATGGGACAACAATGTACGGAACATCTGATGAACGCAGCCTGATGCATACCCGCTTTGTTAACAACGGAAGTTATCTGACCATCAAGAATATAACGCTGGGTTACAATGTTCCTGTCAATAATGTGAAGGCCATTAAAAGCATTCGCTTATATGCCAGCGTTCAACAGGCTTATATCTTCACCCACTACAAAGGGGCTAATCCTGAGGTAGGTACGGACAACAACGGCAATATGCCGACCGCGCTGACCCAGGGACTGGATTTCACAGCCTATCCTGTTCCCAGAACTTTTACGTTCGGATTAAACGTGAACCTGAAATAAACTATTTTTTCATCATAAGAACGATTGTTATGAAATACAAGATATTCGCGATGGTCATTTTGGTTTCCCTGGCCGGCGCCTGTAAAAAGAGCTTTTTAGTGATCCCGGCGGAGACCTCTCTCAGCACTCCGATCTATTTTAAATCCGAGAGCGATTTTCAGCAGGCGATCAATGGGACCTATGCCCCTTTACGCGGAGCCTACAATGGAACAAACGGCGCATGGACAATGGGAGAATTGCGTTCGGATAACACCACCTATAAATATAATCCGAATGACAGGGGGACGATCAACCCGGAATATATCTGTGACTTCCTGGATGATAATACCAGCGGAACTACGCCTAATAAATATGTTTCCGATTATTCTGTGATTGCGAGGGCCAATCAGATCCTGGCCCTTATCGACGGTATTGATTTCGATGCCACGTCGAAGAGCAATATCAAGGGGCAGGCTCTTTTCTTAAGAGCATTCTGTTATTTCGACCTGGTACAGTATTTCGGGAGCGTCCCGCTGCATCTGGAACCTGTAACGACGCTCGGAGGGACAGCGCAGCCCCTGAGCAGCCCGGATTCTATCTATCAGCAGATCATCGCTGATGCACAGCAGGCCGCTGCCTTGCTCCCGGATAAGGCGACCCAGGAGCCTGGACGGGCCACTTCCGGATCAGCTCAAACATTGCTGGGTAATGTCTACATCGTACAGAAACGCTGGGCCGACGCCGAAACGACCCTGAAAGGGATATCCGGTTATTCCCTGCTGCCAAACTACGCGGATATTTATGATGTGACGAATAAGAATAATGCTGAATCTATCTTCGAGATCCAGTATAAGCAAGGTACGGATGGCCTTTCGAGCAATTTCTTCTATACTTTTTTAGTACAGCCCATCACAGCTGCAGAGGTCACGGCGGTTACGGGCATACCTGAGAATGGCCGTACCATCGAGGGTTATAATATACCGACGCCTGACATCATCGCTGCCTATGAGCCGAACGATGCCCGGAAGGATGCGTCCATCGGGTATGTAACAGCCAGCGGAGTGAGTTATCCCTTCATTAAGAAATATCTCCATCCCCATGCCCTGACGAATAACACCGATGACGACTGGCCTGTATACCGATATGCAGAAGTCCTGTTATTCCTCGCAGAAGCCATGAATGAACAAAACAAGACCCCGGACGCCCTGCCTTACCTGAACCAGGTGAGGGCAAGGGCAGGATTGGCTCCCACTACCGCCAGTACACAGGCCGATGTACGCGCAGCGATCATCCGGGAAAGAAGAGTAGAGCTTGCATTTGAGAATAAGCGATGGCCAGACCTGGTACACTTCGGTATGGCTGATTCAGTCATGAAGGCATATGGGGCAAGGGTCAAGGCCAATCCGTCCGTTTATTATTTCCCGGCCGGCATAGGGCCCTCTCCCAATGCCTATACCAATATCCGGTTGTTGTTCCCCATCCCGGCATCGGAAGTGACGCTCAACCCCTATTTTTAAAACATGACGACGTTTCAGAACACCTGTTTATATCTGATTTTACTTTGTTCCATCGTAGCCGGGGCAAAAGGTCAAAATATCGCTGCCAATGCCGGGCGCCCCTATAAAACTTCCGATTTCAAGGCAGTTGAAACAGGTTTTATAACTGCTCCGGATACCATTCAAACCAGTGTATACTGGTATTGGTTGTCGGACAATATTTCAAAAGAGGGGGTGGTCAAGGACCTGGAAGCTATGAAAAAGGTTGGGATCAACAGGGCATTCCTGGGTAATATCGGCCTGAATGACGTGCCTTATGGAAAAGTAAAATTCTTTTCCGATGAATGGTGGGATATTTTGCATACTGCCCTTAAAACGGCGGCCCGTTTGAATATCAGGGTCGGGTTATTTAACGGGCCCGGTTGGAGCCAGGCCGGTGGGCCCTGGGTCCGGCCGGAACAGGCCATGCGTTACCTGACCTCTTCGCAGGTAATGGTAAAAGGGCCCTTGTTATTTAATCAACAATTAGTCAGGCCGTCCGTAAATTTTCAGGATGTAAAAGTTCTCGCGTATCCTGTTGCCGATGATTACGCTACAGATATCAGCATACTAAACCCCAAGCTGTCATCAGAACCGGCTATGGACTCGCTTGGCAAGCTGATGGATCATAACGAGGCGACTGGCATCCATTTCAATCAGGGCCAGCGATTTTCGCTGGATATAAACACACAGCAGCCGTATACAGTACGCAGTCTAACCTTATCGACCTTACACAACCCGGTTTATCTCGAAGGGGATATCCAGGCAAAAATAAATAACGAATATGTTACCCTGAAGCATTTTACGATTGATCGCAGAACCCCCAAACTACAACACGGCTTTATACCATGGGGTAAGGCAGCTGTTTCCATACCGGCCACGACGGCTGTCAGCTTCCGGTTATTGCTGACAGCGGTTTCGGGTAATTCGGGGATATCCGAATTAAAATTATCCTCGACTCCCCTGGTGGACAGCTATATGGAAAAAACGCTGGCTAAAATGTGGCAGACGGAAGATCTTATCTGGGATGCTTACCTGTGGAATCCACAGCCCGATGAGTCTTCCAACTATATTATCGATCCTGCCAGGGTAGTGGATATTTCAAAATACAGGATGGCTGACGGCACGCTTAACTGGGAAGTTCCGGCAGGGAACTGGGTCATAGAACGTACGGGCATGACGACGACAAACACGACAAATGTGCCTGCCACGCCGGAGGCCACGGGCCTGGAGACGGACAAAATGAGCAAAGAACATATCCGTGAACATTTTGACGCCTATCTGGGAGAGATATTAAAGCGGATCCCGCCGGAAGACCGCAAGACCCTTTCCGTTGTAGTAGCGGACAGCTACGAAACAGGCAGCCAGAATTGGACGGACCTGCTGATACCGGAATTTAAAAAGAAATATAATTATGATGCCACCCCCTTTATTCCTGTTTTACAGGGAAAGGTAGTTGGCAGTGAAGATCTTTCAGACCGTTTTCTCTGGGACCTCCGGAGATTAATCGCGGATGATGTTGCATATAATTATATAGGGGGTCTGCGGGAGGTAAGCCATAAGCATGGATTGACCACGTGGCTGGAACCTTACGGGTATTTTGGATTTCCGACGGAGTTCCTGCAATATGGCGGCCAGTCGGACGAAGTCGCGGGCGAATTCTGGTGTGAAGGGACTCTTGGGAATGTCGAAAACAAGGCGGCCTCCTCAGCGGCTCATATTTACGGAAAGACCAAAGTGTCTGCAGAATCATTTACGGCAGCAGGCAATGACTGGCGCCGGTATCCGGCCACGTTGAAATCCCGTGGGGATCGTTTTTTTACGGATGGGATCAACAATACTTTGCTGCACGTATATATTCACCAGCCTGATAACGATCCCAAGCCGGGTCTGAATGCATGGTTTGGGACCGAATTTAACAGGGGGAATACCTGGTTTTTTGATATGGATATATTTGTAAAATATATCAAACGGTGCAACCTGATGCTGCAGCAAGGACAATATGTTGGGGATGTTGCGTATTTCATTGGGGAGGATGCTCCAAAAATGATTGGAATCTGCGACCCGGCATTACCCCGGGGGTATTCATTCGATTATATTAACGGGGATGTGATCAAAAACAGGTTGTCTGTAAAAAGCGGTAAGCTGACTTTGCCCGGTGGTATGAGCTACAGCATCCTGGTATTGCCTAAACTTACCACCATCCGCCCGGAATTGTTGTCAAAAATAATGGAGCTGGTGCGCAGCGGAGCAGTGGTGTTGGGGCCAAAGCCCGAGAGGTCGCCGAGTCTGCAGGATTATCCCCAGGCAGACAAACAGGTAAAATCGATGGCAGATGAATTGTGGGGCAACATTGACGGCAAAAAAAATAAGGTGAATCATTATGGCAAAGGATTGGTGATAAGTGGTATGAATATGCAGGAGGCCCTGGACCTGATACAGGTAATACCAGACTTTACGGCCACTGGCAATGACTCTGGTGTCCTTTTCATTCACCGGCAACTAAAGGAGGGGTCCATCTATTTTATTTCCAATCAAAAAAATGAACCTATTGACATTGCGGCCACCTTTCGAACCGCGGGCAAAAAACCGGAGCTGTGGGATGCTGTAACAGGGACTATTCGTGATCTGCCATCTTTCCTTCAAACTGCCACTACCACTTCCATACCCATTCAGCTTGCCCCGAATGGAAGTTCCTTTATCATTTTCAGAAAGGACGGCACAAAGGGCGACACGACAAAATCGAATTACCCGGCGGCTGCGAAAAGCATTGATATAACAGGGCCCTGGACGGTAATTTTCAATAACAAGCAACGCGGACCTGAAAAACCAGTGCCATTCAATACATTAACCGACTGGTCGCTTCACCCGAATGATAGTATAAAATACTATTCCGGCGCCGCGTATTATCATAATACCTTCCAAATAGAAAAGATAGAGAAGGGGGCAAGCTATGTGATTGACCTTGGTCTTGCCAGGGACATTGCCAAAGTAAGGGTGAACGGTATTGAAATGGGGGGAGCCTGGACACCGCCTTACCAGCTGGATATTACCAAAGCGCTGAAAAAAGGGGACAATAAACTGGAAATAAAAGTAGTGAATACCTGGGTGAACCGATTGTCAGGGGACGCCCTTTTGCCGGCCAATCAAAGGCAAACATCTGTTTTGTTTGGCCCTGCCCCGGGAGCTGGTTTAGAATCATCGGGATTGCTGGGTCCGGTTAAAATCAATATTTTTAAATAACGCTTAATCCCTATTTTTGAGAAATAGCATAACACCGTATGAAAAAAATCAGTTTTTTAGCAGTAATGGTCCTTATAAGTCAGCTTGTTTTGGCGCAGGAACGTAAAGCTCCGGCATACCCGCTGATCACGCATAGTCCTTATTTCAGTATCTGGTCGACATCCGACAGCCTGAACAGGGCTACGACCACCCACTGGACGGGTACGAAACAGTCTTTGCTCGGCTTTATCAAGGTGGATGGAAAGGTGTACCGGTTTATGGGTAAAGAAGGGGAAGCTTATAAAACGATCCTTCCGGCTGCCGATGAAGGCGGCTATGCGGTGAAATATACCGAAACAGCGCCCACAGGCGACTGGACTTCCCCGTCCTTTAAAACTGACGGCTGGAAGAATGGTACTGGCCCTATAGGCGATGATGAAAGTAAAGATAAAGTGATTTGGAAAACCAGGGATATCTGGATAAGGCGTACATTCCCGATATCCAATGCAGCTGCTATTCATTCGCTGATGCTTAAAGTTTCTCATGATGACGATGCTGAAGTTTACCTGAACGGCGAGCAAATTTACCAAAAGGCAGGGGTGGCCAATGATTATGGTATGATCCCTGTCGCGGGCAAGCTTAAGAATGGCGAAAACTTACTGACTATGCATGTGGTCAATACGGGGGGCGGCGCAAGGGCGGATCTCGGGTTGGTGGAAGTTGTAAAGAAAAAGGGGCCTGAAATTGAGCTGGCGGAGCAGAAAAGTGTGGATATAAATGCAACACAGACCATTTATAGCTTTACCTGCGGCAAAGCCGATCTGCAGCTTACGTTTACCTCGCCCTTGTTAATAACTGATCTGGCCTTATTGTCAAGACCCGTTAGCTATATTACGTATAGTGTAAGATCCAACGACGGCCAACCGCATAATGTAAAGGTGCTGTTCAGCGCATCGGCCGATGTGGCGCGTAATAAGCCGTCACAGCCTGTGATTGCTCAAAAAGTAACTTCTCCTACCCTATCCATATTAAGGGCAGGTACGGTGGAGCAGCCCATCCTGCAAAAGAAAGGTGATGACCTGCGCATCGATTGGGGATATATGTACGTGGCAGTGCCTGAAAACGCCCATTCCATTCAGTATACCGGCAGCAGTCGGGAAACGCCTGGTTCGTTTCTACGTAATGATACCAAAACAACTGCTAAACAAGGTACCGATATTGTATTAAATACCGTAATACAGTTTGGGATGGTAGGCCCTACAGCGGTAGAGAAGTTCATGGAGATGGGGTATGATGAAATCACTCCGATCCAATATTTTCATACTAATTTAAAGCCATGGTGGCAAACGGATCAGCTGAAAACGATTGTGCAGGTATTGGAGAAGTCGGCAATGGAATATCCTGCGGTAATAGAAAGATGTAAGGCATTCAACGATTCTATATACAAGGAAGCAGCCGACGCCGGCGGCGAAAAATATGCCAGACTATGTGTGCTTGCTTATCGCCAGAGCATTGCAGCGCATGCATTGGTAAAAAGCCCGCAAGGCGAAATCCTCTGGCTGTCGAAGGAGAATTTCAGCAACGGCTCCATCAATACGGTTGATGTAACGTATCCATCGGCTCCGTTGTACCTGGTTTACAATCCTGTATTATTGGAGGGAATGTTGAATGGAATCTTCTACTTCAGCGAAAGCGGCAAGTTCAAAGACAATTTTGCAGCACATGATCTGGGTACTTACCCGCTGGCGAACGGACAAACCTATGGGGAGGGCATGCCGGTAGAAGAATCGGGCAATATGATCATTTTAACAGCGGCCATCGCCAAAGCGCAAGGAAATGCCAATTATGCCAGGCCGCATTGGGCGACATTGAGCAGATGGGTAAACTACCTGGTTGACGAAGGCTTTGATCCTAAAAACCAGCTATGTACGGATGATTTTGCCGGTCACCTGGCGCGGAATGCCAACCTGTCGGTAAAAGCCATTGTGGGTATTGCCTGTTATGCGCAACTCGCGGAGCAATTGGGGGAACCGGAAACGGCTGCGAAATACCGTGAAATTGCCAAAGGCATGGTAGGCAAATGGGTGCAACTGTCCATGGATAACGACCACTCCTCCCTGACATTTGAAAACCCGGGAACCTGGAGTCAGAAATATAATATGGTTTGGGATAAAGTTTTAGGCCTGAAATTGTTCCCGCAGGAAGTTTATGACCGGGAGATAAAATTTTATCTTACCAAACAAAACGAGTTTGGCTTGCCGCTCGACAGCCGTAAGACCTATACCAAATCGGACTGGATCCTCTGGTCGGCGACGTTGGCCGATAATCAAAAGGATTTTGAGGCGCTGATAGATCCGGTTTATAAATATGCGGTAGAGACCCCGACCCGTGTACCGTTAAGCGACTGGCACGAAACAATGGATGGAAAACAAGTTGGTTTCCAGGCGCGCAGCGTTGTGGGCGGATACTTTATGAAGGTGCTCTACGATAAATTCAGTTCCAGGTAATCAGTTCCAGGTAAAAAGAACCCGGCGCTGGAAAGCGCCGGGCCGGATTAACGACAAACTATCAGAGCCTGATATGAGCTTAATTATACCCGGGATTCTGTTTCAGCGACGGGTTCAATCCAAGCGCTGTGCTGGGTATCGGGAAGATCCGGTGATTCGGGTCTGTATCTGTTTTAAAGCCCCATATTCCTTCATACTTTCCAAACCGGATCATATCGTTCCGGTGCCAGGTCTCCCAGGTGAACTCGCGGCATCTTTCATTATAAACGGAATCCAGGTTGATATCCGACCAGGGAGCGGCGGCGGTACGCTGCGCTCTTAACTGGTTGACCAGGGAGAGCGGGGTCTGTCCCCGGGTGGGAGTGGCTCCGCGGAGCAGGGCTTCCGCCTTCATCAACAGAATATCGGAGTAACGGAATACGGCCGCATCGTTATTTTGATTTCTGTTAGCTGTATTGGTATAATCGCAAAGGATCTTGATATTGCGGATCCCCATATTCCAGGCGATATCATCGTTACCCAGGTCGAACAGGGAGGGATTGGCTCCGCTGGCGGGATTTGCCCGGTAATACACTTCCGGTGTCAGGTTCAGCTGATAAATATAGGTAGCATTGGCATCGGAGCCTGTATAGGTGGCGTCATACCCCTGAGATCCGCCTTTGGTAGTCTTGACCATCAGCGGTGTGCCATCCTTATTGAATTGCGGACCGACCAGCCACTGATTGTAGCGGCAATCGTTCGGATCATAGAAATAGGCATTGTAGTAGGAAGACAGGGTGCTTTCAGGACCGCTCGGCTTGCTGTTGAGCAATCCGCCGCCGGTGGTCTGGTTGATGACCGGATCTATATTCGTGCCGGGAGTAGAGCCGGCGTACCCGAATTGCATTCCCTGGTTGCGGTTGAGATCATAACGGGCGCGGTAATTATAACCATTGGTGCCGGGATATACTCCTGCGGTGGGGTCATAAGGAATGGCGAAGATAAATTCCTTCTGGGCGGGGCCGTTGGTCGGGCCGAACATATTCAGATAGGTGCTCCTGGGCTCCAGGGCATACAAGGATCCGCCGCCGGCATTGATGACGCTGTCACAGGCCCAGACGCAATCGTTATACCGTGCTGTGCCGGTATAGTATTCTGCATTCAGATACATTTTTGCCAATAAGGCATAGGCTGTATACTTATTGGCCCTGCCATACATCAGCGTGCCGGTAGCCCTGCTCAGGTCGGGCAATGCAGACATGATATCGCTTTCAATGAATTTAAAGACATCCGGACGGGCCACATTGGTATGCGGGGTATAGTCACCGAAGACAGTGTCGATAGGAACGTTGCCATAAAGATCCATCATCATAAAATAAGCGACATCCCGTACGATCTTCAATTCCGCCAGGCTGGATTTCTTGGTTGGGATGCTATCCGGCTCTTTCGTGATCAAAGTGGACAGAGACTGGTTGGTAGCCCCGATCACTCTCGACAGCCAGGACCAGGTAGAATTGGTCCATCCATTGGAGCTGTTCCAGTCATGCAGATGGAGATTGTTATAACCATTAGCGGGATCATACCAGTTACCACCGCGGGCCGGCAAAATAGCTTCATCCGTGCTCAGGGACTGTATGAACCAGTAGTCCAGCTCATAATTACCTCGCAGGGCCGCATAAGGAGCGATCGTCACGGAGACAAATTGTGCGGGTGTCTGCGGGAAGACATCAGGAGACAATTCGGTAGTGATCGGCACCACTACTTTGTGACAGGAATATCCGGCAACTACTATCAGTACCGGGAATAGTATATGTTTTAATAGCTTGTTCATGTTCCTATTTTTAATCATTTTAAGTTAGCTGCCCGTTAGAGGGATACGTTTAAGCCTAATAAAAAGGTGCGTGTCTTGGGGTAGAAATTATTGTAATCCACTCCTGGCGCGATGCCGCCCTGGTTGACTTCCGGATCGATGCCCTTGTATCCGGTGATCACAAAAAGATTATTGACGGAAGCGTAAACCCGAATCGACTTGATATAGGGGGTAAAAATTTTAAAATTGTAGCCCAGGGTGGCATTATCCAGCCTCAGGTAAGTACCGTTCTCGATGAAACGGGTGGAATACCGGTAAACATTGGGGTCATTGATGCTTTCGTTGAAGGCATCCGTCAGGATATTGCCGTTAGCGGCTGTAGCGGGCCTGAACAGGTCGGCGCGGGTGGCATTGAAGATCTTGTCTCCCAGTACGCCCCGGAGCGCGACATTTAAGTCAAGGCGTTGGTAACGGAAGGTATTGCTCCATCCGAACAACACTTGCGGCTGCGAGCTGCCCGCATAATGATAGTCCGTTGATCCATTGGCATAGGTCGTGGTCAGCTTGCCGTTATGGTCCACATATTGAGAGTTGCCATTGGCATCTTTCCCTGCATATTGGAGCGTGAAATATTGGCCCAGCGGTTTACCGGCCTTCAACACCTGCAGGTAAACGCCTGATTCGCCGCCGCCTTCCGGATCAGCTTCAGGAATAGAGTCGACGCTGGGAAAGAGGGGATTGTTAAGGCTGGTGATCTTATTGATATTATGGGATAAATTCAGGCTGGTAGTCCAGCTGAAATCCTTGTTCCGGACGGGCGTTGCGTTCAGCGTCAGCTCGATCCCTTTGTTATTCATGCTGCCGCCATTGGCAGTGATCGTGCCTGCGGGAATAAGGATATTATCTACTTTATACTGGAAGATCATACCCGTGGTATTTTTATTGTAGACATCTACCGAGCCGCTGACCTTCCCTTTCAGAATGGTGAAGTCCAGACCGATATCGGCCGTAGCCGTCTGCTCCCATTTCAGCGCGGGGTTGGCGGCCTGTGTCGGACCATAGGCATTGGTCTGCGTGCCGTTATAATAAGCCGTCCCTAAGCTGCCGGAATAAAGCTGGGCGGTAAAGGCGTTAAATCCAAACGTATTCCCCACTATACCATAACTTCCTCTTAATTTCAGGTCGTTGAAAATATCCTGGCCGCTCATGAATTTCTCCCGGCTGATACGCCATCCGGCGCTCACAGAAGGGAAATAGCCCCAATGATGATCGGAGCCGAATACGGAGCTGCCATCGCGGCGAAGGGATCCCTGCAACAGGTATTTATCCTGATAGTTATAATTCACCCGCGCAAAGTCTGAGATCAGCTTTGTCTCCTGGTAAAGATTATCCGGACCCAGACCGATATGCGGGCCTCCCGTTTGGGCATACGGCGCGCTCAGGGCGAAGTTGTTATATCCTATGTTGTCGACAGGAAAATTAAACGTGGTCACCTGGAATCCATTGTTATTTACATTGTCCTGCCAGGAATAGCCTAATACGGCATTGATGGTGTGATCACCGAGTTTTCTGTCCCAGGTAACGAAGGTTTCCAGTGTTCGAACGGTATTCTGATAGGAGCTGCGGTAAGCCTGCCCGTTCTGGCCAAAGCTCTGCTGGCTGCGGCCGGAAGGACCGGGATCCGGATTATTATACAGGTTATTATAATTGTTGGTGAAATAGCTGTCATAATATTCGCCGTGTAAGTCTGAATAGTTCTGGTAAGAAAGATTGAGATCATATGTTAATCCGAGCGGTAATTTTACCTGGGTATTGAAGCTGCCGGTCAGGTTGTTGTTCTTATCGTTCATCTGGCTGTTATTCATCATGGCCACGGGGTTGTAGCCGATCGTCTTATCTTCAAAGTAAGTGCCATCGGGATTTTTCACCGGCGATACCGGTAAAAAGTGAGCGGCCTGTAACAGTACGACACCCAGGTAAGGCACCTGATTGCCATTGCTGTTGGAGTTGACAACATTCAGACTGAATTTCACCTTGTCATTCAAGGCATATTGATCGATGGCCAGGCGGGCGATAACACGGGTGAGATCGGTATTCTTTATGATCCCTTCTTTTTTCGCGTAGTTTGCGCTGGCGCTATAAGTGCCATGCTCGCCGCCTCCGGATAAAGAAAGATTATGGTTCGTCGATACGGCGGTGGATCTTTCTATTTCATCCTGCCAGTTGGTATTGGCGCCCAGGTCATCCACCGCGGCAAATCCGCGATTGTTCTTTTTAAGGAAGGCCCTCAAGGCAGGGGCGTCCATCACTTTTAACTGGCTGCTGACTTTTTCAGCTCCTACATATCCGTTGTAAGAAACCTGTGTCTGTCCTTTTTTGCCTCTCTTCGTGGTGATCATAATGATGCCGTTGGCGGCGCGGTTGCCATAAATGGCCGTTGCCGCAGCATCTCTCAAAATGTCGATCGATGTTATATCATCCGGCGCAACGGTGGAGATATCGGCGCCCGGTATGCCGTCAATGACATAAAAAGGTGTACCGGAGCTGTTGACGGTAGTTGCACCACGCAGTATGACAGCGGCGGGTTTGTTCGGGTCACCGCTGGCGCTGACATTCAGGCCGGGAGCCTTTCCCTGTAATAATTGGCCTACATCCGTGATAGCTCCTTTGTTCATGTCTTCGGGTTTGACGGTAGTGATGGCGCTTGAAAGATCTTTCCGGTTGGCTTTCCCGTAACCTACTACGACTACATCGGCCAGATTGACGGCGGCCGCATCGGTCAGCATTACACTATAATGAGTTTCACCGGTAATTTTTACTTCTTGTGCAGCCAGGCCAACGGCGCTGAAGACCAGGACATCCCCTTTATTAACGGCGATGGAAAAACTGCCGTCAGCGGCCGATAATTTCATGGTCTTTTTTCCCTTCACCATGATCGTCACATTGGCGACCGGATTACCTTTCGAATCCTGCACGATCCCGGTGATGTCGCCCTGTCGTTGAAAGAATTCCTCTCCCGCATTTTTTTCGGCAGAAGGGGTCCCCGCCCGGGAGGTAGTGTGTGAAACAAAAATCGCCAGTAAAAGGAAAAGCATGATAGGGCCCTTCCTTGCAGCTAATCGGAGCAAAGTCATAAGTGTGATTTTGTATTTATAAAGATTGTGCAGCTATGGTTGGCTGAAGTCCATACTAAGTGTTGCCGTTGAGTAATGATTACATCCGTGATAAAGACAGGATTTAATTTCCCGGGGGTGATCCGAATGGAATATTTTATTATTTACTTTGCAGCAAAATTCTCACGGCATGAGCCAGGAAGAAGAAAAAATATTGCTTTCGCGTTTGCAATCCGGTGATGCAACAGCTTTTAAAACTGTGTTCGATCGTTATTTCAAGCTCCTGTATACGGAAGCATACTACCGGCTGAAGGATGATAAAGAAGCGGAGGACCTGGTCCAGGATTTTTTTATTGAATGCTGGGAGCGGCAGCTGTTCCGGTCAATCACGTCGTCCTTAAAGTATTATTGCTATCAGTCTGTCCGCAACCGTTGTATCAACCGGCTGGAACACCGCAAAGTGCAGCAGCGGCGCACCGATCAGTATTCGTTGGTGGCGCCCCGGGATTATGAACCGGCGAACAAAATGGAAAACAATGAATTACGCGACCAGATCGAGAAAGTTCTGGAAACAATACCTACGGAATCCGCCAAGGTATTCCGGCTGTCCTATATGGAAGAGCACAAAAGAAAAGAAGTTGCCGGCATCCTGGGTGTCAGTGAAAACACCGTTAAAACGCAGCTGGCGCGTGCCTTGCGTCATTTCCGGGAAAAGCTGCATTTTAAATAAAAATAATTTAGGGTCTGGTAACCCATCCTATTAAATAAGCTGTCTGATATAATATAGACATAACACCGAGGTAACATTCTATTAACATAGACAAGATATGCAATACGACCTGGAATATGTACGAATGATGATGATGGAAAAAATTTCCGGTACCCTGGAGGAGTCGGAGGATAAAGTATTGCAGCAGCTGATCAGGGAGGATGCTACAATAGCCGGCTTATGGGAAAAGCTGGAGGTGAGTATGGCTGAGCCTGCTGCAGCGGACATTATTAAAGGCCTGCCGGGTCGGCAGGAAAGAGTCTGGGCTAATGTGGACGAGCGGGTAAGGGGGCGGGAATGGGTAACCGGGGAAGAGCCGACAGACGGAGAGGAATCGATAGCGGCGGACAAAGCCAAACATCCGGTCCGTCGATTTCCCCTTGCACGGATAGCAGCGGCAGCTTGTTTCTTATTATTAGCAGCAGGGGGGGGCTTTTATTATCGATCGGTCCATCGGGGGGCGCCGCTCGCCTCAGGCGCCAGTTCCTCCGCCGTCCCATCCATTAAGAGATCCATTCAGCTGCAGCTGGCTGGAGGTCGTCCTATCGATCTCTCCGCGGCCGGCAATATCATTAACTTGCAGGAGGCGCAGTTGAAAAATGCTAATAAGACGTTGTCCTTTCAGGCTACGGAAGGCAAAGCTGCGGGACTGAATACGCTCACTGTACCGGTAGGGATGGACTATAAGATCGTGCTGGCGGACAGTACGGAGGTATGGATGAATTCAGCGACGGTGTTACAATTCCCCTTCGCCTTCCGGGGTAATACCCGGGAGATCAGCCTGAGCGGAGAAGCGTACCTGAAGGTGGCGGCCAATCCTTCAAAGCCTTTTATTGTGCATATGCCCCACGCGAGCATAGAGGTACTCGGGACTGCCTTCAATGTCAATTCCTACGATTCGGGGATTGTCAGGGTATCCCTCATGAATGGCGCTGTAAAGCTAAAAAGTGATAATAAGGAGATTGTCCTCCGGCCGGGGATGGAAGGGGTCTGTTCTGAAAGTGCCGCCACAAGCGCTGATTTTTCGCTTCACTCCTTTGACGAGAAGGATGTGCTTAGCTGGATGCATGGCATTCATGTATTTTATAATGCCAGCATACAGGAAATAAGTACGGTATTGCCGCGCTGGTATGGAATAGCGGTGGTGCTGGATAATTCAAATATTGCCCGGGAACGTTTTTCCGGGTTCATTGACCGGAACAAGCCGATACAGGACTTCCTGGAAAACTTAAAATCCACTAATTCCGCCGACTATTATTTCAAAGGGGAGACGCTGCATTTGAAGTAGGGAGCGTGCCGCTTCTTTTTTTAAGGAAATTTCAGGTTTTTTGAAAAAACATTTGCGTAACCCAAAAGTTACCTATAAATTTGAGTAACTTCAAAGTTACTCATTATGACAAAAAGCATTAAACACCAGTTTTTCTTTCCTCATCCGCCTGCCATCGTTTGGGAATATCTGACTAAATCCGAATTGATGGAGTTATGGCTTATGAGAAATGACTTTCAGCCCATTGTAGGCATTGATTTTCAATTCCGGACAAACCCCATACCCAGCCTGAATTTCGACGGGATCTGCCATTGTAAGGTATTAGAGATCGTGCCCTTTCAAAAGCTTTCTTATTCCTGGAGATGCGGTCCCGGCGGCGGTGAGATCACGCTTGATTCCGTCGTTGTATGGAAATTGGAACAGACCGCCGAAGGTACGGAGCTTTTCCTGGAGCATAGCGGTTTCGGGAAAGAGGAAAATCTGCAATTCTACCATGGTATGACGGATGGCTGGCTCAAAAACCTGCAAAAGATCGCCAACCATTTAAACGCGGCACAACATGGCAATACCAACGCTTGATGCCTTCCAGGTGATCGGAGACCCCAGCAGGAGAAAGATGCTGATGCTGCTCTCCGAGGATAGTTTAACGATCAACAGCCTGGCAGATAATTTCGATATGAGCCGCCCCGCTGTTTCGAAGCACATTAAGATCCTGTACAATGCCGGGTTTATTTCTATAAAGGACATCGGCAGGGAACGGTATTGTACACTGAAACAGGATGGCTTCAATGAACTGCGAAACTGGATCTCTTATTTTGACCGGTTCTGGTCAACGAAACTGAAAAAATTAGAACTCTTATTAAATAACAAACCGATCAATTAAAAAAATCATGAAAAATACGCAGGAAATTGCAGCACGGTTCAATGAACTTGCTCAACAGGAGAAATGGTTTGAAATACAGGATGAATTTTTTGCAGATAATGTAAGAAGCATAGACCCTCCGGATTCTCCTTATTTTGGTTATGCGGAAGGCAAGTCTTCGGTTCGCAAAAAGGGTGAGGACTTTGTAAAACGAATAGAGGGATTGCATAGCGCTCATACAAGCGAACCTGTTGTAAGCGGCAATCATTTTGCAGTCGGAAGAGCGTTAGATATTACGGTGCAGGGGCATGGACGGATACAAATGAATCAGATAATGCTGTATGAAGTAAAAGATGGCCAGATTGTATCAGAACAATTCTTTTATTAACGCTGAATACCTTTTTCCGCCGGCAGGTGTTCAAATAGATTCCCGGGGCAGCAGCTCTGCGGCCAGCCTGATGGGCGCATTTTCCGGAAACTCTTCCGGCCCGGTATATTTCAGGCGCTCCATAAGAGAGGACATCGCTGCCTGGCCGATCTCGGCGATGGGCTGCCTGATGACAGAGATCGTTGGGGTATATAACCGGAAGATATCGTTATCGTCAAAACATAAAACAGCCATTTCTTCCGGGACTTTTATGTGTTGGTTCTTGATCGTCTCGATTCCCAGGACACCCAGATAATTGGTAAGGAAAAAGACAGCATCGATCTCTTTCCTTTCTGTGGATAAGAAGTCCATCACTTCTTCCAGGGCCGCTTCATGGACATATCCGTAAGGCACCAATTTTATCAGGCGTTTGTCCAGGGGGATGCCATGTCTGTTCAGTACATCATAATAGGCCTGCAGGCGGTCATTCATGTGAGCCATTTCCGCCTCGATGGTGACAAGGGCTATTTTCCGGTAGCCTTTTGTGATGAGGTATTCCATCCCTTCTGTCACTCCTGCATAATTATCTACCAGGACGGAAGGGATCTCTGCGTGTTCGGGGAAATAACGGTCGATCAGGACAACAGGCTTATTTTCAGCCTGTAGTTTCCGTATATCGTCAGCCAGGTGTAAGGTGGGCACAATAATATATCCGTCCACCTGTCGCTGGGACAGCATATTGATCAGATCGCGGGCTTTTGCCTCATCGTTGTCGGTGCTGCAATACACTACTTTATAGTCATATTTTTTCGCTTCATCCTCGATAGTCTTTGCCAGGCAGGCAAAAAAAGCATTGGAGATATTTTCTACGATCAGACCGATCGTTTTTGTCTTACCCGTGCGTAGTCCCCTGGCAAGCTGGTTCGGCCGATAGCCCATTTCCCGGGCTACATTCTCTACTCTTGTTATAACCTCCCGGCTGATCCGCATCTTAACAGCTTTATCGTTCATAACAAAGGAGACGGTGGAGACAGAAACGCCGGCTTTGCGGGCGATATCGCTGATAGATACTTTCTTCATTAACTTTTGGCTTTCAATGTATATAGCATATAAAGATATGACTAAATCGTTTTAGCCAATGTTAATTTCCAAAAAGATTCTTTTCTCCTCTTGAAATTACTGCTACTTTTTATTATTATTACCGCACCTGAACTCTGCTTAGAATGAAAAGACAACCATTAACTGCAATAATACTGCTTTGTTTTGTCCTGCCTGCGATTGCCCAAAACCCGGTTGAAGGGGGCAAAAATCAGCCCAGGCTCCCGATGGAGGAGGCAAGATATGAAGAAAACAAGCTATCCCTGCATATCGTCAGCATACTCCTCCACGCAGCGGTGAATGAAAAGGATGACTATAAAAGCGGCAAACTGGAGGTAGATCTGCAACTCAGCCATCGGCCGGTTTCGGCCGCAAAAGCGCTGGTTGTCCTGAAGAGCGGGGATAGCAGCCAGGCCCCGCGACCGATGCCCGGGCAAAAGGTAATGGCCAATCAGCCTTTATCAAAAGAAATATCCATCACTGATAGTATAGTCTCTTTCGGGATACCGGTACCAGGCCCTAAGCTTTGGTCGGCTGAGAGCCCCAACCTTTATACGGTATTGATCAAATTGCTGGATAGCAGCGGGAAGGTCATGGAGACAATTCCTCAACAGGTGGGATTCCGGAAGATAATGATCAAAGATGGATCATTGCTGGTGAATGGCCGTCCTGTATGGATCAAGGGGATCAGCCGTGACGGGTCCGATCCGGTGACAGGCCCTGCCGTCTCCCGGGAATCTATGTTGAGGGATATCCGGCTGATGAAACAGCTCAACGTCAATGCTGTCCGGATTTCTCATTATCCCGGTGATGAATACTGGTACGATCTCTGCGATCAATATGGCCTGTATGTCGTGGAGGAGGCAACCATAACATTCCATAGCATAGGCGATGATAGTGCGGTCAGCCGGATGACCCGGCGGGAGAAGGATCATCCGTCCCTGATCATGCGGAATACAGAGAAAGAATATTGGGATACGGTCCGGACGTACAGAAAGAATTTCCAGGGAGGATTTCTTCCGGGATTTACTGATCAGGCGCCGGACAATGGCAGTTCCTCTCCCACTGTCGCCGAAATAAAAAAAGGGTATCAGAATATTCTGACAACCCTGGTGGGCCCGGCCAAAGCAGCTGCTACGAAAGCTTCAGGGGCCCGGCCTGTGTCAGCTGTCGCTTCCGGAGTCACGCCCGGTCTGCCAGCTATCCGTGTATTCAATGATTATTTCTTCAGGGACCTTTCCAATATTTCCCTGGAATGGCTGTTACTGGTGAATGGCAGCCCCTCAGCCAAAGGCAGGATCACAGATCTGTCCGTAGCCCCTCAGAAATCCAAAGACCTTCATCTGCCTGTGAAACTACCGATGGGGGCAGGGGACGAAGTTTTCTTAAACATCCGGTATGTCCTCAAGAAACAGGAGGCTCTTATTCCGGCCGGTTATACCATCGCCACTGAGCAGCTGCTTCTTAAAGAAGCAGCTGCAACGGAGCTGGCCGTCAGGCCCGCGGGAGAGCTCTCCTTTAAAGATGAGGACGGTATCTTTACCGTTAGCGCTACAGCGGCCAATGCCACCCTTCAGTTCAACAAACAAACAGGCTGGCTGCAGCATTATACCGTAAAAGATAGTCCTCTGCTGGACGATACGATCGGACTGAGGGTCAACTTTTGGCGTGCTCCTACGGACCGGGATTATGCGGAAGGGTTCCCTCAGCAATTATCGGTTTGGCGGCACGCTTCCAAAGAGCCTCGCCTGCAGCTCTTTTCCACCAGTACGGCCAGTGATCTTGTCATTGTCAGGGCCGACTATACGCTGCCGGAACTTTTTTGCAATCTCCATGTCCGTTATACCATCAATTCCCGGGGAGAAATGCTGGTGGATCAGGGAATGGAAGTAGATACGACTGCAAAGGACTCAACGGGCGCCCTGCCCAAAGGCCCGATGCTTCCCCGTTTTGGCATGCAATGGGTGCTGCCGCCCGGGTATGATTCGATCGCTTATTATGGTAAGGGACCGCAGGATAATTATACCGACAGGAGTTATGGAGCGGAAGTCGGTATTTACGGGCAAACGGTAGCCGATCAATTCTTTCCCTATATACGTCCGCAGGAGACAGGCACAAAGACGTCCGTTCGCTGGTGGAAGATCATGGACAAGCAGGGGAAAGGGCTGTTAGTTACTGCAGACAGCTCCCTGCTGAGCATGAGCGCCCTGCATTATTTCGACAGCGACCTGGATGACGGGGAAACCAAACAGCAAAGGCATGCCGGGGATCTAAGACCCCGGCCCCAGACCCAGCTGGATATTGACTACCGGCAAATGGGCGTAGGCGGAACCGATACCTGGGGAAGCCTGGCGCTGCCCTCCTACCGGCTGCCTTATGGGAATTATCATTTTGCGTATAAGGTCAATCCTATTCCTGAGGCAGGCGCTTATCCGCCCTTGTCGCCGAAATAGTTCGGAAGGCCTTGCTAAAAGGGTTTTGTGTTTCTTTGACGCAATTGTTTTCCGAAATTTTTGCAAAAAATTTAAAAAAAATCAATAAATAACAAATCCTTCAATACAGCGGAAGCATTTTTTCACTACCTTCATGCTGTTAGCATTTTGTTAGCAATTTCCCCTTAATTTCCCGTCCTTACGATGACAGCTTGCATGGAAAAGATGTGTTTAACACCAATATTATTATCATTTTTAACACCTCTATCAGATGAAGCCAAGTGCAATCCCAGCGAATCCTGTCAGTTCTCCCCTGAGTGTTCTACCAACCGCCAAAATTGTTAAACATCCCCGGTCAAAAAAAGAGGAAGTTCCGCTTCCCCCGGATGAAGAGACCATATTACGATTAAATGCGATGGCTAAGCAATACCCGTTCTGCGTCCGGCACCGGTCGAATTATTTCAGCCAGCTGCTGTAAGTAAATATCAGGGATAGCCGTCCCGGCAGCGGGCTTATGCTAACCCACCTGTTCGGGCAATGCTTTTGAATTGAGGATGACTTCCAGACGGCAGCCCTTGCCTGGTGACGATTCAATTTCGACTTTGCCATTATATAGTTCAGCGCGGCTGATAATATTGGAGATCCCTATCCCTTTGCGGCGTGCCCGGGTATCAAAGCCTTTTCCATCATCTTTTACCTGCAGGGAAATCTGCTCTTTCACTTTATTCAATTCGATTTCTACCGTAGTTGCCTGGGCATGTTTCAGGATATTATTGAGCTGTTCCTGTATGATCCGGTAGACATTTAACTTTTGTTCCGGCAGCAGGGAGTTCTCGTCCAACCCAAAAATATGGAGGCGGATCTTCATTTTTTTAACTGTTTGTATGCTCCGGATCAGTTCCCTGATCGATTGGATCAGCCCAAGGTCATTCAGGGTGGGAGTTATTAATTCCTTGGATAATTTGCGGATCTCTTCAATAGCCATGGAGATATTCTTCCGGCTCTTGATCAATAACTCGGTCCTGGGCTCTTTATCTTCTATCGCTACGTCCAGGTATAATTTGGAGGTAGCCAGGATCTGGTTGATATTATCATGCAATTCCTGGCCCAGCTCAAACCGTTCCCTTTCCTGGGCGCCCAGCACCACTTCGGTGATCTGCTGCTGTTTCAGCTTTTGCTGCAAGGCCAGCTCTTTTTCCAGCCGCACTCTTTCCGTAACATCGTTAATGATCACCTGCATGGACATTTTGCCAAAATAATCGATCAGGTGCGAAGTGATCTCTACGATCATCAGCTCCCCGAACTTATTGGTATGATGCCAGAATTTTCGTTCGATCGACGGGATCGTCGTCAGGCTGCCCATATTATCTATGAATTCCTCGGCCTCTCCGACCGGATGAAGATCCCGCATTGTCAGTTTCAGAAACTCATTCTTATCAAATCCATACTTTTTCAAAGCCGCATCATTTACTTCTACAATATGCAGGCTGTCCAGATCATAGATCCAGGTAGGGTAAGGGTTCTTATAAAATATCTGCTTATATTTTTCTTCGGATGCCAGGATAATCTCTTCTGACCGCTTGCGGGCTGTTATATCCTGTATCGCTCCGATCAGGCGGATGGGGCGCCGGTCAGTGGAATAAATGATATACCCGCGGTCATGTACACAGGCATAATCGCCGTTCTTCTTTTTAAGCCGGTATTCATCTTCCCACTTCACAACCGTTCCTTCTTTTATAATTCCCTGCAGCTTACCGATCACCCTTTCTTTATCATCCGGATGCAGGATGCTCTCCCAGAGGTCCTGGGGAGTGATAGCGTTCACGACATCATACCCGAATAATTGTTTGTAGCTATCTCCCACCAGGAACACCTCATTGGCAAGAAGGTCCCAGTCCCAGATGGCGTCATTAGTGGCTTTGACGACTGTATTGAACCGCTCATTGCTTTCCCGCAAATTCTCCAGGTTGCGCTTGCGCTCCTGGCTGTATTGAATGGATTTAGCCAGCAGGTTCTCATTGAATTCCCCCTTGACGAGATAATCCTGTGCCCCTTCCTTGATCGCTTCCAGGGCCAGGCTTGTATCGGACAGGCCTGTCAGTATGATCACCGGTATTTTCTGAACGACCGGCTTGAGATGAATAAAAGAATTGATCCCAAAACTGTCCGGAAGAGTCAGGTCCAGCAATACGATATCAATCTCCTGAGATTGTAACATCTCATAGGCCTGACCGATCGTGTCGGCAGCATATAATTTTCCAATCTCAAGGCTGGAAGACCGCAACATATGCTCCACCAGGAAAAGATCGCTGGGGTTATCTTCTATTGTCAGGATACTAAGGCTGCTATTCATTTTTTGCATCAGGCGTTCGTTCTGAAATCATTCTAAAAAAAATTGTACTAATCAGCGGGCCTGGAGCAACATAGTTTCCGGTGTTTCCGGAAATGTTTAACAAAAAATGCGACGAAAGGAGTAGGGGCATTGATAAATGTCATTCCCTATATAAATATAGCTTTTTTACCAGGATTAATGAAAAAAGTTACCCCCGGCGGGGCATAAAAAATCCCCGCTTTAGGCGGGGATGCACTAATCAAATACCATAACCATTAAACCTTATCCTATTAGACCATGAATGTACTACGTTTTATATTCACCAACAAAAATCTTCTAGGATCATTTAGGGTAAATGGAGGGAGGAAATAAGCGTAAACACTTATAAATTATGTAGTTAACCTTATAATTTTAAAATCGAAAAATCACGAACGCAAAATTTGCCCAATTTGGGGTAATATTCTGCTATCAAATGGGGTGTTTTGAGGGTGAAAAAGGGCCCTTACGGGGGGGTGATGGCGGCAAAAGCAAACCCGAACCGGCTGCCTTCTCCAATCCGGCTGTCCACCCATATCTGCCCTCCCTGCGCCTCGATAAATTCTTTGGAGATAGACAATCCCAATCCCGTTCCATTTCGGTCATGGGTGCCTGGTACTTTAAAGTACCGGTCGAAGATCCTGGGCAGGTATTTTTCATCGATGCCCTTTCCACGGTCGCTGACAACAAATTCTACTTTATTATCTTTTCGGAAAACGTCTACTTCCACGAGGGTCTGTTCCGGCGAATATTTGATCGCATTCGTGAGAAAATTGATCAGCACCCAGGAGGTCTTCTCCATGTCCGCGTGAATGAAAGGAAGGCCATCAGGAACATTGGTCCGTATTTGCACCTGCCGCTGCTGCGCCTGCAACTGCACGGCCTGTATGGCTTGTGTCACGATCATAGCCGGATCGGCAGGTTGTAATTTCAACTGGATATTTCCCGTCTCTACCTGTGACATATTCAGCAATTCCCCGGTGATCTTGAGAAGCCGGTCGGCATCATCGGTAATGCTGCGGATCAGCTCCTGTTGCTCTCCGTTCAGGTCCCCTACCCTGAGATCCGTCAGCAGCCTGGCGCTAATCTTAATGGAAGAAATAGGCGTCTTTAATTCATGAGAGACCGTAGCGATAAAATTCGTCTTCGCCTCATTCAATTCATGAAAGGGCGTAATATTCCGGAGAACGATCACCTGCCCGATGATCGTCGCATTATTGGTAACGTCGAGCACATCCTTGCTAAAGTAGCTCTCTTTATTATCGGCAAAGATCTTGAGGTCTTTTTTTCCCGGATCGTCCTGTAAAAGGGTCCTTACCAGGTCGTTCGTCAGCGCGATGTCCGGAGCATATTTCCCGATTATCTCCGCTTCATGAAGCCCCAGCAGCTTTTCCGACACGGCATTCAGGAAAAGGATATTTCTTTTCTCATCGAGCCCGATAATGCCGTCCCGCATCTGATTGATGATCGTCTCGATACGGCTCTTCTCAAATTTGATCTTGGCCAGGTTGCTGCTCTCATATTCATCCAGCTTTCCCGCCATAACATTAAACGCGTTGGCGAGATCGCCGAATTCATCGTCCTGTTTGAGGTAAATGCGTTTCTTATAATTTTTATTGGCAATTGCCAGGATACCTTCCGACAGGCTGCTGATGGGATCGGAGATAATACCCGGAAGGTTGAAAATAAACGTAAAAGCCACCAGTGTCAGGATGGTGAAAATGACCGTCAGTATATTCTTCGCGTTATCGGCCGTCTGTTGCGCAACGGCATTCTTCCGGACAATGGCCATTTCATTCAGGTCCTGTATCCGGTAGATCGACCGGCGGATATCGGAATAATTACTGGAATCGGAGGGGTCGACCAGCAGCTCGTTGAAATTCTTCGTAAGATCATACGTACTCTCTTTCTCTCCTGCTTCGGTGATATTCCCCTGCTGCTTTTTCAGGTTGTCCTTAAAGGTATTCAGCGCATCCTTGTCGATCTTCATATTCTCCAGCGACTGCAGCATACTATTGCAATAAACCAGGGATTCATGATTGTTTTGCAATACCAGTCTCCCTTCATTGCTCAGGCGATTGATATAAAACAGCCCCAGTATGCCAAACAGCAATATCACGATGAAAAGGAAGACCAGTCCCAGGGACAATTTGGTTTTTAATCGTATGCTCATATCAGGAAAATATTACCACATCAATATCTGACGCAGCCAGTTTGGTTAACAATTGATTGAATACGGCCGTACTCAAAATTACATTGTATAAACTCAAATGGGGCTTGCCAATGCAAATAGTGGTGGTGGCATGCTGCTCCGCCACTTCGATGATCCCTTTGGCGATATTATTTTGTTTCACCCTGATCACCTCGGCCCCCAGTTCCGTAGCCAGCTTGAAGTTATTGATCAGATGCCGTTGTGCGGCCAGGCCGATCCTATCCCCGTCCTCTTTCGGCGTCTGCACATAGAGTACGATCCATTTTGAATGGTAATAAGTAGCCAGCCTGGCTGTCTTACGGATCACCTTTTTTGCCGTCTCATGGTTGCTGCCGATGCAGGCCAGGAATCGTTCAGGCCTAAGATGGGCGCCCCTCGGCAATTCGGTTTCTATCTTTCTTTCCACCTGGCTGGCCACCTCTTTCAGGGCCAGCTCTCTCAACTGGAGGATCTTATCCGCCTGGAAGAAGTTCTTTAGAGCGATCTCAATTTTATCTGCTGTATAGATCCGTCCTTCTTTCAGGCGGGTGACCAGCTCGTCCGCCGTCAGGTCAATATTCACCACTTCATCAGCTTCTTTTAATACCTGGTCGGGTATCCTTTCCGCGACATCGACCCCGGTAATATTCTTCACTTCTTCATGCAAGCTCTCGATATGCTGAATGTTGACGGCGCTGATGACATTAATGCCCGCATCCAGGATATCCATGACATCCTGCCAGCGCTTCTCATTCTTGCTGCCTTCAATATTCGTGTGCGCCAGCTCATCGATCACCACCACTTCCGGATGCAGGTTGATCACAGCCTGAACGTCCAGCTCATCCAGCTCCTTACCTTTGTAGAAACATTTCCTTCGCGGCAGGAGCGGGAGGCCTTCCAGCAGATCATGGGTCTCTTTTCTGTTATGCGTTTCGATATACCCGATCTTTACGTCCACCCCATTACGCAAGAGGGTTCGCGCCTCCTGCAACATCCGGTAGGTCTTCCCTACCCCGGCGCTCATGCCAATATAAATCTTAAATTTTCCCCGTCTCGACTTACGGATCAATTCGAGGAAATGCTGCACATTCTGATCTTTTTCCGGCATTTATTTTAAATTATCCAAAGCTATGTTCAATTTCAATACATTCACCCTGGCAGGTCCAAAGATGCCCAAAAAAGGCTTTTCCACAGACTGCTCTACCAGTTCGTTTACTTTATCCCCGGACAAACCCCGGGCATCGGCAACACGTCTGACTTGTATTTTGGCGCCAGCCGGGGAAAGGTCGGGATCCAGCCCGCTCCCGGAATAAGTTACCAATTCCGCCGGAATATCCTCTTTTTTTACCCCGGGATTGTGCACGAGGAAGCTGTCTATATGCGCCTGTACGTCTTTCAGGTAGTCGGGATTGGCAGGTCCTTTATTACTACCCGCGCTGCCGGCCGCATTGTAGGCCACCGCCGAGGGGCGGCTCCAGAAATATTTATCCTTATCGAATTTCTGCCCGATATTGGCATATCCCACTACCTTGCCATTAACGGAGAGGGTCTCTCCTTTTCCCTGACCGGGCGCCATTTTACCAATAGCGGCAATGAACAAAGGGTAGAGGACGGAGCAGATAACGATAAATACCAGGGAGATCTTTATCGAAGGCAAAATATATTTTTTACGCACGGTCATAATTGTATTTTTTAATGGTGTTTGAGAAACGTAGTTCGGCAGATTCCTTTGAGAATCATTTATTCTCGTCTGCCAATGCTGCGCATTTCATTTCAGATTTTTTTGTTGCAAAAAAATGGAAGACCGGCCGGTACAAAAGCCGGTCTTCCCTTACATAAATATTGCTAATAACAGATCGATCAGCTTAATCCCTATGAACGGAACGATGATACCGCCAACCCCATAGATCAACAGGTTCCTCCTCAACAGGGCGCTGGCTCCGATGGGCTTGTATGCTACACCGCGAAGCGCCAGGGGGATCAGGAAGGGAATAATGATCGCGTTGAAAATGACCGCCGACATAATCGCGCTTTGCGGGCTTTTCAGGTTCATGATATTAAGGGCTTGCAGGGCAGGGATCGAAGTAATGAACAGGGCCGGGACGATCGCAAAATATTTAGCGACATCATTGGCAATGGAAAAAGTGGTCAGCGTACCCCGGGTCATTAATAACTGCTTGCCTATTTCCACGATCTCGATCAGCTTGGTAGGATCGTTATCGAGGTCCACCATGTTGCCGGCTTCTTTGGCCGCTGCTGTTCCGCTGTTCATAGCCACGCCGACATCGGCTTGTGCGAGGGCAGGCGCATCATTCGTCCCATCGCCCATCATCGCCACCAGCTTACCGCCCTGCTGTTCCTTTTTAATATAGTTCATTTTATCCTCCGGTTTGGCCTCGGCGATGAAGTCATCCACGCCTGCCTTCTCCGCGATGAATTTTGCCGTGAGCGGGTTGTCCCCGGTGACCATGACCGTCTTGACGCCCATTTTACGCAAGCGTTCAAAACGTTCCTGGATGCCAGGCTTGATAATATCCTGCAGTTCGATGACTCCAAGGGCCTTGTCGCTCTGGCTCACCACTAAAGGCGTACCGCCATTGGAGGCGATGAGCTTTACTCTTTCTGCCGTTTCTTCAGGAAAGGCATTCCCTGCCCTGGTTACCATATTCTTTATGGAATCATAAGCGCCTTTGCGAATTTTCAGGCCGCTTGGCAGATCGATGCCGCTGCTCCTTGTTTCTGCCGTGAACTCTATGAACCTGGCGCCGGTCGTATTGAAGGCGTTGGGGTTGAGGTCGGCCAGTTCGACGATGGATTTCCCTTCCGGAGTCTGGTCCGCCAAAGAGGACAATACGCAGGCTTCAGTGAATGCCGTTTTGTCGATGCCGTTGGCCGGCCAGAAACTGGTTGCTTTTCTGTTTCCAATCGTAATGGTACCGGTCTTATCCAATAACAAGGTATCCAGGTCTCCTGCCGTTTCAACAGCCTTACCGCTTTTGGTGATAACATTGGCGCGTAAAGCCCTGTCCATGCCCGCAATCCCGATGGCGCTCAATAACCCG
>JAATFV010000104.1 GCA_015655015.1 Chitinophagales bacterium | reverse complement strand
TTATAACATTAAAGAAGCAGGATGAATCTTTAAGAGATCCTTTGGAATAAGAGCTCGCTTATCCGGGAGGATGACGGCCTTTTTCCGGGAGAACTTTTTCTTATTATTAAACTCATACGCCAGCCCTATGCCCAGCACTTCCTTCAGCTGAAGTGCGGGCCCGCCGCCGGAGCCATCCGATTTGACGGACTTGATATCGTTATCATAGATCATATCCAGGGAAATATTAATGCTGATAAGTCGAAATGCTTTTACCGAAAGTACATTCGTCCAGTAAATATTAATATTCTGCGGGTGCCGGAGATAGTTGGAAAACAGATCGAGCCTCGTCCTGTAGCTCGTCGTCTTATTGAAGACATTGTCATACTGAATAGAGGCGAACGAGCCGAATTCCAGACGCGAATGTTTGCCCGAGTCAACTCCGAATGCGCCGGCATTGGCCAGCGAATCATTGGTTACAATGACCCAGCGTGCGGTCGCCGGCGACAGGAAGAAGGAGAGATGAGGATTAAATTTATAGTCCATGCCCAATGAATAGAGTACGTAGGCAGGGGCTGCAAAATTGGAAGTCAGCACTTTCGTGTTTTCATCCAGGTATGAATAGCCTTTGGTAAACTGTGTCCGGAAATTGAACAGGCCGGTAATAAAGTATTGTTTGCCCAGATCATAGCCATATTTCGAAAGCAGGTCTATCTGGTCATCAGCCTTTCTTGTCCCCAGGCTGGTTGTATTGACGAGACCGTATGCCATATCCAGGGTATTGTCCCAGGAGTGCTTCCCATTCTTATATAAAGCATAGGCGCTCAGCTGGGTGGATATCGAAATAGAAGAATTATCACCACCGGCCGACCAGTTGCTCAAAGCCCCCTGATTTACTGTAAGGTTATAAGTTCCCCCCAATCGCCAGCCCGTAGGTATCGTATCGAATGGGTTTTTAAAAGTGCGGTCGTATTGTGCCCTGAATTGCTCAATAGTTATCTGTCCGAAAGCAATAGTTCTATTAATAAACACCAGCAGGAACATAACGCAAAAAAATCTCATAAACTCCTTGATAAAATTTAAATTTTAGCCATCTTGTGTTCAAACCGGCAATTTCTGGAAAATTGTCTGAAATCCTGCAATTTTACGGCCGTAACAAATTATCTTGTTCTGGTACAGACGGGCAAGTTACCCCATCTTATGAACAAAACTTTCGCCCATATTCTGCTTATTGCCTATACCAGCCTGTTACTCAGGCCCTTCCTTCCTTTTGCCATGGATTTTCTCGCGCATACATTTTGGTATACACAGCATATGGCCACCGTTCACTATGAGAACGGTAAATTCCACGTTCACTATGAATACCTGGAAGCAGCGCGAAAAAGCGTCCCTGAAAAAAATGACCATTCCATCCGTGCGCTGGTCGATATAGGAGATCACCTGGCGGGTACGGTGACTTATACGTTGACCGCGCCCATTCAAAAAGTGGTTGCTGCAGGCTCTCATAGGTCCACCCTTCCTCTTATTTTTCCCGGCGGCATCGACCCTCCGCCCAGGAGCTGACATTCATCGCCAGATAATCATTTTTTACAGAGCGGCAGACTTCTGTGAAGAAATTCTGTGACCCTGCTCATTAAATATTATTGCATGAATGCAAAGGGATTCCTATTACCATTTTTTACATTAGCGGCTTGTATTACACAAGCTCAAACCATTATCCGGGGCCGGGTCATCGACAGGATCACCCGCGAACCCCTGGAGATGGCGGTTGTCTCCGATGCCAGAACAAAACATAATGTTCTGACCGATCAGAGCGGCCGTTTCAGCCTTCGCGGCGTGGCGCTGCCCGCTGAGCTCGATGTCTCCATCATTGGCTTTACTGCTCAAAAGGTAAGTGTTACTTCCAATAACGCGGCTTCTCTGTTTATCCCGCTCGACAAAGGCGTCCTTAGCCTGAAAGAAGTGACGGTCACCAATTCGGCAGCGGCCGGGACCGGCGCCTTTCATACGCTGAGCAAACTGGACCTTAACCTGCTGCCGGTGCGTTCTGCGCAGGATCTGCTCCGGCTGGTGCCCGGCCTCTTTATTGCGCAACACCAGGGGGGCGGGAAGGCAGAACAGATCTTTCTGCGGGGATTCGACGCCGACCACGGCACCGACGTTAATATCTCCTTCGACGGTTTGCCCGTCAACATGGTCTCCCACGCTCATGGCCAGGGATATGCCGATATGCACTTTATCATTCCCGAGACCATTTCGGCCTATGAATTCGGGAAAGGGGATTATTACACGGATAAAGGAGATTTTACGACGGCAGGGTATGTCGCCTATAATTCTTTCAATGTGCCCGATCACAATACAGTCAAGGTGGAAGGAGGGCAGTTCAATCATGCCCGTATCGTAGCCATGGTCAATCTGCTGTCCCGCCAGGCGATGGACAAAGGGCAAAGCGCCTACCTGGCCGGGGAAGGGCTGTATTTTGACGGGCCTTTCCATTACGGGATGCATTTCAACCGGGGTAATCTCTTTGGAAAATTCATCACCCCGCTGGGAGAAGCCGGCAAGCTGACGGTGGAAGCCTCTACTTTCAGTTCGGGTTGGCGAAGCTCCGGCGAGCTGCCCAACCGGGCTATCGCAGAAGGATATGTAAAGGATCGGTTTGGCGTCATCGACAGCTCCCAGGGAGGTAATACCTCCCGAACCAATGTCATGATGCGGCGCCAAACGCGGCTGAACGATCATCTTATGCTGGAAAACCAGGCGTATTACACCAACTATTTCCTGAACCTGGTCTCCAATTTCACTTTTTATTATTCCTATCCAACGGAAGGAGATGAGTTCCGGCAGCACGAATCGCGTAACCTCTATGGGTATAACGGCAAGCTGTCCCAAAAGAACGATCTCTCCAATGCGATACTCAATTCAACGGCCGGTTGGGGGCTACGACAGGATAATATAGACCCGATCTACCTGGCGCATACTCAAAAAGGAGAGATCCTGAACTACCTTCAGCTGGGTAATATCCGGGAAACAGCCCTCAACGGTTACCTCGACGAGACCCTGCAGGCCGGTAAATGGCTGTTCAACGCCGGCGCCCGTGTCGACTACCTGCATTTTTATTATAACAGTCGCTCCGCAGACAGCTCCGCAGCTGTTTACCAGGGCGCCACCCCAAGGGTCGGTAAGGCGATCGTAAGTCCTAAGTTCAGTGTTCAATACACCATCGATCCGCAAACACAGCTATATGTCAAGCTTGGGAAAGGCTTCCACTCCAATGACGCCCGGATCGTCATTGCCAATCAGGGCTATGACATTCTTCCGGCTGCCTATGGCGCTGACCTGGGTCTTAACTGGAAACCAGCTCCCCGGCTTTTCATCAATGCAGCACTCTGGTATCTCTACCTGAAACAGGAGTTCACCTATGGGGCTGACCTGGGTGACGATGCTGTCTCTCCCGGAGGCCGCACCCGGCGCGAAGGTATCGACCTCTCCATTCGCTACCAGGTGAATGACTGGCTGTTTGCCTATCTGAATGCGAATGCAGCACATCCCCGGACGCTGGATGTTCCCAAGGCAGAAAGTCATATCGCCCTCGCACCCACCTTTACCAGCACCGCCGGTCTGGACTTCCGGTTTCCCGGCGGCTGGAATGGCGGGATCAGCTACCGGTACATGCATGACCGCCCCGGTAATGAAGACAATACCCTGACGGCTTCGGGTTATTTCATTACCGATATGACGGTAAATTATACAAAGAAGAAATATGAGGTCGGCCTGATCATCGAGAATTTATTCGATACCCGGTGGAAAGAATCGCAGTTCGAGGAATTGTCCCGGCTGAAGAACGAGACCTTGCCCGTGGATGAGCTGAGTTATACGCCTGGTATTCCTTTTTTCGCCAAACTGAAATTTTCGGTATTTTTTTAAGTAAGAGAGCGGCCGGCCTTGCCGGCCGCATCTTTGTTTTTCGTATTTTGCCTTCTATGCGCAGCGATCTTTCCCGCAGGCTTGGTTTTCTTTTGCTGTTCCTGCTGGTGGCAGGCGAATTGCTGGCGCACCCCGTACCAGGCGAGCTGGAAAAGCTGCCTACCGGTCCGGCGGCTATACTCTACCTCCAGCTGGGCTTCCTGCATATCCTGCCCTTTGGCTTCGATCACATACTTTTTATACTTAGCCTGCTCTTGTTAAGTCCACGGCTGAAACCGGTCCTTTGGCAGGCGACAGCTTTTACGGTGGCGCACTCCGTCACGCTGGGACTGGCGATGTACCGCGTGATCATCCCGCCGGCGTTTATTATCGAGCCTTTAATTGCCCTGTCCATCTTATTCGTAGCATTGGAAAATGTTTTCTCTCCCCGTCTTCGGCCGGCCCGGCTCATTATCGTCTTCCTCTTCGGTCTGGTGCATGGGTTAGGATTCGCCGGTGCGCTGGGCGATCTGGGCTTGCCCAAAAACCACTACTTATTGGCGCTGCTGATGTTCAATCTCGGAGTGGAGCTGGGCCAGCTGACGATCATCGGTCTCTTTTATCTCCTGATAGCACGGTGGGCAGCAGATAAACCCTATTACCGGAAACGTATTGTTATTCCTTTTTCCATCTTGATCGCCCTTGTGGCGATTTATTGGACGATCACACGAATATAAGCTTCCGAACGGAAGGGCTAAACGATTCCATTATTTCACGGCGCTCCTTACCAATTTTTTTAAATATTGGATCAGTCCGTCGCTGTCCCAATCCCCATCGTATTTTTCACCATTGATATAAAAGGATGGCGTTCCGCTTACGCCGCTCTTCAACCCGCCTTCAACGTCAGCTTCAATTTTTGATACAAGTGACTTGCTTTGGATATCCCGCCGAAACTGGTCCATATCCAGGCCGATCGTTTCCGCGTAGGCAAACAGGTATGGCCCGCTCAGATGAGCCTGGTTTTGGTATAACAAGTTATACATCTCCCAAAACTTGTTTTGAAGCGCTGCCGCTTCAGCCGCCAGCGCTGCGCCATAGGCAAAGGGGTGTATTTCTATCAGGGGAAAGTTTCTGAAGATAAAGACAATATCTTTGCCAAGTTCGCGTAAGACTTCCTTTACAACCACATAAGACTCGCTGCAAGACGAGCACTGGTAATCACCATATTCTACCAGCTCTAAAGGAGCTGCTCTGATTCCTTGTATATGGTCCCGTTGGGTAATGGCATTTTTCAGTTGTGTATTCATCGGTTTTATCTTTTTTCCTCAAATGGGGCCTGAATATCCCGGCTATACCCTCACGGCTATACCCTCATTGGTTTCCATCAGGTCGGCGATATGATCGCCGGTCCCCGTATCCGGAACTGTCGCATTCTTCCTCCTGTGAACTCGTCAACACCTGGCAAAGATGCCGGTATCCGGACCACCCAACGTTACATAATTCTATCTATAAGTTACATCATTCACACTTTTTAAGGAACCTCCTCTCCTTGAAATGCAAGAATAGAAAGGTGTGAAAAATGTAACTTATTAAGGATTTTGTGTAACAAAATTTGACACAGCTTCACTCACCTTTGGATTGACCCGGATAACCCTCGTTCTATACAATCCCTAAGTTAAAAGGAATCAAATCACCCTTATACGTTAAACACTTTACCAAAAACCAGGAAAAATCAAAAAATAATGACGACATTAATAAAACCAGCTGCGAACAAAGTGTTGTTCAGAACGGAACACGATACAATGGGTGAGGTTCAGGTTCCTTCAGATAAGTACTGGGGAGCTCAAACCGAACGCTCCCGGAATAATTTTCGGATAGGTCCGAAAGCTTCCATGCCCAAAGAGATCATTTACGCATTTGCAAACCTTAAAAAGGCGGCGGCATTCGCCAATACAGACCTGGGAGTGCTAACCGCTGAAAAACGCGACCTGATTGCGCAGGTATGCGATGAAATACTGGCAGGCAAGCTGGATGACCAGTTCCCGTTGGTGATATGGCAAACCGGATCAGGTACACATTCAAACATGAATGTAAATGAGGTTATTTCGAACAGGATAAATGTAATACAGGGTAAAAAAATCGGCGAGGGTAAGCCGTTTATCCATCCCAATGACGATGCCAATAAATCGCAGTCATCCAATGATACCTTTCCCACAGCTATGCATATGGCCGCCTATAAAATGCTGGTGGATGTGACCATTCCCGGGATTGAAAAGCTGCGCGATACCTTGAAAGAAAAATCAGAAGCGTTCAAATCGGTTGTGAAAATAGGGCGCACCCATATGATGGACGCTACTCCCCTTACCCTCGGGCAGGAAATATCAGGTTATGTATCGCAGTTGAATCATGGACTTAAGGCGTTACGGAATACGATGGACCATCTGGCTGAGCTTGCGCTTGGCGGTTCAGCAGTTGGTACAGGCATGAACACTCCCAAAGGATATGATGTAATGGTTGCTTCCTATATAGCAAAATTCACCAACTTGCCTCTACGCACTGCCGAAAATAAATTTGAAGCATTATCTGCGCACGATGCGCTGGTGGAAAGCCATGGCGCCCTAAAGCAAATAGCCGTCTCATTAATGATGATCGCCAACAATATCAGACTGCTTGCCTCAGGGCCGCGAACAGGTATAGGGGAATTGCACCTCCCTGAAAATGAGCCCGGCTCGTCTATTATGCCCGGCAAGGTCAACCCAACGCAAAATGAAGCCGTTACCATGATAGCCGCCCAGGTAATGGGCAATGACGTGGTCATATCAGTTGCAGGCTCAAACGGACAGTTTCAATTAAACGTGATGAAACCCGTTATGGCAGTAAACTACCTGCAATCAGCAAGGCTTATCGGAGATGCCTGTATATCCTTCAGCGAACATTGCGCCATGGGTATTATGCCGAATGAGGAAGGGATAAAGCTTCACCTGGAGAACTCGCTTATGCTGGTCACAGCGCTGAATCCGCATATAGGTTACGAAAACGCAGCCGGGATCTCTAAAAAGGCTTTAAAGGAAAACAAATCGTTGAGGGAGGTAGCCGTTGAGCTCAAGCTGCTGACCAACGAGCAATTTGATGAGTGGGTAAAACCCGAAGATATGATCGGCTCATTAAAATAGCCAATGTACCACAGGCCTGTATCAATTAAAGTCAACAATATTACATGTGTGAATCAAGCCGTTATATTTGTTTATTACTATTCCTGGCGGCCGTATTGCAGGACACCCCCGTTTTTGCGCAAAAAAAGGACTCAATTTTGACCAAACCGGATACGGTTATTACCAATTACTCAACTTATAAGCGATCAATCTCCTTTTCCGGACTTTTACAAACCAGGTATGTTACATCGCTAACCAATAATGTTGATGTAAACGGAACAAACTTTAACCAGACTTCGGCAAGTAAAACCACCAATAATTTTATGCTGAAGCGGGCCCGTTTCATAGTTACCGGCACGATAAATGACCACTTTTCCGCTAACCTGATGATAGACCTTGCCGAATTCAACGGAGACCCCGTCAATAAAGTTCTTGACAATGCCTATATCAGGTATTCGCTGAGCAAGCATTTTAATATACAAGCCGGGCAATTCAGACCATTTTTTGGTATTGAGGACGCCGTGGCGAATGATATCATACGAACGCTGGATTACTCTAATCAATATTATGCGTTCGGCAGCAGCGGCTGGCAGAGCTTCCAGATAGGTGTAACCATTTTCGGAACGGTGACCAATCCCGGTCAGCTCCCATTAAGATACTATGTCGGCGCTTATAATGGCAATAACAGGAACGTAGCCAATGACAATGACAACACCAAAAATTATTATACCAGGCTGGAAGCCGACCCGCTCAAAAATTTAACGATAGGCATTAACGGCGCCTCCGGCAGCCTGGGAGCCGGGACGGGTTATGCCTACGGCGGGGACGTGCAGGAAAAAATAAATTTCAGTGATCGCTGGCAGCTGACATTGAGCGGTGAATATAAAACCGGGAACAACCTTGCGCTTTTTAATACCTACACCGTCAAGCCTCAGCTCAACCAGGTGATGATGCACGGCTTTTACCTGTTCCCGATCATCCGTTATAACTACGACAAACGGCGGGTACGGGCCATCGAGTTTTCCTCACGTTATGAATACCTTAACCAGAACTACAAGCTGGAGAGCAACCCGGAACAAAACATCATCCCGAATGTAACCCTCGTGTTTGCCGATGACTTTTACGCCGCCCTTCAACTGGGCGTATCCATTGATATGTACAAGAAAGATATTCCTTTAACGACTACCTACACCCATAACCTGGCATACCTGCAATTCCAGGTACGCTTTTAATCTGATTATAATGAAAGATATCAATTTGAAATTCCTGGCGATTACCATTGCGGTTGGCCTCATCATCTGGTTCATCCCCGTTCCGGAGGGCCTGAAACCTAATGCATGGCACTTGCTGGCGATTTTTGTGGCAACCATTCTGGGTATTATACTAAAAGCGGCGCCTATGGGCACCATGGCCATGCTTGGTATAACTTTATGCGCTGCCACACAAGTATTAGCCCCCGGCGATCCTGTTCAATCAATAACGAATGCCTTAAGCGGCTTTGGTAATTCCACCATCTGGCTTATAGGACTTGCCTTTTTCATAGCCAGGGGATTTATAAAAACCGGCTTGGGTACGCGATTGGCCTATAATTTTATCAGGTTATTTGGAAAAAGTACACTTGGCCTTGCGTACGGTTTGAACACAGCTGATCTTATATTGGCCCCGGCTATTCCAAGCAATACGGCAAGGGCCGGCGGTGTGATCTTTCCGATCATGAAGTCTGTAGCCGTCAACATGGGCTCAAGTCCTGATAAACCGGAAACTCATCGCAAAATAGGAGCCTTCTTAACCCTGAGCAGCTATAATGCCAACATGATCACTTCGGTCATGTTCCTTACCGCAACAGCAAGTAACCCGATGGCGCAAAAATTTGCCGCCGACCTGGGGATCAGGATCACCTGGGGCAGCTGGGCCATGGCAGCCTGTGTACCGGGGATAGTTTGTTTTTTGCTCGTTCCCCTGTTCCTGTATAAATTTTATCCGCCAGAACTTAAAAAAACGCCCGAAGCTCCTGCAATAGCTGCTGCGGAATTAAAGAAAATGGGGCCGATCTCAACTCAGGAATGGTTAATGGTAGCCACTTTTATTATTCTTTTGGGGCTTTGGATATTCGGCAATCTGATATCGATAGATGCGACAACGGGCGCGCTGATAGGCTTGTGCATATTATTACTGGCCGGTGTTTTAACCTGGGATGACGTAAAATCCGAAAAAGGGGCCTGGGATACCATAGTATGGTTCTCATCACTGGTCATGATGGGATCTTATCTTAACTCATTGGGGCTAATAGGCTGGTTTGGACGCATAGTAGGCGGCGAAATGAAGCAATTGAGCTGGCAGCTGGCTTTCCCGCTCATCATAATCGTATATTCCTACTGTCATTACATGTTTGCCAGCGCCACTGCGCAGTGTGCCGCCATGTTCTCCGTATTTTTAACAGTCGGAATAGCTGTAGGCATTCCGGGCGCCATGTTAGCCATCTTTTTGGGGGCTTGTTCCACACTAATGGGCTCGCTGACACATTATGCCCACGGACCGGCGCCTATATTTTTCGGAAGCACTTATGTTGATATGAAGGATTGGTGGAAACAGGGCTTTCTTATAAGCGTGCTGTTTCTCGCCGTGTGGTTTGTAATAGGCGGAGTTTGGTGGAAGGTTATCGGCCTGTGGTAGGACCAGTCAGCAATTCCAGCGCGAACAGCATTGACAATACTAAAAATATATGGATGAAAACAACAACCCTTAAATATAAGCTGATCATGTCTCTTACGGGATTGTTCCTTTGCTTTTTCCTGGTCATTCACCTGCTGGGCAACCTGCAGCTATTATTACCTGCGGCTGAAGCAAAACTGCAATTTAACTGGTATTCCAATTTGCTGGCGGGCAACATGCTCATCAGGATCATCTCATGGGTGCTGCTCGTTTCCATTATCGCCCATGCCGTTTATGCTTTGCTGATCACCAGGCAAAACGTGAAAGCCAATGGTACTAAATATGTGTATGACAAACGCGATGTATCCAGCAAATGGAACAGCCGTAATATGGGCCTTTTGGGGACTATCATCCTCCTGTTCCTGGTCATTCACCTTAAGGATTTCTGGTATCAATATGATTTTAAAGGAGTGCCGCTCGATTCCGCCGGGAATAAGGATATGTATACCGTGGTCGTAGCAACATTTCTGCAATGGTGGTATGTGCTGATTTATGAACTGGCCTTTATTGCCCTGGGGTTTCACTTACTGCATGGTTTTTTCAGCGCAGCAAGAACGCTGGGGCTATATCACCCTAAATATGCCAAATGGGTTAATGTCCTCGGCTGGGTTTATACGGCCTTTATAACCTTTGGTTTTATGTTTATTCCCTTATATATCTACTTTAAATAAGTTAAATAATGATGGACGCAAGAATTCCTGCCGGTGAGCTGGCTGATAAATGGAATAACTACAAAAAAGACTCGAAGCTGGTTAGTCCGGGAAACCGAAAAAAGCTGGATGTGATTGTCGTAGGAACCGGGCTTGCGGGCGCCTCCTGCGCAGCATCACTGGCCGACCTGGGTTATAAAGTAAAAACATTCTGCTTCCAGGATTCCAGCCGCAGGGCGCACTCTGTTGCGGCGCAGGGCGGTATAAATGCAGCAAAGGATTATAAAAACGACGGCGACAGTGTTTTCAGGATGTTTAAAGATACGATCAAAGGAGGAGACTTCCGTTCAAGAGAGGCCAATGTTTACCGTTTAGCCGAATGTTCGGCCAGTGTAATCGATCAGGCGGTTGCCCAGGGTGTGCCTTTTGCAAGGGAATATGGCGGTTATTTGAATAACAGGTCTTTTGGCGGTGTGCAGGTTTCGCGCACTTTTTATGCAAGGGGACAAACCGGTCAGCAATTGCTGCTCGGTACTTACCAGGCTTTGATGCGTCAGGCAGGTGCAGGCAAAGTAACTTGCGCAACCCGCCATGAAATGCTGGACCTGGTAGTGATTGACGGCAAAGCCAAAGGAATTATCGTTCGTGACCTGCAAACCGGATTAATAGAACGTCATGCAGCGAATGCAGTGGTGCTTGCTACAGGAGGTTATGGTAAGGTGTATAACCTTTCCACGCTGGCTATGGGCTGTAACAGCTCAGCGATCTGGCGGGCTCATAAAAAAGGCGCTTACATGTCCGGGGTAAGCTGGATCCAGTTCCATCCAACCTGCCTGCCTCAATCTGGCGAACACCAATCCAAACTTACGCTCATATCGGAATCGTTAAGAAATGATGCCCGGATATGGGTGCCTAAAAAAGCAGGAGACGACCGGAAGCCTAACGATATACCCGAAGCGGAAAGGGACTATTACCTGGAAAGACGTTATCCAACGTTCGGCAACCTTTCACCCCGCGATATTGCCTCAAGGGCCGCCAGGGAAAGAATAGATGCAGGTTGCGGGGTAGGCCCCATGAAAAATGCGGTTTACCTGGATATGCTGAAGGCAATAAAGGAACAGGGCAAAGAAAAGGTAACGGAGAAATACGGCAATCTCTTTGCCATGTATGAGAAGATCATCGGCGTTAATGCGTATGAAGAACCTATGCAGATATCACCCGCGGCGCATTTTACCATGGGCGGCTTGTGGGTGGATTATGAGCTAATGACCACCATACCCGGACTATTCGCCCTGGGGGAGGCTAATTTCGCCGATCATGGAGCTAACAGGCTTGGCGCTAATTCTCTGTTGCAGGCTTCTGTCGATGGCTATTTCATTGCGCCCCTTACCATTCCAAACTACCTGGCCGATGAACTTAAAACGCCTAAGGTCGGCACGGATCACCCGGCCTTTGATAAGGCGGAAAAAGAGGTCAGGGAACAGCTGCAAAAGTTCTTGCAGGCAAATGGCGCCTTATCTGTAGATTACTTTCATAAGACCCTTGGCAAATTACTTTATGATAACTGCGGTTTGTCGCGCAGTAAAAAGAGCCTGGAAGAGGCGATTGTAGCTATAAAAAAGTTGAGGGATCAATTCAATACGGAGCTTAAAATAACCGGGGATGAGCAGGTAAACAGTGAGCTGGAAAAAGCCGGTCGGGTGTCAGACTATCTTGAATTGGGCGAGCTGATGTGTAATGACGCGCTTGAAAGAGAGGAATCATGCGGGGCTCATTTCAGGGAAGAATACCAAACCCCGGATGGAGAGGCATTGCGGAATGACAAGGACTTTTGTTTCGTATCTGCGTGGGAATGGAAAGGCAAAGATGTTTTACATGAACTGCACAAAGAACCCCTGGTATTTGAAGCAGTGGCGCTAACAGTAAGAAGCTACAAATAGATCGGCACTATCAACCAGATCGGCACAATCAACCGACAAACAATAAAATTATACTTAGACAATGAAATTATTCTTGAAGATCTGGCGCCAGGAAAATAATGAGACAAAAGGCGTAATGGTGGATTACGAGATCAATGATGTCACAGCGCAGATGTCGTTTTTGGAGATGCTCGACCTCTTAAATCAAACGCTGATACAAAAGGGCGAACGTGTTATCGAGTTTGATCACGATTGCCGGGAAGGGATTTGCGGACAATGTGGAATGATGATCAATGGCCGGGCCCATGGGCCAATAGCGCAAACCACCACCTGCCAGCTGCACATGCGCAGTTTTAAAGATGGTGCAACGATCTATATTGAGCCTTTCAGGGCTAAGGCTTTTCCAATTGTCAGGGATCTCAAAATCGACAGAAAGGCTTTCGACCATATTATTCAATCAGGCGGATTTATTTCGGCCTCGAATGGCGAAGCGCCGGAAGCTAATGGCATCCTTATTTCTCACCAAATTTCGGAAGCAGCCTTTGATGCAGCAGCCTGCATTGGTTGCGGGGCATGTGTAGCTACCTGCAAGAATTCAAGCGCATCCTTATTCACGGCTGCAAAAATTACCCACCTGGCTTTGCTGCCGCAAGGGAAAACAGAAGCTTCCGAACGGGTGATAAAAATGGTAGACCAAATGGATGCTGAAGGTTTCGGGCATTGTTCCAATACGGAAGCCTGTGAGGTGGAATGCCCGCAGGGAATATCGGTGCTGCATATCGCCCGGATGAATTATGAATACAATAAGGCCTTGATGGTACGGCCATAACATTTTTAAACAGATTAACAATACCTCAATTATAAAGAAATGCCATATTTACAGCTGGAAGTAACCAAACAATATTCAACTGAAACCAAACAACGGCTAGCCAAACGCATGGGTGAAATATTCTCGGCCATTATGCACGCAGATGTAAAAAGGATTACCATAACTATAAGAACGCTGGGCGAAGGCGCTATCTGGCGCTGCGGGGAGGGAGATCCGACTCCTGCCGCCATACTGATGTGTGATGTCAGGGCGGGAAGATCCCCGGAAGTGCGGGAAGAGTTTGCCAAAAAACTGATTGAAGTTTGCAACGAAATGCTTGAGCTGGAAAAAAACCAGCTAAATGTTGAATTTACGCAGCACACAGGAGACGAAATGTATCATCAATGGATGGGCCGTTTAAGCGATAACTGGTCACCGGACGAAAATAGTTCCGGATACAAATAGACACGAAAATCAGCGGGAATTCCCGTCGATCTCCGCTTTCAAAATATTTATAAGAACATTCATCTGGTCATTGTTTCCGGTTACCCTGGAAACCAAAATACCGCCTTCGATCATTGCATAAGCCTTGGTTGCAAAAATGCGGGCATCCCATTCTTTTTTAAATTCTCCTGCCTTTATTCCTTTTTCGACGGTTTCCCTGATAAACTGCTGATAGATGCATTTTACGCAAATGTGACAAAAGTCACCCATCGGTCATTTATTGACCGCGTTTCGTGGGTTGCTGCTCATACAGCCGGAATTTCCTTATAAAAAAACCATATAGAATATAATGATCGTTATATTTGCAGGGTGGGACTATCAAAAACAGAAAGAACACGGGCGCATATAATAGCGGCCACGGCGGCAATCTTTAACAAAAAAGGGTATGCCGGCACATCTATAACGGACCTTACAAAAGCCACCGGGCTCACGAGCGGCAGCATTTATGGCAACTTTGCCAATAAGGAGGAGGTTGCCCTGGCCGCATTCGACTACAATCTTGCCTGCTTCCGAAAGATAGTGCAGCATGAAGTGGATAAATGCACAACTACCCAAGACAAGTTATTTATGTATATCCAGGCTTATCATAGCAAAGCCAATTTAAAATTTCCGGAAGGCGGCTGCCCTATGCAAAATGCGCTTATCGATTGCGATGACACTTTGGAGCCCTTACGAAAAAAGGCCGCTGATGGAATACTGTTATGGAAAAATGACCTGGTTACCATAATCAATAAAGGAATGGCAGAAGGAGTTTTTGATCCGGAAACCAGGGTTGAAAAAACAGCCCTGCACATCATCGCGCTGTCTGAATTTGCATTTTTGATGTACAGTGTCGCCAGGAGTAGAAAACAATCTGATGAAATGCTCGGGATCGCGTTGGAAGTCGCCCGTAGCATCGTGAAAAAGTAATAATTTTTTTTACCATATAATATAACGATCATTATTTTTTAATTATGAAATATCAAATTTTCGGGCAAAAATCAGGATTAAGGGTTTCGACCCTTGCCTTAGGCACAGGTAACTTCGGAACAGCATGGCCGTTTGGATCATCCAAAGAGGAAGCAAAGACAGTCTTTGACCGGTATGCTGAGGCTGGCGGTAATTTTATCGACACCGCGGATGGCTATCAGGCAGGGCAATCAGAATCGTATATCGGTGAGTTCCTTGCGGGCAGGCGCGATAACTTTGTTCTCGCCTCTAAATACAGCATGGGCACGCGGGAAATGCAAACCACCGGCAATAACCGCAAAACCATGATGCGTGCTGTAGAAGAAAGCCTGAAGAGGCTTAAAACAGATCGCCTGGATCTTTATTGGGTGCATCTCTCCGACGGACAGACGCCGATAGAAGAAATTGTCCGGGGCCTGGATGACCTGGTTCGCGATGGCAAGATCAATTATGCCGGCTTTTCCAATTTCCCGGCCTGGCGCATTGCCAATGCATCGCTGTTGGCTGACCTGAGAGGCTGGACGCCGGTCATCGGTATCCAGGTAGAGTACAACCTGATAGAACGGACAGCTGACAGGGAATTATTGCCCATGGCGGAAGCGCTCGGCCTTGGTGTGGCTTTTTGGTCGCCGCTTGCAGGCGGAACGCTTACCGGAAAATATCGCAGCAAAGAGGTCGATCCCAATTCAAGAAGGGCGCTTGCCGGCGGTCTGCTCGTTAAGGACGAAAAAGGAGAACGGGAAACGGCGATCATCGATCTTGTAGAAACCATTGCAAAAGAGACAGGAAAAAATATCATTGACGTTGCGCTGGCATGGATCCGTCAGAAATATGATGAATCCACCTTATCGACGGTGACCGTGATCGGCCCCCGCACCCTGCAGCAATTGGAAGACAACCTTTCCTCGCTTGATCTTACACTGACTACCGACCAGGTAAAAAGACTGAATGAAGTAAGCCGGATCAGCCTTGGCTCGCCTCACGAAATAATCGACGCTTCCAAAAATAACCTGTTCGGCAGGGGAACAGGCCAGGTTGAAATTAAACATCCGGTCGCCTGATAATCAAATGATACTCCCGGTAGCACCCATTTAAAAAACTACTCAATTAGCATATTATGAAAGATTCAAAAGTGATCATACTGGCAGAACTCTCCATCCTTCCTGAATTTCTGGAAGAAATAAAAGCTTTGTCGGCAGCGACACTTGCGCCAACGCTCAAAGAACCCGGTTGTGAAACCTTTTACCAGACAGCAAAAGAAGGCGATCCAAACTCCCTGGTATTCTTCGAGGTCTTTACTTCCAAAGCAACACACGATCTTCACCTTGAAGCTGACTACACCCAAAGGTTCTTTGCCGGTGTTCAGGGGAAGCTGGCCGGAAAGCCGGTGATGACGAACCTGAGTGAACTTACATAGAACGCACATTTTCAGGCAACAAAAAGCCCTTGTAACTTATTAAGCTACAAGGGCTTATGCTCTTTTTGCGGAGAGTAAGAGATTCGAACTCTTGATACCCTTTCGAGTATACACACTTTCCAGGCGTGCTCCTTCAACCACTCGGACAACTCTCCGGTTGAACTTCCCCCATTAAGGGCGGCAAAAATACAATTTCCGAACTTAGTAGCCGAATATTTTTTGAGCATTTTCCGTAGTGATCCGGGCCACTTCCTCCTCAGACACCCCTTTGATGGCCGCCAATTTGGCTACCACGTATTTCAAATAGCTGCTCTCATTGCGTTTGCCCCGAAAAGGCACCGGGGTCAGGTAGGGCGCATCCGTCTCCAATACCAGGTATTTCAGGTCTATTTCCTGCAAAGTCGCCGGCAATCCCGAATTTTTATAGGTCACGACTCCCCCTATCCCCAAATAGAACCCCAGATCAATGATCTGCCTGGCGGATGTCACATCCCCGCCAAAACAATGAAAGATCCCTTTCAGATTCCCCTTCTGATGCTCACGGATGACCCCAATACTCTCCGCCATCGAGTCCCGCGAATGGATAACGATCGGAATATCATACTGCAGCGCCCACTCCGTCTGCCGGTGAAAGGCCTCATATTGTTGCTCTTCGAAAGTCCGGTCCCAGTAAAAATCCAGCCCGATCTCCCCTACCGCGACCCAGGGACGGCGACCCAGCCATTCCTCTACCAATTTCAGCTCAGATACATAATCCTCCTTCACCGAACAGGGATGCAGCCCGGTCATCCCGATACATTTCCCCGGGTATCGTTCCTCCAACGCTAAAAGATCTTCAAAGCTCCCGCTGTCGACAGCAGGAAGATAGAATCTGTCAACTCCTTCTTTTTCAGCCCGCTGTATCGTCTCCTCTATATCATTGGCAAACTCTTTATTATACAGGTGACAATGTGTATCGATCAATCGCATATAGTTCTATTAATCCAGGATTTACAAATTCTTACAGGATGTGGTATACGCCTTACCCGGAACACAACCAGTACACAGCCGGCATAAATCCAGCACGTTTACGGTAGGTTCCCCGCGGCAAATATCCCTAAAAAACAGGACTTCTTACCAACAGCACCCTGCCAGAATATATCGGATGTCAGGAATGTAAAAATATATCCAACTACCCTAACCAGCCCCGGGAGGAAGATCCCGAACACAAACTCACCACTTCCGGGAGCACGCGGATTGACATGGAAATCGAAATCCACCCCTGCCGGGGTTTTTAAAAAAAACGTAACGAAAAAGGCTCCGCTAAATTACTTTGGATAAATCAAAAAAAGATTTACCTTTAAACCAGTTTTCATAGGGTACGGATTAAAAACGGGCCAGGGTGTCTACCCAGGCCCAATTTATTTTAAAGCGATACCAGACTTTCAACACACGCCCGGCGTGTATTTCAGCGTTTAACTATTACGGTTTGTCCCATTCCATGGTACAGGCAATTTCCCAATTTCTATCCCTTTTCCATTTAGTCCTTCTTATACAATTATCATTCCATCCCCTTGACATTTCATTCCATCCCCTTCACAAACCGGCCGGAATTCACAGGTCTTTCATCGGGCTGCCCGCTCCCTCAACGCAAGCTCAGAAACCCCGATCGCCTCAAACCGATACCCCAGCCCTGCAAAATGTTTCAGCACCTCCGGCAGCGCCCCCCGGAGCCGGTCATAGGCCTTTTCACTGTCATGGAACACGACAATAGAGCCCGGCCGCGCATGGCGGATCACATGACGGGCACATTTCTCCGGGGTCAGCTCCCGGTCAAAATCTGCACTTAGCACATCCCACATGATAATATTGTAGTGAAAAGGAGCTCCACGCAGGAAAGCCGACTGAAAAGCGCTGATCCTTCCATACGGTGGTCTGAAAAGATCCGAATCGATATACAAGGCGGCCTCGCGAACGTTTTCAAAATATTCCTTGTCAGGAGTCTTCCACCCATTGAGGTGGTTATGGGTATGATTACCCACCCGGTGGCCCTCGGATAATATCCTTCTATAAATTTGCGGATACGCCACCACGTTCTTACCAATACAAAAGAAACTGGCTTTTGCCCCGTATTTTTTCAACTCTTCCAGCACAAAGGGAGTAATTTCCAGATGCGGCCCGTCGTCAAAACTCAGGTACAACACCTTTTCCTTCACAGGAATATCCCATACCAGCCGGGAAAACCATTTCTTCAGCCACCAAGGCGTTTTTACGAAATAGAACATGGCCTGCAATTTACTTAAATAGCTTCCATATAACGAACCTAAGCAGCCTGACTTACCAGTAGGTAGACACCCTTCTCGAAAAAACACCTCCCCGGGGGGGCCCTCTAATAACCGGCATAAATCTATGCAGTGTCGGCCCTCGCCGACCGGCCTAATTCCCCTCCTGCTGCTCTTTCAAAAAAGTATTCACATGCACCACCTGCCCATCCTGCCGGAAGATCTTCCCATTCTTCTTCACAAACTCTTCCTGACTTCGTTCATCCTTCAATAACTTATCCATATATCGTTTTACCGGACCGTCCGCCAAGGTCACCGGCCCCCCATACAGGATCGCTTCATCGATATACCCCCGCAACAGAGGCTCCAGCTGCTGATAGAACAGACTACGCCCGGCAAAAATATCGCTCCCGATAATCTTCCCGCCCGAGACAGCGACAAATCCTATGATCGTGCTGTCCTTCTCCCGGAACCTCTCCCGGAAATAGCGGAAATATTCGTCGCCCGCCAGCGCATATTTCTTGTCCAGGTTACGGGACAGATACGCCATGCTGTTATTCTTAAACTTCCCGGAATCCAGCTGTTTCTCCACCTCCTTCCAGATCAATACCTGGTTATGGCTGGAATCAAGCACTTTACGCAAATGCATATTCGCAAAGTTGCTGTAGGCGAACTTTTTCTCCTTATCGCTCCAACGCCCTTCCTCCACACACATGACGGGCACATACTGGTCTTTGGAAGATGGGGCTAAGATCGTGTCCCGGACGATCATCCGGTCCTGCCTTCCCCCGGCGATGATCTCACCCCCGGCAATATATACAGACTTATCCGAATGCGTGTTAAAGCGCAGCCAATGGACATTGTCAATAGAAGTCGTGCCCCGTTCCGTCACCGTCACCAGTCCCTGGCTCAACGCCTGATTCAACGACACTACCCCCCCTGCCCCTCCGGGCTCTCCTCCTCCCCCCTTTCTTCGGACGGGGATCAGTTTTAAATTCCTGTATTGTGCCGCGCTGTCATAATCCACGTACAGGGTCTCATACGTCAGCTGGGCATAGCCTGACAGGCAGCAAAAGATCAGTAAAAGGAACGACAAAAGGCATTTTATCCGAAGGTTCATCCCTACAATAACGGCTGAACCATGGAAGTATTATCTTTGCCGCCTATGAGCAAAAAAGTCAGGCTAAGATTTGCCCCCAGCCCCACCGGGGGGTTACACTTAGGTGGTGTACGGACAGTTCTCTATAATTATTTATTCGCCCGCCGGCATGGCGGCGACTTCATCCTCCGCATCGAAGACACGGATCAGAGCCGTTATGTAGCCGGCGCGGAAGAATATATCCTCGACTGCCTGAAATGGTGCGGTCTGGAACCCGACGAAAGCCCCAACCGGCCCGGAGCCTACGGCCCCTACCGGCAGAGCGAAAGAAAAGCGGAAGGCCTCTATGAAAAATATGCCGCACAGCTGATACAACAGGGGCATGCCTACTATGCATTCGATACCCCGCAGGAGCTGGAAGAGATGAGGGCAAAATACAAGACTGCGGAAAATCCTTCCCCCCAGTACAATCATGTGCTTCGGGGAAAAATGAAGAACTCCCTCACCATGACGCCCGAAGAGCTGCAGCAGCAGCTGGCTGCCGGCACTCCTCATGTCATCCGTATAAAGATCAATCCCGGAGAAGATATCCGTTTCACCGACCTCATCCGGGGAGAAGTCCATTTCTCCACCTCCGGCGTCGACGATAAAGTATTGCTGAAGGCTGATGGCATGCCTACCTACCACCTGGCCGTCGTGGTGGACGACCGGCTCATGGAGATCACACATGCCTTCCGGGGGGAAGAATGGCTGCCCAGCGCCCCGGTACATATATTATTGTGGAGATATCTCTTCGGAGAAGAACATATGCCCCAGTGGGCGCACCTTCCCCTGATCCTCAAGCCTGATGGCAATGGCAAGCTGAGCAAACGCGACGGAGATCGGCTGGGCTTCCCCGTGTTCGCCATGAACTGGACCGACGCAAACGGCGAGACCACCAAAGGTTTCCGGGAAATGGGATTCCTGCCGGAGGCCTTTATCAACCTCCTGGCCGTACTGGGCTGGAACGATGGCAGCGAACAGGAACTCTTCACGCTGGAAGAGCTGACAGAAAAGTTCTCGCTGGACCGGGTACACAAGGGCGGGGCTAAATTCGACTTCGACAAGGCTAAATGGTTCAACCACGAGTGGATCAAACGGCTGCCCGTCGCCGCGTACAGGGACCGGGTGAAAGACTTTTTTATTACCGGTTTGGCCATAAACGGGGAAGCTGCCGGAGCGGAAAAAGCAATGGCCGAACTAAAAAACGCTATCTCAGGATCCAATGAAGCAAAATTCGAAAAAGCCCTCGAGCTGGTAAAAGACCGCTGCACCCTGCTCACCGACTTTGTACAGCAGTCGTCTTTCTTTTTCGTCGCACCGACACAGATCGATACTGTAGCTGTTCAGCCCAAGTGGACCGCCGCCAAACAAACCTTTTTTGCAGAGCTCCTCCGCCAGTTCACCTTCATTTCCCCCTGGGAGGCGCCCATCCTGGAAAAAGAATTCAAGGAAATGGCTGCCGCTGCTGAAATCAAACCGGGGGATCTTTTACTGCCGCTGCGTGTCATGCTGGTCGGTGGAAAATTCGGACCAGGCGTTTTCGACATCGCAGCCCTGCTGGGACAGAAAGAGACGGAACACCGGATCAAACATGCCTTGAGTCTGCTGAAGGTCTGAAAGTGAGCCCGCTTCACTGTGGCAACTTGCCGTTCGACCCGAACGCAAGGAGCAGAAATCTTGTATTTTGATTGTATTTTTGATAAAACGATCTTATGTATACTACCTTACTCACCGACCTCACCGATCATATTCTTACCGTAACGATCAATCGTCCGGACAAGCTCAACGCCTTGAACAGAACTGTCATCGCAGAGCTCGGTGAAGTTGTCAGCGAGATCTATGAGAACAGGGAAATCAAAAGCGCCATCATCACGGGCGCCGGTCCCAAGGCCTTCGTTGCCGGCGCCGACATCTCCGAATTTCAGGGACTCAGTAAAGAAGAAGGACAGGCCCTGGCCGAAAAAGGAGGGAATATCTTCTTCCGTATCGCCGCCTCACCCAAGCCCATCCTGGCCGCCGTCAACGGTTTCGCCCTCGGCGGAGGTTGCGAGCTCGCCATGGCCTGCCATTTCCGCCTTTGTAATCCGACAGCCCGTTTTGGCCAGCCGGAAGTCAGCCTGGGCCTCATACCCGGTTATGGCGGCACCCAGCGCCTCACCCAGCTCGTCGGCAAAGGAAAAGCCCTGGAACTAATGCTCACCGGCCGTATGGTCGAAGCCCCGGAAGCCCTGCAGCTGGGGCTCGTCAACTATATCACGGAGCCGGACGAACTCCTCACCAAAACCCGCGAGATCCTCTCCATCATTAATCAAAAAGCACCCATCGCCATCTCCCGGATCATCGAATGTTCCAATCTCGCCGTTGGGGACGGAGCAGCCGTTACCGGAACAAGTCTTAACGAAACAGCCGACTGGGAAGCCGACCCCTTCGGCGGTGACAATTCAGCGTCGATCGAAGGCTCTGGAATGCGCAATGGATTCATGAGAGAACAGCAGGCCTTCGGAGAATGTTTCGCCACCGAAGACATGCAGGAAGGCGCCAGCGCATTCCTTGAAAAGAGAAAGCCTGTTTTTAAAGGGAAATAGCCGTTTTAAGACAGCCTGCCGATTGGAATGATTTGGATTACAACTAACTGATTAATAGCCTAGTAGGCAGGTCTTGGATCCTGACCCTCAGGAATGATCTGACCGGGAGGAGGTAGCGGTTTGCTTATGGAAATGACCCTTTTCTCTGGTTTCAACCAATAATTTATAGAATAAAAAGGAAGACTGACAATTATCACGATCAGGGCGATAATCAAATGTTTTTCACAATTGTAGCTGAACTTGGATAATGAACTATTGATCTCGTTCCTCCTGTTCAGTTCTCTGAAATAATAATCCTGGTAGAAGTCGAATTTATCTTTCATAAAATAAGACGCTTGGTTACAGCGTAAATATAAATGATCATCCGTATAATTACCCAGTATGCGCGCATTAAAAAAATCACTAATTTACGTATCGAACAACCAGGACCGCCCACAATCAGCATGCAGTAAATAAAGAGTTGCGCTGCTGAACGGCCCCCAAATTTGTCAGAAAAACTACAGTGAGCTAATGCACACGGAGCAGCACGAAAGACAAAATTGCGTCTATATTCTAAAGACAGGCAAGAATCTTTACAAGATCGGCAAGACCCGGGACCTTCAAAAGCGGCTGGCCGCTTATCATACCCACCTGCCCATCCTGTTCCGCGTCATCCGTCAATATCCCGCCGCCAATATGGCCGATCTGGAAGAAAGCCTCCATGTAGTCTTCCAGCACAAACGGGTAAAAGGAGAATGGTTCGAGCTCTCAGGCGACGACCTGATCATCTGCGACAATATCTCCCGTAACTACGCCCTGGTCAAGCTGCAAAAACAGGCAAAAGTCCTCCAGGAGATCCACTACAGCAACGATCCCCTCCTGCAGGTAATGGAAGCCAACGAAAAATATCTCCGGGACTATTCCAAAGTTGCGGACGATATCAAGCTGGGACTAACCATACAGGAGATCGTCGAGCTCCATGAAGGCAGTGTCAGCAAGACCACCATCGAGACCGTCCGCAGACTCCTCGACTACCAGACCCCGAATTCCGAATTTCTCAGCCAATGGTTCTATATCGTCAACGAACTGGAAGCCGGCCTGAGCGAAAATCAGATCCTGGAAAAATACAACGGCCAGGTTAACCGCTCCTCCATCCGGATGATCAAAAGGATCCTGCGCAATCAGTTGTACTAGGCCATCAGCCTTCCCACATTATACAAATCGCGTTTCTATATTACCAATCGTTTTTCTATCGTATTTGCAGAAAAAGATCTGATCCGCCGGTTTCGCCCCCTGCACCGGACGAACATCCCCGCAAAAGGCTTGGGGTAGGTACAAAAAAAAAGGAGCCGTATAGAAATACACTCCCGTTTTTAATCCAATATCCTATGAAAAACCGAATAGGTTAATTCAAGGGTTGTACCAAAAATTAACCTACTGGTCTTCAATCTATTAACACCAAAATACAAAATGCCAAAGTTCCAAAATGGGAAAACAAATTGCAAATAGGGAATGTAACCGAATGTATAGATCGCGGAATCCCCCGGATTGATCCCCCCTACGATCCTTTCGCTATATCGATATATGCCGACAGCTCAGTCACCAGCTTCTCATTATTTCCATCAAACCCGACCGCCTTAAAAACAATCTTCCCCTGTGGACTGATAACAAACTTCGTCGGAATCCCCCCCACCCCATAATCACTAACCACACTATACTGCCTTTTTTCCAGGTCCAACACCTTATCCAGCAGAACGGTAAAAGAGTACTTATTGCTCTTTATAAACTTCCTCACCGAAGAGAGCCTTTCATCAGCCGGCAACGACTCATACGTATCTATAAAAAGAAAGACCACATTCGTGTCATTCTTAAATTTGTCGATCGTCATCTGCATCGCAGGAAAACTAGCCTTGCAGGGACCACACCAGGTCGCCCAAAAATCGACGATCACCACCTTCCCTTTTAAGGAAGCCAGTGAAACAGTATTCCCATCGATATCCGGTATGGAAAACGCCTTCGATGGAAGATCCAGCTTCTCTTTCAGCGCTTCTTCCCGAACGCTTGCCCGCGCTGCCGATTGCAAACCAGCCAGATAAGGCCCGTACCCTTTATCCGACCCCTTCTCTTTAATATAAGCAGCCTTCAGCCACGCCCGGAGAGAATCGGAAGCATTACCGCTTTTAATAAACTTTTCCGATGCTGACCTTGCCGCTTTAACATCTCCGGCCCTGGTCAGGTATCCGACATAGTGTTCATTAAAAGCAATGTTCGTTCCATGGGATAATTCGACGGCTTTTTCCTGCATCTTCAAAGCCGCGGAAAGATCCCCTTTTTGGGCAAGGACCTTACCATAACTATCCGTTAGGCTTGAATAATAATAGCTGTTGATTCCCTCCTTCCATTCAGTAAGCGTCGAGCCCTGCGTCTTGAATTTTTCAGGGTGCGCCAGCTCATGATCCACCCCGGCAAGCGCCACCCTCATGAGGCTGTCAGCTAAAGACAGATCTGCGTCTCCCTTTACCCGATCTGCGTCGCCCTTAACAGGATCTGCATGGCCCTTTACCCGATCTGCAGGACTCTTTACCCGATCCGTATCGCTCTTTACCCGATCCGTATTGTTCTTTAACAGATCCAGCGCGATCCTGCTATAGGTAAATCCCCGGTAATCGGCCATTCCATTATACATCCTTGCCGTATAAGCGATCGCGTTCGGGTAATCCTTCTTTTCGAGATACCTGGAAGCAATAGCCACCGCAAAATAAGAAGCCGTCTGGGCCGCAGGATCCCGGGCGCCGCCCCGGAGATATTTTTCAGTAAAACTATTATAGTACGACACCATGCTGTCCAGGTCCCTTATAACGTAAAAGGGATTTTCATCATACTGCGCCGCCAGCTCGCTGCCGGGAAATTTTTGGGCGGCAATGCTGAGCACCGAGTCCGCCGCCTTTTTCTTCTTTTGCAGCCGCAGCAGCCGCAGGACCAGCTTATAATCGGCCATCGTGGAATTGGGAGACGATAATAACTCCTGTTCCCGCTGATCCATAAGGAGATTGACCTCCTGTTTCTTTACAGCCGCCAGGTTGTAATAATAAGCATATTCATATTTGGATCGTAGTTCCGGATGCAGGCTAAACTCCTTCTCCAATAAAACAAGGGCCGTATCCGCCTTATTGGGAAGATCAAGCAAGCTCCCCCCGTTAGCGAACAACAGGGCAGCACCGGCATAAGCCTCCGGCCGGACAGCACCGACAGCACCGTCAGTACCGCTGGCGCCGTCAAGATACACCAGGGATATATACCCCCGCCCGTTATTATCTTCGATCACCTTTCCCGATTTAAGCCGAATGGCAAAAGCCACAGCCGAATCAGGCAATACAAAACTCCCCTTCCAGCCGTCTTTTCCCGCTGGACGGAGAGCAAGGTCCTCTGCATAATACCCCGTAGCTTTCCCGTCCGTATAATACAGCAGCGCTGCGCGGATATCCCTGGCGCCTGCCAGCTTTCCGCCGGCAGAAGAATAATCGAAAGAGACCGTCTGCCCTGCCCGGGGCCGATCCGTATCGAAATGCAGCTTGTCACCGGCAGCAACGGGTTGACCCGCATGGACCAAAACCACCATGACCCATAAGATCCCCGTTATCCAATATTTTTTTTTCATCATTGTCATTGATTTTATTGTACAGCTTCCCGCACCACCGGGCGAAGTGGTCTCCCTCATTAATTCTGTTTGGGAACAATGCGTATCAACGTTTGAAAAGGAGCGTTCTGTTTCGCGTTGATGAGCTGTTGCTGGTTGATCTCCTTTCTTACCTGTATAGCCATGTCCGCCTGGCCGGTCTTTTCGAGCAAGGAAGCGTACAGATCAAGATAGGTCGCCCTGTCAGCCGGATTGACATCCTTTATTTCAGTGTCGATCAGCTTTGTCCACCTGACGGCTTCGGACAAGACCTTTTTGTCGTCTCCGGAAAACCGGTTGATCATATCCGCAAAGGAGTACAGCCACTCCGCCCCTTTGGCATCCATCGGAACAATATGGTCGGAGAGCATTCCGTTCACGGTAGCCGCATAATTATTCCACTCCCGCATTCCAAAATAGACCGTGAGTTTCGAACGTGCCTCTATCTCTCCCCTCTTGGAATAACCGCTTTTTTTCACTTGCCGGAGAAATTCGTCGAAAGGTTCCGAATCCAGGGTGGCCGCTCCCTTTTCCGGATAATGCAGGTAATGCTGAGGCCAGCCCATATAAGTCTGATAGATCTTTGTTTCTACCTCTTCAGGGCCATATAATTTTCCATAAGCTGCCTGCTCTTTCACCAGCGCCTGAAAAACGGCGGAAGTAGCATCGTTGACATACTCTTTTGTCAGGAACCAGCTGTTCGCTTGCTGCCAGTCGGAAGGGTCTTTACTGTTCAGGAAAGCAACCGCTACACTGTCAGCCTTCGAAGTTTCGTAGGCATCCCGGAGAGCCGCCAGGTAAGTCGTCACAAAGGCGCCGTCCTTTTGCTTGTGCGTATATTCCGTCTGCAGGTAGCGCAGATTGCGGTGAGGGCTCAACGCATCGAGCGCATGCTGCTGAAACTCAGCCGCATCACAGGATCCGACGGTCTTGTGTATCACCTCTCCATCGCCATTGATGTAAAGAAAAGTAGGATAGGCCTTTACGACATATTTTTCCCGGAAAGTTATCCCTTCTCCTTTTTCCATGTCGAGATCGATATTGATAAAATTGCGATTGTAGAGCTGGGCGACCGCCTTCTGCGGAAAGATCTCCCGGCGCATCTGTTTGCAGGGACCGCACCAAACGGCATTGGCATCTACAAAGATCAGCTTGCCGCTCTGTTTGGCCTTAGCCAGCAGGGAAGCCCAGGCGCCCTCCGTGAAATGCATGCCCGTGTCGGATCCAGCAGCAGGATGCAGACTGCCGGACATAACAGCATTACCGGATGCAGGACCATCACCCGCCATAACAAGATTCCCGGGTGTAACGGCACTCCCCGGCACACCGCCGGCCCCACCCGATGCCCCGACAAAAGGGATCACCTTCGACCCCGCGCCGGTAGCAGCTTTTCCTTTGCCCGCAGCGGGAACTGTTGTACTCCCACCCGGAACAGGTACGGAATCTCTCGCCGGAACCGATCCCGAAGAAGAGTGGAAAGACGCGGAAGGACCGGTCGAGGTCCCGGCCGCTTTTTGGGCAACGGCCGTTTTCCCATTCTCAATAAATCTATCCGCCTCCTGGTACCCGCCATCATGATGGACCAGCTTGCCGGTCCCGTCTATATACAAAAAACTGGGGTAAGCATTGATCCCATACTGTTTTCTCAACGCAGGACCATCTCCCTTTTCCATGTCCATAGTAACATTGATAAAATTCTGGTTGTAGAAATCAGCTACCCTGTCCAGGGTAAAGATATCCTTCGCCATCATAATACAGGGACGGCACCAGGTGGTCTGGGCATCGAGGAAAATGAGCTTGTTCTGAAATAAGGCCTTTCCCAGAATATCTTTCCAGCTATCCTGCGTGAAGGTGATCGCACGGGTATTGGAATTTTTTAGCTTGTTCGTCGCCAGGGAGCTCCGGGCTTTTTCCATCAATACGCCGGGGTCCCTGGTGACGGAGCCCGAATTGGTAAAGTCCAGCTGATCACCGTTGCTGCCATGAAAAACATAAACGGGATACATCAGCATAGCCAGCCTGGGCGCAAACTTCTTGCCCTCTTCCGAATTCATGATCACCCGAATGCTGATAATATTGGCATTGAAAAAATCGGCAATACTGTCCAGTGTGAATATTTCTTTATCTACCTTTTCTGTAAACGCATTGGAATTCATCCCCCGCACATCGACAAACACGATCTTTTTTTGTGCTTTGGCCTTTTCCACAGCCTCTTCAAAACCTATGTCTTCAAAATGTATCGCCTTCTGGGCCTTTATAGCAGAAAAACAAACCAGCAGGCAAAAAATTAGTACGGACCGGCACATGGCCCCTTTTGGTGGTTGCATTATTATATGGTTTTAAAATGATTAGACCTTTGTTCTATTTATAGCATTTTCAGTCGTAGCCGCGTTAATACCCGCTATTCTGTTTGATCAATCCCCCGGATATATCGATCTCCGACTGGGGAACAGGCAATACCTTCCGGTTATCAGCCAGGTCGGGATTATGAAGAGGCTGGCCGGTACGGATAAGATCCCAACGCCCCTGACCTTCAAATGCCAGCTCATAACTCCTTTGCCGGAGTATGGCGCTCACGAGGTCAGCCCCCGCTGCAAAATCACCCGCCCCATAAGGAACAGCGCCGGTAACGGAGCGGCTCCTCACCGCATTCAAAAGAGACAGCGACTCGCTATTGACCCCTCCCGTACGCGCCAGGGACTCGGCGCGGGTCAGCATGACCTCCGGCAAACGGATCAGCGGAACATTGTCCCTTCCATTGGAATTATTGAATTTGAACGTGGTCAGATAGTTAGGCTGGTAATTATAGATAGTATCTCCTTTATACATCAGCTGGCTCACCCGCTTGTCCCCCGCTTCGAAAGTGTTGATGAAGGCAGGATTGATCCAATAATATAATTTCAGGTAATAGTCATACCCCGGTCCATAACTGATGGAAGAAGAGGAACTGACCGCCTGGCTGACAGGCAGGATAAAGATATATTCGGCCGTCGGGGGCTGGGCCGTGCCGGCAGGGTCGGGAGGGAACAATTGCAGCAGATCGGTCGTCAACGTATAAATATCGGAACGATCGAGCACATTTTTTGCCGCCGCAGCCGCACTATCATATTGGCGCATATACAGGTAGGTCCTCGCCAGAAGCGCGTTCACCGTTCCTTTTGTAGCGCGGGACCGGGTAGAAAGATCATCAGCCTGTTTGTCCGGCAGCGCCGGCAGGGCATCGGTAAGATCCTTCACGATCTGCGCATATACGGCTCCATTAGTAGAGCGTGCCGCCACCTGCCCCGTATTATATCCCGCGAAAGGAGTTAGCTGCAGCGGCAGTCCCGGCCCGTCCATCTTTCCGGAAAGAGCGCCATCCCCGTAAAACTTCAGCAGGTCAAGATAGGCATAGGCCCGGACGAACTTCGCTTCGGCGATATATTGGCTTTCCATCGCTGCCGTGAATTGCCCGTACACGGGGATTTTCGCAATGACATTGTTGGCCGTATTGATCGCTTTGAAATAAGCCGTCCATATCCCGACGACATTCGGATCCGTCGGCGTAGCCTGCCCGAGATCATAAGTATCATAATAAAGGGTATGCAGCAGCGCGGAAGTAGTAAAGTCCCCATAGGTATAGGCCTCATTACCCATGCTGGCAGTGAGAAGATCATAATACGCTTCCGCCAGGGCCTGCTCCGCCCCGCCCTGCGTATTGAAAACCTCCTTATCCACCAGGGTATTCTCCGGGGCCAGCTCAAGCTGTCGATTGCAGGCGGAGCCCGTCCCGAAAAGGACGCCGGCCAGAAATATGTATATTAATTTTTTCATCACTATAGCCCTATATTAAATCCGAACTGATATAATTTATTTTGAGGCATCGTCAGCTCATCATAACCCGACTGCAGGGCCGATGAGCCAAAGGCATTCACTTCCGGATCCAGGCCGCTGTATCCGGTCACCGTCAATAGGTTCGTTCCCCGGACAAACACCTGGAAAGAACGCATCGTGCCATGCGTGATCCGCTGCAGACGGGCAGGGGTCAGGTTATAAGCCAGGGTAAGGCTCCTCAACCGCACATAACCGGAACTCTCCAGGAAGCGGCTGTTCGTCCGGCTGGTAGTATAATCATAAATGCTGGTGGTAGTGGATCCGTTGGGAATGGTGACGGAACGGTTGGCCAGCCTGGGAATAGCCGTCTCCTGATTCGGGATTATCCAGTGGTCGAGGATCCGGGAATCCAGGTTATTAGCATCCTCCGTCGTATAGGTGAGCAGGGTGGCCCGGGAACCATTGATCATCTTCCCCCCGAGGGAGAAGGAAAAGAAGGCGTCCAGCTCCCAGTTCTTATAGTCGAGGGTATGCCCCATACCTCCATAAAAATCCGGAAGACTGGTGCCATAAGGCTGACGGAAAACATTCACATCCGGCACTTCCAGGTAACGGGAAGCAGGAGGTATATTGGAAGAGCCCCCTTTGCCGTCGCCCCAAAGCGGATTGCCCGTCATGGGATCTACCCCCTTCCAGTCATAAAGGAAGAACTGTCCGGCGGGTTGCCCGACCTTCAGGTATTTGAAAGCATCATTGGCCAGCCCCACCTCTTCCGCATTGGCCGTAAGACGCAGGATCTTGTTATGATTCGTCGACACATTAAACGTCGCCGACCAGGTCAGGCTCTTTCTGCGGACAATAACGGCATTCACCAGCAATTCCAGCCCTTCGTTCATCATATCCCCGATATTCTGAGGCTGGGAAGACCATCCCTGGTAAAGTGGTATCGCCGAGGAAAGGATCATATCGTGCACCCGGCGACGATAGTAATCGAAGGTAGCGGTAAGCCGGCTATTAAAAAGGCTGACATCCATTCCCGCATCGATAGAGCGCGTGCGTTCCCACTTCAGGTTCGGATTGTCAGGCTGCTGTACCTGCAGGATCGGCACACCGGCATAAGCCAGGTTGTTGCTGTTGAGCAGGTATTGCCCCTGGCTGCCATAATAGGAAGAGGAACTGTTATTCCCGGTGAAGCCCAGGCTGCCCCGAAGCTTGATATCGTCGATCCATTTATAACCCTCCAGGAACGACTCCTTCGAGATCCGCCAGCCGGCAGAAAAGGAAGGAAAGCTCACATAACGACGGCTGGCCCCAAACTTGGAAGATCCATCTATCCGGTAAGTGACACCGGCCAGGTAACGGCTGCGGTACTCGTAATTAAGACGGCCGAAATAGGAGGCCATGGCCCATTGCTGGGTAAGGGCGTCTATTATGTATTTATGGGCTGCAGCATCGATGCTGCGGAGAGTATTGCTGAAAAAAGTATATCCCCCGATAGAATTGTCGGTCTCGGTGGATTTTTCAAAACTCTGCCCCACGACCGCATTGATATAATGACCGCCGTTAAGCGTGCGAAGAAAAGAGATCGTATTGTTGATGACCACCTTCCGGTTCTGGGTAGAGGTCTGTACCGCATCATCCCCGAAACCGCTGGGCCGCTTGATCCGGCGGGTATACGCTTCCCCTGAATTAAGCTCGACCCCCAGCTCGGAACGAAGGGCCACCCAGGAAAAAGGTTTGTACTGCACGAATGCATTGCCGGTCTCTTCCACCGTCTGAAGAGAGTTCGTATTCAGCATGGCGTCGGCGACGGGATTGGCATCGGCAGCGCCATGGGGATTGCTGCCTTTGTAATAAGCATATGTTCCGTCCGCATTGGTGATGGGGAGGTTGGGCGCCCTGGTAATGGCTCCCCGGAAGATAGCCGGTGAGTTGAGCGCGGTATTATCCGTATAGGACAGGGACATGCCCGCCCCCGCGGAGATGGCGGAAGTAGGCTGAAAACTAAGGTTCATCCTTCCGGTATAACGTTTGTAACCATTCCGGATGACATAAGAAGGCTGATCGGTATAAGAGCCGCTGATAAAGTATTGGGTCTTGTCGCCCCCTGCCGCCAGGGAGACATCCGCCTGCTGCGTAAGGGCAGTGCGGGTGACCGCTTTCACCCAGTCCGTATTATACGGTGAATTGAAGACCGAGCTCTCCCCCAGCTCTTTGTAATATTCCGTATAGATGTCATTATACTGCGGACCGTCAAGCAGAGAATATTTTCCGATAGGCTGCAACGCACCGGCACTATAACGCCCGTTGAACTGGGCCCTTCCTTTGGTGCCCTTTTTGGTAGTGATGAGAATAACACCGGCTGATCCCCTGGACCCATAGATGGCAGTGGCATAGGCATCCTTGAGGATCTCTATGGACTCTATATCGGCCGGGTTGATGGAAGACAGCGGGTTATTCTCGAATGTCTGCGTCGGGGTAAGGTTGTCGCTGACGTTCGTACCGCCAAAGCCGGTCAGCGGACTGGTGCTGTTGTTAAAAGTGCTGGTATTGAGGCTTTGCCCGGAACCATAGACGGGAATGCCGTCGATAACGATCAAAGGCTGATTGCCGTCCGAATTCAGCGTGCTGAGACCACGTATAGTGATCCCCGTTGCCGATCCCGGCACGCCGGAGCTGGGCAGTATCTGAACGCCGGCGGCCTTTCCCATGATCGCATTGTCGAAAGAGAGAGCAGATGATTTTTGAATATCATCCCCACTGATGGAGGAGATGGCCCCGGTGATATTCCGTTTGCGTTCATTACCATACCCGATGACAATAGCCTCGTTCTGCCGCTGAAAATCCTCGGGCAGCGTGAGGTTCAGCAAGGTCCTGTTAGCCCCGTTACAGGGACAGACGATGCGGGAGAAGCCGATGGATGTGATTTCCAGCGTATCCCCCGGTTTCGCCAGTACAAGGAAATTCCCTTTTTCATTTGTCATCGTAGCCCTGGAAGTGCCTTTGATCTTTACGGAGGCGCCGGCGACGGGAGCGCCGTCCCGGGAAGACCGTACGATCCCGCTGATCTTTGTCAGCGGCAGAGAGTCTGCCTGCGCAAAAGCTGCGACAGGCAGACCCGGGCCGGCTAAAAGGCAGAGCCATAACGGGTGAATCAGGGGAAAAAGGAGACGTTTATAGTTAGGCATGGCCCGATGTGCATTTACTTTTTTTGTAATAGAATGATCCAGGTCTTCCCTATTTTACCAGAACACCTTTCCAAACATCATTACGATAAGTATACTGGTTATTCGAATTCTTAGCACCCAGCCCTCCTGCCATGTAGAGCGTATTGCCCTGAACGAAGAAGCTAAAATAGGTACGTGCCGGGAAATTGGCAGGAAGGGCACGGACATCTCCTGATTGCAGCTGCTTCCAGTTGAGACCGCTATCTTCGGAGACCCATAAATCACCCAGTACACCGCTGGCATCTTCACCGCCCGCGAGAAATATCTCATTGTTATATACGGCCACGGCATGCCCGAAACGGCCGGTGAATGCCGTAGTGGTCGTAACCTGCGTCCAGTTAGCCCCGTCGGAAGAGCTCCATACGTCGTTAAGATAAGTACTGCCGCTCTTACCCCCGACAACCCATAATTTGTTATTGTATACGAATACAGCAGGATTACTCCGGGCAGGGAAGGCCGCAGCTGAGGTGACCTGCGTCCAGGCAGCACCGTCAGTAGAGCTCCATACGTCATTGTAAGCTACTCCCTGGGCAGCGGTGTTGCCGCCGTAGGGATAGGCATTGCCCCCGATAACGAAAATCTTGTTATTGAATACTACAGCGCCGATGCGTTCGCGGACGCTGAAGCGGTCTGTGGTGACTGCCGGCGCCGAGACGGTCCAGGCGATGCCATCGGAAGAGCTGTAGGTGTTGCTCGTAACAAAATCAAATGCGAACCCTATGCCGGGCTGGTGTCCGCCCAGGAAATACATTTTGCTGTTGAAATTGGTGACCAGCGCACTAAATTCACCATGCGGGACAGAGTCGCCTTTATCATCGACAGCGGGGATCTTAGCCCAGGCGACGCCATCAGTAGACGACCACGCTCCGAACTTGATCGAGTTGGAGAGCCCCAGCGTCGCACCGTAAGCATAAAATTTATTATTGAAGACGCCGGCGATCAGACTGTGATTGTTACCCCATCCGGCATCGGCAGTCAGCTGCTGCCAGCTTACGGTCTTGGGATCCACCTTTGCGACATTCACCTTCACGGTATAAGTACGGGTGGAAGATCCGTTCTGCGCAACTACCGTATAGACAACGGGATTGCTGAAGTCATTAACCGTAGTGCCGGATACCTGGATGGCGCCGCCCACTTTGACAGTGGAGCTGGGCACTGGCGTGAACTGAGCTACAAGGGCCGATACATTGGACTGGAAAGGAAGACTATCCGCATTGGAGATAGTGCCCGCCGTCTCATCGATGACGAAGGTCACATTCAGGTCTTTTATACTGAATGCCGTGACACCTGCAAGATTGCTAAGATGAGCATCCTTTTTACAGGAGTCCGCTGCCAATATGATCAGTAAAAGAGCGGACAGCCCGAGAACGGGCCGGAGGATCGAAGAGCGTTTGAAAGAAAGGAGCATAGTTTTGGTTGTTTTATTTATAAAATGAGCATAGCGGTTCCCGTATTGACATAACAATCCCTGTCCGGCATCGGCCGGCTTTTTCAATAAGGCGCAACATTCCCCGGAGCCGCATAGGATCAGCTCTTTAGAGGTATTCCAGTCTTGTGGAAAGGTTATAGCAGGTTAGTCCGCGGCGCCTGTGGTATTGTATGAAGGCCCCCGCACCGTTGATTTATGGCGTTGATAGTAATAATTTTGTGGATCTTATTTCACACGTCTGTTAAGGTATACATGCCTTCCATCAATGCGATAGTCCAGGCCCAGCTCATTGCTGATATGGCTGAGCACTTCTATGAGCGTTGGATTCTTAAATCCGCAATTCAATGGTTTCAGAGCAACACCATCCGTATTCAACGTTACATCCACATCAAACCACCTTTCCAGCTTGTCTACCAGGGCCGCGGAATCAGTATGGCTGAAATAAATAGATCCGTCTTTCCAGGAGCTGAGCTCTTCTTCATTGAGCCTTGCCGGCGCCGCCGCATGCTTATTATACTTATCGAAGACCACCGACTGATTCGCATTTACCACCATGATCGGACGGATCGCCATCATCGGCATCGTCTTAGGCTTTGGCGGAACGGCTGCGCTGTCCTTTTGGGCGGCAGAGTCATGACCGGGGAATCTCAGATTCAGCAACGGAAACGTCTTTTCATTATTAGAGCTTATCTCCGTCCTGCCATTTTCAACGCTAACGGTCACGGTGCTGTCCTTAGGAAAGGCGGAGATATTGAAATGAGAGCCCCTGGTGCTGGCTACCAGGTACTTGGTCTTTATGATCAGCGGTTTTTCCTTATCCGGCACTTTAAAGAATGCCTCCCCTTCCAGGTAGACTACCGGGCGCGGACTCACCTCGCTGGAGAAAGAGATCCTGCTGTCGGCATTCAGATAAACTTCCGATCCATCCCCCAGCACCACCCGGGATCGCTGCCCCCGGAGCGTTTGCGCCATGGCATAGTACACAGGGTCCTTCTTGTCCGGCCGGGCTTTTCCATGGTAGTAAAAACCTATCCAGGCGCCCGCCAGCAAAAATAAAAAACAGGCTGCCACACCGGCCATGATCTTTACGATCCGGCCTCTTACCGGGAATAAGGACCGCCCCTTCCCCGACGCCTTTTTCTCCGAGGCTGTCGCCTGGCGGAAAAGCGTGCTGAAAGGAAGATCAGCCTCCCTCGAAGCCTCCTCCAGCGCTGCGGGAGAAGGAAGCCACCGGCCCCACTCCTCGTCCATAAATTCAAGAGCTTCTTCGCGGTGACGGGCATCCGACAGCCATACCGTCACTTTCTCCCGTTCTTCCGGAGTGCATGCATTATCAAAATAACGTTTAAGGAGATCCTTATTCACAATACATGTATTTTATTCCGGCCTTCATTACAGGTTATACACATGAAAGCAGGTTCACACCTACGCCCTTGCAAAAAAAAGTTTATTCTTCCCTGAGAATGACAACAGCAGCACGGCATGACGCAGAATATTAGTTTGAAATAAAATTAATCAATACATGGCATATTCCCGCATAGCTGGTAAGAAGGGCCGGCCCATAACCATTGCTTTCCAGGGACTTGCGGATCGTCTTGAGGGCCTTGTTCAGCTGATTCTCCACTGTACTTTTGGAAATGGCAAGCTCATCGGCGATCTGCTGGTTGGAGAAACCCTCATACCGGCTTTTCCAGAATATCTGCCGGCATTTATCCGGCAGTTCCAGGATAGCTTCGCCGATCAGCCGCTGAAGCTCCCGCTCGTCAGCCGTGGCCGGAATACTTTCGCCGGCCGGCCATTGAAGACTTGCTTCCCGGAGATATTTCTCCCAGTAAGCAGTGCGGCGCAGAGAATTGTAAATGAGATTGCGGGCAATAGTAAACAGATAGCTGTTAAAGGAAGTGTCAGGACGGAGATCGTGCCGGTGCTCCCAGATACGTATGAATGTCTCCTGGATGATCTCCCGGGCATCATCAGGATTCAGACCAAATCGCTTGCAGAAGCCATACAAACGAGGCCCATAAGCACTATAGAGTTGGCGGAAAGCCGATGGATTCCCTTTCCGGAGTTCCGGGACCAGCTCCCACTCCTCGAAATCTTCCTGTCTCATAAAAAAATCGCCTCCATTTATAATTAAAAAATCTAATACGACGAATAGACAGCCCCTTCTATGATTATAAATATAATCAACTTATCAGAATACCTCCGGCAAAAAAAGTTGCTTCAACATCTTCGTTTCAAAGATAAGGCAAAACATTTAGTCTACTAAATTAGTATACTAATAAATGAATTCAGGGACGCGAATTAAGAAGAAAGCAGACTCCCGCTTTTCCATTTTCTTTTTTATGAACCAGGTAAATAAAAATCAAGTCACTCCACTGACGCAATTCACGTTAATAAGGTCATTTGAGCGACCTAATTAACAAAAAGCATTTCACCCTATAATTTTTCCGGTATATTTTTGATATTGGCTATCAACGCAGGTAGGAAGTTTTCTTTAATTAACCAGACAATTTTATAATCGATCCCCATATAATCATGCACAATTCTATTTCGAAATCCCCTGATCCGATGCCAATCTACGTCAGTATATTGGTCCCTCATTTCCTCCGGCAAACGATTTGCCGCTTCACCAATGATCTCGAAATTTCGAATAACTGCATCTACAGTTTTGTCGTCCGCTAAAAATTGTTCGAAAGAATACCCTTATGTATAGGTGAGAATTTTCCGGGAACTTTCCAATATATCCTCCAATAAGAGTTTGGGAGTTCTTTTAGACATAAACTATCTCGGGCTGTATTTCCTTGAAATATCCTGGCTTAATGCCTTCTTTTGAAACAAGATCGACTTTCCTCTTAAGTAATTTTTCCAGATCATCAGCCAAATCAATAAATTCTATTCCAATCGGCTGACTAAAATCTACAACAATGTCTACATCACTTTCAGGAGTAAAATCATTTCTCACTACTGAGCCAAATAATCCCAGATTATTTACATGGTATTTTTCAGACAATTGAGGTTTTGCCTGACGTAACTGGTCTTGTATAGTTGCCAAATGTGTCACTACGCAAGTGTAACATTTCTTTTTGCAGTATTTAACTTATAGCCTGGATTAGTACAGCAATTCTATGTGAGCCATAAGCACGCAACAGTTTGATTATCAATAAATTTAAAACACAGAGTGAAAAACCTTACTAATAATGGCAGTCAAAATCTATTGAGTTATGCCAGATCAAAGCTGATCCGGAGTTGCCTCAACGCTGAATTATTTCCGGCAGATCAGCTGATAAGCGCCGGGAGTGATCCCCTCCGATTGCCGGAACAGGCGGACAAAATAATTGGTATCGCTGAATCCGCATTGCATACCTACCTGGCTGATCGTCTGCTTGCCCTCCGCCAGCAGCTGCTTGGCAAGCTTGATCCTTTCCCGGTTGATATATTCCAATGGAGTGACCCCAAATTGCTCCTTGAACCATTTAAAGAAATTATTCCGGCTCAGATAGGCTTTGCGGCTAAGAATATTGACAGGGATCTTTTCCGTAAGATGCTCATGAATATAATGGAGGACGAAATGAAGGCGGCTGCGGTTCTGATCCGTGGTCATTTCACCCGGAATGATCTGCAGACGCTGGCTTTGCAGGATACGGATCAATAGCTCCTTCAGGCTCAGATCGGCATAGATATTCTTCGACAGATCGAAGCTGCTGCAAATACGGATGAGCTTATTGATCAGCTCCGTCACCTCCGTATCATTGCTGAAATGATACTGGGAGAACTGCAGCTTCCAGGTATTTTTTTCATCTCCGGCGCTATTATAATATTCATTCAGGTATTGCAGCGTACCGCGGATATAGGTTTCATCGACAGTCAGTGCAATGCATTGAGTGGGATTATCCGGCCCTGCTTCCGGAAAATCGATCACCATCGTCTCATTGGGAGGGACGATCACCGTCTCTCCCGGCATATATTCAAAAGCCGGCTGCTCAAAAAGATGCATGATCTTTTTGCCGCGAACCATGCTGGTGATGACAAAATCCCCAAAGGTCAACGGTACCCGGTACGCTTGCTGATAACTTTCGAAAACATTTAGCTCGCAGTTTTTTAAATTGAAGATGCGCCGGTTCTCGACGAGCGTCTGAAGATACTTTGGATCCGTCAGGTTCATCTTACGTAAATAATTTTTTACCGGCATCAGCTATCGTTTTTGCGTTCAACAATTTACAAAAAATTGTTGGTGCGGGGGAAAAGACAGGTACGATCGTGCTATAAATAAGTACAAAATTTTGCCGGGCAACCCTGTTTGTTTTGCAAATTAGCTGATTATTTAACGACTAAAATGCTTCCGCCATGAGTACAACCGCAACGACCGCTGCCCGGAAATCCGACGTAGCAGCCCGCCCTGCCTTCAAAGAAAGATATGATCATTTCATAGACGGCCAATGGGTAAAACCCGATAGCGGTCAATACTTTGACAACCCATCTCCCATCGATGGCAAAGTATTCACCCGGGCCGCCAGGGGAAATGCAAAAGATATAGAAAAAGCCATTGACGCCGCACATAAGGCCTTTCCCAAATGGAGCAAAACAGCCGCCTCCTACCGCAGCAATCTCCTCACGAAAATAGCGCAGGTCATCGAGGACAACCTGGAATATCTCGCTGTGGTAGAGACCATTGACAACGGAAAAGCCATCCGCGAAACAAGGGCCGCCGACCTTCCCCTGGTAGTCGATCATTTCAGGTATTTCGCCGGAGCGATCCGCAGCGAGGAAGGCAGCATCAGCGAACATGACGAAACGACCGTCAGCATCGCCCTTCATGAGCCCATCGGGGTGGTAGGGCAGATCATTCCCTGGAACTTCCCCCTGTTAATGGCTACCTGGAAAATAGCGCCGGCGCTGGCTGCCGGATGCTGCGCCGTCGTCAAGCCCGCCGAACAGACACCCACCAGCATCATGTGCCTAATGGAGCTGATAGGAGATATCTTACCCCCGGGCGTCCTGAATATTGTTACAGGGTTCGGACCGGAAGCGGGCAAGCCGCTGGCTTCTTCCCCAAAGGTGCAGAAGGTCGCCTTCACCGGAGAGACCACCACCGGCAGACTGATCATGCAATATGCTTCGGAAAATCTCATCCCCGTCACGATGGAGCTGGGTGGCAAAAGCCCGAATATCTTCTTCGAATCCGTAGGTCACGCCGATGACGATTTCTTCGACAAGGCCGTTGAAGGGGCCGTCATGTTCGCCCTTAACCAGGGAGAGGTATGCACCTGTCCCAGCAGGATCCTCGTCCACGAAAAGATCTATGACCGGTTCATGGAACAGGTGATCCGGCGCACAAAAGCCATTAAAATGGGCAATCCCCTGGACGGCACAGTGATGATGGGAGCCCAGGCCTCTGAAGACCAGTATAATAAGATTCTAAGCTACCTGGAAATAGGCAAACAGGAAGGCGCCAAAGTGCTCTGCGGCGGCGAAGCCTTCCACCAGAACAGCGGCCTGGAACACGGTTATTATATTCAGCCCACCCTCTTTAAAGGCAATAACAAAATGAGGATCTTCCAGGAAGAGATCTTCGGCCCCGTCAGCTGCGTCACCACCTTCAGCTCCACAGAAGAGGCCATAGAGATTGCCAACGATACTTTATACGGATTGGGCGCCGGCGTCTGGACAAGGGATGCCCACGAGCTGTACCAGGTCCCCAGGGCCATACAGGCAGGACGGGTCTGGGTGAATTGCTATCATGCCTATCCGGCGCACGCCCCGTTCGGCGGTTATAAAAAATCCGGCTTTGGCCGTGAGAACCATAAGATGATGCTCAACCACTACCGCCAGACCAAAAATATGTTGATCTCTTACAGCAAAACCAAGCTTGGTTTTTTCTGAGCCATACCATTCACTACTATACCTGAGGTACTCTTAAAGGTACCCTGATACCTGAAAAACACCAGCGACTGGTGTTTTTCAGGTATCAACATTGATATTTATACCAATAATGCCAGTGTTTACCAGGCAATAAATAATACAGTATGAGTATACCACGTGTCATCGCTACCGACAAGGCAATTGAACTGATACAGACCCTGAAAGACCAGCATGGTCCATTGATGTTCCATCAAAGCGGGGGATGCTGCGACGGATCGCAGCCAATGTGTTTTGCAGAAGGGGAATTCATGACCGGCAGCAGTGATGTCTGCCTGGGGATCGTAGAAGACTGCCTGTTTTACATGAGTAAAGACCAGTTCGAATACTGGAAGCATACCCAGCTGATCATGGACGTAACACCCGGACGGGGAAGCAGCTTTTCCCTTGAAATACCGCTGGGAGTCCGGTTCTATATCCACTCCAGGATGTTCTCGGAAAAAGAGCTGGAAGAATTGGCAACGCTGCAATAATATTTTCATAATACCCCCCTCTCTTGCCTCCCTATACACAATTACTTTGCGGTTCAAATATACCCGAGGCATCGTAACGCTTTCTTTTCCGGGACTTTCAGCCTCCTTTTTCCCGAAACGGGATAAAGTCCCACCTGCGTATAAACATACCAGCCTCTTAATCAGCCTATTCTATTTGTGGCTTGCTAATTGAAAAAGACAAGTGTTCTTATCAGCGAAAAAAATTAAGTTACCCCCTTCTCCTTTGAAGAAATAGTACCAGGATCACAGACCCTATAAAAATAGACCCCATGAAGCAATTTTACGTTTTATTGGCCCTGGCCTTCGTATGTCCCAATCTGTCCCGGGCACAATACCTCACAGAAAATAACAGAACGGCAAATGCTCCGGTAATCAGGAAAAATCCCCTCGCCGGTCCTGGCTCAGCCCCCGCTGCAAACGCTGATTCCGACGCCAATTCAGATCCGGCCCGCAATAACCCCCAATGGGAAAGAGAGCAGGACCAGCTCAATGGCCGCATCAGCGCCGCTAAGCTTTCCAGCATGAAGATGGTGACAGCCGCAATGGTGTCCTTTCTCCATGATCGCTGTATTTCGGCCGGAGAATATGCTCCCGTCTGGCATGGAGAATATTTCTCTGAAAAAGCCGGCTCCGCTGCATTGATAAAATTTGGCGTTCATTGTAATTTCTATGAGCAGAAGGCAAAACTGACCATCCTCGCTAACGATCTCAGCCCCCTGCTGAGTCCGCTGCAGGTCAACAACCAAAACTTCTTCACGATCCCTCCTGCCAATACCGTAAAAAATGGCGCTCCCTGTTTTTCCCAGGACGCTGAAGAAATCAGCTCCCTCCGGTCAACGATCTGGGTGGTCACGGCCGATAACCATCAGCTTCTTTATACCCCTGTCTCCCGCAAAGAATATCTCCGCGAAGCCCGGATGGAATTGAATAATATTAAAAACAGCTTTCTGACGGAGATGAAGCAGAAAGAGCCCGTTCGTTCGACGGCAGTCCAGGAGGCAGAGAAAAAGGCAGCTATTGAACAGCTGAACATGCAATACTCCGGCGTGGAGCTGCAGATGAGAATGAAAATGTTCCTTAACAATTACAGGTCCGACGAAGAATATCTTAAAGATAACGTAGACAAAGAAACTGCCGGCCTCGACAGCACCCTCCATCTGATGGACTATGTGGCCAGTCACCTCTCCCCTGCCGATCTCGACAGACCCGCCATCGTATCCGGCCAGGCAGCCGACTTCCAGGGATTCCAGGATGGACTGGGCGGCAAAATGCTGATCCGGATGAACGCCACTTGTTTCAACCCCTACCTCTCTTCGGAAAAGCCCCGGTTCTTTGTAGTGTGCTGGCAGTATGATCCCTCAGTGCCCGCAGCCGCAGACATCGACAGACAGGTCCGGGAACGGCTCGATTGTGAAAGATTAAAAGAAATGCTGGAGAGATAACTGACACGCGCATTTCAAAAAGAATCAAACAGCAAAGTCCCATCAGCTAAATGGATTTTGCTGTTTCCATGTGGATATAGTTCGAGACCATTTTTTCACACACATTTTGATTCAACATTATTTTTTGTAACATTGCGGCACATTGAAGTATTTTGACTTTCACGGAGAAATCACTTTTTGTATCGTAACTCGAACGAACCAGGACGTTACCCTATCAGGTTAAGGAACTTTTTTCCATCAAAGAAAGGCAAACTGATTATGAGCAATATTGGATTGAACCGTCCCGATGACCGTGCCCGCCAATTCCTGTCCTTCAAAAAGAAGGATCCGGCTGCAATTGGATATTTCTATCAACTACACCATCGCCCCTTGTATGAAATGATACGGCTTTGGATCAGGAATGATATGGTGGCGGAAGAGATCGTCGATGATGTTTTTGTTAAACTTTCCCAAAAGACAGAAACAATTAATGATCCGGAACACATATGGGCGTTCTTATATAACGTAGCGAAAAAAGATTGCGTAACTCATTTTAGAAATCAAAAAGTCCAAAAGGCCCGCCAGATTGACTTATCTTATTGGCTTTCCGGGAATTATGAAAGTTCGGAAGAAGTGGAAATGATTAAAAATGAGTTATTAGCGAACATCTATCAGTATGTCGAAAAACTACCCAAGGCAAGAAAAAAGATATTTAAGATGTATCTGGAAGGAATGGAGAACGGAGAGATTGCCGAAAAATTGGGCATCCGTCGCCAGTCGGTAGTTAATCATCTTGGGAAAGCCCTCAAATATCTGAAGACAGTTATTCCTAAAAATGAGTTCCTCTTATTCCTTATACTTTTTTCTATCCAGGACTCCTAAAGCTCAATCTTCAGGTTATTTTCCTCCCGGAAAAAAAAATAAAAAAAAATCCTTTGGAAGAGGGGTTAAAATCTACCCTTATGGCGTGTATATATCAAAAAGCAGGCAATCCAGCTATAAAACATGGCTGCTAAACCCGCTCATGACATTATATGCCTGAAAATCTTCGCTTCATTGTCCTGCTGATCTTTAAATACGCTTTTCACAAAAAAATGAGTGAACAGCAACTGGCTGCACTACAGGAGTGGCAGAAAAGATCATCCTATCATCAGGCCCTGCCAGACCAATTCCGGGATGAAAAATGGCTTCAGGAGAACCTTAAAAGGATACATCAGGTGCCATCCGAACGGATGTGGCAGAATATACGAGCCAGACTGGGGGAAGATTGGGTTTCCCCACCACCAATCCCCTTATGGAAAATTCCCTCCGTAAGAAAATTCGCCGCTGTAGCAGCAGTCCTCCTCCTTTTTGTAGCAGGATGGTGGTACGTCCATCACCCGCATCCACGCAACGAACCATTACAGCCGACAATAGCCCATACATCCCTACCTGCCGGTTACAAGGCGCTGCTTATCCTGGAAGATGGCAGCAGTATCGTCCTGGATAGCCTGCCGGACAATAAAAAAATAGCAGCCCGGCATAATACGATCATCACAAAATCGGATAGCAGCCGGCTTATCTACCAGTCGATCGGGGAAAAGTCAGAAGATACAGGATATAATATTGTCAGCACCCGGCAAACCAGTCCCTATACGGTCGTCCTGCCGGATGGCAGTAAGGTCCATCTGAATTACACCTCTTCCCTCCGTTTTCCCATTGCCTTCTATGGCGGCACCCGGGAAGTCTTTTTGGATGGAGAAGCCTCTTTCGAAGTGGTACAAAATAAGGCCGGTCCATTCATTATCAATAATAAAGGGACTCAAATAGAGGTATTGGGAACTTACTTCAATATCATGGGATATGGGGACGAACCATCCAGCGAGATCACCTTGCTTAAAGGATCCGTAAAAATAACACCTTCCACAGGCACTGTTACCGTATTAAAGCCTTGGGAACAGGCTGTGGTGACAAAGGACAGGCTGGAGACCAGGGTGCTGACCGACTCTTCCGCTTCTGCAGCCATGGCATGGACAGAAAGAAACAAACCTCTCTTCAGCTTCGAATATACCGATCTCGCTACCGTGGTCCGCCGGATTGCCCGCTGGTACCAGGTAACACCATATCTTCCGCCCCATGTGAAAGGACGGCCATATAGTGGAGATGTCTCGCGGAATCAGCCCCTGAAGGAAGTCTTAAGAAACATAGAAGAAGCAGAAAGCAGGTCTGCCTACCTGATCGCTCGAGGTGACAGTATCATTGTTTCTGCAACACCATTTAAATAGATCATGACCTCTTATATATAAAACCCTCCTATTATTAAATTATATCAGGCAACTGCCTGATACAATTTTTCTCTTCAAAACCCATCCTATCGTTCAAGGATAATCCAATTCCAACGTTTCGTCGCCTTATTCCTGCTAATGAACCTTTTATGACAACCAAAACTTTAGGATCAAATGAAAAAGATGGTTTTTGCCATTCCCTTTTCAAAACCGGGGAAATGGGCTATAATGACCCTTGCTATTATTCTGATTACGGGCACACATTGCTTTGCGCAAAAATTGACTATCCGTTTGAAGGAGGAGACGATTCCCTCTGCTCTTGCGGTGATTAAAAACAAAACCGGCTATTCAATATCATCCTGCCCGGACTATTTCCACAATGCCCCACTGGTCAGCGTGGACCTGGTGGATGCCGATATACGGCAGGTGCTCGATACCCTCTTTGCCGGCCTTGAACTGGAATATACCATAAGAGGCAAGACCATCAATGTTCTCAGCCATGCGGACATAAATGCTTCTTTATTATCTCCTGTAAGAGGAAGAGTGACTAATAGGAATGGAGAATTCCTGACAGGAGCTTCCGTATCAATAAAAGGAGATTCACTGACAGTGACGACAAATACAGACGGTCTGTTTAGTATCAGCTGCCCTGCACACACGGTTCAATTAGAAATTACTTTCATAGGGCATCTTCCCCGATCCATCCTTGTCAGTAATAAATACTTTAATAACATCGTCCTGGAGCAATCTGCTGTCAACCTGAACGAAGTAATTGTTCACACCTATAAAAGAACGACTTCCCGGTTCACACCCAGCTCACTTTTCCACCTTAAAGGATCTGACATCGAAATACAGCCGGTCTCCAATGGGCTGGCAGCTTTAGAAGGACGTATACCAGGAATGTCCCTGCAGCAAACCAGTGGCGTACCGGGCAGCGCCTATAAAATACAGGTGAGGGGACAAAACTCTCTTCAGCAAAGTACGGATCCGCTGATCCTGGTTGATGGTATCCCCGTCGCCGGACGGCAAAATTTTCTCAGTACGATCGGGTCCGGGTCCGCCCAGGGAGTATATGGCGCAAACGTATTTAATAGCATCGATCCTTCTACATTCGAGCATATCGAAGTCTTAAAAGATGCGGCGGCAACAGCCATATACGGTAGCAGAGGAGCTAATGGCGTTATCCTCATAACGCTCAAAAAAGGACTTCCGGGTAAATTAAAATGCACATTCGATGTATATAACGGTATCAATACTGCTGTAAAGACCAGCTCCTTTTTAAATATACAGCAATTCCTCAGCATGAGAAAGGAGGCTATCCTGAATGATGGCCTGCCTGTAAACGCCGTCACGCTCCCCGAATCTACCCTGGACAGTTCCCGAAGCATAGATTACAGGAAATGGATAATGGGGAATACAGGCTCGTCTCAGGATGCAAGGATCGGTCTTTCCTGGGGGAACCCGAATACAACATTCCTGCTCGCCGGAAATTATCATAGAGAGACTGCCGTCTTCCCCGGGTCTGCAGGAGATGATCGTTACGCTGTATACGGCAACTTTAATTACCAGTCCGAAGACCGGCGGCTACTATTTCATCTGATAGAGATGTATGGCCTGGAACATAATTTTTTACCGGTGGAAGATTATACCTCTTATTTGTCCACTACTCCGAACATCCCCTCATTCTTTAATGAATCCGGCCAACTGGTATGGGACGTCAAAGGATTTCCCATTGTCAACCTTCCTGCGCTTGCCTTCAATACTTACCGTGCCGCCATCCGCAACCAGCTTAGTCATCTTCAGCTGGGTTATGAGCTATCGCCTGGTTTATTCATACGAAGCAGTATAGGTTACAATACCGTGTCAACTACAGAGCGAAGCTGGCGCCCTCTGGCAGGGCAGGATCCTTCCGTCAATCCTACCGGCTATTCCTATTCCTCCTTCAACAACTATAACAGTGAGATCATCGAATTGATGGGGGAATATATCCGAAAATTTGGCAAGAGTAAACTGGAAGTTCTGCTGGGAAGCACCTGGCAGGAAGAGCGTACAGCCTATTCGTCCCTTACAGCTGACGGCTATACGAGCGATATTCTATTGAACACAGGCAGCAGAACACCAGAGGCCACCAGTGAAGAAAACCGGCTAATATATCGTTACAATGCTGTCTTCGGACAGATCGATTATAACCTCCTTCAAAGATACATCCTGACTTTCTCCGGAAGAAGAGACGGTTCGAGCCGTTTTGGCCCCGGCCGGCAATTCGGCAATTTCTGGGCTATCGGCAGCGTGTGGATCTTCAGTGACGAACGCTGGCTGAAGCTACCAGGCTGGCTAAGTTTCGGCAAAATGAGAGGAAGTTATGGAAAGACAGGGAATGATCAGATAGAAAATAATAAATTTCTGGAGGTGTTCAGTCCAACGACCGCGGCACGCAACTACGACGGCTTGCAGGGAGTCGTCCCCGCCAGCTTCGGTAACAACAACCTTCAGTGGGAAGTAAACTATAAAACGGAGATCGGAGTCGACCTGGGATTCCTCCAAAATAAAATTGTTCTTTCCGCTGCCGCCTACCGTAACTGGACTACAAATCAATTGGTCGATAAAGTTTTTTCTTCTCCCGCAGGGCTGCCTCGCGGCCTTGTCGATCAGCGGGCCAGAATAGTGAATAAAGGCGAGGAATTCTCGCTGCAAACCTATATTCTGACAAAGGGATCTTTCCAATGGACTGCGACACTTTCGTTGACCCTGCCGCAAAATAAGCTGGCAAGCTTTCCCGGGCTGGCCTCCTCTTCTTATTCAGCTACATTGGTGGAAGGGAAATCCCTGTCCGTGGTCAAGGCCTTCCACTATACAGGCGTGGACCCCCAGTCCGGCCTGTTTACCTTCCAGGATATTGACAGGAACGGAGTATGGGATAAAAATGATCAGATAGCCAGTGGCAATCTCGATCCTAAATATTACGGCGGCATAGGAAATACTTTTCAATACAGGGCATTTGAACTGAATGTTTTTTTCCAGGTGAGTAAACAAAATGGCAGCAACCCCTTCCTGGAATCGTATAAACAGTATTTACCGGGAATGATGGGCACTTCCATGCTGTCAAATGAACCCGTCGATATACTCAACCATTGGCGCCGCCCCGGCGACAGGGCCGTCCTGCAACGGCTGACTTCATCAGAAGATTCCAAAGCCGCTAATATTATCAACAAGTATTACATAGTCTCTGATGCTAAAGTCATAGACGCCTCATATATCCGGTTAAAAACAATTTCACTGACCTATCAGTTACCGAAAGGTCTCCTGTTGAAATATCATGTTTCCAGCTGCCGGATCTATTTGCGCGGGCAGAATCTCTGGACAGCAACCCATTTCCCGGTTACAGATCCGGAAACACAAGATCCAACCGTTTTGCCGCCCATGAGGACTATCGCGACAGGCCTGCAGCTCACCTTTTAAATAATAAACCATGTGTTATCTCTTTCCTGCCTTTTTCCGGACATCGCTGTGTTTACTGATATGTATTTTCCCCTTTTATTCCTGCAGCAAGTTGATACAGGTACCGCCGCCTGAAAACCAGATCAGCGCTGCAGATGTATTTTCCACCGATCGGAATGCCACGAGCGCTATAATTGGTATTTATACAGAGATTATGGACAATTCCAGATCACTGCTAAACGGCGGAATGAGCCTCTACGGCGGGCTGAGCAGCGATGAACTCCGTCGCACTACCACATTCGACAATGAAGATGCATTCACCAGGAATGCCTTATCCAGTCAGAACCCGCTTTGCAGCAGCTTATACACCACCAGCTATCCCTGGATATACGATTGCAATACCATATTGGAAAAGGTACCATCTTCCACCGGCATTTCAACTGCCGTAAAAGAATCATTACAAGGCGAGGCCAGATTTATCAGGGCATTAATCTTTTTTTACCTCGTGAACCTGTACGGCGATATTCCTCTTGTAACTACCACCGATTATAATGCCAACTCCCAATTGCCCCGCGCCCCTTCCTCTTTGATATACCAACAGATCATTGCCGATCTGAAAGAGGCACAGTCACTTCTGCCAGAAGATTATATTACCACGAGTGCCTTCCCCAATGCCCGCATCCGCCCCAACAAATACGCAGCTACCGCCCTGCTGGCAAGGGTATATCTCTACCAGCGTGACTGGGTCCATGCAGCACAGGAAGCCAGTACAGTTATTAATAATAACGTCTATCAATTAGAAACGGATCTCAATAAAGTATTTCTATCCGAAAGCAGGGAGGCAATCTGGGAACTGCAGCCAGTTCATGATAATATCGGTACAGCCGAAGGCAGCTTCTTTGTCCCTTCCGATACCGTCAATCCCAGGCCTGCCTATACACTGGCGAATCCATTGCTGGGCAGCTTTGAAGCCGGAGACCTCCGGCTCCGGTACTGGACGGGCAGCAGCCGGACGGATAGCTCTCAATATACCTATCCATTCAAATACAAGCTTCCTACGGATACACCTCTTAACAGGGAGTGCAACATCGTTCTCCGGTTAGCCGAACAATACCTGATCCGGTCGGAAGCCACAGCACAGCAGGGCAATATAGCTGCTGCCGCAGCAGATCTCGACCGCCTTCGTCATCGGGCAGGATTATCACAAACACTGTCTGCCAACCAGGCGGATTTGCTGGACGCTGTCAGGCATGAGCGGCAAATAGAATTCTTTGCAGAATGGGGACATCGGTGGCTGGACCTGAAGCGGACACGACAGATCGATTCCATATTGGCCGCAGACAAGCTTGGCTGGACATCCCAGGCAGCGCTGTATCCAATTCCCTTTACAGAATTATTACATAACGATAAGCTGATTCAGAATCCCGGCTATTAACTTTTCAATAATGCGCATAGAGGTACACGGAAGGATAATTATTATGAGGAAAGGCATTAGTCAGATAACCTTTTTCTACCAACACTCCTCCTGATGGATTCGTGGTAATAGGTACCCAGTAATAGTCCCACATTTCATTTATCTCATCGTTGAGCGACTTTCGGTCATTATAGGTGTCATCGGAAGAATACCAATAATACAAAGTCTGGCGGGAAGACATGGGAAGAGCTGGCTTTCTGATAAATCCGGTGCCCAAAAGGACGAATACCAGCATAATAAAACATACTAAGGATAAGCGTTTCATAATGTGTATTGCTTTTATTGTTCAAAAAGCAATAAAAACTTAAAGATTAATAAATAAAAATCACATTAAATAGGGTGCGTAAGAAAGTTGGCAGGCGCAGGTCTGAAAAGATAGTCAAAATAGCTCTGGAGGAAACGACATATTGTCAAATACAGAGTAATACGAATATACTCATAGTTATTGACCCATAAAAGAAACAAAAAAGATATTAATATGGATTACATGAATACTCTTAAGTAACAATATAGGAGCTATTATAAAAATAAAATTGTAAGAATATGGCCAAGCATCTGAAAAAAAGACCTCGCTGGATTTTTCGCCTTCAACGGCTAAAAACTTCTCACCTGGAAGAAATGTCTGATTGGGTAATTGGTAGAGACTTACACAACGGAGACTCCTGGAAAGAAGTATACAAGACTTTCAGGAATTATTATCATCATCTCTGGCATTCCCGGTGGATAAGGTCTTGGGTGATGACTATCAACAGACGGCCGGTTTTCTGTTTTACCCTGACTCGCGTAGTTGGGCAGGGTAAAGCTAAGATCCAACAGGAATCCGGCTGCGATTATCAACTCTTTCTGCTGCCTTCGCCCAGAATACTGCAGAACGATCACAAACTGATGCTGGCCTGGCACGCAGCCTCTATTTATGTCTTTTTCAAGCTAGGGCTAACGAAGGTCCAGGTGACCCTGGACGCTTCCAGGGAAGAGGAAAATGACGCGCTGGTGATGTTGGGTTATCTGCTGGCAGAGACCAGCACCGATAGCGCAGGATCTACTAATTTGTATGTATGCACACGGGATGACTTTAAACTGGTTTTATAATGCTGAAAATATCCGACTGAGATTCACCCCTGCCATATTCATCACGCATGCAGCACAAGAATCGCCTTGATAGCCCTTGCCATCACTTTATTCACAGTACTGGTATTAAAGATCCGGTACACTATATTATGATGCCGCTTGACCACACAAAGGATATCCGTCTCGCTGCTGACGATAAAGTTGATGATCCCTTCGATCGGACTGCCTTCCTGGATATATTTGAAGTCCAGTTCCGTAGAGTCGATCAATTTTCTCAGGCTCGCTTCGCCGGCCTCATTGGTCTTCCATTCCGGGCTTTCGAGAATATGCACCACATTCAGCTTTTCCGAACCAAAGGCCAGGACCAGCTCCTTCAACGCATTCACATCCTCCGCAGACAAATTCGAGTCGGAAGAAAAGTCGGTAGCCAGCGTGATCGTAGGACGGATGGAAAACTTACTTTCCAGGGGAATGATCAGGGTGGGTATCTTGGTCTTTTCCACCATCGTGCTGGCATTGCTGCCGAACAGACCTGCGATCCCCGAAGATCCCATGGTGCCCATCACCAGCAATTCAACGGGATTGGCATCGGTATACTTCGCGATCAGGCTGCTTACAGAACCCACTTCACAGAATGTCGTCACAGGCACGGCACTATATTCATCCCTGGCGGTGAAAGACGCCGCCCAACGGGCAAGCGCCGCTCTCTTGCTATTGTGATAATCTTCTATATAGAGTGCATTATAGGTATTGTTGAAGACGCCTTCAAAAGACCCGATGGCATGAAGGGCGCAAACCTCCGCGTGAAGGACCTTCGCCAGCTCCATGGCATATTCCATCGCATTGGTAGCACAGGCGGAAAAATCAGTGGCAACTAATATTTTTTTCATTTCGGTTGGTTGAGATTGCTGTCGGGAAATTTAAACAAACAAATGAAATATTACAAATAAAACCAGGGACAATAGTATGCATACCGGCAAAGTCAGTATCCAGGCCATCGCAATAGCTTTTAGCGTATTGCTGTTCAGGTTCTTCGTACCATTGGAAGCCACCATCGCACCGGCGATCCCGCTCGACAGCACATGCGTAGTGCTTACCGGCAGACCAAAACCCGTGCTCAACCCGATCGTAGCCGCAGCTACGATCTCAGCCGTTGCCCCCTGGGCATAGTTCAAATGTTCTTTTCCGATCTTCTCCCCGATCGTCAGAACGATCCTTTTCCAGCCGATCATGGTACCGATACCCAGGGAAATGGAAATGATAGCGATCACCCACACCGGCGCATAATCGGTCGTTTTCGTCAGCTCTTTCACCGCTGTCGCCAATACGGCCTTATCCGATGCGGACAGCTGCACGGTCGGACTGCCGTCCACCGATTTTGCCTGCTTGGCCACCGCCTGCACCTGCTTCCTGAAATTGAATATATGGCCGTCATCCCTCGTCGCCGCACCGGCGATCGTAGCCTTTGTCTTCGTCAGCAGGAGACCCAGGCTGTCAACAGCTGCCTTATCCGTCTCATTGGTCTGGGTCGTCCTGGATAACACCTGCTCGATATTAGCCAGGGAAACTAATATTTTATCGTCTGAAATAGAATGATCAAGGGCAAACTTTGCCGGCAGGAACGCAATCAGGATCAGCATCAGTAAACCTACCCCCTTTTGCCCGTCATTGCTCCCGTGGAAAAAACTTACCAGGGTACAGGTAGTTATCAATAAAAGGCGGATCAGGATCGGGGGCCTGTCATTCTCTCCCGTAGGTACATGGAAAAGGCTCTTTGCCTTAAGTACGTTTTTCAGGAACCACATCAGCAGGACAGATGCGCCGAATCCAAAGATGGGAGACATGATCAGCGACAACCCTATCTCTGATGCCTTGCTCCAGTTGACACTACCCTTATAATAGAAAGTAAAGGCAAGACTGGCGCCAATCATAGCGCCGATCAAAGTATGTGAGCTGGAACAGGGTATCCCCAGCCACCAGGTGCCCAGGTTCCAGATAATGGAAGTCAGCAGAACAGCTAATACCACACAGGCGCCGACCTTGACAGGAAGGGCCATCAGCTCGTTCAGCGGCACCAGCTTCAGGATACCCATGGCCACAGCCACCCCGCCGGTGAACACCCCGAGAAAATTCCACATCCCCGACCAGGGAACTGCAATCATCGGTTTCAACGCTTTCGTATAGATCACAGTCGCTACGGCATTGGCCGTATCATGAAAACCGTTTACAAATTCAAAGCCTACGACGCACAAAAGGCATAGAAAAAAGAGGATCAGCAGACCTCCACCAATATTGACCTCCCCGATGAATGGGAGAGTGACCAGGTTTAGCAGAACATGCATAAGAATGCGAAAATTTAATTGATAAATCAGTTGTCTGGGCAATACATTGCCCCTCCCGCATAGACGAACGGGAAAAAGGCATTGTTCATAAGTATCCAGGGAACGATAGGGTAAACCTTCAGAAGATTAACGTGGTCGTAAACCTAGTAAAAAACTTTACATGCAGGAAATTTTTACCACGGGTAAACCCTTAATTAATATTCACTTAATATTGGACGACAATGCCCTCCCGCTACCGCGGGAGGGCATTCCTAAAAAGCCTGCTTCGTCGGCTGCACAGGATTCAATCCCTCCGTGATCCTATTTATCAGTGATAGCTCCCGCAGGTCTCCTTACAATAATTTTTCTAACATCTTCCCCAGCAGCTCCCCGCGTAAATTCTCCGCGATGATCTTCCCGCCCGGGTCGATCAGAAAATTCTGCGGTATAGATTGTATAGCATAAAGTGTAACGATCGGACTCTTCCAGAACAACAGATCGGAGACATGCTGCCACGGCATCCCATCTGTCCGGATCGCCTTCACCCATTCCGCCCGCTTCCCTGGCTGGTCCAGCGATACGGACAACACTTCGAAGTTCCGGCTGTGATACTTTTTATAAGCCGATACCACTGCGGGCCTTGAAAATTTACCACCCGGGATTCTGTACGATCCCCGGCGCCAGATTGATTACATCATCCGGAATCGGCAACGTATAATTAAAACTACCCGGCGCCAGCGTGTAGGTCTTGCCACCGATAGTCCTCGTAAGCGTCTTCGCAAACCGCGGCTCTTTATTGAATCGACGCAGATCACTCCATCTTACCCCATGCATCACCAGCTCCTTCCTTCTCTCCGCCAGCACGATCAACAACGCATCATCGGCGCTTGCCGCTGTCTTGTCGACATAGGTCCCCGTCTTATACCGCGCCCTCAGCAGCGTATTGAGATCAGCCAGCGCCGCCGCCGTCTGCCCCAGCCGCGCCCGGCTTTCCGCCCGGACAATATACATCTCTTCGATCGTCAACCCGGAAAACCCGGTATTGTAATAATTACTGTTCTTAAAGGAAATGCTTTTGTCCGCATTTACCGTAAAGAACACCTTCCTGCGCATATCATTTGAATCATACTGGTTGTATAACAATGTATCGATCCGTGCATTGTAGCTGACCGGTCCGTTACCCACATTCATGCTGCAATTGAAGATCACATCGTTATTATAGATCGGCAGCGGATAAGTAACAGTAAAGTCCAGCGTATTGAAATCCACCAGCGTCGTATATATTGCCAGGCAGCTGTCGGCATATTTACCGGCATCGGCATAGTCACTTACACTCAGGTATAGACGGGCCATCAATGCATAGGCAGCCGGCTTTGAAGGCCGCGTCTTATATAGTGGCGTTACCGGCAGCAAAGGAATAGCCGCAGTCAGGTCAGCGATCACCTGGTCATAACTTTCCTTCACCGTCGCCCTTTTGGAGGCGATATTGATATCCGACTCCAGCCGCAGCGGAATACCCAGGTCGGTGGCAGCCTTTGCGGAGTCGTAAACCGGCGCATACTCCTGCAGGATATCATAAAAGTTCTTGGCCCGGTAGAACAATGCCTCCCCATTTACATTCATAAAGTCAGGAGTGCCTGCGCCTGCAGCGGTTTTAAGCCCATCCAGCACCAGGTTGGCGTAATATACCCTTGCCCAGGTGCCATCCGTTCCTCCGCTTGCCGCGGCCCAATCGATCACAGCCGTATACGGCTGGTCATGTGACCAGGTATAGGCATTTTTCTCATTCGGGGCGAACTGCAGATACAGCGCATCGGTCGTATAATGGTCGTCACAGCCTGTCTCCCCCAGGTAAGGACTGTTCCAGTCCATGATGATATTATCCAGCAGCGCCTGGAAATCGGGCACCCGAACGGGTACCACCTGCGTGAGGTTTTGTTTGGCGTCAAACCATTTGTCCTTTGTACAGCCAAACGACAGAAAACAAAGGGTTGCTATATAGAGACTTTTTCGCATGATTCGTAAAATTTAAAAGTTAACATTTACACCGGCAGAGATCGTCCTGGGATTCGGCATGGAAGAGAGTGCATAAAAATCGGGGTCTATCCCGTAATGGTTAGCCTTCCATAAAATACCCACATTGTTCATATACAGGAATACCTGGGTGCTCTGGAAAGGCCATTTTCCGGTTTGTGCCTTCGACAGCGTATAGTTCAGACGAACATCCTGCAGCCGTATATAATCTCCCTTAGTCACGAGCACATCGGAATTTTGGAACACCTGGTCACGGTTAGTATTGCTCCCGGAAGGCAGCGAAGGAACGTTTGTAATCAGCTCATCACCGGGCTTCTGCCAGCGTTTGGCATAGTCCGCGCTGCCGCCCCAGCCGTTGAAGAGGCCGCCGTAATTCATGGAAGGCCGGCGGAAATACCAGTTGAACTTAAAGTAGACATTAGCCGACAGCGACCACTGCTTGTAGATGAACGTATTCATCATCGAACCGAAATAATGGGGGATGCTGGGGCCGAAATATTTCAGGTCGGACACTTTCGCCGTATTTAAGTTGTTGTAGCTCGAAGCCTTTCCGTTGATATAAATTCTCGGGTCGCCCGTGGCAGGATCCAGACCCGCCGAACGGTATGCATAGATCTTGTAGAGCGACTTGCCAAGAACCACCGAATAGTCCACAAAATATGAGCTGATGGAGGTGATCGGCACTTTATAGGCAGTGACCTTATCCGTATTGAAGCTCAGGTTGATGTCGGTATGCCACTTGAAATACCGGCCCTCGATATTGCGGGTGTTGAGCATCAGGTCGAAACCCCGGCCCTGGATGCTGGCATTGTTGCTGTTGAACTGCACCCAGCCTGTAGTGGGATCGAGCTGTATCGGTCCGATCAGGTTGGTGCCTTTCTTGAAATAATATTCGAAGCTGCCGCCGATACGTCTGTCCTTAGACGCCGCCTCTACGGCCAGGTTGATCACCTTTACCTTCTCAAAGCCCAGCTGCGGGTTATTAGGCGACCCCACAGTGGCATAGGGCAGGGTGGGACTGACGATAGTCCCGGTATAGTAATTTGCCGTAGCATACGCGGTCGTAGAAGTTATACTGCTGCCGGGAGCGCTCTGCGGCGTATTTCCATTGAAACCATACGTAGCGCGTAGTCGCAAATAAGGCAGCCAGGAGACCTTATAAAAACCTTCTTTGTACAGGTTCCAGGCAGCCCCCGCAGACCACAAAGGCTGTATCCGCTGGTTGGCCTTCACTCCGAAGTAATTGCTCTGGTCCCCGCGTCCGCTGGCGCTCACCGTATACTTTCCCTTATAGGTATAGGCGCCATTGGCAAAGTAGCTGCCATAACGTTGCAGTCCCCCGCTGATGCCGGTGACACCCCCGATATTGGAGCTGTTCCCGAAATAATTCGTCACCGGGGTAGCTGAATTGACAGGTTTCGACGTGCCATTCACGGGATCATAACCATATAAGATCCCGGATGTGCCCGTGCTGCTATTCTGCCGCCGTTCGATGCCGGCAATGGCATCTATCTCATGATCGCCGAAAGTCCGGTTGAAATTCAGCGTTCCGCGGATGCTCCAGATGCTCTGGTTGCCATTGCTGAAACTGTAGATATTCCCGACAGGGACCTGGTTGGGCAAAGTGCCGGGCGCCGGGTTACGGGTCGTAAAATTGTTGATCGTATTGCGTACTGAATACAGCGAATCCGATTGGTCTTTGTAGTTGCTGGTCAGCAGTTTTTCATACTGGTAATTCACAGTAGCGCTAAGCCCCCGCAGGATAGTATATTTGGCGACACCGCCCAGCCGGACGTGATACTCGTTGAGAATATTATCGTTGAACTTCTGCTCGGCCAGCGGACGGTAATGCCAGTCCAGCAATCCGGGCGACTTTGCCGTATCGACGAAGGAGGTCCGGTATTGATAAGGAATGGATAAAGGATTCCCCTGCGCGTCGGCCAGCATGGCATAAGGAGTAGTATAGGAGCCTGTCGGCAGCAGAGAGCCGTAAGGAACGCTGTTCCCCCAGTTTTTGTCCTGCGTATAGCTCAGGAAGCCGGTCAGCTCGAGGTTTTGTACAGGCCGGTAAGTGTTATTGAAATTCAGGGTATAACGATTATTGGCATCCCCCTTCGTATTTAGCTTAGCCTGGTCATACCCAACGGAAGCATAATAATTGTAATTCTGATTTCCGCCGGAGAAATTTACGATATGCTGCTGGGACACGCTTTTCTGGAAAATATATTTCCGGATATCGTCTTTCACATTATGATGCTCGTAGACCGCTATCTGCGCGTCGGCCTGTGCCTGTGTGATCGCGCCCCTTCGGACCGCCAGCAGCAGCTCGGCCACCTGCGGCAGCGAGGGATAACTATGAAAACCGGGATAACTGTCATCATAAGGATTGTAATACCCTTTGCTGAACTCCAGCTGTTCGAAACCGATCTCATCGGCCGAAGACATCGACTTGATATAATTCAGGTTGGGTTTGCCTCCGACAGTCACATTGCTGCTGAATCCCACAGATGGCTTACGGTTGAAAGCACCCTTTTTGGTCGTAATGACGATCACCCCATTGGCAGCTTTTATACCCCAGATAGAAGCGGCCGCCGCATCTTTCAGGACCGTTACCGAAGCAATATCATTGGGGTTGAGCTCAGCCACTATCCCCTGTATCCCGCCCTGTTGTCCGCTGCCCTCGTAAGGAAAGTTATCGACAACGATCAGCGGGTCCGTGATGGAATTGATCGTGCTGAGCCCCCGTACCTCTACCTGCGTGTGGTTATTCGGATTGAAGATCATCCCGCTGGTGATCGTAAACAGCTTGGTCAGCGCATTCGGGCCTACCTGCCGGTTCAGCTCCTCGCCGCTGATCTGCACAAAGGAGCCCGTCGCCCGTTCTTTTGCAACATTCTGGTAACCGGTATTATAAGTCACTTCCACATCTCCCAGGGCTTCGCTCCTGGATTGCAGGGTGATAGCGATCGTGGAGGCATTGCCCAGCTTTATCTCCTGAGCCGCATACCCGACACGGCTGACTACCAGCACAGTGCCGGGGGCCTCCTTGATCCTGAACTCACCCGCAATAGTGGTGATGACAGCCCTGTTCGTACCTTTGACGATCACGCTGACGTTTTCCAGGGGCGCCCCCTTCTCATTGACGACCTTCCCATCAATGATCCTTCGTTCCGGCTTTGCCGTATCGGCCGCAAGCGTCCCGACCGCCGGCGGCGCCAAAGGCCTGTCCGTTACAAATACGGTCTTGTTCTGAATATAATAATCCAGCGGCTGGTCCGAGAAACACAGCGACAGCACATCCTGTAAGGGAATATTCTTCACCTCCATCGACACCAGCTTCGCATTTTTCAGCGACTCGTAGTTGTAGAAAAAAGAATAACCTGTCTGCTTCTTAATTTCAGAGAACACCTTCGTCAAAGGCGCTCTGCTAAAGTTTAAGGTAACATTCTGGGAATACGCCCCCGCATGCACGTTTAAAAAAGCAGCAGTCAATAAAATAGCAGTCAGCTTCATCGCCAAGATCATTTGGTGATAAGAAGAGGCCCCGGACAAAATGGGGCCTTTGCCAAAAAATTTCATAATTTTAGCAGGTTTTGGGTTTGAAATAATA
>JAATFV010000100.1 GCA_015655015.1 Chitinophagales bacterium | reverse complement strand
TTTGCCGGTCCCGCTACCAACCGCAGATTCCATCCCGGCGGCTCCCGAAGAAGACCGGTTTACCAAGACACCGGTCATCATGGGCGAGTTCTACGAGCCTACGGAAATGACCATTCTCCCGAATCTCGATATCCTGGTGGCTCAGCGGCGGGGACAGATCCTCTTGTATAAGGGCTCGACCAAAAAGGTGAAACAGGCGGCTTACCTGGATGTGTATTGCAAAACCCTGCATACCCCCGGCGTTAATGCGGAAGAAGGGGTCCTGGGCATACAAGCCGATCCCGATTTTACAACCAATCATTTTGTCTATATTTATTACAGCCCTTCCGATACTTCTGTCAATCGCTTGTCCCGCTTCACCTTCACTAATGATAGCATAGATCGCAAATCGGAAAAAATCATATTACAGCTCTATTCACAAAGGGAAATATGCTGCCATACCGGCGGTTCCATCGCATTTGGGCCGGACAATGATCTTTTTGTGTCCACCGGTGATAATTCCACCCCTTTTGACGAAAAGAATACGCCCTATCCCAGCCATGGATATGCTCCTCTCGACGACCGTCCCGGCCACCTTCAGTATGATTCGCGCAGGGGCGCCGGCAATACCAATGACCTAAGAGGTAAGATATTACGTATAAAGGTGAAACCGGATGGCAGTTACGAGATCCCGGAAGGCAACCTTTTCCCGAAGGGAGAGGAGAAGACCCGGCCGGAGATCTATGTAATGGGTGATCGCAATCCTTATCGTATCTCTGTCGATAAAAAGAATGGCTTTTTATATTGGGGAGAGGTCGGTCCGGATGCCAACAATGACAGCCTGGACACCCGCGGACCCAGGGGATATGATGAGATCAACCAGGCAAGAAAGGCCGGCTTTTTCGGATGGCCTTATTTCGTAGGGAATAACTATCCTTATCATATCCATGATTATGCAACCGATATCAATGGGGCTGCCTTCGATCCGGCCCACCCGATCAATGATTCGAGGAACAATACAGGACTGAGAGAGCTGCCTCCTGCACAACCGGCCTTTATCTGGTATCCCTATGCGGAGTCCCCCGAGTTCCCGCAGCTGGGCAGCGGCGGCAGATGCGCCATGGCCGGCCCGGTATTCTATTCAGATCTGTACCCGAAGGAGACAGAGATGCCGGAATATTATAATGGGAAAGTTTTTATATATGATTTCACGCGGTGCTGGTTCAAGGTGGTGACTACGAAGCCCAATGGAGACCTGGAGACGATCGAGCCTTTTATGGAGCATACAAAATGGAATTCTCCCATCGATGCGGAGATGGGGCCCGACGGCAAACTCTATGTTTTGGAATATGGCACCGGCTGGTTCAGCAAAAATGTGGATGCCGGCATTTCCCGTATCGACTACAATGGCGGCAACCGGTCTCCAAGGATCAATAATTTTTCCGTAAATAAGACTTCCGGGGATCTTCCGTTAAAGATCACGGCGACGGTGGAAGCCACTGACCCTGAAAACGACAAGCTCCGGTATATCTGGAGCCTGGGCAGAGGGATAAAAAGGGAAACGGCCGTGCCGAAGCTGGTGTATACGCTTACAAATGCCGGTGATTACAATATTTCTGTAGAAGTGAGAGATGATAAGAGCAGGCCGGCGATCAGCAGTAAGGTAAACGTATATGCGGGCAATGAGGCGCCTTCTGTAAAAATAATACTAAAGGGGAATAAGAGCTTTTATTTTCCCGGCACACCTGTTGCCTATCGGGTTGCTATCACTGACAGGGATGATACCGCCAAACGGAAGGACCTTAGCGACCTGTATGTATCCGCCGATTACCTCGAAGGAAATGATAAAGCCGCTATACCCCAGGGGCATCAGACGCTGAATGCGGCGGCAGTGGGAAAGAATCTCATGCTTTCCCTGGATTGCAAGACCTGCCACAAGGCAGATGAAAAGTCTATCGGACCTGCTTTCCGCGATGTCGCCCTCCGGTACCAGAAGGATCCCAATATGGTGTCTTATCTTTCACAGAAGGTCATCAAAGGAGGAAGCGGTAAATGGGGTGAGGTCGCCATGCCTGCCCATCCTTCCTTAAAGGAAGAGGATATCCGGCAGATCATCGGATGGATCCAGACGCTGGGCGCCAATAAAGTGGTAAAATCACTCCCGGCCGCCGGATCCGTGAATGCCACTTTGAACAAGCCTGAAATAGACAAGGGTATCCTTACCCTCAGCGCTTCCTACACGGATAAAGGAGGCAAAAATATCAAGCCGTTGACGGGCAGCTATTCCCTCTCGCTGCGGAACAGCAAACTATCCTTTGACCGGAAGACGGGAAGGCAGGCGATCATCAGTACCGACAGCTTTGATCTGTCTACGATCCGGGAAGCGGCCTTACAGGTGAGCTGGGCAAAAGGGCCGGTAGGCGCCTGTATATTCGAGCTTCGTCTGGATGGACAGGATGGAGAGAAGATCGGGACCTTTACTTTTGCAGGGGATGCAAAAGAAGCCGTGGCTGAACCCAAACAATATTTCAATACGTTGCTGCATTCGGCACTGGCTCCCCTGAAGGATGGGAAGTTGCATAAGCTGTTTATCGTCCGACAGGCTGATAAGGCGGCTGAGGGGCAATTGATCGTATCATTTTTGCAGTTTATCAATAAATAATTCAAATCGTGTCTTACCTGTTCAAGTATATCGTACCGCTGTTGTCATTATTGAGCTTTTATTCCGCAGAGGCCCAGCCCGGCGGCATTTTATCCGGCACTGTCACCGACGGCCGGTCGGAACCTGTTGCTGGCGCAACGGTGAATATCTTAAACACCAACTATGCTGTTAGCGCGGATAATAAAGGGACATTCCGGATCCCTGCTATCCGGCCGGGCGCCTACACGCTGGTTATCAGCGCTGCCGGTTATGCCACGGTCAATAAGGCAATTACCATAGAAGGTCATAAAGATGTTCTGCTGGCCATTTCATTGGCCGCGTCGAATGCACAGCTGGACGCCGTGGTGGTGACGGCACAGAAGAAACAGGAGCTGCTGCAGCAGGTGCCTATCAGCATTACCGCCATTACATCCAGACAGGTAAAGGACTACCGTTTATGGAACAGCAAGGATATCACGGCGATCGTTCCCGGCTTATTTTCTTCCGATCCGGGGGACAACAGGAATGCAACGGGTATACGGGGTATTGCCACCACTTCCTACAATCCGGCTGTAGCTACCTATATAGACGGTGTTAACCAGTTCAGCCTGGATACTTATATTTCCCAGCTGCTGGATGTGGAACGTGTCGAAGTATTACGGGGTCCCCAGGGTACGCTGTATGGACGAAATGCGATGGGCGGCGTTATCAATATCATTACCAAACAGCCTACGAATACCACCAGTGGTTTTGCTGAGCTGAGTGTGGGTAATTATGGTCAGCAGCGTTATGCAGCCGGGTTCAGAACGCCGCTGATAAAGGATAAATTATTTCTGGGAGCAGCGGGAGTGTATGACGGACGTAACGGATATTATACGAACCAGTTCACCAATAGTTCTTATGACAAACAGCATAGCTTCACCGGGAATTATTACCTGAAGTACCTGCCGGTAAAGGCCTGGGACCTTACGCTGAACGTAAAACACAATGATAACAGGAACCATGGCGCCTTTCCCCTGGTAGCGGGTGATGCTTTTTCCAATCCCTTTGTGCTCGATCAGAATGCTGTTACGGAAATGATCGATAATACTGTCAATGCCAGCATGTCGGTGAATTATAAAGGGCCTTCTTTTAATTTCAGCTCGCAGACGGCGTATCAGCAGAACTACCGGTATTATACGCAGCCGATCGACGGAGATTTTTCTTCCCTGGATGCTGTTACGGTCAACAATAACTATGGCGGGGACTGGAATAAGGTGAAGACCTGGACACAGGAATTTAAATTTACTTCTCCTGCCAATGCTGCGGGACCTTTCACCTGGACGGCAGGTTCCTATTTGTTCTATAACAACAGTCCTGTTAAACAGGCGACGCATTATGGCAAAGATGCCGCTGCGGTGGGCTCGCCCGATATAGATTTTTCAACGATCAATACGACGAAGAGTAAAAATAAAGGGCTGGCTTTTTATGGCCAGGGTACTTATGCGTTGTCAAAAAAATGGGAGATTACAGCAGGGATAAGATACGATTACGAACACCAGGAGGAAAATGTGCTGGGCGAACTGCAGCAGGATGGCCAACCTTCTTTTGTAACGACACCTGACACCAGTGGAAAGACTTCCTTCCATTCGTTCTCTCCTAAAGTAGCGCTTAATTATACGGTATCCAAGACCGAAATGCTGTATGGAGTATATAGCCGCGGCTTCCGGACGGGCGGCCTGACCCAGCTTTCTTCCGATCCTTCCCAGCCTCCTTTGTATGCCTACCGGCCGGAATACAGCAATAACTTTGAAGTGGGATTGAAAAGCAGCTTCTTCGGGAATTTGCTGCAATTGAACCTGGCGGCTTTCTATTCGACCATCCGGAATGCGCAGGTGCCTACGCTCATTCTGCCTGATGCCATTACGGTAACAAAAAATGCCGGCAAGCTGACCAGCAAGGGATTGGAAGCGGAGCTGGCTGCGACGCCTGTCAGGGGACTGGAGCTAAACTATAGCTTTGGTTATACGCATGCGCTGTTTGATGATTTAAAACTTTCCCAAAATGGCGGCGCCGTTGACCTGAAAGGCAAACACCAGGTCTTTACACCGGATGTCACTTCCATGCTGGCGGCCCAATACAGTTATTCATTGGGGAGCCTGACCTCATCTGGTCAAGCTACTTCCGGCGGACTCTTCCATCAACGGATAAAATTAGTGGCCCGGGGTGAATGGCGTTTCCTGGGAAATACCTGGTTTGATCTGGCCAATACGATCAAACAGTCCTCTTACAGCTTATTCAATGTCAGTGCAGGAGCACGGATGGGGAATTTTGGTCTTACCTTCTGGGATAGAAATCTTACGAATAAAAAATACATAGCTTATGCCTATGACTTCGGCGCTGTGCATTTAGGCAACCCGAATACCTATGGAGTAACATTGGACGTTGGATTTTGATAATGCGCTACGAATGGATTGGGCGAAGACAGGCAAACACACGCCGTCTCATTTGCGGGATTTATAGTATTTTTACCGGGCTTATGTGGAGGTACATTCATTTCACCATAATTGCTTTATTATTAACGGTTAGCGGGCTTGCCCAGTCTTATGGTCTGGCCTTCAGCAGCCATGAAGTGGTCCAGGAAAAAAGAACCTGCCTGGATCTCTCCCCGGAGGACTCCCTGTGCTTTTCAAAAAACTTTGAACTTGGGTTTGATATTTCTTTTATTCCCGGCCGTGAGATCTATTTCGGCTATGTGATCCGCATCATCACCAGCAACCAGAATATCGACCTGATCTACAACCAGCAGTCCGGCGCTTTCAAGTTGATCATCGGGGAAAATTTTTCCGGCATCAGCTTTACCCCCGATAGTCTCCGGCTGCTTAAAGAATGGCAACGGTTCACGATAAAATGCGATCTCGTCAGTCATACGTTGCGATTCGGGGTAAATGGAAAGACGATTGGCGCCAGTCCTATCCCGTCGCTGGGCAACTGCTTCCGCTTTCTCTGGGGGGCTAATGATTTTCCGAAATACAAGACAAGGGATATTCCCCCGATGAAGATCAAGGATATTAAGCTGACGGAAAATGACGTGTTGAAATATTCCTGGCCGCTGGATGAGATAGCAGACGACAACGGGTATGACAAAGTGAATAAACGGGTAGCGAAAGTAAAGAATCCCGTATGGTTAAAGCCTAAGTACCAGAAATGGGATCTTGTCAGCTCTTTTACGATCAATGATTATGCGGCCGTTGCCTATGATGCCAAACACGATCGATTATTTGTCACGGGCTCCGACTCGCTGGCTGTCTGCTCTTTCCGGAATGAACAGCACCCTGTTGCCTGGATCCCCTCCCGTCACCAGGAACTATTACTGGGGCATCAGGCTATCTACGACACGATCAACGACAAATTGTATGATTTCTTTGTAGACCGCAGGATCATTACTGCCTTTGATTTTGGCCGGCGCCAGTGGGATCTGGTGCTGAGCTATGCACCGATAACAGAATACTGGCATGCCAATAAGTTCATTTCCGCCACCGATACCTCTCTGTATGTGATCGGCGGTTACGGGCAATTAAAATACAAGAACCAGGTACAACGTTACCGCTTCAGCACCCGCAGGTGGGATAGCCTCCGGGCAGGCGGGGATTATTTCACTCCCCGTTATCTCGCCGCTCTCGGTACGGACCCTCAGAATAAATTTGCTTATATCATCGGAGGATACGGCAGCCAGACAGGCGACCAGATGCTGGATCCGCGAAATTACTATGACCTTTTCCGGTATGATATAAAGCAGAATGAATTCAAAAAGATATATTCGCTGAAGACCCTGAATACCCCTTTTACTTTTGCCAACAGCCTGGTGATCGGCCCGAAACCCGGCGCCTGGTATGGAATGATCTTCGCGAATGACAGCTATAATTCCAATCTTCAGCTGGTGGAAGGCTCTCTGACGGATTCATCCTATCAGCTGGCAGGCAATAACATTCCTTATAGTTTTCATGACGTGCAATCATTTGCCGACCTGTATTATTCGCCGCTCAGCAACACCCTGATCGCCGTAACTCTTCTGTATTCGAAACCCGGCGACCCCGTAAAGGATACCAAAGTAAAGATCTATTCGCTCAACTTCCCTCCGGAAGCAGCAGGGATCGATACGATAACAAGGGATGCAACACCTCCCGGCAGCTATTTTTATATAATCGGGCTGTCGGGCCTTATCGCTGCCGCAGGGATCTTCTTTGTGCTCCGGAAGAAACCCCGGCGAGCGCTTCAAAAGACGGTGACGGATGTTCCTCTTCCCATCCCGGTACCGGACGAGTCTGATCTGGACAGCTATATCAGCCCCGTCAATCATGCAGAGAAAGATCACCGGTCTGCTGTTTATCTGTTCGGCCCCTTCCAGGTATTTGATAAGGAAGGACATGATATCACCAGGCTGTTCACTCCTTTGCTGAAAGAATTGTTCCTCATTATCGTCATCTATACCATCCGTAACGGAAGGGGTATTTCTTCGGAGGGGCTCAACGAGATCCTCTGGCATGATAAGCCGGAGAAGGATGCCAAGAACAACCGATCGGTCAACCTGGCAAAATTAAAAGTGATCCTGGAAAAGATAGGGAATGGCGTCAT
>JAATFV010000059.1 GCA_015655015.1 Chitinophagales bacterium | reverse complement strand
TGAAAAAGAAAGCGCTTCTCAGCACTTTGGCTGTAATTGCACTCGCCCTTACGTTCACCGTAGCTAAAGCCGACGACGAAGGAGGTGGGGGCCCCTCCAGGGATTGCCTGCCGCCTATGACCAATACCTGTTTTAACGTCGGTTGATCGAATCCTTATCCTGGGGCAGCACATTGCCTTCAATGTGGCATTCATGGGTATAAGCCTTTTTCTTTTTTTCAACAACAACAAAAAGAAAGCTATTGTCCGATGAAAGTCTTCAAGACCCAAAAGGTAATAATAGAAGCAGGCTGCGTGCAGAATATAATCTTCGGACTGATTTATCTTACCTTATTTAGTTATTTCCTCCTGGTCCTCGCCATCTGTGTATATTCCAGGGCAAGGATAGCAATCGCCACGACCGCTGTTCTTGTTGCCATATACCTGCGGCAGTTTTACAAGAACACCTTAACCAGGCTGCCGGCTTATATCAGGATAGTATGCACGATCCTCCTCCTCTGCCTTGCCGTCCTGTCCGGATATTACTTTTATCACCTGAAGGAAGGCTCGTCCGTCGGTCGCCTGCTCATCCTCAATGTATCAGTCAGACACCTGTTTGATCATTTTTGGCTGGGCACGGGTTTAGGCCGGTTCAGCTGGTATTATCCACAATGGCAGGCAGAATATTTTATTACGCATCCCCGTCCGGACAGCCCCTTTTTCCTGAGCGCGGGAGAAACCTATATCGTCTTCAATGAATTCCTCCAGCTGTTGGAGACCATCGGCTTGCTGGGGTTTCTGCCCGTCCTGTTTTCCTTTATCTGGCTCTTCCATGCAAGATCCCCGCGGAACAAAGAGCTGATGTATGCCTGCAAGGCGACCGTGAGCGCGATACTATCCTGCTGCTTTTTTCACTATCCCTTACACTTGAACGCAATTTTGCTTACCTTAGCGCTTTGTTTTTCTATTGTCGCTGTAATACGAGAAAACAATTTTCTATCATTCACTATCTCCACGGCGGCTGTTCGGAAGAAATGGCTCTGCCTTTCCGGATCTGCTGCAATAGCCCTTGCCGTTCCTTCGCTGCTAATCGGATACAATCAATATGTCTATATGGAAAAATGGCAATGGATAAGGGATGATGACAGGACAGCAAGGAATACTTTGAAAAAAGATGCCCGTGACTGCTATGATCACCTCCGCTATGACGGCAAATTCCTTGCCGATTATAGCGCCTTTCTTGCCCGGGATTCCAGTGATCTGCCCGAAGCTATCGCCATGACAGAGGTTTCCAGGCAATCCTTTATTTCAGGGACATCCATAGAAAATCTGGCCTATTATTACTTACAGCAAAAAGAATACGCCAGGGCCATCAACACTTTCGAATGGCTCTCGGGATATACTCCCAATCATTTTAGACCTCGTTGGGAATTGCTGGAATTATATAAAAAAATACACGATTCCGATAGAGCAAGACGCACAGCGGGCTTTATCCTGGCAATGCCGGTAAAAGTACCCTCCGATGAGGTGTCGGATATAAAAAAAGAAGCTGAATCCATCCTAAAATTGAGCCAATGAAAAAATTATCAATCCTGCTCTTATCATTCATCGCAGTGTCGTCAGCTATGACCCAATCCGGCACGACAATCCGTATCGACCCCAAATATGCCAGGGGCGGAACCGCGTCGCAGTTTTTTGACGAGATCAATTACATTCCCCTGGAATCAAAAAAAGAAAGCACATTTGGCTCCGCTCAGCATCTGCAGGTAAGCCGCCGCTTTTTCGCTTTTTTCGATTACAGCACGACGTCCGTGTTCGTATTTGAAAAAAGCGGAAAGTTCAAAGGCCGGATCAGCTCGCTGCCTATGCAGGCGGATAAGGATGCGCTTAATAAAGCCATGTTTAATTTTGTGCTGGATAAGTCCTCCGAAAATATATACATCGTATACGATAAAGAAGACAAATACCACACCAAACGACTGGCTGTCTTCGATGGCAGCGGTAAAATGCTGCAGTCCCGCCAATTGGGCGAGGCATTTAACGGCTTGAGCCCCTGCTTTGCTTTTCTGGACCCGGAAAGAACAGTTTTCTCCACCGGAAATTATTACGAAAAGAATAATTCCTCGCATTACTTGCACATCGTAAAAAATTTCGATTCGGTAATCGACAAGATCCTTCCGCAGCAACAAAATGACCCCTTGAATAAAAGCTGGGCCAATCAGCTGGTTCAGCAATCCCTCTCCGCAGAAGGATCGATATGGTATCGCCTTTATGACAAGACAGTCTATAACATGAGCGTTGGCGGGGCCCTCAGCAGCTATAAATTCATCCTCCCGGCGGCGCTGACACTCGATTCGACTTTTTATGGCGATGAGGCCGTCCTGAAAACGGAACAGAGCGTAGATATCTATCTCCAGAAACATCAGAATAATATCAGCTATCTGTCCATGCTGCAAAAGACAAAGAACATTCTCGGCTTCACCTTTGTAAAGTACAACTACTCATTGCCATCCGACGCCTTTATGTACAGCCTTTCCACAGGAACACTGTACGGCAATACGCGGATCGTCCCCGACAGCCTTTGCTATTTTTTGCCCCTTTTTGCTACATCTGAGATAACAGGAATGGACGAGGGGTATATCTATCTCTTCATTCCCTCTTTTTCAATGTTCGTTACCGCTGATGCCAATAAAGATACACCATGGAAGTCCAATCCTGTCCTGAGCGCTTATTTTACCAATGCCAAAAACCGAAAAGGCAATCCCGTATTGGTACAGCTCAAGCTAAAAAATACCTTGTAGTCAGGATTCTCCCATTCCTGCTGCTTGCGATAGGCGCCTCTTCACGAAGCGCCGGCCAAAAGGCGGATTCCGTCAGAATAGGGACGGTCGAAGGTCAGATACGGGACTCAGCGCACAATTACGCGCTGCAGTCGGCATCTCTCGCCATATATATGCAAAAGGACACCAGCCTCGTCAGCTACCAGCTGAGTGACAACTTTGGAAAATTCCATTTTGAGCGTATTCCGGTAGGCACACCCTTGATCATAAAAGGATTTTACGTCGGTTATAAACCCATCACCCGGCGCTTCACAGTGTCTCCTAAAGAAAAGACCATCGATCTCAGAGAGCTCAATCTTGAAAGAACCGAAGACGAGCTCCGGGAAGTCGTCGTAAAGGCCATCCCACCGGTCCGGATGAACGGCGATACGCTGGAATTCAATGCAGATGCCTTCCATCTGGATAAGAATGCAGTCGGAGAAGACCTGCTCCGAAAGCTGCCGGGCGTTACCGTCTGGGGGGACGGTGCGATCACCGTCTACGGAAAACCGGTTAACCAGGTGCTGGTGGACGGCAAGCCTTTCTTCGGAGGAGACACAAAAATTGCTACGCAGAATATCCCAAAAGACGCCATCGACAAGATACAAATCTATCAACAGAGCCCAAATAGAATGAATTTGCGGGATTCCATTACGAATGTAAATATCAGGTTGAAGAAGAATAAACGCTTTGGCTATTTCGGCAAGGTCGCCGCAGGATATGGAACCGGCCGGCACTACGAAGGCGATGCCAACATCAACATTTTCAATCCCAAAACCCAGCTTGGAATAGTAGGCGCCGGTAACAATATTAACAAAATAGCCGGGGATGCCACCGTATTGATGCACAATAGCACTTATAAAGGGGTTGGAGCCAACGTCGAATACCAAACCGATTTCACGACGCAGGGGAACAACCGGCCGCGGGAGGCGGGGATGATCTTTCAACATGACTTTCTTGACAATTCATCGTATTATAACAAAAGCCTTTTATCCGCAAACTATTTCCTGAAGAATAATACAAGCGAAATACATAGCAATTCCCAAACTATCACTTCTCTCGGAGGAGATAGCACCCGCGTCCAGGCAAACGACAATACAACGAATTCATCGGGAACAGACCACCGGTTAAACCTGCGGTACGACAGGTTCAACGGATATACTGCCTTCTATGCCGGGGCCTCCCTGAATACCAATGGCAACAGCAGCGACAACGCCGGCCATAGCCGGTCATATTCCGACGGAAGGATGCAGAGCTCTAATGACGCCGAAAATTCCAACAATGGCAATTCGAGGGATATGATGGCGGAAATGGAATTGTCCCACACTAGGGGGTTTAGCGACATTTCAGGCGCCGCCGGAGTTTATGACATCAAATACACCTTCTTTGCCGGGAGTAACCAAAATGAACGGACCAACAAAACCGGATTCATTTCATTGGAAGACGCCTCCCAAAATTTATCGTTCAACAGAAAATACATCAATGACGAACACCATTCTCAGCACCTCCTGCTATTGAGCGGTGACCTTTCGAAACCGATCTTTGGATACCGGCGCATTACGATGCCTCTTTTGATAGAGATAAAGAACAACCTTTCCGTCTTTTCCGGACAGGGACAGACGGACGTAGCGGATAAAGACACGGGTACAGGAGCTTACGCCGCCAATCAATACCTTTCGAACAGAAGGAAAGCTATCATTTTCGATGAAAAACCAACACTCATGCTGGGGAAACGCTTTACAAAGGAACTGGATAACAGGTATTCAAAGGTATGGGAGCTTAACCTTCACCTCCAGGAACAGTATTATTCCCGGAATAACACTTCGGACCATGCTTTTCAAAATATAAAAGCTGACTACACCCGCTTCCTTCCCTATGCAGCCATTTCCTGGTCGAATAGCCAGTTTGGGTATTTCCAGGACTTCTATATGCTCAATTTCACCACCAACAGCGAATATCCTTCGATCGATCAATGGGCGCCGATCGTAGACAGCTCCAACCAATACTATATACAGGAAGGGAACAGAGCATTGAAACCGACGGACAAACGCGAACTGACTTTTCTGTTCCGGCACAATAGCTCCCGGGCGAAAAATCCATTCAATTACAAACTGGTTATTACGGCCGGGACCGTCAATCACATTTTTTCGGACAGCAGCCATATAGACAGCGTAGGCCGCACGATACATTATACCGTAAATGCCGATGGCAACAGGTATCTCAATATGAACTTCCAGCTGAATAAGGCTTTAAAATTCAAGGACAATCAATTTCAGATCAACCTTAATCCCGCTGTATCCTTTTCCAGATCCCCCAATAACATCAACGGAATCTGGAATTATTCGGATAACCTGGGCAGCGACAATTCGTTTAACCTGTATTATACCTATAAAGATAAAGTCGCGCTCAATCTGAGAGAACAATTCACCTGGTACAGGTCGAAGCAAAGCGCCCTTGGCCAGGACTTCACCAGTCAGGTGCATGCATCTGCCTTTAGCGCCAGCGTAAATGGCTCCAGACGGCTCACCCTGAGCAGCAATATTACCTATAATCATTCGATCTCGACAGGCTCTCATGCTGTCGATTACACGATATGGAATGCCAACGCCACCTATCGCCTGTTACAGGGAAATAATCTGGAACTCAAACTGGCCGCGCTTGATCTTTTGCATCAGAATACCAGCGTCGTCAATTATGGCTCGAACAATACCCTTACCCATGGAACATCCAATGTGCTGCAGCAATACTTTATGTTTACCATCGCCTTTTACCCGAGGAAATTTGGGAAAACAGAAAAAAAGGAGGAATAATCCACACTTACCACCATCGCTGGCTCCCTTGTTCATAAGTGAATATCCTTTCCTCATGCCCGCTGGAAAGACACTTTAGCCATAATATGACCCCATCCGGCACATTCGAATAATCGAGATAGTCATGTGCCGCCTTTTGTACCCCCAGAGATATCCATTCCCCATCCCAGTAGAATAACTCATAGTCTTCGCCGGGTATGATACAATTGGTATCGTTTCTGGGGCAGAACCGAATGGTCGAAACCTTCTCCCTGCTCTTCTCTCCAAGGTCGATGCCTATCCAACCATCCTTCCCCCCTTTGTTTTCATAGTAGGAATCCATATTGCTGTCAAACGCCTTTTCGATGTCATGCCCCTGACTTCCCTCGCTGCCGATAAAGCGGCCGGCTAATTTCTTTCCGTCCTCCAGGAACTGAACCTCTGCAATATTATCGGCCTCCGGAACATCGGTATGCGGAGCCCTATACCGCAGATAACGGTAATGTGCCGGGTTTTTAATCCTCACTTCAGTCATGTAAAAGGGATATCTTTCGATACTGTCCAGCAAGGTCTTGTGCTTGAAGTCCGGATCACTGGCCCCCTCGAATAATCCGCCCTTTACGACTTCACTATGCGCTACGGTGTAGGGGTAGAGCGCTGTTTTCCGGATGAGATGCACATCCCCGCCCCTGCCGGGAGCTCTTTTCAAGGTATGTACACTATCACTGCCGTCAATGTAAAAAGGCAGACCGGCCGGCTTGAATTCACCACTATCATATATCGCGGGCAGATAAAGAACGTTCCGCCCTATATTCCGGAAGCCGGCCGTATTCCCATCCCTTCTCGATATCGCGACAGGCTTCCATCCCCAGACAGTAAAGGTGCAGAGATATGCGAGGCGGAATTTATCCTGAGCCGGATTTAGGTGTAACGTATAGTTGGTACACCGGATATATTCGCCGGTCACATCCTTGAAGTTGGCGAACCGGAACTCCGGACTGATCTCTTCCGCCGGCATGGTGGCATTGATCATGGCCAATTCATCATCCCGGGAGAAGGTGAACCGGTACACCTTGGGGATCGTTGCTGCATATTGTACCCTCATTCCTTTTGGAAGTTCCGCGGCAGTGAAAAGATGACGATGCTCGTCATACGTGGAAGACCATTCCACGGTAGCCCATGTATTGATGGGCTTATTCTCGTTGCTTATCAGCTTCCTGGTTTTGTCATGATCGATCAGCCGGAGCATGAAGTGGCCCGTATTGTTATTTCCCCATTGAGGTATAAAGTCCGAAGCCACCGGCAGCCCCGCCGCCTGCATGGCCGTAGCCGAAAAATAAGTGGTAGTCTCGCAGCCGCCGATCTTGCCCTTCATTGCATTGTCGAAACTCTTGGGATAAGGATAATAAAAATTGAAATACATGGTAAAAGTCCCTTCGGTGACGAGGTCCCAGTTCATGGAATTGTATACAAAGAGCAGCGAGTCGGGATATTTATAACGATGTGCCATCCGTGTGTATTCGTAATAGCAGGCCGGACGCCAGTATTGCACTTGCTCGTTACGAAGCCGGTAGGGAAGAATAAAATCACAGAACTCATCGAAGCTCACCTTTTTCCTCCAGGGCGCCTGCTGCCAGGCTTTAAAGGCAAAATCTATATTGGTTATCAGGTAATCGGCAGATACGATCCTCGTGTCGGGTACTGGCTTTACACCGTGCTGCCCCGGGGCGCCGTATACGGCGAGCAGCGAATCCCCGATGTGCATCTTATCTTCAACCGTCACATTTTCCTTCCAATAAGACAAAGTGTCGATGATGGAAAAAATAATGCCGTGTTCATCCATCTCGCTCCCATAATAGCCATAATGATACGGCATGTTCGCAATAAGAAATTTTGCAGCTTTTAATTTAAGGGTGTCCGAAGGAGCCGAATAATGCTCCAGGACTTTTTGTAATTCCTTCCTGTTGTTTCCGGCACCTTTTAAAGCAGCTTCTACAGTTGCCGGCATTTTGCCGTTACACGCAATGATGGCGAGCAAGGTCAGCACCAATGCTGTAAAAAGAATATTTTTCATGACAGGTAAATGCTGATGATTATTGTTGAGCCAGATAAACCGATGCCCCATAGATACCATTGGCAGGGGGCGGTCCATACCAATGTTCGTAGGAATGCCCTTTGTCCGATACATATTTAAGAAGATATTGCCCGGCCGGTAAGCAGGTACGTTCGTTGCAGGAAAAACCCGGAAAAGCCTCTGTTCTGTTCCCATTCATTTTCCAAACGGGTAATCCCGTATTCGCGTCTTCTATCCAACATTTGTCTGCCGTAACATTGCCATAGGGATTCCGGCAGTTGTCCGTAACACGGACGAGCAGGTACAAATACTTTTCATCATACATAACCTTGAACTGTCCTGCATTGTCGCGGGCAGATGTGCTTCCCTGATATGTAAGGCCCACCGTTGAAAAAGCCGCCTTTTCCCAGACGTCTTCCGCTATCCCATCTATTACCGGCGGCCGGGATGTCCTGGGGGCGTAAGCAACCTTGCCTGTCCGCATACTGCCTGTCCGCATACTGCCTGCCCGCATACTGCCGGCTGGCAGCCGGTCGCAAAGCTTTATCCTGCCGAATTTTTTTTCATCCGCAAAATTGTCATTTTGAGCGACAGACCAGGAGAGCACACTCTTCCGCTGGTTTTCCTCCAGGTCGCAATCACTGATCAGGATATTCGCCAGTATGTTCCTTCCGGAGAAATGTTTACCGGGATTCAGGCTCTCCCACTGGATACGAGCTTCGATAGTGTATGCAGAATCCCCGACATCCCGGACCGCACATTCGGCCGCCGTTACCCTGGAGACGGAAGAACCGTAGTTGAATTGCAACATACGGGTGTTCAGCCAGGAATTTCCCCTTTCCCCCTCATGATCATTGATGAACAACTGGACATTGTCGAATAAGTACGATTCATTGCTATAGTCATGCGGCGCGCGAAGCTGCCCCCCGGCAAATAGCTGTATGGCAGAAGGAGAGGACAGGGAAAAAGGCTGGATCGCGGTCAGACCGTCCGATACATAGCCGATCTCCGAAAGAACGGGCTTATTCACGTACCGGGTCAAAAGACTGTCCTTTGTTAGCCGGGATAAAAGATGATATAGCTGGTCTGCCTGTGCGCCCCTGCCTTCCTGCTGGCAGAGCCTCGCGTGAGCGACCAGATCGTGCTGGTATATAAAATTATAGGACCCGGCCTCCGCTTCGAGCCGGCTAAACAACGAGTCGGCGGGAAAGGTATAGTCGATGGTGCTGCGGGTGAGATACAGCGCCTTAAAGATACTTAACGCCAGCGGCGACTGCAGCAGGTCCTCCTTGTTAAAGGAGGTCGGAGAAGGCAGATTGCTTGCGGAACAGCTGACTGCGACAAATATTTTTTTGTCTACGAACTTGATGACCAGCAAACACTTGCCCCCATCGGAAAAACTATTCCATAAGATCGTTTGTCCCTGGAATTTTAATATCCTCCATCCAAAGAAACCGGACAGTCCTTTGGTATACCAGGTGGGCATCACATTATAAATCGCCTTTTGAGAGAACGCATATTCGGGATGGACCGCATCGAAATAGGCTGAGCCTCTCCAAAGTTCATGAAAAAGTGATCGCATGGTAAAGATTCTGCCTGTCCTGAGATCATTCCTCATCCATTCTATGTCATGATCGGAACTGGAATAAGGGTGCTTTGCCAGCAGACCCTGTATCCTCTCTGTCATAGGATCCGGCGATCCCTTCCCTCTCTCATAGTAGCCGGCAGGCACGCAAATGAGTTCTCTTACACACAGCCATGGAGTTGCACTGTCTTCTTCCCGAATGATAGAATCCCGGATCATCCGGTCCAATAAAAGAGGGCCGGTGAAATGAGTAAGGATAGCCGATGCGGACTGAACGGTATCTTCCTTCGAAAAATAATGCTCGCCGGTGAGATGCCCGTTTTCAGCAACGAAGTAAGATAAACCGTCGATATGATACTCTCTTGTACATTGCAGAAGAACTCCGGAAATGGAACGCTGCTCATTATTTGATGATGCATGGCGGCAGCTAAAAATGAATACGAAGAGACAGCAATGAAGGGAGATTATGGAACTATATCCCGGATGAAATGACATAGAAGATAAGGAAATAGGTTATAGATGAGGTGATGCTTAACAGCATTGAAAATATAGAAATTATTTGATCATTTATTCTTAAAGAAAAAAAATGAAATAATCTCATCCCCAATGGTAACTGTTATGGCAGTGCAGGATATTTGCACACCCATAATCTACCTTTATCGATTTTTTAAAGCTCTTTTTTCCCTCATAGAAACAGGCATTGGCGGTCAGGATCTGTCCATCTCCCCGCACCATCAGTCCCTGGGACCTATGTCCCCGTTAGTTTACCGTTCATCCCCATTTCTATTGCGAAAGACCTCTTAACAGACAAACTTTGCCCCATCAACACGCTCACATGCAACGCTCTTCTGACACTGACGGCTTAAAATATACCGCATTCGGGTTCTCTATCCTGAATACGTCTCCACCCCGAAAAGGCTGACGATCCTCGCCGACTCTTTTATATGGGGATATACAATCTCAGGACCATTCCACACGTTTTTAATGCCAACCGGACCGGGAAAATCCCCAAGCCCGAGCGGCCCCACATATACCTAAATTTTATAATTAAATGGAAGCTTCACAATTGATCAAATGGGGATTGATCCTCGGCATCCCCCTGTTATGCATATTGCTCTACCGCATCATCCTTCGTGTCTGTTTCGGGTTGGTGATCGTCCCGGAAGACAGGATAGGATTAGTCACCAAGAAATTTGTCCTGGTGGGGAAACAGACCTTGCCCGAAGGACGCATCATCGCCACCGAAGGCGAAGCCGGCTTCCAGGCCCAGACCCTGGCCCCCGGCGTCTATTTCGCCAAATGGTTCTGGCAATATGATATTACGTTTCAGCCCTTTACGATCATCCCTACAGGAAAGATCGGCCTGGTGCTGGCCAGGGACGGCGCCGAGCTGGAGACGGGTTTCATCCTTGCCCGGAAAGTCCCCTGCGACTCCTTCCAGGACGCCCAGGCTTTTCTGAAGAACGGCGGCCGCAAAGGCCGGCAGACAGGTATAATTTCGCCCGGATCTTATCGTATCAACACCTTTTTATTCGAGGTGGAAATAACGGATATGATCAGCATACCGGATAATGCAGTGGGTATCGTCACCACCCAGGAAGGTAAATCCCTGGAAGAAGGACAGATCGCAGGGCGGATCATTGCCGAACATAACAAATTCCAGGATGTGGACCTGTTCATGAATAATGGCGGTTATAAAGGGTTGCAGGAACAGGTGATCCTCGCCGGTTCTTATTTTCTCAACCCCTGGTTTGCCAAAGTGGAGACGGTAAGGATGACGGAAATTCCTATCGGTCATGTAGGAGTGGTGATCTCCTATGTCGGCAATGACGGGGAAGATCTTAGCGGGGTGGAATTCAAACACGGCAACATCGTGGCGCGAGGCTCCAAAGGCGTATGGGCTGAGCCGCTGGGCCCCGGCAAATACCCCATCAATCCCTATATCATGAAAGTGGAATTAGTGCCTACCACCAACCTTGTCCTGAACTGGGCCAGCGCCAGGAGCGAAGCGCATCAGCTGGACAAGAACCTTTCCACCATCACCGTACGCAGCAAGGACGGGTTCCCTTTCAATCTCGACGTAGCGCAGATCATCCACATCCCTACCACGGAGGCCCCGAAAGTGATCGGCCGGTTTGGGAATATGACCAACCTCGTCAGCCAGGTACTGGAGCCGACCATCGGCAACTATTTTCGTAACTCGGCGCAGGACAGCGATGTGATCGCGTTCCTGGGCACCCGAAAGGAAAGACAGGAGTCCGCCCGGGACCATATCGGCAAAGTATTACAGCAATACAACGTATTTGGAGTGGACACCCTTATCGGCGACATCGTTCCGCCGGAAAGCCTCATGAAGACCCTCACCGACCGTAAGCTGGCGGAAGAACAAAAAGTTACCTACGAGACACAGATGAAAGCCCAGGAGACAAGGCAGAGCCTGGAAAAAGAAACAGCCATCGCCGAAATACAGAAAGAGATCGTTAAGGCCGATCAGGGCGTACAGATTGCAGAACGTATCGCGGACGCTTCCGTAAAGAAGGCTACCGGTGATGCCAACAGTGTTCGTCTGCAGGCGAATGCCGAAGCCGACCGGCTGAAATACCTGGCCAGCGGTGAGGCCGAAAAGACAAGACTGCTGGCAAAAGCCGATTCTGAAAAGATCGAATGGCTGGCCAAAGCCGAAGCAGAAAGGATCTCCCTGACGGGTAATGCCGAAGCGGAAAAGATCCTGGCCATCGGTAAATCCTCCGCCGAATCTTACAAGCTGGCCGTTGAAGCCATGGGTGGAGGCAACTTCACACAGTTAAAGGTAATGGAAGCGATCGGCGCACAGCACATTAAGATCATGCCCGATATCCTGATCGGTGGGGGAGGGGATTCCGCCAATGGCCCCATCAATGGCCTGCTGGGATTACAGCTGCTGGAACAGCTAAAGAATAATAATAGTAACAAAGACACCCAATAAGAGACTTTTGCAAAGCGCAGGTTTTTGCCTGATAGGATGCACAAAAAGATCGGATATAGTGCAAGAAGTGGGCTTCCGGATTTTTTTCACCGGGAGCCCCATTTTTACTATTTTAAAAAATATTTTTGCATCAATTGCATCGCCTCTTTCGCGTCCTTCGCGCAGATCGGACACCCGTTCGGATCTCCCGGAATGGCCTCATTTTCCCAGGAATAGAAGGCATGCCGTTTACCGCTCTTGTCGGAAATATTCAGGCCGAGACCCTGCGGAAGGATATACAGGCAATTGGTATCGGGAGCAGGAAATAACGCTCTAAATCCTTTCCCTTCTTTTAGCGTCACCCCTCCGGCCCAGACCAGATCGAGATCCACCGTATCTTTCCCATGCGCATACCGGATATAGGCTTTTTGATCATCTTTTATCCAGAAGGAGAGCCCTTCATAGGAATCCGTATTGATCTTACCCGTGGAATAAGTGACGACCCTGATATCCTGGGACAGGCGCCATAGAGAGAGAATAAGGAATAAGCCGGCAAATCTTACCATTTCAAAGGATTTAAGGAATAGATCAATGTAAAAGATCGATAGGTTCCTTAACAGGGTTTAGCTGCTCAATATAAAGTCTTTGCCCGGATTTTTAAAGAGAATGGCGTACTTTTCTGTTTTAATTTTTTCCCGCATGCAATTATTCAGATCGCTGTTAATATCCCTTCTGTCCGGTAGTATTCTTGTTGGTAGTGTCCCTTTGGGAGCGTATAGCCAGTCTCCGGCACGACCTGCCGGGACCGCCCCGCCCGCAGGTTCTTCCACTCCTTCGGAGCCCTCCCGATCCGCCTCTCCGGCGGCTCTCCCTCCCCTGGAAACAGGCGTCTCCGCCGCACTTGCCGCCTACCGGAGCGCTTTCATACAGGATATACGATATGACCTGCAATTCAATATCCCCGTACAACGGGATGCCCCCATCGAAGCGGAGGAACAGCTTTCTTTCAATTTGCATGGCAACCCGGGCGCCCTTCCTATCGACTTCAAAGAAAAGACCAGCCCCCGGGAAATACAGGTGAATGGAGTGGTCAGACCAATCGTCCATCAGCAGGAACACTTACTGATCCCTTCGGAATTCTTGCATCCCGGCTTGAATACCATTCATATTCTTTTTACAGCCGGAAAGGGCGCATTGAACCGTAACAACGATTTTCTATACACCTTATTCGTACCCGACCGGGCCCGGACCCTCTTCCCCTGTTTTGATCAGCCCGACCTCAAGGCTGTCTTCACGTTATCGCTGACAATACCGGCAGAATGGAAGGCATTGAGTAATGCCCTCCTCGCCCCCCCGCCCACGCTCACTCCCGCGGACACCCTTACCTCCGCGCTCACCACAACACCAACGCCTGCCTCCGCTACTCCTGCACCATTGTCCACGTCTCAGCTTACCTCCGCGTCTACCCGCAATCTTCACTTCCTCCCCTCCGACAAGATCAGCACCTACCTGTTCTCTTTCGCAGCAGGTAAGTTCACCGAGTCGGACCAATCCCCCGACGGCCGCCTTATGCATTTTTATTACCGCGAGACGGACAGCACCAAGCTTCGCATGAGCCTGGGACCCGTCTTCCGGATCCAGGCCGATGCCCTGTTATTCATGAAAGAGTATACCGGTCTGGCCTATCCCTTTCAAAAATTTGATTTTGTAGCGATCCCCGATTTTCAGTTCGGGGGAATGGAACATGTAGGAGCGATTCAATATAAAGCCAGCGCCTTATTCCTGGACTCCGGCGCTACCCGCGACCAGGTAATCGCCCGCTCCAATGTCCTTTCTCATGAGACAGCCCATATGTGGTTCGGGGACCTCGTGACCATGACCTGGTTCAACGATGTCTGGATGAAAGAAGTTTTCGCCAACTTCATGGCCGATAAGATCAGCAATATCACCCTGCCGGATGGCAACTACGATCTGAAATTCTTAACGGACCATTTCCCCGCAGCTTACAGTATTGACCGGACCGCCGGCGCTCACCCCATACGCCAGCAGCTGGATAACCTGCAGGAAGCCGGCTCCCTCTACGGCAATATCATTTATCACAAGGCGCCCATTATGATGCGGCAGCTCGAACGCCTGATGGGTGCGGACGCTTTCCGGGACGGGTTGCGGGACTATCTGAAAAAATATGCAGGCGGCAATGCATCCTGGCCCGACCTGATCCATATCCTGGGAGCGCATACTACCGCCGATCTGGAGGCATGGAACCACGTTTGGGTGAATGAGCCCGGAAGACCCCGCTTTTCTTACCGGCTCCGGACAGCAAAAGGAAAAGTATCCTCCATGGAGATCCGGCAACAGGCGGAGGACGGCGCTGACCGGATCTGGCCGCAATTATTTGAAGTGGCCTTCGTATATAAAGATCCGGGGCAGGGTGGGGGACACTACCGCGTGGAAGAGCTAACCGTGAATATGAACGACTCCGTTGTCCGCGTTCCCGCCGCCGCAGGAAAGAACATACCCCTCGGTATCCTGTTCAACTCCACCGGCCAGGGATACGGCCTCTTCCCTGTAGATCAGCGGGCCCTCCCCTGGATCTACAACACTGGCAGCACCGGCACACATCCTTCTGCCGGGCTCGTTTCTTCCCCCTCCACCCCCCTCATGCGGGCTTCCGCCTATATCAACCTCTACGAGAATATGCTGGACGGCCAGTCCATCAGCCCACGCCGGCTGCTGGCCTTAGACCGCCGCGCGTTGTCACAGGAGACAGAGGAGCTCAACCTCAACCTGCTGGTAGATCAGCTGATCTCCATCTACTGGCGTTTCCTTCCTCCTGCCGCAAGAGACTCCCTCTCGGGAGGACTGGAAAAGGACATCTGGCAGGCCATGGTATCAGCAAGCTCAGGGAACGTAAAAAAACTCCTCTTCAGAACCTACAGCAACATCGTTCTCAGCCAGCAAGGCCAGGACAGGCTGTTCGGCATCTGGAAACAGCAACAGCCTCCGGCCGGGGTCAAGTTATCGGAGGAAGACTATACCAGCCTGGCTGCGGCGCTCGCACTGCGGGCCTATCCCGGAGAGCAGAAGATCCTGGAAGAACAATTGGCGCGTATCCAGAATGAAGACCGCCGCCAAAGACTTATTTTTCTCCTTCCGGCCCTGTCCAATGACATCCGGGAAAGAGACCGCTTTTTCGACTCGTTGAAAGTCGCACAGGGAAGAAAAAAAGAGGCCTGGGTCCTTATCGGCTTGTCTTACCTGCATCACCCCTTGCGGACAGCGGCTTCGGAAAAATATCTCCCCGCCACCCTGGACCTGCTGGAAGACATTCAACGTACCGGGGACGTGTTCTTCCCGCAGAGCTGGCTCCAGACAAGTTTCGCCTGGTACCGGACAAAGTCAGCCGCAGCTATTGTCCGCAGCTTTCTGCAGTTGCATCCTGACTATAATCCGAAATTAAAAGCAAAGATCCTGCAATCCGCCGACAATCTTTTCCGGGCGAAAAGGTTGGCGCGATAATTAATAGATCTCGATAATAATTGCCGGTTAGGTAAAAATAGCTTTCAGCCAATTTATTAATCTTAAACAATTGGCTTCATCGGTTGTCAAATATCGTTTTGTAATTGCCAAACCCATTGGGGTACCGGGATCATCCTGCCAGGACAGCCAGGAATGAATCAGTGCTTTTGATTTGAAAGATGGCTTATAACGATCCAGTTTTTTTTGTTCAATGTTTTCCAGGGTATCATGAGCAATAACCTGCAGTTTATCATCTTTAGGAATGAGGAATGAGATGAAATCTTCCAGCATGCCGTTTAAATTATTATTCGGCATGATCCAGACTCCTATTCTAATCCCATTTTTCTCCATAACCAAGCCTTCATTAGGAATAGTCTCAGGAAGGCTGAAACCTTGCTCAGCTAATTGTGAAGATAAAGACGCCCAACGTTTCTTTATATCCGTATCTGCATCAATAATGATTCCTAAGGCATTCAAATCAGACTGTTTAAACCGGATAGGAATTTGTAATAATAAATTGTCTATACCTTCGCAATCAATCACGTCAAAGTTGTGTGTAACTTTGAATTTTTCACAAAGCGCCCAAATGACATGCTGATCGTCGTTCCCTTCGACTAGTAGTTTCTTAGGGAACTGCTCTTTTGTTCTCATATTAACGGGTTTCTATATCCTGTTCATTGGCGATTTTGAGTTCATTTGCATTAAATTCAACTTGTTTGATAATTCCATTTTTGAAGTCAAGGCGAATCAATTTGCCGTCTAAAGGGGCATTTGAACTATTTAGTATTTTTTGAAAACCTGCAATGCAATCTTCACTATGCGTCGTGGCGAATACCTGAACATTCAGTTTTTGAGCAAGTATAAAAATGATTTCCCAAAGTTTTTCCTGAACGGAATAGTGAAGCCCATTTTCAAACTCATCAAGTAATAAAAACCCGTTGTCCGAATTGACCAGGGCAAGTATTATTGTTAAAACCCTATTAATGCCATCCCCCATACTTTTAAGAGGTAATACGTTGTTATTACTGTTTAACTTAATAACGGCTGTTCTTTCGCCAGGTATATCTTCAATAAATGCAATTCGTTCAACATTGGGTTCAATTATTTTTAATGCATCTATTACAAAATTTTCCTTTTCTGTGAGTGTTATATTATCCCACAGTTTGCCATTATTTTCTTTGTCAATGTTTCGGGTGCGTATGAATTGGAAATTTTCAGGATTCTCAGAATTTCCAAATGTCATTCTATAAGGTCTTTCTTTATGCAATGACAAAATGAAGATTTTTTTTCCCCTTCGTATTTCCAATCCTATATCATAATCCATGATTAATTTGTCATCGTCATTTTCAATAATTAATCTTTTCGTTCGATCAACCCCTTTTTCATTGATTATTTCATCACTATATCTGACAAATCGTAAAGAAATAAAATTTTCATTTGACCGTTCTTCCCCGAATAAGGTATTTTCAATTGTTCCAACCGTAAGAGAATCAATTGTTCCAACCGTAAGA
>JAATFV010000254.1 GCA_015655015.1 Chitinophagales bacterium | reverse complement strand
TTCATCTTGAATGGTTTTTTGTATGGTTTTTGTAATGCTCTCTAATAAACGCCTATTTATCTTTGGGATACCCCCTATATATACTGCCGCTCAAAATTAAGATTTTTGCCTTATCTAACCCCTTAAGTCAATGACATTGAGGGGTAGTGTGAAAGTTTTGAAAGTTATTGATAACGAATTAGTTATAAAAAGTTCATAAAAAGTGGCTTTTTTTTAATGCGTTTTTGGGGAAATTACCGGCGAACTTAGGGAGGTTTACTATATAGAAATTCTTTATGATGAGGCGCCCTACAACAAAGCCGCCAGAATAAAGTTCCGGCCTTGCAGGCCCCATTGTCCGAGGCTGGCCTGCAAGGTTGATCTAAGGGCAGGGTTGGTTACTTTTTTTCCTTTTTGAGGAGCCGTTATTGCTGTATCGTCTATTTTGGCGGCCTGTACTTTTGTGGCGAACCAGGTAATATGCTGATGGGGCAGCGATACTCCCAGGATCATTCCCGGCAGGCCTGTAAAAGATTCCGGACCTCCCGTAGTAAGGATCTCATCCGTATAGAAGGCTACTACATAAATGGAATCCATGATGATGGCATTGGCGCGGCGGCAGCTGAAACCGGCAATAACCCGGTTCTCATCCGTTATTTTCCATTTGATCCTGCGGATGCTGTCCTGTATCAGGAATACCTGTTCGAACACTTTTTTCTGGCTGACACTCTTTTCATTGTCCAGCTCGGAATACACGATATTGCCCTCTGCGGGCATCTCCCATAATTTGTTATTATCCGTATTTTCTCTTCCGGGCTGGTACAAACTTTTATTCCGGGTGAACAGGAGGTCGAAATACGTGGTTTTGAACTGGGGCATGGTCTTTCGCGCCAGCTCTGTCCAGGAATTATCCTCATCCATCTGGGCATAGAGGTTGATCTTTTTCTCAAATTCGATTTTTCCTTCCGACAGGAAAATGGTGTTCTGCGCCGTCGTCTTTAAGTGCAGGACAAGGGCCAGAAAGAGGAAAGAAGCGTAGCGTGACAGGTCCATAGGAAGTTTTTAGCTGATTATAAGGTTGTTGACATATCGTTTGACGGGCAGTTCGTACATCGTTTCATCGTCCGGTCATAGATCATTGCATGAGCAGATCATACATCATTTCATGGGTAGTTGGTACATCGTTTCATGAGCAGATCATACTTCGAATCATCGTCAGTTCATACATCATTCAAGAACAGATCATACATAAATCATGAGCAGTTCATACATCGTTTCATGAGCAGTTCACACATCATTTCATCGTCAGTTCACCTATCGTTTCATGGGCAGTTCACCTATCATTTCATGGGCAGTTCACCTATCGTTTCATGGGCAGTTCACCTATCATTTCATGGGCAGTTCACCTATCATTTCATGGGCAGTTCATATCATTTTATCATCAGATCATACCTCGATTCACAGGGAGTCGCCAGCTCAATTTCCGCTTTTTGGAGCGGGGGTACCCGTCCTGGAAAAATTCCAGACCAGTGACAGCATAAAATATCTCCTGATCGTACTATAGGTATTCTGGGTAACAAAGTTACTATTTGCGGTCCGGTTGAACCCGGCATTCTGGTTGAGCAGGTCATTTCCGGAAGCTTTCAGCAGCAGTGCGTCATTTTTGAGAAATTTCCTGCCGATCCAGGCATTCAGGAGGGCCACGTTGTTATTGGTAGTAAATACAGGGGTCTTTTGCCGCAGATTGATATCGCCGTCGGCATGTACCTGGAAATGGAGGGGCAGGAAGAGGTCTGCAGACGGGTTGATCGCAAAGGTCCAGTAATCGGTGCTGACACCCGTGTTAATGGAAGATCTGCTTTGCGAATAAGTAGTTGAAGTCCGTAAGGAGAGATCATATTTCTTTTCTTTGGATTTGGATAAACGCCAACTGAACTGATAGCTGCCGCTATTCGTGGTATTCAGCAGATCGTTCACCATACTGACGTTGGTGTTGTTATTGACATCGGCGGATACTCCGATGTTCAGGTCCGGTCCTTTCCATTTAAAGCCATAGCTGATGCTGGCATTAAGAGAATGGTTGCCATTTACGTTGATGGTCTGGGTGATCCTCCTTCCGGAAGAGTCCACGGTGGATCTGTCGCTGAAGCTGTTTTGCGTGAAGCTATAGGAAAGGTCGACCCAAATGCTGCGCTCCGACAATATTTTATAGTCGTTGAGGCTCAGACTTAACCGGTTGTCGAAGGAAGGTTTCAGACCGGGATTACCCACGGTGATATTCAAAGGGTCGTCATTGGTGCGGATAGGCTGCAGCTGTTCCAGGCCCGGCTGTGCCGTATACCCGCTATACCCAAGCTGCAGTCTTGTTTGATTGGCAGGGGAATAAGACAGGGAAGCCTGCGGATACCAGTTGACAAATTTTCTTTGGGCCGTAGTGTCCGCGTGCAGGTCCCGTTGATGAAAGCTGGTAAACCCAATGTTAGTGCCGGCGTTGAAACGAAATTTCTTTTTTACCAGGAGATAGGTCAATCCTCCCTGCTGGGTGAATACATTGAACTGATAGTTATTGCTGTAGAGGGAATCCAGCTTACTGTACTTGCCGTCATTGGTTTTATTGAAAGAGCTTCTGTCCGACTGGCTGTTGTTGACCGAAAGCCCATAATTCGCACTCAGGAAGGAAATATGCGATAAAGGCTCGGTATAGGTGATCTTCGAATCCAGTAAAGTATTTTCGGTATGGTAATCCTTATATTGATCGATCAGTGAATCGCGGGAGAAGACCCCTTCGTTATAAAAATTCGTAGCAGAGTTCAAATAACCGGAAGAGGAGCTATGGGTATAATTCTCCCGGAAATTAACGGAAAGGGTCCTTCCTTTTTTGGCCAGCTTTTTCCGCCACAGCAGATTACTGTTGACGGTGCGGCTATCGCTGACGGCCGTGCTGGTGCGGGTGTTTTGATTGACCAGGTTACTATCGACGCCCAGGGCTTCGGAGGAGACAAGGGTGCTGGTAGTCTTATGATCCGTCCCGCCGTCTGCCATTATTTTAATAGAGGAAGCCGAATCAAATTTGAATTCGAAACTTCCATCGAGGCTACTCCGCAGGATCTGGTTGTGAAATGTCTGCCGTTCATTGTTGTAATACAAGGTATCGGGAAGGATGAATTGGGAATTCGTGCTGTTATTGCCATCGACCCCAAGCTGTATGATCTTATAATTCCCATTGACGGATAACCGGTCATCGTTCCATTTATCGTTGTAATGGAGGCCGCCGGTCTTCACTGAAGGAAGTCCCTGGCCATTGTATCTTCCATCCCAGCTGTCCAGGTCATTGCGGGGCATGTTGATGGAATAATTGCCGGTGTTCTCATCGTAATTTGCCGCGCCAGCAATGCTTTGTCCGTAATTATCCCTCTCCTGCCAGTTCAGGCCTGTCTTACCTGTATTGGAAAGGATACCATAGGCGGCCAGCTTTTGTTTTTTCTTAAAGAAATTCACCATGGCCTGGGCATTGTAATAACCTTCCGTGCCGCCTTCTGCGATGACGTTTCCGAAATAACCGTTCTTTTTGGTGTCCTTTAATTTCAGGTTGAGGGTCTTTGTCTCCTTGCCGTCATCGATGCCGGTAAATTCAGCCTGATCGCTCTTTTTGTCGAACAGCTGTACTTTATCCACCATATCGGCACGAAGGTTTTGCGTGACAAGGGTAGGATCATCGCCAAAAAATTCCTCTCCGTCCACCAATACCTTTTGAACGGTTTGCCCCTGGGCTGTTATTTTACCGTTCCTGTCTACCTGGATGCCGGGTAATTTCTTCAGCAGGTCTTCCACGCTGGCGCCGGCCTGCGTATGAAAGCTATCCGCTTTGAATTCTATGGTATCTCCTTTAATACGAATAGCCCCTTTACTGCCGTTTACCACCACTTCTTCCAGCAGCTTGCTTTTTAATACCAGGGCGATAGGAGGGAGCAGGGTGGCAGCCGTATCTTTTATTTCCAGTGGATCCACATAATCGGCATAGGAAGGATAGGTCACCAGGAGCAGGTACCGGCCCGGAAGAATATTTTTCAGGGTGAAATTTCCTTCTTTATCCGTGCGGGTGTATTGAACAAGGATGGAATCGGATGAACGCAGCAGCATTATTGCCCCGTTGGAAAGTATCTTTCCGTCAAGGGTATCTTTTATTTTCCCTTTTATATAAGAGGCGAGGGGGACGCTTATAACAGGCGACTGGCCAAAAGAATAATGAGAGAGTACAAAACCAAGCAGGAATAAGGTTAATGGTCGCTGCATAAGGATGTTTGACTGTTCTGTTGATTTGCCCGTACAAATTATTTTTAAAAACAGGGATATGCAAGAACGAAGGCTTAAATTTACGTTAAAGACACCCGGCCGGTTATTCACCATATAAGTATATAGAGTAACAAAAGAGGAAAATTGCATAAACCGCGTAAATAAATAATATTGGAACCATCTTCCCCAAAGCGATATGAGGAGATCCACTTTGTGGATTCGACCAGGTCTGTATGGAATTATTCTCTTTTTACAGAAGAGGATATCCGTAATTTTCAAAATGGCACGCATTATCGGATGTATGAGCTGATGGGGTCACACCAGGTCACTGTGCTGGAAGTTCCGGGTTATTATTTTGCCGTATGGGCTCCCAATGCGACCTATATTTCCGTGATCGGTCATTTCAATAACTGGGACCCGCAAGCGCATCCTTTATTTGTCAGGCTGGACCGGTCCGGAATCTGGGAAGGTTTTATTCCCAACCTGCCCAAAGGAGAAGCTTATAAATATCATATACAGGGATTTAAAGGAAAGATCCTGGATAAGGGAGATCCTTATGCCAATTTCTGGGAGAAACGCCCTCATACGGCCTCCATCACCTGGGAACTGGGTTATGACTGGAAGGATGGCGCCTGGATGGAAAAGAGGAAAGCGCATAATTCCCTGGATGCGCCCTGGAGCGTATACGAAGTTCACCTGGCCAGCTGGATGCGTCCTGATAAGAATGATGAAGAAAGATACAATACCTATGACCAGATCCGGGAAAGGCTGGTGCCTTATGTAAAGGAAATGGGGTTTACGCATGTGGAGCTGATGCCGGTAATGGAACATCCCTTCGATGGGAGCTGGGGCTACCAGGGCACGGGGTATTATGCGGCCACTTCGCGTTTTGGCGATCCCCAGGGATTTATGGCGTTGGTGGAGGCTTTTCACGAAGAGGGGATCGGGGTGATCCTGGATTGGGTGCCTTCTCATTTTCCCTATGATACCCATGGCCTCTATCTGTTCGATGGCGCTAACACGTACGAATATGCGGATATGCGTAAGGGGTTTCACCCGGATTGGAATAGTTACATCTTTAATTACAGAAGGGGAGAGGTGAAATCCTTTCTGATCAGCAATGCCCGGTTCTGGCTGGACCGTTTCCATGTAGACGGGATCCGGGTGGATGCGGTGAGCTCTATGCTGAAGCTGAATTATTCGCGGCAGGCCGGGGGATGGGAACCTAATGAATATGGCGGGGATGGCAACCTGGAAGCAATCGCCTTTATCAAAGACCTGAATGAGACGATCTTCCGGGACTTCCCTGATGTGCAGACCATCGCAGAAGAGGCGACCGACTGGCCCGGTATCAGCCGGCCCACTTTTGCCGGGGGGCTGGGTTTTGGCATGAAATGGATGATGGGGTGGATGCATGATACCCTGGATTATTTTAAAATGGATCCGATCAACCGGCGGCATTATCAGAATAAGTTCTCTTTCAGCATGATGTATTTTTATGATGAGAACTTCATGCTGCCGCTAAGCCATGACGAGGTTGTCCACGGCAAATCTCCCATGCTGTACAAAATGCCGGGGGATGACTGGCAGAAATTCGCCAACCTGCGCGTTCTGTACTCATATATGATCACGCATCCGGGAGGCAAGCTCCTCTTCATGGGCAATGAATTCGGAGCCACCACCGAATGGAATTATAAGAGCGAGCTGCCCTGGGATCTGCTTCAATATCCCAGCCATCTTGGCCTGAAGGATTGTGTAAGCGATCTGAACCGCCTGCTGAGAGGGGAGCCGGCCTTGTACGAGAATCAGTTTTCCATCTATGGATTCGAGTGGATCGACCTGGGGCATGGGGATGAGTGTGTGATCGTATATCGCCGGAAAGGAAAGGATTCGGAGAACGACCTGCTGGTGATCCTGAACCTGACTCCTGTAGTCCGGAAGAACTGGAAGATCTATGCTACCGGAAAGGCGCAGTGGAAAGAGATCTTTAACAGCGATGATAAAAAATACTGGGGTACGGGCGATACCTTCAATCCTGCAATTGGCCAGCACCTGGTGGATGAACACGAGAATAAATATGAGATCAATGTGCACCTGCCTCCGTTGGGAGCGATCGTGCTAAAATGATCGGGAGGTATTACATCCTCTCCGGCATCCGGATGCCCAGCAGTCCCATGGAAGATTGCAGGATGGTAGCTGTCAGCCGGGACAATTGCAGCCGAAGCTCTTTTTTCTCCGGATTCTCTGCATTGCCAATGGAATGTTCGCTATAAAAGGAATTAAAGGTCTTGGCCAGCTCGAAGGCATAACCGGCAACCACCGAAGGGCTCATTTCCAGACCTGCCAGTTCAATGATCGAAGGATATTTTTCCAGGGTTATAACGAGCGATCTTTCCAGGGGCAGGAGCGGGGCCTCCGGGACAGAAACATCCGCGAACCCGGATCCATCGGGCTCCATCCTGTCCATTTCCTGGCCCGGGACGATCGTCCCGACCTGGGATTGCGAAGCGTGGGTGTTTCCAGCTGGCTGGCTTGCCGCTGACATCTTGTCGCCGGCAGTTTCTTTCCGCAGCACAGATCGGATCCGCGCATAGGCATATTGTATAAAAGTAGCCGTATAGCCGTGCAGGTCGATGGATTCCGACGGATTGAACACCATCCTCTTTTTGGGGTCTACCCGCAGCAGAAAGAACTTGAGTCCGCCCAGGCCGATGATATTATAAAGGTCTGTCAATTCTTCCGGGGTAAATCCTTCCGTTTTTCCCTGTTCTTTTGTCTTGTTCTCCGCCTCCAGGATCATTTCATCCAATAAGTCGTCGGCATCCACCACGGTTCCTTCCCGGGTCTTCATCCTACCGCTGGGCAACTCCACCATCCCATAGCTCAGATGATAGATCCCGTCGGCGGAGGGCAGGCCCAACTTCTGGCAAATGAGCTTCAGCACCTTAAAATGATAGTTCTGCTCGTCTCCCACGACGTAGACGCTTCGATCCGCCTTGTATTCTTCATATTTATTGACAGCCAGACCGATATCCTGTGTCATGTAGACGGCCGTGCCGTCTTTCCGCTGCACGATCTTTTCATCCAGTCCGTCGGTCGTCAGGTCGATCCATACGCTGCCGTCCTCTTTTTTGAAGAAGACCCCTTTTTGCAGGCCATCCTCTACCAGCTGCTTGCCCAGTAAATAGGTATCGCTTTCATAGTAGATCTTATCGAAATCACTGCCGATGCGCTTATAGGTCACATCAAAACCTGCGTAGACCCAGCTATTCATCGTCTTCCATAATTCGATCACTTCGGGCTTGCCTGCTTCCCAGTCCACCAGCATTTGCTGGGCGCCTTTCATGATGGGGGCTTCCTTTTCGGCCTGCTCCTTCGGCATTCCACCCTCTACCAATGTGGCTACCTGTTTATTATACTCCGTTCCGAACAGCACATAATAATCCCCTACAAAATGGTCCCCTTTGATACCCGTGCTGGCCGGCGTGGCTCCATTCGCAAACAGCTGCCAGGCGATCATGCTTTTACAGATATGAATACCCCGGTCATTAGCGATACAGGTTTTGACGGTATCGTATCCGTTGGCCTTATAGATCTCCGCTACGCTCCAGCCAAGGAAATTGTTACGAAGGTGCCCCATATGCAGGGGTTTGTTCGTATTGGGGGAGGAGTACTCCACCATGACTTTTTGTCCGTTTCTCTCTTTTTTCCCAAAAAGGGGGTTCGCATATTGTTCCTGCAGGAATTGCAGCCACCAGGCATCGGTGATGGATAAGTTCAAAAACCCTTTAATAACACTATACCCGGAGAAGAGGGTGGGATAGCTGTTGATGAGAATTTGCCCCAATTCATTTCCCAGCGCCTCGGGGGATCTTTTTAAAGTCTTCATAAAGGAGAACAACACTACGGTATAATCTCCTTCAAATTCAGGCTTCGTTTCGTTCACCTGGATGTCTTTTGCATCCATACTGTACTGGTAACTGTCTTGCAGGACCTGACGTGTAACTGTTCTGATCTGATCTATAATATCCATTTTCCGCTGATTGGCTGCAAAAATAGTGCATGTCCGCCAATCTTACGGCATTATGAATGGTTCAACAGGGAGTTTTCACCGATGAGCCAAAAATGACGAATTGTTATTGGATTTTAACGCGCGGGAACCTCTATTTATAATATCTTCGTGTATTAATCACACCGGATCCGATGGCTAAAAAGCTGATCATTTCTATCATTGATTTTTTCTATCCTCCTTTCAGCAAGGTCATGCCTCTGCAGACTTTCCGTTATGCGGCCTGCGGGGGGGCGAATACCTTGCTGGATATCTTTATCTTCTTTATCAGCTATAATTTTATCCTCCACAAGCAGGATCTGGACCTGGGCTTCCTGGTCCTCAAGCCTTATTCGGCCTCTGTTTTTATTTCCTTTTGCATAAGTTTTCCCACCGGGTTCTTTCTGATGAGGAACATCGTTTTCACCGGGTCGACCCTGCATGGACGGGTACAGCTGTTCCGGTATTTTTTACTGGTAATCATCTGCCTGGCCCTGAACTACATTTTTATCAAGCTTTTCGTCGAACAATGGCATATCTATCCCACGGTGGCCAAGATCTTAACGACTGTTATTGTAATTTCCTTCAGTTACCTGACCCAGAAGAATTTCACCTTCAAGGCAGAGCAGAATCAGCAGGTGGATTAGTGTCGCAAAAGCGGCCGCAACATTTCAGCCGCTGACGGGTTATTATCATGATAGTCCCGTAGAATTTCACGCCCTTTCAGGGAATAATCGGCTGATCAGGGAATAATCGACTGATCAGGGAGTAATCGGCTGATCAGGGAGTAATCGGCTGATCAGGGAATAATCGACTGATCTTTAATCTGGTTATCATTAGTCTGGTTCCCGGCAAAGGACTCCCGCAGGACTGGTCAATCCATTTCGGACGCTAAAGGGCCTGGTACGCTTAAACCCGACATAATTGCAGCATTCTGAGACGGGTCAGCGGCAGAGGCGCTTCCGGCCGGCCACAGGCGCCTCTGCCGATAGCCATTTTTGTGCCTGCGCCATCCTTTTGGGGGGAAGATACCGATTTGGCCGTTATGATCTTTTTATATACGTTCCCGGCGATGCCATCTTTAAGGCATTAATTGAATTTTAATGACTGTAAGTCAAACAATTATAGGAATTTTATTGGCATGCTTTTAGGGACTGACCCCTCAGCATAATCGTAAATTACCATAAACTCACTTAATACATAAACTCACTTAATAATAAAGATGCCCATGATCACCGTTATTATTCCCGCTTTAAATGTGGAGAAAACGATCCGCAGTGTTATTCAGCAGGCTAAGCGAAATGAGGGAGTGGATGAAATCATCGTAGTGGATGACCTCTCCATGGATAATACGATTGCGGAGGCCATGAAAGAGAATGTCAAAGTGATAACCAGCACCCATATTGGAAAGGGCGAAGGTATGCGGGAAGGTATGATGATGGCTAAGAACGAGATCCTTGTATTCCTGGATGCCGACATTCCCGATTATAATACGGATATAGTGGCCAAGCTGGCCGAACCGCTGATCCGGGACGAAGCTGATTTTGTAAAATCTTATTTTGAAAGACAGGCGGGACGGGTCACGGAGATCCTGGCTAAGCCCCTGTTGGAGTTTTTTTTCCCTCATTTACTGGAATTCCGGCAGCCCATGAGCGGGATGATCGCCGGGAAAAAATCAATTTTTCAGAAAGTAGAGTTTGACAATGACTATGGGGTGGATATCGGTCTCCTGATCGACCTGCACCTGGTACGGGCCCGGATAAAGGAGGTTTGCATCGGGGAAGTGGAGAATGACAGACAGCCCCTCCATGTCCTGGGGAGGATGGCCAAACAGGTAGCCAACGCCATTTTTAAACGGGTGAATATCTTCGACGGTGGTCGCCGGGAGGAGGAGAACCCTGCCCAGGTCATGCGGGAACAGGTGGAGTTCGCCCTGAAGGACCTGGAACGCCAGCCTAAGAAAATGATCGTTTTCGATATGGACAATATCCTACTGCAGGGGAGCTTTATCCAGGCGGCGGCAGAGAAATTCGGGTTTAAAAAGGAATTGGCCGATATCCTTTCCCAGCCTAAAAGCAATTATATCAAGACTCAGAAAATAGCCCGTTTGCTGGAAGGCAGGACTTTTTCGGAGCTGATCCATGTGGTGGAGTCCATTCCCCTGATCGGGGATGCCGTACAGGTGATCCGGGAATTACAGGTAAGGGGGTATGTATGCGGGATAATCAGTGACAGCTATCATTCGATCGCCAATCATGTTAAGAACCTCCTGGGACTTGATTTCACCCTGGGCAATGAGCTGGAATTTCGGAAAAGCGTCGCTACAGGGGAGGTAAAGATCCCTTCCCAGCTGCTGAAGGACAAATTCAGCCGTTGTGAGCACGATCATTGCAAGTCCAATATGTTCCAGTATATCCTACACCGGTTTGGGATCAGCCTGGCAGATTCTGTGGCAGTCGGAGACAATGAAAATGATATTTGTATGGTCAAAATGGCGGGTACCGGGATTTCTTTTAATTCTGTTTTTCCGGGGGTGGACGAGGTGGCGGATTATGTATTCCGGGACCAGTCGCTGAAACCGGTGCTGGAGGTGGTCCGCTAGTCAGTTAGGGTGGACCTGCGGTCCACGGGCTCTCTGTTCTTTAACGGGGCTATATGAATATAGCCCCTGTCAGGTTCTCATGATGGGCCTTCGGCCAGTCGACCCGTGGTCGACTACCTGACATTTTTTCACTTTTGGAGCGATGGCACAATGATTGTCAATCTCTTCCCATTAGATTCTACTAACCTTAAAAGCAAACAAAATTATATGGGAAAAATCATAGGAATTGACCTTGGGACCACGAATAGTTGCGTGGCCGTACTGGAAGGTAATGAGCCTGTAGTGATCGCCAACGACGAAGGTCGCAGGACGACCCCTTCCGTGGTAGCCTTCCTTAAGAATGGCGAAAGAAAGGTAGGCGATCCTGCCAAACGCCAGGCTATTACCAATCCCGTGAATACGATCATGTCGGTTAAGCGGTTCATGGGACGTCATTTTGACGAAGTGACCAATGAGATCAGCCATTGGAGCTATAAAGTCGCCAAAGGTGACAATAATACCGTTCGTATCGACATCGACGGTCGTTTATATACTCCCCAGGAAGTTTCTGCCATGATCCTTCAGAAGATGAAGAAAACCGCAGAAGATTATCTGGGACAGGAAGTTACGGAAGCTGTTATCACCGTGCCTGCCTATTTTAATGACGCTCAGCGTCAGGCTACGAAGGAAGCCGGTGAGATCGCCGGCCTGACCGTTCGTCGTATCGTGAATGAGCCGACGGCTGCCGCTTTGGCCTATGGCCTCGACAAAGCCGGAAAAGATGAAAAAATAGCAGTATTCGACCTTGGCGGCGGTACTTTCGATATTTCTATCCTCGAACTTGGCGATGGTGTATTTGAAGTAAAGTCCACCAACGGGGATACCCACCTGGGAGGTGATGACTTTGATAAAGTGATCATGGACTGGCTGGCTGACGAATTCAAAAAAGAAGAAAATGTAGACCTCCGGAAAGATCCGATGGCGCTCCAGCGTCTGAAAGAAGCTTCCGAGAAGGCAAAGGTGGAATTATCTTCTTCCAGCGAGACGGAGATCAACCTGCCTTATATCACGGCCATAGACGGCGTTCCCAAACACCTGGTAAAGAAGCTTACCCGGCCTAAATTCGAGCAGCTGGCAGACACGCTCTTCGAAAGATGCCTCAAGCCCTGCGAACAGGCTTTGAAAGACGCCAACATGGATATTTCCAAAATTGACGAAGTGATCCTGGTGGGTGGTAGCACACGTATCCCCAAAGTGCAGGAGATCGTTGAAAAATTCTTTGGAAAGAAACCCAATAAGAGCGTAAATCCGGATGAAGTGGTTGCCATCGGCGCCGCCATCCAGGGTGGCGTATTGACCGGGGAAGTAAAAGACGTTCTGTTACTGGATGTAACTCCCCTTTCCCTCGGTATCGAGACCATGGGTGGTGTAATGACCCGTCTTATCGATTCCAATACGACCATTCCTACCAAGAAATCGGAATCCTTCTCTACGGCCAGCGACAACCAGCCGGGAGTGCAGATCCATGTATTGCAGGGCGAACGTCCTCTGGCCAACCAGAACAAGAGCCTGGGTACATTTAACCTCGATGGTATCCCTCCTGCACCCAGGGGCGTACCCCAGATCGAAGTGACCTTCGATATCGACGCCAATGGTATCCTGCATGTCACTGCGAAAGATAAGGGTACCGGAAAAGAGCAGAAGATCCGTATTGAAGCCGGAAGCGGCCTGAGCAAGGACGAAGTGGAAAAAATGAAGGCAGAGGCGAGGGCAAACGAATCCACCGATAAAGCGGCCCGTGAAAAGATCGACAAGGTCAATCAGGCCGATAGCCTGGTATTCCAGACGGAAAAACAGCTGAAAGAATATGGCGACAAGATCCCGGCCGAGAAAAAAGCCCCGATCGAGAACGCTCTGAATAAACTGAAGGAAGCTCATAAATCCCAGGATGTAGCAGCCATCGATAGCGCTGTCGCGGAAATGAATGCAGCCTGGACTGCAGCTTCCGAAGAAATGTACAAGGCCACGCAGGAAGCTGGCGGACAGCCTGGTGCTGGTGCTGAAGGCGCCGGTCCCGGAGCCAATGGCGGACAACAGGCAAATGCCGGCGGAGAGAATGTCACGGATGCGGAGTTTGAAGAAGTGAAATAAATGATCAATAACTTTTAGAATAAGGGTTGAGAATTTTTCTCAACCCTTATTTTTTTAACGCTTATGAGATTATTTGCCGCCCGTTAAAAGGACTGTCCGGAGCCGATTTAATTTTATCTTATTAAATTGCTGTTTAATTTATCCTGCAATCAAGCAAATTGATGTCCCAGCTGTTTAACAATGATGAATTGCTCCTGAAACTTTCTCAACGGGATCCGGCAGCCCTGGAGGCACTGATGGAAATCTATTTTCCTGTCCTATGCAGGTTCGCAGAAAAAATTCTCCCCGACGCCGCACTGGCCAAGGATGCCGTTCAGGATACCTTTATTAATTACTGGCGTTCCACACAGCAGTTTGCTTCTCTCGGCAACCTGAAAGCCTTCCTGTTGATTGCTACCCGCAACAGCTGCGTGAATTCCCTTCGGGGAAGGGACCGGCAGGCCAAAACGCATCGGGCTGCTACGGCAGCTGCCCTGCTGGAAACGGAATCCATTCATACCGAGATTGTTAAAAATGAATTGCTGGCATTAATATATGACACCGTCCGACAGATGACTCCCGCCATGCAGGAAATTTTTTATCTCAGCTTCCGCGATGGTATGACGGTGAAGCAGATATCGGCTCATCTGAGCATGAATGTAAAGGCAGTCAAAAAGCAGAAATATAAAGCCCTGGTCATCCTGCGTACGAGGTTTGGCCATAGACGCGACCTGTTGCCCTTAATATTGTTCCTTTTACTGGAGGGGTCTAAAAAAATTTAAAAAAATATCAAAATCCCGGGGGTCGATTTTTCCCGGCCGGTGTCTTCTATATATCTAACATCATGGACGCTGAAAACATAGAATATAGCCGTTCGTTATACATCGCCTCCTTAATTTATAAGGAGCAGGAGGAAGAATTGCTGGCGGAAAAGGAAAGGCAGGATCTGGATACCTGGATAAATGAAAAGGAGCAACATGCCAATATGTATGTAGCCCTCCGGGATCGCACTATGCTGGTGGACGAGGTGAAGGCGCTTGCAGGATACGATACACCCGCGGCGGTCAGGGAGGTCTTCAGGCAGCTGGATATCCGGTCTGTTTGGAAAGTTCGCAGGATGCGGACAATCCGGGCCTGGGCAGCCGCAGCCGCTATATTGATCATTCTGGTAGGATCCATAGCGCTGTTCACCCGAAAAGGCAGCACTTCTGTTCCTGCCCGAATGAAAGACATCGCTGCAGGCGGCAACAAAGCGGTGCTGACACTGGGTAACGGCCGGAAGCTTGTGCTGGACAGTATCCCGAACGGGCAGCTGACCCAACAAATAGGCGCCACCATTTCCCAACAGAACGGACAGGTGATCTATGACGCCATAAAAGGCAGCAACGACATAACAGCAGAATATAATACGATCACTATTCCTAAAGGAGGTCAATACACCGTAGTGTTGCCTGATGGCAGTAAAGTAATGTTGAATGCCGCTTCTTCCTTAAAATATCCTACGGTATTTTCCGGTAATGACCGCGCGGTCGAACTGAGTGGGGAAGCTTATTTTGAAATAGTCAAAAACAAAACGCAGCCCTTTGTGGTAAAGACCCATCGCCAGACCATCACGGTATTGGGTACGGCCTTTGATGTCATGGCGTACAACGATGAACCGACCGAACGCACCACATTGGTCAATGGCGCCGTACAGGTCGGCGTTGGATCACAGACCAGTGTCCTCACACCCGGCCGGCAGGTATTGGTGAACACTGGCAGTGCAGGAATTAGCGTCGTCGATGCAGATGTGGACAAGGAAACTGCCTGGACTACCGGCTTCTTTAAATTCGACCATACCGACATACATCCTATTATGCGCGAGATTGCCCGCTGGTACGACATCGAGGTCGCCTATGAGACCCCGGCGAATGATGCCGAGACCTATACGGGCCGTATCAGCCGCAGCATGCCCTTATCCGATCTGGCCGCTTTCCTGGAAAAAAATGGCATTCATCATTTCAGGATGGATGGCAGAAAATTAACGGTGCGCCCCTAGCAAAACATAGACTGGAAGAATTTTTACGGATTAACCAAAACTAAGTAAACTTATGAGTGTAAAACTTACGAGAGGAGGCGTGCGTCTGCTCCTCCTCGCCCTCTGCATGTCCGTCGCCGCGACGTGCTTTCCCCAGAAAGTGACCTTGTCCTTTACCAATGCTCCGCTGCCGAAAGTATTGGACGCCATTTCCAAACAAACACGAATGTCCCTTGCCTTCAAGGATAGTCAGCTGAAGGATGCCATCCCTGTGACTGTCGATGTAAAAGATATGGATGTGGAGAGCGCCCTGAAGGAATGCCTTAAAGGCCAGCCATTCTCTTACCAGATCAATCGGAATACGATCGTTATCCAGAAAGAATCGCCGCCACCCGCTGGCCAGGACCAGAAGCCGCCGCTCATTGACGTAGAAGGTACGGTCCTTTCCGAGAATGGCAATCCCATCGGAGGCGCCACCGTCATGGTCAAGGGCTCCAAACGTGGAACGTTGACCAACGAAAAAGGGCAGGTGCTGTTAGCGAAAATTCCACCCGGTGCTACCCTCATAGTAAGCAGCGTGGGCTACGAACCCCTTGAATTTCGGCTGAGCGGCAACACTTTTAACGTCCGGCTCAAAGTCAAAGTAGTCCAGGTGGCCGAGGTGGAAGTCGTCAACAACGGGATGTTCACCCGCAAAAAGGAAAGTTTTACAGGCGCTGCCGTCTCCTATACGGGCGAACAGCTGAAGGCCATCGGCAACCAAAATGCCCTGACCAGTCTGGCCACCCTTGACCCTACCTTCGTCATCCAGACCAACAATGCCGCGGGTTCCAACCCCAACAATATGCCTTCCATAGAAGTCCGGGGAAAGACCACCATCAGCAACACACAGCTCAACGATCAGTTTGCCTCGGACCCCAACCAGCCCCTGTTCATCCTGGACGGATTTGAAAGCACGCTCCAGCAGATCTATGACCTGGATATGAACCGGATCGCCTCCATCACGATCCTGAAAGACGCCGCATCTACCGCCCTGTATGGGGCGAAGTCCGCCAACGGGGTCGTTGTCGTGGAAACCAAACGTCCGGTCCCGGGGGAGCTGCACATCAGTTATACCGGCGACTTCGATTTTGAAATCCCCGATCTTACCAGCTACAACCTGATGAATGCGAAAGAGAAGCTGCAGTTCGAACAATTGTCGGGAGCATATACAGGTTATAACTCCGCGGACCAATATGCACTCAGTGAGCGATATGCGCAACGGCAGAAGCGGATCGACAGCGGGGTTAATACCTATTGGCTGAGTGCACCGCTCCACCTGGGCTTTACTAACCGGCATTCCCTCCAACTAAATGGCGGCAACAAGGACCTGATGTTTGCGGCAGGCGGTAGTTACGCCAATCAGTCAGGGGTTATGAAAGGTTCCAACCGGAGCATGTGGGGCGGTAATATGGACCTCAGCTACCGAAAAGGCAAATTCAATATCATCGACATACTCACCGTCAATGGATATACCTCCAATGAATCTCCATACGGGTCTTTCTCCAAATTCGCAACGGCGAATCCCTATTACAGAAAGACGAACCCGGATGGCAGCATCCCTATGTTGCTGGACACGGAGTATGTTGCCTATGGAGGAACAGGCGGCACACGTTTGTACAATCCTCTCTATAATGCCCGTCAGTACCAGATCAACAAAAGCAAGCATTCCTTTTTCAGCAATAGTTTGCAGGGTATCGTTAGCCTTACCCCCCAGCTGCGGCTGACCTTGGGCGGGTTGCTGAGTCAGGCCAATACGAATAATATTCTATTCCTGCCGCCGAATAATACGGCATTTTATGGTCTGGCCTCTCAGCTGCAGGGGCGTTATACCAATACCCAGGGTTATGCAACCAACTATGATGGGAATGCGATGCTGACCTATGGCCTGACCTGGTATAAGAGTCAGCTAACGGCCAATGCCCGGGCGGATATCCAACAGATTTATAGTTCTTCCAACGCCTATTCCGTCAGCGGCTTCCCCCTCGGGTCGGACGGAGATCCCAGCTTTTCCTACGGTTATACGCCCTATACTTATCCGGCCACCTCCATCGTAAAAACCCGTAACGTCGGTTTCCTGGGCAGTGTGAATTATGCGTATGACCAGCGCTTCCTGCTGGATGCCACCTACCGGCTGGACGGAACCAGCGTCTTCGGATCCAATAAGGTGTACAAACCCTTTATCGGCGCCGGGCTCGGATGGAACATCGCCAAAGAGCAATGGTTCAAACACAAAAAGTGGATCCAGCTGCTCAAGCTGCGGGGAGACATAGGTTATACAGGCAATACCAACCTGGGTAATTTCACCTCTGTGTCGACCTTCGGCTTCCAAACGGGCCTGGGCACTTTCGGACAGGGATTGAACCTCCTTTCCCTGGGCAACCCCGACCTGGGATGGGAAAAGACTCTCCAGGGCAGTTATGGTGTGGACTTCCAGCTGTGGAACAATAGGATCACGGGGTATGTAGAATATTTTAACAAGCTGACAGACCCCCTGGTCATTTCCGCATCCGGCACTGTCCCCTCTTCCGTAGCCGTGAATCAGAATTATGAGATGAATATCGGTAAGCTGAATACGAAAGGGATGGATTTCAACCTCCGCGTGTCGCCTGTTTACAACCTAAGGCAACGTATCGTCTGGACGCTCGGCGTTACAGGCCAGGCCTATAAAGAAAGGTACAGCGGGCTGGGCAACCAGCTGGCCAATCTCAACAAGACGGAGCAGGCCAGCCTGAGTCTGAACCGTTTCCAGGATGGGTATAGTCCGGACGACCTATGGGCCGTTAAATCCAGGGGCATCGACCCTTCCAACGGCAAGGAGATCTTCGAGAACCTGAACGGCGCGTATAATTATACGTATGATCCCACACAGGTCCGGAGGGTCGGCAATACCGACCCGGTGCTAGAAGGCGTCATCAACTCGACTCTTGTCTACCATAACTGGACACTGGGGCTTAATTTCCGGTACCGCATCGGCGGGGATATCTTCAATACCGATCTCTACAACAAGGTGGAAAATATCAGCGGCCCGCTGATCTGGAACAACCAGGACAAGCGGGCGCTGTATGACCGCTGGCAGCACCCGGGGCAGGTGACACAGTATACGGCGATCACCAGCAAGACGGCTACTCCCATGTCCTCGCGTTTCGTAGAAAAGGACAACCAGCTGCTGGGCGAGTCCATCAACCTGGGCTGGCGGATGGCCGAAGGCTGGATACGGAAGATGGGCATGCAATCCCTCAGCTTCAATTGCTACCTGAACAACCTCTTCTGGTGGGAATCCATCAAACTGGAACGTGGCACCGACTATCCTTTTGCACGTTCCCTGGCATTCAGCATCAATGCATCATTCTAAAAACAACCAGCGTATGAGACCAATAAAATTCCTCCTTATAGGCTTCCTGCCCTTACTTTTTCTGGGCAGCTGCAAAAAATACCTCAACGTGCAGCCGGTAGGCAAGTACACTGGCCCTGAAGTCTTTTCCAATGAGTATGCCATCAACCAGGCCTTATACGGGTTATACAACAATATGGCGACAGATTCGCTGTATGGCGCTGCTCTGTCGACGACTACGATTGAAATGCTGGCGCAGCAATGGTACACTCAGAGCATCATTTATGGGGATATTGCACAATATCTTTATACCAATTCACTGGTCGAGCCGGCCTTTGAGCGTATCTGGCAAACCGCCTATGCCGGTATCCTGAACGCCAACGTCATTATCCAGGGAATAGATGGAGCCATGACAAGCGGAGTGGTGAATGCTGCGTCCGGCAATGAAATGAAAGGGGAGGCCATCGCCATCCGGGCGATGCTGCATTTCGACCTGCTCCGGATCTTCGGCCCCGTCATGTCTACCGGCGCGGGCAGTCCCGCCATACCGTATTACACCCGGCCGGACGGACATACCCAGCCCGTCCTTACGGGGACGGAGGCTCTGGACAGCGTTCTGGCCGACCTGAAGCAGGCCGAATCTCTGTTGTCGGCCGATCCCATTATTACAGGAGGGCCCAATATCGCAGCCTATGGGGCAGCCACCGATTTTTATGCCGGCGCCCGCAACCAGCGGCTCAATTATTATGCCGTCAAAGCCCTTATGGCAAGAGCTTACCTATGGGGTGGCCTTAACTCAGCCGCACATGACTCGGCACTGGCGGTGATCAACAACGCATCACCAGGATTCCCCTGGCTTCCTGATGGCGACATCTTTGGCAGCGGCGTGGGCAATCCTAACCGCATTTTTTCCACGGAAGTCCTTTTCGGCGTATATAATAAGGAGATGTATACCAATTATAACAGCCTCTTTTTACCTTCCCTGTCTGCGGTCACAGGCCTGTTCCAGAACAAAAACACCCTTGCCGGCACTTTCGGGAACAACGAAGACGATTACCGGTATCTCAGTACCTGGCAGAACGGCGTCAGTTACACCTACTTTTACAAATATGCACCACCGGCAGATCTGACCTCCAACTGGCAATACGTCCAGCCCCTTATACGGAAAAGCGAGATGTATTATATCGTCGCCGAAACGGACCCCGACCCGGCAGTGGGTATCGCCTACATGGATACGGTACTGCAACACCGCGGACTACAGGTCCTTGGTCCTGCGGCAGTCCTGTCCGCCGAGATCAAGAAAGAATACCAGAAGGAATTTATGGGAGAAGGTCAGCTGTTCTTCTACTACAAGCGTACCAATGCCGCTGCCCTGCCCAGCCCCTTCGCCATCTACTATCCTTATACGGTGACCCCTGTCTACCAAGTGCCCCTGCCCTTGTCGGAAACCTCTCTTCGTTAACGCCAAACAGACAAAACATGTTTAAACTGAGTAATATATCGATTGTCGCACTCGTTCCGTTCCTGTTCTTCGCCTGCAAAAAGCAGAACCTGCAGACCTATAATATCTCCAATAATATTTATTTCGCCGACTCCCTCGGCGGTCAGCTCCTGGACACCGGCTTTTTTTCCTTTGCATTCAGCCCTGTCTCTCTCCGGGACACCGCTTTCGGCATCAATGTGCTCGTTACCGGAGGTCCTGTTCCCTATGACAGGGTATTCAGTGTCGTCGCCGACGCATCCTCTTCGGCCAGGGCAGGCGAAGAATATGTACTACCCGACTCCTGTATTTTCCATGCAGGCCATGTCAGCGATATCTTGTACGTGAAGCTCTTACGGGCGGCGGTCCTTCAGGACTCGACCTTTCACCTGATCGTCAACCTTAGATCCAATAAAAACTTCCAGGCCAACATATCTTTATTGTACGATCAATTCAGCGATACGCTAAGCGGCGCCTCGTACAAGCTCAGTATAAATGATATACTAACGGCAGGCCCCTACTGGCCCGGTCTGATCCAGCCATATTTCGGCATATTCAGCGTCAAAAAGGTACGATTGATGAACCAGGTCGCAGGCATGCCGCTCGATTTCTGGACCAGCAATGTGCTGCATGACTTTTTCCTTGGCCCAGAATGCATCTATTATGCGACCAAATTTGGCAAATACCTGAATGCCCAGGCCGCGGCAGGGGATACCGTCTATGAAGACGATGGATCACCGATGTCGATGAACCCCTCTTATCAACAGTAAATTTCTAAAGCACAGTACAATGAAAAAATTCCCGATACTTTGCCTTTTCCTCCTGGTAGTCGCCGCAGGCTGCTACAAAGACAAGGGCAATTACAGCTATCATGGCTTCAACCAATTGATCATTAATAATTTTGATACAGGGAAGGGATACAGGGTCAATTTCAATGATACCCTGATGATCGCCCCGACCATCGCCAATACCACGAGCAATCCCCCGGCTGCCAATTATACCTACCAGTGGTCCGTCCGGGTGTTCAACGGTTTCGAGGATTCTGTCGACTCCGTCATCGCCGTCACATCGGCGTTGCGCGTCCGGGAGACACTGACTCCCGGAAATTATGTGCTGACTTTCCGGCTTACAGACAACCTCACAGGACTGACCTACCAGAAAAAGGCTCCTTTGCTGGTTTCCTCCCTGGTATACGAAGGGTTTTTCGTCTTGAACAATGTGAGCGGTACCCCCCGCCTGGACATGCTATCCTATAACAGTTCGTCGGGAGCGTTCACCCAATATCCGGATGTGCTGAAACAGGAAGGCTCGGAGCTGACCTTGCAGGGGCAGCCTTACCAGGTCTTCTGCGGCACCTATACCCCACAGAACATCAATCCCCAGAATTATGGCATCTGGCTGCTGACTTCCTCGCTGTGCACCCGTGTCAACCAGGAGACCCTGGGGTGGAACGACAGTTATACTATCGCCAGCAATATGGTTGGAGAGGTGCCTGCCAGTTTCGCACCGCAGCATATTATACAGGGAGGAGCAGTCGGTGCATATCCGGATATCTTCTTATGGGCCGACAGCAATCTCTATAATGATCCGACGCTCGCCAGCCAGTATATTTTCAAATATGTCACCATGAATGAGTACACTACTCAATCCCCGACCTTCCCGGCTTTCCCTTATGTCTGTTTGAGCGGCGCCTATCCCGGCGCCGCCGCCGCATATGATACGCGGGCGCGCCAGTTCGCCCTGGCTGCCGGCTGGTCAAGTGTAACATTCAGCCCCGCTCCGGCTAATGATAGTCTGCCGACCGGGAAAGACATGGTATATATGGAGTACAATTATTCGAACAATTGTTATGCCGTGCTGAAAGATCCCACTCCCAACCCTGTCTATTACCTGCTGCGCTGGCCACTCAGGGGCGTCAAGGCCTATTACAAGCCGATCACGGCGCCCGACATCGCCAACGCCACCAATTTTGCAGTAAGTCCGTCACAGGGCTACCTTTTTTACAGCGTGGGGGGAAAGGTGTATGAATATGATCCGGCTATCCAGACCAGCAAGCTAATGCTGGACCTGGGAAGCAATACCGTCACCTACCTGGCCTTTTCCAACTTCTTCAACAGGACCAGCAACACCACTTATGCAAGCTGGAACAATGACCTGCTGGTCGGCGCCTGCGACCAGGGCGGCGCCAATGGCACGCTGGGACTTTACACCGTACCCCCCGTCAACGGACAGATCCAGCCGGTGTATCAATGGTCGGGTTTTGGAAAGATCGTGAGCGTGTCCTATAGAGAACGATAAAATGCCGATAGCAAAAAAACACATAAACTATATGAAGAGAGTTTCGCTTGCGATCGTTTTTTTAATGTACGTATATTCCCTCAGCGCCCAGAAGAGAGGCCATAGGACGATGGGGGCGGGCATGCCTCCCCGCGGGGACAGCGCTCCCATAAGACCAATGGCGCCGGTACACCTGCAGCCTTACACTTCCGTTATTACGGACAAGGCCATTTCCCGGACCGGGTTGTTTATAACGCACAACATCGACGATAAATGGTATTTTGAAATGGCAGATTCTTTATTGGGACGGCAGTTCCTGGCTGTGACAAGGTATTCGGGGACGCCTGGCGGCAGCCATTTTTACGGAGGCGAGCTGGCCAACGAGGAAGCCGTCTATTGGGAAAAAAGACCCGATAACAAGCTGTTACTTCGGGTGAGCATTTATGTTATCGAAGCCAAAGACAGCACGCAGGCTATCTCCAAAGCCGTACGGGAATCCAGTGTAGACCCCATCGTGGCCTCGTTCGACATCAAAGCGATCAATCCGCAGACCCGGGCATTAGTCATCGATGTAACCGATTTCTTCAGGGGGGACAACCAGGTAGTGTCCTTAAGCACGAATGCAAAAAGGGCCAACAGCCTGGGGGGACTGGCCTCAGACAGGTCATTTATCAACTCGATCAATACCTATCCCCTGAATACAGAAGTGCATACGACCAAGACCTTTACCTCGGCTCCGGCGGCCGGCGGGGGAGGTCTTTTCGGGGGAAGTTCCAGGGCTATTCCTGCCGCAACGGAGACAGGAGTGGTGACCCTGGAAATGAATAATTCTTTTCTGTTATTACCCAGGGTTCCTATGCGCAAGCGTTACTTCGACGGCCGCGTAGGGTTTTTTGCAGATGAGTTCACCCAATACAGTGACTCCTCCCAGCGGTCTGATGAATTACAATACATCCTTCGCTGGCGCCTGGAGCCCAGGGCAGATGAGCTGGATAAATTTCGTCGCGGGGAACTGGTAGAGCCGCAAAAGCAGATCGTATACTATATCGATCCCGCTACGCCGAAGAAATGGAGACCCTATCTTATCGCCGGTATCAATGACTGGAACAAGGCATTCGGGAAGGCCGGCTTCAGGAATGCCATCGTAGGAAAAGAATGGCCCGAAGATGATACTACGATGAGCCTGGAAGACGCCCGGTTTTCCGTGATCCGGTATTTTGCTTCGGATATCTCCAACGCATATGGGCCGAATATCCACGATCCCAGGAGCGGAGAAATACTCGAAAGTCATGTCGGCTGGTACCACAATGTGATGACCCTGGTGCATGACTGGTATATGATCCAGGCCGGAGCGATCGATCCCAGGGCCCGGAAAATGCAATTTGACGATTCGCTCATGGGACAGCTGATCCGGTTCGTATCCTCCCATGAGATAGGACACACGCTCGGGCTCCGGCACAATATGGGCAGCAGCAGCCAGACTCCGGTGGAAAAGCTCCGGGACAAAGCCTGGGTGGAAGCTAACGGTCATACCGTATCCATTATGGATTATGCACGGTTCAACTATGTGGCGCAGCCGGAAGACCATATCAGTGAAGCAGGTATCTTTCCAAGGATCGGCGCCTATGACAAATGGGCTATTCAATGGGGATACAAGCCGATTGCCGGGACTAATAGCGCGGAAGAAGATAGAAAGATACTCAACAGGTGGACGGTAGACAGCCTTACGGCGGACCCGCGGTTGTGGTTCGGCGGCGAAGGGATAATAGGAGATCCCCGCAGCCAATCCGAAGATCTGAGCGATGATGCTATGAAAGCCGGAGACTATGGCATTATGAACCTGAAGCGGGCGATACAGCACCTTCCGGAATGGACCAGGGAAGAGGGGGATCTGTACACGAATATGAAACGGATATACAATGGCATCGAGACACAGTATATGCGTTATATGATACATGTCGCTAAAAATATAGGTGGGGCTTATTCGACGACCAGGAGCGTAGAAGAGAAAGGTTTTACCTTTCAGCCTGTTCCCAAAGCTGTTTTGAAGAAAGTAATTGATTTTTACGACCGGCAGTTGTTCCACCCCCCTATGTGGCTGTTTAACGACACGCTGGTTCATTTGTTGAATATTCAGGTGCTCAGCAGCATCAATACTTTACAGGGCCAGGTACTGCGGGATATATTGAAGGCTTCCGCGTTGCTGCAGATGGTGCAAATGGCGAATCTTTCCAAAGATCCCTATACGCTGGACGAGTATCTGACCGACATGGAAAAAGCCATTTGGAGAGAGGTATACCAGAAAAGCAATATAGATATCTACCGGCGTAATCTTCAAAAAAATTACCTGCAATGTATGAGCGACCTGATCCGTTACACCCCTTCAGGAGGTATTATCGAGCCGCCTACGACGGCCAGCGACGTGCAGTCCGTCGTAAGAGGACACCTGGCCCTGCTCAAGGCAGCAGTGGTCGCTGCTACTCCGATGGCGACAGATAAAATGACCCGATACCATTTGCAGGATCTGCAATACAGGATAACGAAAATACTGGATCCGGGAAAATAGGATCAGATCGACAAATTATCCGAACGAATCAAATAAATAAACATACAATGAACAAAGCAAACCTATGGTTGCTTGCAACAACACTGTTGACAGTACCTTTCTCCGTTCTGGCTCAAAAGGGCTCCTATACAATTAAGGGAGAGGTCCCGGCGCTGGCCCACTCCGCCAGTGTCACCCCTAAACATGGCTATCCCCCCGGTAAAGCCATTTTGGTACGGTATACCCTGGAAGACGGTCAGCAAAAGGATACCTGCACCGCCGTAAATGGAAAATTCACCTTTACCGGAACGGTAAAAAAACCGTTTCTCGGGCAGCTGCTCTTTTCTACAAATGGTCGCTGGGCTGAAAGCATCCTCTTTTTCATGGAACCGGGCATCATAAAGATAGAGTGCCCTACGGATGGAGACCATGCCCAGGTGACGGGTACGCCGTTGAACAAAGACTTCCAGGTGTATAAGAATCTCGTGATGCACGTCATGGACAGCGCCCATGTAAACCAATTCAGACCGGAAGCACAGGGAATGAAACTGGACGTTATAAAGACCTTCATCGGACGATATCCTTCCTCTCCCGTCAGCGTGTTTGTATTGGACCAATATTGTATCGGGAACGCACAGCCCGGCATCGAACAGCCATTGTACAATAAACTGGACCCTTCTCTGCAACAATCGCCTGATGGCATTACACTTGCTGCCCGGATAAAAGGCATGGATGCCGGTGCTATTGGAACGACAGCACCAGCCATTAACCTGCCCGACTCGACGGGGAAGCAGGTATCCTTAGCCGATTTTAGAGGCAAGTATGTCCTGATCGATTTCTGGGCCACCTGGTGCGAGCCCTGCATGGAGGAGATGCCCAATGTCGCCAGGGCCTGGCATATGTATAAGGACAAGAATCTGGTCATCCTCGGCGTATCCCTGGACAGGCCTGATTCCAGACTGCTCTGGGAAAAGATAATTAAACGGGACACCCTCGACTGGCCCCAGGTCAGCGATCTGAAATGGTGGAACAGCCGGGCGGCCCTGGATTATAATATCAACGGCGTACCGGCTAATTTCCTGGTGGATCCCGACGGTAAGATCGTCGCTAAGAACCTGCGGGGAGAGGCCCTGCAAAGCAAACTATCCGAAATGTTGAAATAAATTTTTTATACAGGGATGAATCCGGGAGCAGGCGCCAGCTTCTCCCGGATTCATCGTTCTATACATGTATCGATTGGAAAGCCAGGTAGTAAACCAGGCTTGTTAATTAGTTGATTATGATCCATTTAGAATTCCTTAACATTTTTTTATAGTTATATGCTTGCACATTCTCCAAAAATCAGTAATTTTGCATTCGAATTGCCTGAGCAATCCCAATTGCCTGCTGCCTGGATAAGTTAAATCTTGCACTCTTTTTTCAACGATTCTTCAGTGTTTGTTTTTATCTCTTCATTGCTCTGGTTTAACAATAGTCATTAACAAAAATAGATACATTATGAAAAGTGATGCTGTACAATCTATTGTACAAATGGAACCTCGTATCCTTCAACAATTAGTAACGGAAGTAAGAGAAACCGTAGCAGACGGTATTGATTTCCCCAAAACGAACAAAAATTCTTTTGGCAGCGTGAGCATGTGGAATGTTCGCAAGACCCGCCGGAATTCAGGCAGGAACCGGAGAAAACCAACCATTATTACCGGTCTCAGCTATTGATATACGTTACTTCTTTAGTTTAAAAGAAATCCCTGCCTTTGGCGGGGATTTTATTTTATATAACAGGGAATTTTTACGACAGCACCCTGGCTTTTATTCAACCGCCTCTTAACAGGCAAACGCTGCTGTTATGGAATCTATAACTGCTGGCGGCCATTTATATGATCTCCATTTTCTTCATCAGGAAAGACGCATTCCTGTTCCGGGCAATCCCACGCTGCAGCTGGTAATTGAAGTGTAATTCCCCCTCCTCGATAATACTTTCAAAACAGTAATTGCTGATCACTCCCGGCAGTTCCTCTTCCAGCTTACCCAGAGAAAGATCATGGGTTGCGAACAGGGAAAGGCAATGATATTGCAGTAATTTCCGGATGAATAACTCCGAGCCATGGGTCTTATCTTCCGAATTAGTCCCCCTTAATATCTCGTCGATCAGCACCAGGGCAGGAATGCCGCTTTGAAGGCGGTGGATGATCTGCTGCAGCTTCTTCAATTCCGCCATAAAATAGGAGGTATGTTCCTGTAAAGAATCGCTGACCCGCAGGGAGGTCAGCAACTGCATGGGGGTAAAGGAGAACGCCGTTGCGCAGACCGGGGCCCCGCATTGGGCCAGCAGCAGGTTGACCCCGATCGTTCTCAGGAAAGTGGTCTTACCGGACATATTGGAGCCTGTCACCAGGATGAGCCGGTCATTGAGTTGATCGTTGAGCCGGTCATTGAGGCCGATGGTGAAATCATTGGGCACGCTTTCCTTTGCAGGTATCAGCGGATGGCCGAGCTGGGCGGCCGAAATGGACAAGTCTTTACCGGCTACCGGTACAGGGTAAGTGTAGTCCGGATGGTTAAACGCAAAAGAGGCCAGGGAATTCAGGCATTCAATATGACCTACGGCATCGATCCATTCGGGGAAAACATTCCGGTTGGCTGCTTTCCATTTTTCCAGGACGATCACCCCGTTCAGGTTATATAAAAACAAATTATTCAGGATGAAGCCGACCAGCGGGTTGAGGGCCTGATCAAAATAGGAAGATAATTTAGCCAGCTTGCGTATAGCCAGGTATGCACTGGCCGTTTTTGCCTGCAATGACTCCAGCAAGGGAGCTTTCCCGCTGTCCATGGTATTGAACAGGCGAAGGGTAAGGGCGTACTGGTCCAGGATAGCGTTCTTCTTACCAAGCAGCGTATGCTGTTTGGCAATATAGTCGGCAAAAAATCCGGTGAGGATCCATCCTGCCAGGACTCCGATGAGCAGGAGCCGGTAATTTCCGGTCCGCAGCAAAAGGACCAGGGCAGCAATATTGTATAACACAACTATCCAGCGTGCCCAAAACGCCCATTTCTTCAACCGGTCAGGCTCTTTGAGCCATTCCGCCAGGTCGTATAAATTCCCTTCACTTTCCCCGGTCAGCAGTCCGTGCGCCGTAATGAGCTGCCGGGTATCGGCCTGCGGGGTCAGTACCTTCAATGCCTGCTGCTGCTGTTCGATCCTGTCCACTGTCAGCATGGGCTGCCGGAGCAGGTCCGCCAGCTGCGCAGCGCCATGAATGCTGGTCGTTCTGTTCAATAAATGAAAGAGCGAGCGGCGGCCGAAGATGTCCAGGTCATCCAGGTAACTTTCCGGGGTAAGATGGGCCTTCCCGTCGGGGAAGCCATTTAGCTGATCTTTCAGAACCTCCAGCTCATTGGAGTTGACAAACAGCAATTTTTCCATCAGGGCCCGCTGGTCCTTTATCCGGAGATAAAGGTTGATCAGCACGATAAAAACAGCTAAAAAGAAGATCGTCCCGCATAACAATGGATAGGAAAAGCTTTTTACCAGGTAGTAAACGGTAACAGCCAGCCCCAAAAAGCCGGCCAGTCTCAGCAGGGCGAGCAGGGTCAGTCTCCCCTGAAGGACCTGCATACGGGCTGTGTAGCGGGTAACTTTCTCTTCATAGAATAAGTGCGCGGGTGTCATAAGTTAGAATTAATTAAAGCAAAATGCCACCTATGGAATAAGTGGCATCTTGTACGTATAAGTTGGGTGGTATGATATTTACATGATATCCATTGCCTTCACGAAGGAGGTGCAAACAAAGGGAATGATCAGGGTCAGGTACTCGAATCTTAAATAAATGGCCGCGATCAGGGCAGCAGTGGAAACGAAAAACAGGAGCCAATATAATCCGGTATATTTCTTTGTCTGTTCCATGTATAAAAATTTGTTGCGAAATTAAGGTAAAAGGATGAATAGACCAAAGTGAACGATTTATCTTTACGGTTCCCCGTGTCTGCCGGCACGCAGAAACTTTATCCGGAACAAAAAATCGGATGCTTGACACATATCGGAATTTTAATATAAATTAGCTGCATAATGTAGAAAGTACACATTATCGGTTTACCATCCAAATTTAAAACAGTCCCTGACAGATGATGAACGTGAAAATAGAATTCTATTTGAGATTTTTTACTCAACCGGGTCAATCGGTATCGATAGCAGGAAATATAGCGGCTTTGGGAAATGATGACCCGGAGAATACCTTTCCCCTGCAATATATGGATGGGGAGTTCTGGCATGGAACCCTGCAACTCGAAGAGCCGCTCACCGCGCCTTTACGTTACCATTACCTCCTGAAGCTTAAAGATGGTACAAGCACAGAAGAGTGGGGCGATGACAGGATATTGGAACCGCCTGCCGCGGGGATAGAAGAGATCCAGATCATCGATACCTGGAACTATGCCGGAGAATACGAGAATGTCTTTTTTACCGCCCCCTTCCGGCAAACCCTTTTGGCTTATCCGAACACCCGTAAAGCCTCCAAAACAAAAGGGCCCGTCACCCATATTTTTAAAGTGAAGGCTCCGCTGCTGAAAAAAGAGGAGACCCTCTGCCTCCTGGGTACTGGAAAAGCCTTAAAGGATTGGGACACGGACGCTCCCGTCCTGATGGCCCCGGAAGGGAATTGGTGGACCTGCCGCCTGAACATCCCGAAGGAATCATTTCCCATCGAATATAAATATGGGATCTACCACCATAAGGAAAAGAAATTCGGGCAATTCGAACAAGGTCCCAACCGGCTCCTTCATGGCGATGCCCTGAAAAATAAGATCAACATCCTGCATGATGGATTTGCCCATCTGCCCAATACCACCTGGCGGGGAGCGGGTGTCGCCATCCCCGTGTTCAGCTTACGCTCGAAAAAATCATTTGGGGTAGGGGAGTTCAGTGATCTGAAATTGCTGGTGGACTGGGCTGCCGGAACCGGGCTTAAGCTGGTGCAGATCTTACCCGTCAATGATACCAGCGCCAACAAGAACTGGCAGGATTCCTATCCTTATGCCGCTATTTCCGCCTTTGCCCTGCACCCCATTTATCTGAACCTGGAAAAATGCGCCGGACGCAAATATGCCGCCCTGATCAAGCCCCTGCGCAAAAAGCAGAAAGAGCTAAATGATTTACCGGAGCTAGACTACGAACAGGTGATGAAGATCAAGCTGCTGACGGTAAAAGAATTATATGAAGTGCAGAAAGAAGAATTCGAGAAAGATCCGGCCTATCTGTCCTTCTTTGAGCAGAACAAACACTGGCTGGTGCCCTACGCCGCTTTTTGCACGCTGCGGGATAAGAATGGCACTCCTGATTTTACCCGGTGGAAGACCAACAGCCAGTATGATGCCGAAGCTATCGCCAAATACGTATTACCCGGGACTAGGCAATACGGCACGGTTGCCCTGCAGTATTTTATGCAGTATCACCTGCATCTCCAACTGCGGGAAGCGGCAGATTATGCCCATGAAAACGGCGTTATCGTGAAGGGAGATGTCCCTATCGGTATCTACCGGTACAGCTGTGATGCCTGGATCACTCCCCGCCTCTTCCATATGGATCAGCACGCAGGAGCGCCCCCGGATAATTTTGCGGTCAAAGGGCAGAACTGGGGTTTCCCTACCTATAATTGGGAAGAGATGGCCAAGGATGGGTTTGCCTGGTGGAAGCGGCGTTTTGAACAGATGAGCAATTATTTCGATGCTTTCCGCATCGATCATATCCTTGGATTCTTTCGGATCTGGAGCATTCCCATGGATGCCGTACAGGGGATACTGGGCCGTTTTGACCCGGCAATCCCCGTATACCGGATAGAGTTCAATGAGCGGAACCTGTGGTTTGACTACGACCGCTATACCAAGCCGTTTATCAATGAGGCCGTGGTATGGGAAGTTTTCGGAAACGATAGCGACCACGTAAAGGCCGAATATCTGCAGTGGGCCGGAAATGGCTTTTTTACGCTGAAAGAGGCTTTCAACACGCAGCGTAAGGTGGAAACCCGTTTCGCAGGTCAGGAAAGATCCGATCTAAATAATAAGATCCGGGAAGGATTGTATGTCCTGATCGCAAACGTAATTTTATTCGAAGTGGAAGGTTCCGGAGGACAGCAGTTCCATTTCCGGATCGCCATGGAGAATACGTCTTCCTTCCGTTACCTGGAATGGAATACCCAGCAGCAGCTAAAAGCCCTTTACGTCAACTATTTCTTTTCCCGGCAGGATGTTTTCTGGCAAAAGGAAGCCATGCGCAAGCTGCCGGCATTGAAGCGGGCTACCAATATGCTGGTCTGCGGAGAAGACCTGGGAATGGTACCCCGATGCGTCCCTCAGGTAATGAAGGAACTGGGCATTCTCAGCCTGGAGATCCAACGGATGCCTAAGAATCCGTCCCGGGAGTTTTTTCACCCTGCCGATGCGCCCTACCTTTCTGTAGTCACCCCGTCCACCCATGATATGAGCACCATCCGCGGCTGGTGGGAAGAGGACAGGGGACAGATCCAGCGATTCTTCAACAACGACTTAGGGCAATGGGGCGAGGCCCCTTTCTTCTGCGAACCCTGGATCAATAAAGCCATCGTGCTGCAACATTTGCATTCGCCTGCCTTATGGAGCATTTTTCAATTACAGGATATCCTGGGCATGAGCGACTCATTTCGCAGGGAAAATCCGCATGACGAGCGCATCAATGTTCCGGCCGATCCTCATCACTACTGGAGATACCGGATGCATCTCACCCTGGAAGAGCTGATCAGGGAAGAGCCTTTCAACGAGGAGCTGAAGGGTTATATTTTGAGCAGCGGACGATGAACGCAGGCCGGCATAAAGCCGTGGAGGATGGACGCAGGCGGGTATCGGCAAGCTGTGGCGGATGAACGCAGCCCGGCATCTGGTTATGTGTCCAAACCGGAAAACCACCGGCCCCGGGCGTCTCCTTACATCAGCTTGACAAAAGACTGTACGTATTGGTTATGCCCTTCTTTGTCGATGATCTTCAGGAAATAATTACCGCTCTTCAGCGTGGAGATAGCGAGGGAGTGCTGATTAGGCCCTGCTGATAATTGCTGCTGCCGGCTCATTATCACTACACCGGCCAGGTTATATACCTGCACGGTCACCTGGTCGGAGACAGCGCTGTTAAGCGTATAATTTACAACAGCTCCGGCAGGGTTGGGATATACCTGCATTTTGGTAACGGCGGTTGTGTTGGTATTCGAGCTGATGAAGCTCAGCACTTTTGAATATTTGATATTTCCGTCCTTGTCTACCTGGCGAAGGCGATAATAATTGTCGCCATTCAATGCATACATATCGGTATAGCTATAGTCGGTCTCGTGTGTATTATTTAGTCCCATCACCACATCGATGGAATCAAAGCTGCTGCCATTGCCTGAGCGCTCAATAACGAAGTAGTTATTATTTGTCTGATTCTCCATCGTCCAGGATAAAACGATATCATTCTGACTGGTTAAACCGGAGAATGACAGGATCAGCGCAGGTAAGCTATTGGAGCTGGAAGAGGTGTTTTGTGCGGATACCCGGCTAAGGCCGGAAAGAAAAAGAGCAGCCGTTAAGGCTAAAGAAAGAAAGGTTTTTGTTGGGGCGGCGGTGTAAAAAGTTTTCATACCGGGTGCGTTTGTGATAGGGTTCGGAATGGTGGTACGTCCTCAATATGATAAAATACATACCAAAAATTAACTGTCTGATTACAAACACGCTATGCGTGCCAGCATCCATTAATTCTTCCCTGAATGGGAAAAAATTTCTCATTTCTGCAAAAAATCGAGTAGAACTCCCCGGTCTGACAGTAATTTCCGCAGCCTGCCCGGCCAGTTTTCATCCACCTGCCCGGCGAATCCTCCTATTCCTTAATTTTGAGGTCCATGAATTGTACTTATTATTCTTATAACCTGGCATTCAGACATCCGTTCACTATTTCCAGGGGCACCAAGACCCATCAACCTACCCTGATCGTCGAATTGGAATACCGGGGGCTCAAAGGTTATGGAGAAGCGCCTGCCATCAGCTATTATCATATCCCGGTGGAAAAGATGATCGCAGACCTGGAAGAAAAAAGGGCTCTTATACAAAATTTCGCTTTTACCGATCCACAAAGGTACTGGCATTACCTGCATCATTTGCTGCCCGGAAATCCCTTTCTTGTCTGCGCCCTGGATATAGCAGCCTGGGACTTATACGGCAAGCTCCGGCAACGGCCGCTGTATGAATTATGGAAGCTGGATCCCGGCAAGGGTCCGGTGACAGACTATACCATCGGCATCGATACCATTGACAAAATGGTAGCCAAGATCAAAGAAAGACCCTGGCCCATTTATAAGATCAAATTAGGCACTCCCGAAGATCTGGCGATCATGAGCGCACTACGCGCTCATACCGATGCCGTCTTCCGTGTGGATGCCAATGCAGGCTGGACATTGGAAGAGGCGTTGCAGAAGATCCCTGTTCTCAAAGAGCTCGGCGTGGAATTCGTAGAGCAGCCCCTGGCAAAGGATGACTGGGAAGGGATGAAGGTCTTATACCAGCGGTCTTCCTTACCCCTGATAGCCGATGAGTCCTGTGTCCGGGAAGAAGATGTGGAAAAATGTAAAGGGCATTTTCATGGCGTTAATATCAAGCTTACCAAATGCAGCGGTCTCACCCCGGCACGCAGAATGATTGCTGCCGCGAGGCTTGGCGGTATGAAAGTAATGGTGGGCAGCATGAACGAAAGCACCATCGGCAGCGCCGCCATTGCGCATCTTTTACCGGAGCTGGATTATGTGGACATGGATGGTCCCCTGTTGCTGAAAGAAGATCTCGCCACCGGCATTTCATTTGACGATGGAAAAATACATCGCTCGGCAGAGCCCGGTCTCGGTATTACATTCACCGGTCTTTTTACAAAAAATTAAAGCTGGTGACAGGCTCAGGTCGCAGGCCTGTGCGAATAACTGTCAGAAATGCACCTACGTGGGTATAAATTATTTCCCGAAAGCCATTGAAAATCCGGGGAATGGTTTTAACTTTCCCTTAACGCTACACACAACAGATTGCTTTTTTTACAAACAGGGACCATTTGAAACAACCTGCTGTCATATGGGAAATTCAACAACGAATTGCTTTCTACGAAGATATGAAAGCCTATAACCAGCTTTATGAATTGCTGTCAGACGGAGTGCACCGGTTTTCCTATTCCCTGGTCAAATCAAATGAAATAGCTGAAGAAATCGTCTCGGATGTATTCATCAAGCTCTGGGAGATCCGCAGCAAATTAATGGAGATTGAAAACTTAAGGGTATATCTGTACACCATCGCCAAGAACTTCTCGCTCAATTACATCGCAAAAAATTATAAGAACAGGAACATCAGCCTGGACATGATCGACATCGAAGCGGTGATCGGGGTCGGCGGACCTGTGGAAATGTGTATTTCTGCGGACCTTGTCAGACAGATCCGCCAGGTGATCCGGCAGCTTCCCCCGCAATGCAAGCTGATCTTTCAGATGGTGAAAGAAGATGGCCTGAAATACAAAGAGGTAGCTGCAATCCTGGATATCTCTCCGCTGACTGTTCGCAATCAGCTGGCCATCGCCATCCGGAAGATCGGGGAGACCCTCCCTGCTTATCTGGCGCCCGACATTCTTCTGACCGGTAAATTTTCGCAGTCCTGATCCAGTCGTGATGCAGTCCTGGTGCAACAAACACCTGCCCGCTGGCTGCATCTCCTGCGGCAGGGTCTCCAGGTGATCGCTATCCCCGCAACTATTTTTTTCCTGCCATTGGTACATATTCCCCGGTCTCCTTGTCTTTAGGAGATAGCATAATCATCATTATGCAGGACGAGAATCATCATTATGCAGGACGATAAATTTTGGTTACTGGTAAGCCTGAAGCTTTCCGGAGAAGCAACAGAAGAAGAGCTGGCAGCACTAGAGGCTCTTTTACAACAGCATCCTGAGATGGGATTACAGCTGGAGACCCTCTATAATCTATGGAGGGGACAGGCTCCTGCGGCTTATTCCCGGAAAGCGGATGCCCTTAACAGGCATTTGCAGCGGCTGGGCGATCATTTATCCGAACCGTCCCTGCCATATGAATCGCCCGGACAGGTTGCCCCCTTTTCTTTCCCCGAAGAAACAAAAAAGGGCGTCCCTGTCTATCATTGGTTATGGCCGGCGAAGGGAATGGCCCGTAAGGCATGGACCACTGTTGGTGTGGCGGCATCGCTGATAGCTTTTTTCCTGTTCTTTTATTCCCTGGCCCCAAAAAAATCTAATCCGCAGGTCGCCCAGAATACCGTAAGCACCAAGCCAGGGTCCAAGTCAAAGGTCCAGCTGCCGGATGGCTCACAGGTATGGTTGAATGCAGACAGCCGGATCACCTATGACGAAAGTTTCCGGGGGCCCGCCCGGGAAGTGCAGCTCTGCGGAGAAGCCTACTTCGATATAGCAAAGGATAAGGACCATCCTTTTATCATTCATACTTCTTCCATCGACGTAAGGGTATTGGGGACCAGCCTGAATGTCCGGTCCTACCGGAATGAAAAAAATACGGAAGCCCTGCTGATCCGCGGCTCGATCGAGGTATCCCTGCATAACGATCCTGATAAGAAGATCATTCTGCAGCCCAATGAAAAGTTAGTGGTGCAGAATGGTAAAACCCCCGTCATTACAGGCCCGGCTCAAATTACTCCCAAAGAGGACAGGGAGCCGGTAATGGTATTGGGCAAAGCTCATTTCCAGGAAAAGGACAGTGTCGCTACCGAGGTCCTTTGGGTAAAGAACAAGCTGGCATTTGACCAGGAGACGCTGGGAGATGTGGCTTCGAAGATCGAACGCTGGTATGACGTGAAAGTTACCATCCGGGATGAGGGCCTGAAACATACCGAGTATAGCGGGGTCTTCGAGGATGAGAGCCTGGGCCAGATAATGGAAGCCCTGCGTCTAACGGGTAATTTCCACTATTCGATCAATAAAAAAGAAGTTACTATAACACGTTAGATTGCTATTGTTTAACCAAAATTGCCAATATGAGCCATAAAGTCACTTGAATGTCCGCTTAAAAAAAAGCGGAGAATGATTGCAGCATCCTCCGCCTGTGTAAAGACAAATACTGCCCGGTTCCGGGCAGATTATCATCATTATAACAAACCTAAGTTATGAAAAAATCCGGATGCGGCGTATCGGAAGATACGAGCCGTCTAATCATCAAATGCCTGCTGATGACGAAACTTGCTGTTTTATTAAGTATTACCTTATCCATTCAATCTTTTGCCAGTGGCTATGGGCAGGGTAATATCAATTTGCGATTGGAAAAAACCCCTTTAAAGAAGGTGCTCAGGGCCATAGAAGACCAGGGCATTTTCCGTTTTGTATACAAGGACGAGATCCTGCCGAAAGACGAACGTATCACTATTAAGGTAAAAAGGGCTTCCGTAGAGAATGTCCTGGCGGAAATACTGGGAAATACGGGGCTTTCCTACCACAAATTAAGCGAGAACCTGATCGTCATCACCCGGGAGGCCGCCACTGACGACAACAGATCGCTGGTGGCGATAAAAGTGAACGGGAAAGTGACCAATGACAAAGGTGAGCCATTGAATGGGGTCAGCATCCAGGAAAAGGGCACTAATAACGGCACCACCACCCATGAGGACGGGACCTATACGCTGGTGGTCACTAATACGAATGCAGTATTGGTATTCAGCTATGTGGGCTTTGGAAATAAGGAGTTTGCGCTGAAAGGAAGGACAGTCGCCAACATGCAGTTCAGCTCCAGCGACAATTCCCTGAAAGATGTGGTCGTAGTAGGGTATGCCACCCAGAAGAAGGTCACCGTTACCGGCGCCGTCGCGTCCGTAAAAGGATCGGAGCTGGAAAAGACGCCTACCGTCAACCTCTCCAATTCGCTGGCAGGCCGTTTGCCGGGTGTATCGGCTATCCAGGTGAGCGGCGAGCCGGGAAAGGACGGATCTACGATCCGTATACGGGGAACCAATACGATGGGAAATACCTCTGCGCTGGTCGTCCTGGATGGTGTACCGGATATTGCCGGCGGCCTGGAACGGATCAATCCTGCGGATGTGGAAAGCATGTCGGTCCTGAAGGATGCCTCGGCGGCTATTTATGGGGCAAGGGCCGCCAACGGGGTTATCCTGATCACTACCAAACACGGGAGACTCGGAACGCCGCAGATATCCTATACATTCAATCATGGCTGGGCCCAGCCGGACCGTATTCCTAAAATGGCCAATGCGGTGGAATATGCCGAGATGAACAATCTCACCAATATCTTTGACCATGTTCCTTCTGCAGAATGGGCGGCTGCACAGACAGCTCTTAATACAACGGGCAGTTATACCACCGGGGGAACTACGATCGTCCCTCCTTTCCTGCAGGCCGATATAAAAAAATATGCGGATGGCTCCGATCCCTGGGGCCACCCGAACACAGACTGGTTCAAGACTGCTCTCAAAACCTGGTCTCCCCAGGTCCAGCATACGCTGGCGATCAATGGCGGATCGGATAACCTCCGTTATTATGGTTCCCTGGGATACCAGGACCAGGACGGATATTATAAGAACTCGGCCACCGGGTATAAACAATATGATCTGCGCCTCACTATCGATGCGAGGGTGAATAAGTATATCAATACCAGCATCGGATTGGTAGCCCGGGAAGAATCCCGGTTCTATCCCACCCAGAGCGCGGGCTCGATCTTCCGGATGCTGATGCGCGGACGGCCGACGGACCCCGAGGTATGGCCCAATGGACTGCCCGGGCCGGATATCGAAAATGGTCAGAATCCGATCGTCATTACGACCAGCGCTACCGGTTATGACAAGGATAAAAGAGATTATCTCCAGGCCAATGGGAGAGTAGAGCTGCTGGTTCCGGGCATCAGGGGCCTGAAGCTGACAGGTACCGCCACGGTGGATAAGACAAGCCGGATCGATAAGGTCTGGCAGACTCCGTGGTACCTTTATTTCTGGGATCATGCGACCTATGAAGCGGACGGAAAGACACCGCTGCTCACCAAAAGCATGCGGTCCACTTTCACTTCTCCGCAATTGTCGGATACGAGCGTTACCAACCTGAATATCCTGCTGCAGGGGTTCGTCAATTATGACCGCGTGTTCGGCAATCATACCCTGAATTTCATGGCCGGCGTAACGAGAGAGACCAACACGGAAGAAGATTTTCTCGCCTACCGGACCAACTTCATTTCACCTGCCAATGACCAGCTGTTCGCAGGAGGCGCCTTTCAGCAGAATGTGGGGGGATCGGCTTATGAGCGGGCCCGTCTGAGCTATTTAGGAAGGGTGGCTTATAACTATAAGGAAAAATACATGGCGGAATTTCTTTGGCGGTATGATGGATCGTATTTGTTTCCGCAAGCCCATCGCTTTGGCTTCTTCCCGGGCGTGCTGGCAGGATGGAGGATCTCTGAAGAGGATTTCTGGAAGAAAAATGTTCCTGTTGTCAACTACCTGAAATTAAGGGCTTCCTGGGGGCAAATGGGGAATGACCAGGTCTATTATACCAATCCCAAGACAGGCGTCACCTCCCTGCAGGAGTATCAATACCTGCAGACTTACGGGTTCGGTAATTATGTGATCAACAACCAGGCCGCCACTACGCTGAACGAGACGGTGGTACCCAATCCTAACTTTACCTGGGAAGTGGCAAACAATACCGATGTAGGCCTGGAAGGCCAGCTGCTGGACGGAAAATTTAATTTCGAACTGGATTACTTTTATAACAAACGCAACAAGATCCTCTGGCAGCCTACTGGTCAGACCCCGGCATCGAGCGGCATAGCCACCATCCTGCCGCCTGAAAATATAGCGCGGGCGCAGAACAAAGGATATGAATTTACCCTGGGTTATAACGGGCAGGCAGGCGAGGTCAAATATTCCATCAGCGTGAATGGCGGATATGCAAAGAACAAGATCCTCTACAGGGACGGAGACCCCGGACTCCCCGACTGGCAGAAAGCGACGGGCCATCCGTTTGGCTCTGCCGGAAGTGTAAGCGGAGGAGCTGCCTTCCTGGCCTATCAGTATGCCGGGGTATTCAAAGATGCTAAAGAAGTGGCTGACAATACCCTTGACTATACAGGTGTTACGCCTTCCCTCAATCCGGGGGATATGAAATTCAGGGATGTCAACCGGGACGGGAAAATTGACGGGAATGACATGGTGAGGCTGGATAAGACACAGGATCCCACCTTCACCGGGGGCATTAATCTGAAGGTGCAATGGCGTGGCTTTGACCTGTCCGTTCTCTTCCAGGGCGCTACCGGAGGTCTGCTTTATATCGCTACCGAGTCCGGAGATATAGGCAATTATCTGCAATACAGCTATGATCACCAGTGGACGATCGATCATCCGAGCAGCATCGACCCGCGTATCACCAACAGGAATAATACCTTTTATACGAACACGTCAACGGGCACCTCACCCGGCTGGAATACTTATTTCCTCCGCAACAGTGATTACCTGCGTCTGAAGAATGTGGAGATCGGCTACAATATCAGCCCTTCCCTCACCAGAAAGGCCGGTATCTCCCTGATCAGGATCTATGGCAGCGGCCTTAATCTGATCACCTGGGATAAGATGAAGATCTGGGATCCGGAATCGACTTCCGGCAGCGGCCAGTATTACCCGCAGGCAAGGATCCTCAACCTGGGTGCAAGAGTAACCTTCTAAAGGAAAAGAATTCACTTCTTAAAAAAAGAAATTATGAACGCCAGTAAGCTAATAAAGATCATTTTCGTCACGCTGCCGGGGATCATCCTTTTTACGGCCTGCAGCCGTGACTTCCTGAACACGAAGCCACTCAGCCAGATCCAGGCTTCCGACACCTGGAAAGATGGCGGCCTTGCGGAAGCCTTTGTCACCGATATCTATAATGGATTGGGCAACGGCGGATTCGATGAGCAGGAGTTAGCCTCTTTATCCGATGAGGCCGTCTTCGTTCATCCGGGCCGGGGGATCAATACGATCAATGAAGGCACCCTGGGACCGACCAATCTGGGCTGGGTGAGCAATACTTATGATTGGGTGACTATGTATCTCAGGATCCGCGCAACGAACGTATCCCTGGAAAATCTGAAAACAGCCACTTTTACCGATACGGTGCTGAATAACCGGCTGAAGGGGGAAGCTCATTTTCTCCGGGCTTATTATTATCATCAGCTGGTTCGTTATTATGGCGCTATTCCCATCGTCGACCATACCTATGACCTGGGTCAGGATTATAGTCTCGCCCGCAGCAGTTTTGAAGATTGTGTTACATTCATCGTAGCCGATTGCGATACCGCCGTCTCTTTACTGACCGGCAAGGCCCTGGCAAAAGGCCGCGCTACCGCTGTTGCTGCCCTTGCCTTGAAATCCCGGATCCTCTTGTATGCGGCCAGCGATCTGCATGACATTCCCACGGCAAAGGCTAATTCTCCCGTGATCGCCTCTTTTTCCAATCCCGAATTGCTCGGTTATACGGGCGGCGACCGGGTGGCGCGCTGGCAAGCGGCCAGCGATGCAGCCCTGGCTGTATTGCAGGCAGCCAGCGGGTATAAGCTGGATCTTTCCGCTCCTGTTTCTGCTGCGGAAGGGCAGGCCAATTATACTGCCATCGCCATGGGCGGAGGCAGCAATGCGCCGGGAGTAGATAAAGCGGCCGCCGTCGAATTATTGTTCGAAAGGGATTTTTCTTCGCAGCTGGTCAGCGGCGGGCCGAGTAATGACGGCACTTCCGTAGGGCTGAACAATGGGCCGAACGGATATCATAACTGGGCGGGTAATGCGCCCATACAGGAACTGGTAGATGATTATGAAATGATAGACGGGAGCAGGTTCGATTGGGGGACAGATGGAGCCGCGCCCTACAAGAACCGGGACCCCCGGCTGTACGCCACTGTTTTGTTCGATGGAGCCGGCTGGAAGCCCCGCGATAAGATCACTTCCAATCCTGATCCGGCCAACCAGATCCAGACAGGGTCTTACCAGATGACGGGCGGTGCGCTGCAGGGAGGCCTGGATACCCGGCAAAGTCCGGTAGAGAACTGGAACGGCAGCTGGACAGGTTATTACATGCGCAAGTTCATCGACCCGGATCCTGCTGTCGTGGATAATAATACAAGGCAGTATATTCCCTGGCCGGTCCTTCGTTATACCGAAGCCGTCCTCAATTATGTGGAAGCCAGTATTGAATTAGGCAAGGATGTGGATGCGCAAACCTGGCTCAATAAGATCCGTTTCCGCGCCGGGATGCCTGCTACTACGGCAACAGGAGCTGCTCTCCGGGATGTTTACAGGAATGAGCGGAGAGTGGAGCTGGCCTATGAGGAGCATCGCTACCATGATGCACGGAGATGGATGATCGCCTCTGCCACCCTGGGGAGAAAGATCCAGTTCATCAACGTGACAGGCAACCTGAAGCCGGGGGCTCTTGCGCCTTCCCCTTACCGGCATGATGAGACCCTTTATACCTACCATTATTCGCCTGTAGTGGATAATTCCCTGGAGAACCGCACCTGGCTGGATAAGATGTATTTCAGGCCTATCAGCAGGGATGAAGTGAATAAGAACACTAAATTGATCCAGAATCCCGGATATACCAACTAATACCAACCGACGAAATATACCATAAAATGCCTGCTTTTCGGAGCAGGCATTTTTTTTAATCAGCTGCGGCCGGTAATCCGGCTAAAGCGTCGGATACTGACCAGGATGGCAGGCATCGCCTCCTCTCTTATGCGGCAACATTGATCATGTACGGCTCCGCTTCGGCTAACCGGAGGTTAATTATGGAGTGTTGCTGAAAGGGAATGGAGCAGGGCATTTCAGCTATGCCGACCAGCAATGGTCCGGATTTTATCTGAGAGATTATCTGCGCGCATCGATCACCGTTAATGAAATGCGGCTAAACGGAAATTGCGGGGAAAATCAATAGCTATAAAAAAAGTTGTTGATTGGGATCGGGTAGGCTGATTGAAAATTAATGTGTTATGAAATTGGTAAGGGAAATTGGAAAAAAATAAAAAAAATCTTCGGATGGGGGTAGTAGTTTTGTACTAAAATGAAAGGGATGTTACTGGAACGTTATGGATATAGAGTAAGTGATTCTTATCAGCAATATGAATTTGAAAGTGCGGGTCCCAAAGGAATAATTACAAAAGTTGTTCTCTACCAATACATGAGAACTGTAGATTATGTGGACCATTATAATCTGTTCTTTGGCGATGTGAATCAACTAACGGGTAAATTGAGCGATCTGTCAGTCAGCAATAATAAGGATCGGAATAAAATATTGGCGACTGTTGCTGCTACTGCTCTTGAATTCTCCGATCGTTTTTCCGGATGCAGGATTTATGCCAGAGGAAGCGATCCTATAAGAACCCGTCTTTATCAAATGGGAATTGCCGCTCATTTTGATGAAATTAATACCCATTTTTTAATAAGAGGAGAGTATTCCGAAAGAAGGTGGGTACGTTTTAGAACAGGGCAGAATTATCGGGCATTCCTGGCCACACGTAGAATAAATACTATTTTTAATTGAGAAAAAAGGAGGAATTATGAGTGCTAATTTAAATCCCGAAAAGGGAAATCAAAAAACATATGCCATTAGCGACAGGGCAGGCATTACTATCGATCCTTCGATGAAGGATTATAGTAACGACCCTTTTTGCCTCCAGCAATTGGCCGAAGCCAGGCGTTCTTTTAGCAAAAGCGATCCGGATAAAAAGGAAAATTGAATGTAAAGAAATATTTGATCCGGTCTGCCAGCGTTGGCAAAAGTCTCACCATTCTGTGAGACTTTTTTAATGGACAATCTTACGAAAGTAATGGACGATCATTTTTTTTTGATTTTCCGTCAAAATAGATGTTATTTTGACAGTTGTAGATTGAAAGACATATGATAGCAAACCAACAGGACCATTCACTCGCATACAGGGTAACAGACAGATTCAAAAGCAGTTTCAATACAGATCCGCAGGTGGTGCGGTCCCCGGGCAGGGTCAATCTGCTGGGCGAACATACCGATTATAACAATGGCTTCGTATTGCCCGCCGCAATCAACAAGGCGATTTATATGGCCGTTTCCCGCCGGGACGACAATGCCATCCATATCATATCCTTCGACCTGGATCTCAGCTATATAGGCGATACCAGGAACGTACTGCCCTCCGGCCTGCACTGGCCGGACTATATTCTGGGCGTTGTTCAGCAATTGCAGGAGCTTGGGCACCCGATCGGAGGCTTTAACTGTGTATTTGGGGGCGATATTCCCCTTGGCGCCGGAATGTCTTCATCCGCCGCGCTGGAATGCGCCACGGCTTTTTCCCTTAACGAGCTGTTCGGACTTGGTGTGGACAAGCTGACCATGGTGAAGCTGGCCCAAAAGGCGGAAAACGTCTTTGTAGGAGTTCAGTGCGGCATTATGGACCAGTTCGCCAGCATGTTCGGCCGTAAGAATCATGTAATACGGCTCGACTGCCAGTCCCTGGCTTACGAGTATGTTCCCTTTAATACGGAGGGTATCCGGATCGTCCTGCTGGATACTAATGTCAAACATTCCTTAGCTTCCTCAGAGTATAATACCCGTCGTCAGCAGTGCGAAGCCGGCGTGAAATTGATACAGGCTCATGAGCCCGGGGTAAAAAGCCTTCGGGACGCCACCCTGGCCATGCTGGACCAGTATGTAGCCCCTGCTGATGCCCTGGTATACCGCCGCTGCCAGTATGTAGTGGAGGAAAATCTGCGTCTGCTGGCCGCCAGCGACGATCTGAACCAGGGAGATATCGCCGCCTTCGGCCAAAAGATGTTCGCCACGCATGAAGGATTGAGCAAGAAGTATGAAGTAAGCTGTTCCGAGCTGGACTTCCTGGTGGATTTTGTAAAAGACAATCCTGGTGTTATTGGCGCCCGGATGATGGGAGGGGGTTTCGGCGGCTGTACGATCAACCTGGTGAAAGAGGCAGCTATAGAAGATCTGGTAGCAAAGGCAATTCCCGCTTATGCGGCGGCTATGGACAAGGAGCTGAAAGTATATATCGGACAAATTGAGAACGGCACTTCCCTGTTATCCTGATCCTCCCCTGTAGCCGGCCGCTCATGGGGCGTTATCAACACCGTCAATTAATTATTGCTATATGAACAAACTTCTCTTTTCTTTATTCGTCGCTGCCGCCGGCCTGCTCGCCAGCTGTGGTAATGGCAGCAATCCTCCTGCTCCGACCGGCGGAGATTCTGTAACCGCAACACCTTCGGCTTCCGCTCCGGCCGTCCTTCCTGATGCCAAAGCTTTCGGAGACACGGTAGATGGGAAGCCCACAGCCCTGTACATCCTGAAGAATAAGAATAATGCAGAAGCCGCCGTCACGAATTACGGCGCCCGTGTCGTGAGCCTGCTGGTTCCTGATAAAAAGGGCGTTCTGACGGATGTTGTAGTCGGATATGACAGCATCGGTAAATATGTGCATCAGCCGGAAAGCTTTTTCGGAGCCATTGTGGGCCGTTACGGCAATCGTATCGCCAAAGGCAAATTCGCCCTGGAAGGGAAAACCTATACCCTGGCTACCAATGACGGGCCTAATCACCTGCATGGCGGAAAGAAAGGTTTTGGCGCGAAGGTCTGGGATGCCAGACAGCTGAATGACAGCACCGTAGAGCTGAGCTACCTGTCCAGGGACGGAGAAGAAGGTTATCCCGGCAGCCTGCAGGTAAAAGTGACTTATACATTAACCGGTGACAGCAGCAACGCCTTGAAGATCGATTATGAAGCCTCTACCGATAAAGCCACGGTATTAAATATTACCAATCATTCTTATTTCAACCTGAACGGGCAGGGGAGCGGTACGATCAACAATCACCTGCTGCAGCTCAATGCAGACAATTATACTCCTGTAGATTCCACCCTTATCCCCACGGGCAAGATAGAACCTGTAGCCGGAACGCCCTTTGACTTCCGGACACCAACCGCTATCGGCGCTCACATCGGAGATGATAATATCCAGTTGAAGTACGGGAAAGGGTATGATCATAATTTCGTGCTGAACCCCAATAAGGGAAGCGGCCTGAATCCGGCTGCAACGGTCCTGGGCGACCAGAGCGGCATTATCATGGAGGCTTACACCCTGGAACCTGCTGTACAGTTCTATGGCGGTAATTTCATGAAAGGCGCCAATCCCATCAAGGGAGGTAAAAAAGACGATTACCGAACTGCCTTTTGCATGGAGACGCAGCATTACCCGGATTCGCCGAATGAACCTTCTTTCCCTACTACGGAGCTAAAGGCAGGAAAGACGTATAGGACAACGACTGTTTATAAATTTTCTGTAAAGAAATAATCTTAAGGTAAGGTGTCGTTAATGGATAACCTGAATTCCGCTTTAACAGCTATGTTGGAGCGGAATTTTTGTATACGCATTTTCTGTTATTCCATTATAAACAAACCTTCGGATTTCACAGAATTGTGTTCTAATGATCATTCAGCGGCAGCCCCTGCCGTTGAAATTCTTTCCAGTTAAGATATTCCTCCCCTTTGCGCTGTTCGACCATCGTGATACAATTGTCCACCGGACAGACCAGCTTGCACAAATTGCAGCCCACGCACTCATCTTCTTTGATCGTGTACGTATTATAGGGATTTCCATAGTCCAGCCGGATCGACTGATGGGAACCGTCTTCGCAGGCAATATAACACAGCCCGCAATGGATGCATTTTGCCGGATCGATCCGCGCCACGATGTGGTAATTGATATCCAGCTCTTCCCAATGGGTCAGCGCAGGTACCGACCGGCCGATAAAGTCTCCGGTCTTTTCAAATCCTTTTTCATCCATCCAGTTGCTGAGGCCTTCGCATAAGTCTTCGATAATACGAAAACCGTATTTCATCGCCGCCGTACACACCTGCACGGTAGTCGCTCCCAGCAGCATGAATTCCGCCGCATCTTTCCAGGTGCTGATACCGCCAATACCGGAGACAGGAACTTTGGCGGTGACCGGGTCCTGCGCGATCGTTGTCAGCATCTTTAGCGCAATGGGCTTTACAGCCGGACCGCAATAACCGCCAAAAGTGGACTGACCGCCCACATTCGGGTTGGGGATAAAAGTATCCAGGTCGACCCCCGTTACAGATTGAATGGTATTGATCAGGGACAGGGCCTGTGTGCCGGCTTCCACGGCTGCCCGTCCCGTCGGCACGACGGAGTGCACATTGGGTGTCAGCTTGGTGATCACGGGAATAGTAGCGGCCTCCATCACCCATTCCACCACCATTTTGGCGATGGCCGGGTCCTGGCCTACGGCCGCGCCCATACCCCTTTCCGTCATGCCATGCGGACAGCCGAAATTCAGCTCAATGCCATGGGCGCCCGTATCTTCCACCTGCCGGATGAGCCGAAACCAGCTCTCTCTGTCATTGTCTGCCATCAGCGAGACGATCATGGCCCGGTCCGGGAAAAGCCGGATGCATTCCGCGATCTCTTTCAGATTGATGTCCAGTGGCCGGTCGCTGATCAGCTCAATATTATTGAAACCCATCATCCGGGCGCCATTAAAATTCACCGAGGAATACCGGGAGCTGACATTCTTTACCTGACTGCCCAGGGTCTTCCAGACCACGCCGCCCCAGCCGGCCTCAAAGGCACGCAGGACATTTATCTTCTTGTCGGTAGGAGGGGCGCTGGCCAACCAGAAGGGGTTGGGCGAGTTTATTCCGAGGAAGTTCGTTTGTAAGGAAGCCATATAGCGTTATTTTAAATCTCATTTAAATCTCAGAAAAAATGAATCCGGCCGGGAACCACGATAAACGCCAAGATGATCACGGAGATCACCGATCACCAGGGCGTTATTGCTGAACTGGCCGCTGGGAGCTGCCTACGCGGGCAGATCCAGATATCGTACAATCGCCGCCGCTCCGACCTTGCCAGCTTGCACGGCATCTACTACCTCTTTCCCGCCGTTCACATTGTCCCCGCCGGCAAACACTCCTTTCAGATCGGTGGTCCCATCCGCTGCCGCCAAAATTTTCCCTTTATCGTTACGGAGCCCAACGGCATCCACCAAGGCCTGAAAAGGGATCTGCCCGGTGGCTTTAATGACCATATCGGTAACCAGCGTAAAAGTCTCACCGGTTTCGACAGGTGAGCGTCGGCCACTGGCATCCGGTTCCCCCAGTTGCATTACATGGCATACCAGCTGTGTGACACGGCCATCGATGCCCACTATCTCTTTAGGCGCCGCCAGCCAGACGATCCTGCACCCATCCAGTTTGGCAATATTCAGCTCCGTCTCCGTGCAGGGCATTTCGGCCTCTGTCCGGCGATAGACCAGCGTAACCTCTGCCGCCCCCAGCCGCTTAGCCTGGGTAGCGGCATCGATAGCTGTCATGCCCATGCCGACCACTACTACCTTATCACCAACCGCCACAGCCGGATATCCTTTGGAGCGGATATCATAGATGAAATGAAGGGCATCCACTACTCCCTCCAGATGCTCCCCGGGTATATCCAATTGCCTGGTCAGGCCTACGCCAAAACCGAGATAAATGGCGTTGTAATTTTTTTTCAATTCGTTTAAGAACAAATTATTACCTAGTTCCATCTCATATTTTACTTCAATGCCGCCCAGGGAAAGGATATAATCCAGCTCTTCTTCACAGAAGGCCGGGGTGACCTTGTACGCAGCGATGCCATAGACCATCAGGCCTCCTCCTTTGCTTTCCTTTTCATAGATCGTGACGTCAATGCCTTGCCGGGAAAGGGTATGGGCGCAGCTGAGTCCGGCCGGACCGGCGCCGACGATAGCGACCCTTTTGCCGATGGAGGGTTTTCTTTCGAAGAGAGGCCATTTCTCCCGGATCGCTTTTTCTGTGGAATAACGTTGCAGCTTTGCAATGGGAATGGCCTCTTCTTCCATGAGGTTGTACACACAGGCTCCCTCGCAAAGTTTTTCTACAGGACACACCTTTGAGCAGCCGCCCCCCATGATGTTCGAGACAAAAATAGTGTGCGCCGAACCCCTGATATTGTCGGTGGCGATCTGTTTGATGAACTTGGGGACATTGATGCCGGTGGGACAGCTTTTGGTGCAGGGGGCGTCATAACAGAACAGGCAGCGGTTGGCCTCCACCAGGGCGGCATCCCGCGTTTCAAACGGTGGATGGATGTCGCTGAAGTTCAACTCGTATTCTTCAGGCTTTAAACGATGATTGGATATAGCCATTTTATACTGTTTATATTGATTCGGTCCGACGCGGGGGAGGAAACAGGAGTGGTCAGCATTTATTATGGTAACGCCGGCCTTGCTTATAGCTCTGTCAGCTTTCCATAAGTTTCCGGCCTTCTGTCCCGGAAGAATTGCCAGACGCTTCGCACTTCTTCGATCTGGTCCAGGTCGAACTCCGCAATCAGCAATTCATCTTTGTCTTCGGTGGCCTGGGCGAACACCTGTCCTCTTGGATCGACAAAATAGGAACTGCCATAAAACCGGCCCAGGTTCCAGGGTCGTTCTTCTCCTACCCGGTTGATACACCCCATGAAATAACCGTTTGCCGCAGCATGAGCGGGCTGCTCCAGTTTCCACAGGTATTGAGAGAGGCCCGCTACCGTTGCCGACGGGTTGTAAACGATCTCGGCTCCATTCAGCCCCAGGCATCTCGCTCCATCCGGGAAGTGGCGGTCATAACAGATATACACACCTATTTTTGCATATCTTGTCTGGAAGACGGGATAACCCAGGTTGCCCGGCTTGAAGAAGAATTTTTCCCAGAAGCCGGAGGTATGTGGGATGTGATTCTTACGGTATTTCCCCAGCAGTGTGCCGTCAGCATCGATCACGGCGGCCGTATTGTATAATACTCCGGGCTGCTCTTTTTCATAGATGGGCACGATCATCACCATATTGTATTTCTTCGCGTAGGCGGCCATACGTTCGGTCGTTGGGCCGGGGATGCTTTCAGCCGATTCATACCAGGCCCGGTCCTGACCCGGACAGAAATAGGGGGTGTTAAAGATCTCCTGCAGGCAGAGAATCTGAACTCCTTTTTTACCTGCTTCTTCGATGAACGGAATATGTTTTTGCACCATCGCCTCTTTGATCTCTTCAATCGTACCTTCTCCCTCTGTTTTCGGAAGGCTCATCTGGATCAGACCGGACTTGATTATTCTTGCCATATTGTCAGTTTTATAGTGATTGTAAGCGGAAGGGACAGGTAGGTATTTTTGGGGCGTTTACTTGAAAGTTTTGAAACACATTAATAATCAGTTTGTTGTAAAAAGTTCGTGAAAAATGCTTTAGAAAAGCAGGGTATTCACCGCAATACATAATAATTTAGAACGATATGTTCTTCCCTCTTCTGACAAATTGTCCATAACCTTTTGTTGCCAGGCATTCCCCTTTATCGATAACAACCTTGCCCCGTAATAAAACCGTCTTCACTTTCCCCGTTACTTCCCATCCCTCATAAGCGGAGTAATCCACGTTCATGTGATGTGTAGAGGCGGAAAGGGTATGTTTCTCCGAAGGGTCGAAGAGAATGATATCCGCATCGCTGCCCGGGGCGATCGTCCCTTTCCGGGGGAACATTCCGAAGATCTTAGCGGCATTGGTGCAGGCGACTTCCACGTATTTGTTCAAAGAGATGCGTCCTTTGGAAACTCCCTCGCTGTATAACAGCTCCATCCTGTTCTCGATAGCGGGATGGCCATTGGGTATCTTAGAAAAATCGTCCCGTCCCATCAACTTCTGCTCCCATTTAAAAGGGCAGTGATCGGTGGCCACCACATTCACCAGGTTCTGATTGATACCGGCCCACAGCGAAACCTGGTCTTTCTTCTCCCGCAAAGGAGGGCTCATGACCCATTTTGCGCCTTCAAAATTCTGTTCATACAGGGAGGCGTCCAATAATAAATATTGGATACAGGTCTCCGCAAAGACTTTCTGATTCCGCTGTGTGGCCCGCCGGACAGCATTCAGCGCTCCCTCACAGGTCATATGTACGATATAACCGGGACAGCCTGTATAGTGGGCAATGTCCGCAAACCGGCCCGAAGCTTCCGCCTCCGTCACTTCCGGCTGTGATAAATAATGATATAATGGGGCCAGCTTACCTTCCGCTCTATGTTTGGCAACTAAATAATCGATCATATCGCCATTGGTGGCATGCACGGTC